>JBAYTN010000017.1:0-63429 GCA_041675645.1 Melioribacteraceae bacterium
GAACATTAAAATTAATTTTACCATTCGAAAATTGATCTAGAGTATAAGAATAATCAACTTTTGAGATTGAGAATTGCGGAACAATTTTTACGTAAACATCACGAATGATTCCGCTTCCAAATTCCGGGAAAAGAAATCTTTGCTTTGTCGGAATTGTAGTTTCGGAATCTAATTTTCTATTAATCTTGATCGAAATTCTGTTTGCCTTATCAAACCGCAAAATGTCTTTTGGTAGCGACACTTCGAATGGAGTTGTACCTCTGTAATGAATATAAATACTGTTTCCATTAACAGATATTTCCGCGCCATTATTTAATCCTAAAAATCCAATCTTGATTTGGTTCTTGTTAATCTGCTGCTCAGTAAATTCAAGATTTCTTTCAAAAACAAGAACATCTTCGCCTTCAAAAACTGCCGGGACGGAAATTTTCACTTTGTTGTAAGGATCGCTTTCGTGGTAAACTTTCCAAGAGTCGTTTATTAAGAAAACATTCCTAGTTTGGGAGGCCCCAAAGAAAATATTGTCGAAACTCTGGTTTTTGTTTGCCGGCAGAGAAGTGACTTTTACTTCGGCATATGTTAAAATTGGTAATAGTAAGGCAAGGGTGAAAAGGAATCTAAATTTTCTCATCATTTTCCGAATTTTTCCAAATAAATCATGCAAATATACGAAATCGAGGGGGGGGGTATCAATAAAATCTTAAATTTAAGGGCTCTAAAAGAGCCCTATTTTGAAGCAAAAACGAAGGATTTAAAAGTATTTAAATAGCGTCAATAATCTTAAGGAATGAATCGGCTTTGAGGCAAGCCCCGCCAACTAATGCACCATCTATATCCTGCTGACCCAACAATTCTTTGGCATTCTCCGGCTTAACGCTTCCACCATATTGAATAATTAATTTCTGGGCAAATTCGGCCGAAAAAAGTTTAGTTATGAGATTTCTGATGAATTCATGAACTTCTTGTGCTTGTTCGTTAGAAGCTGTTTTGCCGGTTCCAATTGCCCAAACTGGTTCGTAAGCAATAATCATTGTAGTAAGATCGGATTCTGTCAAACCTTCCAAACCAAAACGAATTTGTTTTTCAATAATATCAAATGTTACACCTTTTTCTCTCTCTTCAAGAGTCTCGCCAATACAGAATATCGGTTTCAAATTATGCTTAATTGCGGTTTTAATTTTCTTGTTGATGATCTGGTCAGATTCGCCAAAAATAGTTCTGCGTTCTGAGTGGCCAAGAATTACATATTCGCAGCCGACGCTTTTAAGCATTGAAGGAGAAATCTCACCGGTGAAAGCGCCGCTTTCCTCAAAGTACATATTCTGTGCGCCAAACTTAATCAATGAATCTTTTAGTAGTGTTTGCGCGGTTTCAAGTGATGTAAAAGGTGGACAAACAATTACTGTTGCTTTGGTTTGATCGTTAACACCTTTTTTAAGATCTGAAATCAAATTAACTGTGCCGTTTAAATCGTTATTCATTTTCCAATTACCGGCAATTACTTTTTTACGCATCGTTTCCTCTTTGTATTTGTGTATTAAACTAGCTGTCAGCTAACAGCTTCAACTCTTCTTATTCCCGGCACTTCTTTAATTAGTGCGCGTTCTACTCCGGCGCGGAGTGTCATCTGAGACATCGGGCAGTCGCTGCAAGCGCCGGTTAACTTTACTTCAACAATTCCTTCCGGTGTAACTTTAACAAGCTCAACATCGCCGCCATCTGCTTTTAGATATGGTCTAATAGTCTCAAGTGCTTTCAATACTTTTTCGTTTAGAGCATCGCTCATTTTAAACTCCACTCATAATTAATCTTCAAGCGAAATTTCAATCTTAGGTGCGCTTGAATTAAAATTTGATTTGCTTACTTCAGCTGCTAAATTTCTGCTTATTCCAAGAATTTGTTTTGCTTGTTCGCTTTCCGGTTGATCGAATACGACCGGCTTGCCTTTGTCTCCACCTTCGCGGATGTTTTGATTAATTGGCAGTTGACCAAGTAGTGTAAGAGAAAGCTGTTCGGCAAGTTTTTTGCCGCCGTCAGTACCAAAAATATCGTAACGTTTTCCAGTATCGGGCGCCAAAAAATAGCTCATATTTTCTACAATGCCAAGTATTGGAACATTAACTCGCTGAAACATAGCTAGCGCTTTTTTCACATCTATTATTGATGCTTCTTGCGGTGTAGTGACAATTACAGCGCCGGTTAATGGAATGGTTTGAACAAGTGTTAACTGAATATCGCCGGTTCCGGGAGGAAGATCGAAGATTAAGTAATCTAACTCACCCCAATGAACATCACTCATAAATTGCTTTATCGCACCGCTTGCCATAGGTCCGCGCCAAATAACCGGTGCATCTTCATCAATCAAAAAGCCGATAGACATTAATTTTACGCCAAAATTTTCAAGCGGAATCATTTTGGCAGTCTCGGTATCTTGAAAAATCTTAGGCTTTTCATTCAAGCCAAACATTAACGGAACGCTAGGACCATAAATATCTGCATCAATCAAACCGACTTTAGCTCCGTCCATAGCAAGTGCAACAGCCAGATTAACTGCAACAGTGCTTTTGCCCACTCCACCTTTTCCGCTTGCAACCGCAATTGTATTTTTGACGCCGGGAAGAAGAGTACTAATGCGTTGATTAATGCTTGGTTGAACGCGGGCATCCATCTTAACATCAATTTTTCCCACACTTGGAATATCACTCTTTATTGCATTAATACAATCTTGTTGAATTTTATCTTTAAGCGGGCAAGCTGGGGTTGTTAATTCAACAACGACCGAGACATTACCGCCATCTATTTTTACATCTTTAATCATGTTTAGTGTTACTAAATCTTTGTGCAGATCGGGATCATCGACCTTTCTAAGAGCATTTATAACTTGATCTCGAGAAATTACTGACATTTGTTCTCCAATTTTGGTTTCAAAAATAGTGATTTTTAGATTCTAATAGAGAGAAAATGCAAAATAGCTGTAATTAGTTCACTTATTACCAATAAGTAGAATTAAGTATACTTTAAAAAAAAATCATGGATGCTTGACTTAATGATAAGTCATACTTAATTTGTTACTAAAAAAAACATGTCTACAATATCAACAGAAAATTATTTGAAAAAAATCTTCAACCACCAAAAGGCGTTTGGAGAAAAAATAAATGCGGTAAAGCTTGCTCAAGAATTATCTGTGTCTAAAGCAGCCATAAGTGACATGGCCAAAAAACTGTCTAAGCACGGTTTGATCTCCTATGAAAAGTATAAGGGAATGGAATTAACAGATAAAGGCGAGAACATGGCTTTAAATGTTATTCGGCGTCACCGTCTCTGGGAATTATTCTTAATTGAAGTACTGGATATGCCATGGAGCGAAGTTCATGAACAAGCGGAAGTTCTTGAGCACCATACTTCGGAAAAATTGATTGACCGTATTGATGAATATTTGGGATTTCCGGATTTTGATCCGCACGGACATCCAATTCCCAAAAAGAATGGAACATTGCCGGAAGATCAGAATTTTATTACTCTGGCTGCTGCTACTGAAGGTTCATCTTATGAATTTGTTCAGGTTGATGACCACGAAAAAAAATTAATTAGTTACCTTACAAAAGTTGGTTTTGTTTTGAATACCAAATTCGAGGTTATCGATAAACTTGATTTCGATAAATCCTTTACAATAAAATTCGAGGATAAAGTTATTTCATTGAGTCAAAAAATCTCGGAGAGTCTTTTTCTAAAAGAATTAAATCGAGAAGGAGAAAAAAATGACTGATCCGGTTTTGGCGTTATTCTTTTTCTTTTCTGCTTTGTTAATACTGGTGATTTTGTTTTTCCCGGGCAAAGGGCTTTTGTCCAGATGGAAAAAAATAAAATCTCAAACAGGACGCGTTTTAATTGAAGATGCGTTAAAGCATCTGTACGATTGCGAATTCAAAAACTTGGACTGCTCGTTAAATAGTTTGACTGGAAATCTAACTCTTAAAGCTGATCAAACTGCTTCGGTAATTTCTAATCTCGAGTCGATGGGTTTAGTTACTTCAACCGGCAATAAAATTTCCCTTACAACTGAAGGAAGAAGCTACGCGATACGTGTTGTGCGTATTCATCGTTTATGGGAAAGATATTTAGCGGACAACACAAGTGTTTCCGAAAACGAATGGCATGCAATTGCAGAAGAAAAGGAACATGAAACTACAGATGAAGATGCAAACCGTTTAGCTGCAAGGCTTGGCAATCCATTAGTTGATCCGCACGGCGATCCGATTCCTAATGCCGATGGCGAAATTCTTTCTAAGGAAGGAATTACGCTAAATAATTTGGAAGAAGGGAAGTATGCTAGAATTATTCACATTGAAGATGAACCCAAGGAAGTTTATGCACAGCTGACAGCGCAAGGATTATATCCCGGAATGCAGATTTATGTTTTGCAAAGTTCTAAAGATAAAATTCGGTTTGAAGCCGACGGCGAAGAATGTGTTTTAGCTCCGGTACTTGCATCCAATCTTACCGTTCTTCCATTTTCGGAAAAGGAAAGCGTGCAAGAATCATTTGAGAATTTATCTTCACTTCAAATAGATGAGGCCGCAACTGTACTTGGTATTTCAAACGCAATGCGCGGTCAGCAAAGAAGACGCATGCTGGATTTTGGAATTGTACCCGGAACGGTCGTTCACGCAAGACTAAAAAGCTTGAAAGGTGATCCGTCAGCATATGAAGTACGTGGGGCGTTAATTGCTCTTAGAAAAAACCAATCGGATTTAATACATATTAAAAAATTGAAAGAGAATTAGATGGCTGTAGATACTAATTGTGCTACTTGTCCGGCGCATAACTCCGCAAACTTAGTTAAGCTCGGTATTGATATGTCGAACTTCGATTACGTTGTTGCGCTTGCCGGAAATCCTAACACCGGGAAAAGTACTGTATTTAATGCTCTAACCGGGCTTCGTCAGCACACAGGCAACTGGCCGGGAAAAACAGTTGGTCGCGCTGAAGGTGGCTTTCAATATGGTGATAAGCGTTTTAAAATTGTTGATTTACCCGGAACCTACTCTTTGCTATCTACCAGTACCGATGAAGAAATTGCCCGCGATTTTATTTTGTTTGGTCAGCCCGATGTAACAATTATTGTTGTTGATGCTTCTCGCTTAGAAAGAAATCTAAATTTAGCTTTGCAAGTCTTGGAAATAACCGACCGGGCAGTTCTTTGTTTGAATCTTATTGATGAAGCCAAGCGCCATCACATCAGTGTTGACGAAAGATTGCTTTCTAAAAGTCTGGGAATTCCGGTTATTCCAACTGCGGCAAGACAAGGAGTGGGAATTCCAGAACTTCTAAAAAATATTAATGCTGTTGCGACCGGTGAATATGTTTGCAAGCCGTACAGAATGACAAGCGAAATTAAAAACGTTTCGCATGCTGTAGAAGATTTGAATAAACAGCTCGAATCTCAATTTCCTAATCTTGCCAACACACGTTGGATTGCTTTGCGTTTACTCGAAGGTGATCAAAGAGTTATTGATGCTGTCCGCAGTGGTGAAATTGGAAGTTTAACAGTAGTAGAAACAGAAAACAGTTGAGTTCAAAATTAAATTTGCCTTAGAAACGGAAAATTAGATGAACCAAGTTGAAGAGATAATTAATAAAGCTAATAAGTACCGCTGGGAGATTGGAGAGAATCTACACGATGCGATTCTTGAATCGATCTATACCGATGCGGCTAGAATAGCGGATGTTGCTGTAACACGATCCGGTGAAAAACAAAAGTTTAACTGGGATAGATGGATTGATAAAATTGTAACTGGTAAGTGGACCGGATTCCCAATCATGTTTTTATTGCTAGTTGTTGTTTTCTGGTTAACAATTAGCGGTGCTAATGTTCCCTCAGCAATGATAGCTTCCTTGTTAGTGGATACTCTACAACCATTGCTAAAGGAAGGGGCAAACTTTCTCCATTTTCCTTGGTGGTTAAGTGGAGTATTAATTGATGGCGCATACTTAGCTCTTGCATGGGTGATAAGTGTAATGCTTCCCCCAATGGCAATATTTTTCCCACTGTTTACTCTACTTGAAGATTTCGGTTATTTACCACGCGTAGCGTTTAATATGGATAATCTTTACAAGAGAGTAGGTGCGCACGGCAAGCAAGCTCTTACAATGAGTATGGGATTTGGCTGTAACGCTGCGGGTGTTATTGCTGCAAGAATTATTGATAGTCCGAGAGAAAGATTGATTGCGATCATCACGAATAATTTTTCTTTGTGCAACGGTAGGTGGCCAACTCAAATATTAATTGCAACAATTTTTATTGGAGGCGCGGTTCCTTCTTATCTTGCTGGTATTGCAAGCGCTGCCGCCGTAATGGTGGTTGCAGTACTTGGAGTTGTTTTTAGTTTGATTGTATCTTGGTCGCTATCGAGATCAGTTTTGAAAGGTGAAGCTTCCGCTTTTAGTTTGGAATTACCCCCGTATCGTCCGCCACGTTTTTTTCAAACACTTTACACTTCTCTAATTGATAGAACTCTTATGGTTCTGTGGCGAGCTATTGTTTTCGCAGCTCCGGCTGGTGTTGCAATTTGGCTTGTTGCTAATGTTACTGTTGGTGGAGTAAGTATTGGTGAACACTTTATTCATTTTGCTGATCCATATGCTATGATAATTGGTTTGAACGGAGTTATTATTTTGGCATACATAATTGCTATCCCGGCCAATGAAATTGTAATTCCGACGGTTTTGATGCTTACTGTTCTCACAACAAAAATTGTAGGAGTTGGTGTGGGCAGCGGTGTTATGTTCGAAATGGAATCGGTAAATGATACAGCTGCGTTACTGCAATCGGGAGGGTGGACGGTTTTAACCGGCATTAACTTGATGCTGTTCAGCTTGCTGCATAATCCTTGCTCAACAACAATTTACACCATCTACAAAGAAACTAAAAGTATGAAGTGGACTCTAATTTCTACTTTTCTTCCTGTTGCAATGGGAATTGTACTTTGCTTTTTCGTTGCTCAGATATGGAGATTGTTTTGATGAATAAAAATTTGAAATGTATTTTCGTATCAACATTATTCTTTACATCAATTATTTTGGGCCAGTCTACAATGCCAGATTTAATTACTGATAGACCGGATGTAACTGAGTCTGCGGTAGCAGTTCCATTGGGAAGTTTCCAAGTTGAAACTGGTTTTTCTTTTCAGCAGCAAAAAGTTAATGAATTTGGCGAGATACTTGAGAACAGATCAGTTTCATTATTTAGCACTTTGTTCAGATATGGTGTTTTCTCCAATTTGGAATTTCGATTTGGCGGTGGATACTTTTCCAACAAATCCACCTTGGGTCAATATGCTTCATCTGTTCATGGAATTAATGATTTGATGGTAGGTTCGAAATTTGTTTTGCGAAATCAAGAAGTCTTTTTAACAAATTTTGCTGTTTTATTTGAAGTAACATTGCCGTTTGGTGCGGAAGAACTAAAACCGGAAAAGTTTGAACCAAAATTCATGTTGTTGGGCGAGCAAGAAATTAATGAGTTTAGTGCGCTTGCCGGTAATGTTGGAGTTGAATATTCCAGCGATCTGAATAAATATCTAGCTGATTATTCTTTATCGTTAGGTTTGGATTTATCAGACAGAATCGGGTTGTTTGCCGAAATTTTTGGACAAACAAGTAATGGTTTAACGCCCGATAATTTCTTTGATTGCGGGATTACCTATTTACAAACGGAAAATTTGCAAGTAGATTTTTCAATCGGGTCTACTTTATCTAAAAGTAAAACCGAATGGTTTGCCGGAGTTGGAGTAGCATTAAGATTTATGAAGTAGATAAATCTCGCTGAATAATTTTCTTCTGTCCGGCAGATGCTTTTTGAATCATCCAATCTTGATGACTCAACGTAGCTTCATTGTAAACCGGTCTGTTTGCTACATATTTCCCGGTTGGCAGTAATACACGAGCTTTAACATTATCATCAAGTATAGTTCTGAGTACAGAATCCTTTATGAAGTTCTTCAATTCCGGATCGTTAATAGGGAAAGTAATTTCAACTCTTCTATCAAGATTACGCTGCATTATATCGGCAGAACTACAATAGATTTCATCCTTACCGTTATTGTAGAAATAGTAAATTCTGCTATGCTCTAAAAACCTTCCAACAATACTTATTACTCTGATGTTTTCGCTCAAGCCCGGGACTTGAGGCATTAAACAAGAAATACCCCGAACAATCAAATCAATCTTAACACCACAACGAGAAGCTTCATACATAGCAGCTATCAAGAGAGGATCGACAAGTGAATTCAACTTGAAAACTAAATAACCTTGTCCGCTGCTTTTTACATTTTTAATTTCTCGTTCAATCAGCTCAATAAATTTTTCTCTCATATTTATTGGTGCAACTGAAAGCTTACGATAAATTTTTTGTTCCGAATAGCCGGTTAAGTAATTAAAAATTTCTGAAACATCGGCACAAATTTCTGGATTGACGGTGAAGTAGCCTACATCGGTATATATCCGCGCGGTTGTTGTGTTATAATTTCCGGTTCCAAGATGAACATAACGTTTTACTCCATCAGCTTCTTTCCGAACAACAAGAGTCATCTTTGCGTGAGTTTTGAGTCCTACTAATCCATAAACAACATGAACGCCGGCTTTTTCAAGTTCACGCGCCCAGTAAATATTATTCTCCTCATCGAAGCGAGCTTTTAGCTCAACCAAAACAGCTACTTGTTTTTTCCTTTCGGCGGCTTCAATTAAACATCTTACAATTGGTGAGTTCAATCCAACTCTATAAAGAGTTTGTTTGATCGCAAGTACTTCCGGATCGCGTGAAGCTTGTTTTACAAATTCCACAACCGGATTAAAGGAATCATAAGGATGATAAAGTAGAATATCTTTTTTCTGAATTAATGAGAAAATGTTTTCCTCTTCGAACGGTTCCGGCGTAACTGCATGAAACGGCTTCTCTTTTAGATGTGGGAGTTGTAAATCATATAAAAGCATAACATCACTTAAGCCAAGTGCGCCATCAATTATATGAACATCTTCACGATCAATTTCCAAATTCTCAATAAGTGTTTCAATCATGTATTCCGGCATTTGTTTTTCAACTTCCAACCGAACAACAGAACCAAATTTTCTTTGTTTAATGTTTTCTTCAATTACTTGGAGAAGATCATCAGCTTCATCTTCTTGAATTTCGAGATCTGTATCGCGGGTAATTCTAAATCTATATGCTTCAAGAATTTCTATACCCGGGAAGAGGTAATACATATTGTTCTTAATTAAATCACCAATCCAAATAAATTTGACCACTCCGTTGCCATTTTTCGGTTTGGTTTTTATTATTTGGTCAACCCTTAACAAACGTGGGAGATTCGTAGGCACTTTTATACGAGCGAAATTCTTTTCTCCGTTTGGCTTTTTAATTCTAACTGCAAAACTTAAACTTAAATTCGAAATGTAGGGGAAAGGTCTACCCGGATCGAATGCGAGCGGTGTTAATACCGGATAAATTTCTTGAACGAAATAATCATTAAGCGCGTCTCGTTCTTCTTTTGTAAGCTGATTTAGTTCGCAAATACAAATTTTGTTTTCTTTTAATCTAGGAATAACATTGCACTGCCAGAAGTCGTAAATCTTTTTTATCATTTCTTGAACAGAAGTTTCAATCAACTTTAGCTGTTCCATGGGTGACAAACCATCAATGGAAGTATCAATAACTTTGGCGCGAATTTGCTCTTTAATTCCGGCAATACGAATCATGTAAAATTCGTCGAGGTTGGAAAAAAATATCGAAATAAACTTCACTTGGTCTAAAAGCGGAAGTTCCGGATTTAGCGCTTCTTCCAAAACGCGTCTATTAAATTCCAGCCAACTTAAATCTCTGTTGAAGAAATTTTCCGGACGCTGATATTTATTTAAATTCTCTTTAGAAAGTTTCAATGCCATCTCATTATCACCAGAAAAAATACTTTTTTGATTTCTATTAAATAAAACTACTTTTTAAACTTTTTAGCTGAGGTAAAGCTATCAATATCATACTCAATTCCACGTTCCGGAATGTTCAAACGTTTTATCTTCACTTTTGCTATCTTAAAAAACTTTTCGGCTAAAGTATCATGATAATCAGAAAAAATTACTATTTCTTTAATTCCGGCGGCAATAAGGGCCTTAGAACAATTGGTGCAAGGCATATTAGTAACATACGCTGTTGCATTTGCTGTGCTGATTCCATGAGACGAACATTGTAAAATCGCATTCATCTCAGCATGTATTGTTCGTACGCAATGGTTATCAACTAATAAGCAACCATCATCCTCACAGTGAGCATCGCCCGGAATTGAGCCATTGTATCCGGTAGAAAGAATTTGTCTGTCTCGAACCAAAACGCATCCACAGTGCATTCTTGGGCACGTTGCCCGCTCAGAAACAAGCATAGCCACTTTTAAGAAGTATTGATCCCAAGATGGGCGTTTGCTCTTTTTCATCAGTTTTCCGCTTTTTGTGAAATTGGGGCTGTAATTTATTGTTTTTTTTGAATAATTAACAAAAATGAATTGAGCTTGCTAAATGGTTTGTCTTTGAGTTGGTTTAAAAAAGCGACTGCCAAGGTTGAGGGCGGACCTTAGCAGTCTATCAGTAATTTAAGGAGGGGTTACTGATTCACAGTATAAGAATATACTTTTGAGTATTCAATCTTCATACCAATAAGATTATCGAGCTTACCAATCAGAAGTTTAGTGTTGTTCAAAAAAATAATGATGTATAGGAAAGTTTTTCTAATTTTTTCTGAATAAAAAGAATTATGAACCAGATTCAGCTTTAAAATTGGTGACTGTGCGGTAGCAATTTCAAGTAATTTCTTCCGAAGTAGGTAGTTGAATTTTGAATGTGGTTCCCATATTGATCGTCGAGCTTTTTACAAATATTTTACCGCTATGGTAATCTTGAATTATTCTCTTGGACAGACTTAATCCAAGTCCCCAGCCCCTTTTTTTCGTGCTAAATCCGGGACGGAAAATATCTTTGCGTTTGCCGGCTTCTATGCCTTTTCCATTGTCGGATACTTCGATTTCGATCTTATTCTTTGTTTTTTGTATTAAAAAGTGAATTTTACCATCTTTATGCTCAATTGCATCAAGCGCATTTTTAATCAAATTTTCAGCTACCCATTCAAATAGCTCGGCATTTAATTTTGCTTTGGCGTCTTTATCTCCATCCAAAGTAATCTCAACACTTTTACCAAGCTGTGGGAGTCTCCGGGAGAAATAATTAATCACTTTTTCGATGACCATATACGGGGAATCGCTTTTCAGCTCTGGTTTTGATCCGATTTTTGAAAAACGTTTTGTTATTTTGTTCAATCTCAGTAAATCACTGTCAATTTCTTCCGAGGTATCTAATACTTTATCCGGATTGTCGTAATTCATTTTAAGGATTTCATTCCAACCCATTAAGCTTGAGATTGGAGTTCCAAGTTGGTGAGCTGTTTCCTTACTCATTCCAACCCAGATATTGCTTTGCTCGTTTCTTTTTATATAACTGAAACTTGAATAGGCAATTGCAATAAATAAAATGGCAAAGATTATTTGCAGAAAAGGATAATAGCGGAGTCGTTGAATTATCTCAGAATCGCCGAAATAAATTCTGGAGAGAATTTTACCATCCGGTGTACGAACATCAATTGGCTGATGGGTTGAAGCTAATTCCTTGACTTTGCTTTGCAGCAATTTCACTAATTCGGACGATGTGATTGTTGAATCGTGATCAATATTTTTATATCCAAAACCAACTGCGTTGGAAACTTGATTCTGATTATCAGTTAGCACAATGGGGAAGTCGATTCGGCTAATTATATTATTGAAGATGAAACTTAGGTCGCTGTTAGTTGTTTCTGGATTAGCTGCAAATTCCAAACCGCTTGCGTAAAGTTGAACAATTTCTTTTTCGCGCTGTTGAAGTTTTGCTACGAGGTTTTGAGTGTAATAGAGCGTTGCAAACGCAATTACAGCTCCAATTACAAGCAAGGTAAGCTTCAGATTTAACGATTTTGGACCGGATGAGTATTTCATTTTTTACTCCGAAACGAATTCCATTTTAAATTTACAAAAGCAGCGTACCTAAACGAAATTATTGTCGGTGCAAAAAATCGTCTATAAAATTATTGTCTCATCCCGTTTTGGACCAACCGAAACCAATCCAATTTCAAATCCGCTTTTCTTTGCCATGAAATCAAGATAATCTTTTGCTCGAGATGGCAACTCATCCATAGTCTTTGCTTTTGAGATATCGGCATTCCAACCCGGCAGAGTTTCATAAACTGGTGTAACATTTGAAAGCCGGTTAACGTCGGTAGGGAAGGATTTTAGTTTTTTCCCTTTGTATTCATAACCAACACAAACTTTGATCTCATCAAAACTGCTTAACACATCAAGCTTTGTGATAGCGGCGCGGTCAATTCCATTAATCATTCTTGAATAATTAACCAAGAATGCATCATACCATCCGCAGCGACGAGGGCGTCCGGTTGTAGCTCCAAATTCAGCACCTATAGAACGGAGTTTTTCGCCGGTTTCGTCTAGCAATTCTGTTGGAAATGGACCAAGACCAACACGAGTTGTATACGCTTTTACAATACCAACAACAGAAGTGATTTTTGTTGGAGGAATTCCGGAACCGGTACATGCACCGCCAGAAGTGGGATTTGATGAAGTAACAAATGGATAAGTTCCATGATCAACATCTAAAAGGGTGCCTTGTGCGCCTTCTAGAAGTATTGATCTGCCGGAAGATAAGGCCTCGTGAAGAAAATGAGTTGTATCAGTAATGTACTCATCTATTTGGTCATCGAAATCAAGATATTCTTTTATAATTTCTTCAACATTCAGTTCAGCGTGGTTATAAACTTTCTTTAGCAGATTATTCTTTTCATCAATATTACAGCGGATTTTTTCTTCAAGGATTTTTTTATCTAGAAGATCAACTATTCTTATTCCGCTGCGGGCATATTTATCTATGTATGATGGTCCTATGCCGCGCCCGGTAGTTCCAATTTTTGAAGAGCCGCTTTCATTGATAGAATCCAGCAATTTATGGTAAGGCATAATAAGATGTGCATTGTGGCTTATAAATAATCGTCCCTTAATATTTATACCAAGTTCTTCTAACTGTTTTATTTCATCTAATAGTGCTTTCGGGTCAATAACAACGCCATTCCCAATAACACAGATAACGTTTTCTCTTAGAATTCCGGAAGGAATTAAGTGAAGGATAAATTTCTTATCTCCAATTTCAACTGTATGGCCGGCGTTAGCGCCACCTTGGTATCTGACTACAATTTCATAATTCTCGCTAAGAATGTCTACAATTTTCCCTTTACCTTCATCGCCCCACTGGCTTCCGACTATAATTCCGACGCTCATTAAATCCTCTAGCTTATTAGACAAAAAAAACTCCGGTCATTTCAGCCGGAGTGAAAACAGCTTTTACATCGTAAAATTAATTGCCAAAACTCTTTATAGCGTCATCAACTGAAGAGAAGTTCTCGAAAATTGTGATAAGCTTTGTAATAACAAGCAAACTTTCGATTTTCTCGGTTGCGTTAGCAAGCTTTAGTGCACCGCCGCCATTCTTCATTGTAGTATAGCCGCTAATCAACATGCCTAAGCCGGAGCTATTCATAAATTTGGTCTCAGCCAAGTCAATAACTACGTTCTTTTTGTTGTCATCAATACACTTATGTAGAAGATCGCTAAATTCTTGAGCTTCTGGACCGCCCATAACATTACCAACTAGTTCAACTACAACTGCATTGTACTTTTCAACCGGTTTGATCTTCATGTTAACTCCTTAGTTTTTGTTAAAATTGTATGCGTTTTTAAAACTTTAAATTTCAGCGCTAATGATGGATATAATCGTGTACAAATAATTATATTGGCGACCAAAGTTATTTAATCTATTAGTAAAAATAAAGTTCTTTTACTTGGTAGTTAGATATATTTTGCATATCAAAATTCCTAGTTAAAGGAACTATAAAAACTTAACATCGTCTAAAGAAATGGATCTTCAAAAAGAACAAGATCAGTTTGATTTTAGTGAGGCTAAATCCGAACGTGAAGAGGATTTCGAGCTCATCCGAAATTTTATTAAGGGTGACGAAACTACGTTCCGGACTTTAGTTATTAAGCATAAAGAGAAGGTTCGCAATCTTGTGTTCTTAACTTTAGGCGATGCTGAGTATGTTGACGACATTTCTCAAGATGTGTTTATTAGTGTCTATCACAAGCTCGCCGAGTTTAGATTCGAATCTAAATTCACAACTTGGTTATATAGAATCACTGTTAATAAGTGCCGGGACTATTTAAGAAAGAAACGGGTTAGGAGTATTTTTGTACCAATAAAAGATTCGGATACCGATTATGGAACCGGACCTTTTTCTGAAGACATAGATATTCCAAGTTTAGTCCGCGGCGCAATTGAAAAGCTTCCTGAACGTTTACGTGTGCCTCTTGTTATGAGGGATATTGACGGTTTTAGCTATAAAGAAATCGCAGATTCACTCGGGACTGAGGTTGGAACAATAAAATCGAGAATTTTCAGAGCAAGGGAAACATTAAAAGTGATGCTTGAACCATATCAAAAGGAACTGAAAGTATAAGATGGAAACACCATCGGCAAAAAAAAAATTAACCGCTGAAAATATCAAAAAGTATTCTCCATTTATTTTATTGCTGGTTCTTACTGTTGTTCTTATGTTGTTTTTCCGAAGCAATAGAAAAGGTATCTCCAGCATGATTGAGGAAGGTAAAAAGAGTTTACTTTCACTTTATACAGGCGGTTTGAAACCTTTAATTTCGGAAACCGAAATTTCGCAAGAGGACCTATTCAATTTTGCTCTTTATCAGAGTCTGCCTCTAGATCAGTCTAAGAAAAAAGCTTTGGTGCTATCTAATAACGATGGACAGCAGATTTATGATATTAAACCGGCTAACTTTAACCCAAATACAAAAAACTTTGAGACATTCAAAAACTTCTTAAACCTCAATAGTAAGCAAAGACAAATCGTTGATTCGGTTCTTAGCTCTTACCGAAAAGAAATTTATGCTTGTGTTTTGGTGAACGAAAAAAATGCTTATGCAGTAAATCCAAAGATTACGGAAGTGCAACGAGCAATGCTTGCAGATCTTGTTTACTTTGCTCAGAAAGTTGATTATGAAAAAGCACAAAATATCTTTCCGGGTATGGAAGATATGAATCGTACAGAGCTAGCAAGTCTGGTCAAATCGGGCAGAGAGATTCCTTCAACAAAGTATCTATTAATGACCCCAGACACCGTGGCTGAAACTGATTTTACATGGAACGAAGAACAGTTTGAAAATCAAGTTAGAGCTTTTGAGGAGGGTAAAATGGCCGCTACTGAGTTTGCTAGTAACCAAGCATTTAAGTGGGACGGTCCGGATGCACCGCCAGAACCTCCATCTGTCCGCGAAGTTCCAGAGAAAATGAAATTTAAAATTGATTCGAATAAGTATAGAATCTCTGTTAATGTGAGTGATTTATCAAAAATGATAAATGATTCAGTTAGAATTAACTTAGAAAAAGTAGCTAAACAATTACAAAATATTACCGTGCAGCATTCCGGAAAACGGAGCAGTCGCTCAAGTTCAAGTGGGATACGGATAGTTCCCCCGATCCCGGAAATTTCCATTACTACAGTTGATCCTATAAAAATTACAAGTGAAGCCTTAAAGATGGTTGGCAGTATGAATATTTCTCAACTTGTGGAAGATGCAATGAAGAATGATTCATCCTTCCAAGCAGCAATGAAAGATTCAGCTAACAGCAAAAAATTTCAACAAAAAATGAAAGAAGTAAATCGAAAACTTAAACGCTTGAATTTAGATACACTTAGACATAAAGTTAACAGAGATTAGGAATTGAAAAGTTGATAAAGACAAATTTTAAATTTTCCGGCGTAAGAGGATTAGAGAATGCAATATTGCTCTCAATCTTTCTTTTCTTATTCAACTTAATTTTTCCGGTTCACGATGTTTTTGTCTTAGCGTTGATTCATGAAGGAATTGTTTTCTTTACTATTTACTTCCTATACAATTATTTGCATCAGTCTTTAGTTAACAAGCTAGACGCGCCTCTCTCTTTAGTATTAAATATTGGAATATTGGGAGCGCTGCTATTCTTCATCCTTTCTATAGCTAACTCAGCATACGAAGCAGATATTAATGGTAAGATTTCTTTCAATTTCTTTAATTCGTTGCTTTCTATATTGCTGATATTCTTATTCATCGCTTCAATTGTTTACATCTTTACGTCGTTTCGAGAGTTGTTCTTTTTAAGGCAGAAGAAAGATCCAAGCACATATTTCAACACAATGCTTGTTTTCTTCGCATTAAGCTTTTTTTCAAACATCCTATTGCTAATTGATCCTAATTTAGACTATCCGCATTCTGCATTCTATGTTGTGTCGATAGTTCTAATCTGCTTAAACTCAATAAGAGTAGCATGGATTGCCTTTCTTACCAAGAAACAAAAGTACTATCTGTTGGGGCTTTCAATAATTCTTTCAATTGTTTTCGGATTAGCTTTTTCACTTCTGATCGATTCAAAGATCGTTCGGCAGATGATCTATACTTTTTCACCCGGACTTCATACAGTCTTTAGTTTGGTTATGATTTATGGAACAATTTATTTCGGTGTGATCTTTTTTATTACTCTTTTTCATTTACCAACTGCCGAAGCTTTCGATAGAAAAGCGCAAGAAGTTGCGTCTATGATGGACATAACGAAACTAATAACACAAGTGTTTGACTTTAAGGAATTGGCAGACACAATAACTACGATGACTACACAAGCATGCAATTCCGATTCAGCATGGCTTGTTACAAATACAAATAATGGAATTGAATTAAACTCTGTTCATAAAATTGGTTATGTGGATGCAAATGCCGTTAGTAATAGGTTGCTTGGTTCGGGGGATGCTTCGTTTGAGCAAATAGAGGTGATAGATTATGACTCACTCTTTGGTGACAAAAAATTTGTAGAACATCATTTCCATTCTGTTGCAGTTGCACCGCTAACTATGCATGGAAAGATTAACGGTTATTTGTTTACTGCACGAACAAGAGGAAATTCTTTTGATACTGAAGATAGAAAATCATTACAAGCCTTCGCATACTATGCGGCGGTAGCTCTCGAAAACGCTATGCTTATTAAAGAATCTATCGAAAAAGAGAGACTGGAAAAAGAACTTGACGTGGCTAGAGATATTCAGAGAAAAATTCTACCGGCAGTAGTTCCTTCAACTCCGCAATTAGCAATTTCTGCATTATTTGTCCCGGCATTCGAAGTCGGAGGCGATTATTATGATTTCTTTGAACTCGACGAAGACAATCTTGGTTTTGTTGTGGCAGATGTTTCCGGCAAAGGAATTTCGGCTGCATTTATTATGGCAGAAGTAAAAGGAATTTTTGAATCACTCTCCAAAATTGTACAGAAACCAAGTGAGCTTTTAACCAAGGTTAACGGGGTTCTAAAAGGTAATCTTCAAAGGAGAGATTTTGTTACAGCCGTGTACGGAGTAATAAATAAAAAAACCGGGAAGATGAATTTCTCGAGAGCCGGACACACTCCATCTGTATTATGCAGAGAAGGAAAAGTTGAGCGCCTTCAGCCACCGGGAATTGGTCTTGGGCTTGATTTCACCAACAGTTTTTCAAATTCTCTTAAAGAAATGGAAATTCAATTAAAGAATAATGATATTGTCGTATGTTATTCTGATGGTATTCCCGAAGCAAAGAACTCATTAGGGGAAGATTTTGGGTACGAAAAATTCGAGCAAATAATTTCGGATAACTGCGGTAAAAATTTGGATGAAATTTCTAATTTGGTAATGCAAGATTTAAGTTTATTTTCAAAAGACCATCCGCAACATGATGATATTACGTTAGTTTTATTTAAATGGAAACAAAAACAATAATAATAGATGGAGATATTTAATGGCGGAATTTAATGTCAACTTACGGGGTGTCGGTTCCGTAAGCGTGATTGATGTTAAAGGATATCTCGACGCCCACACTGCTCCCGAATTGGAGAATGTTTTCAATCGCTTGCTTGATCAGAAACAATATCAAGTGGTTGTTAACTTCGACGATTTGAAGTACATAAGCAGCGCGGGTTTAGGGGTTTTCATGGCTTACGTGGAAACAATGAGAGAGAATGAAGGAGATATAAAATTCTCTAATATGAAAGAAAATGTTTATAACATCTTCGATCTACTCGGTTTTCCGATTTTGTACGAATTTTTTAAAGAAGAAAATGAAGCAATCAAAAAATTTAGTGGTCCAGAGCAATCTTGAATGCACTAGAAAAAATATTTGATAAACAAATTGTCGTCAGAAGCTCGACCGACAATCTTGCTCAGATACGGGATTTTACCAAAGCTGCAGCGTTGCAAAGCGGTTTTGGAGAAGACGCCGTTGGCAAGATAATACTGGCTGTTGACGAAGCTTGCACAAACATTATTAAACACGCCTATAAATTCTCTACTAATGGAGAAATAACCATCTCAATAACTTCATCAAAAGGAAAGTTTACAATTGCGATTACCGATGAAGGGACTCATTTCGATCCTACGCAAATTCCCGAGCCAGATTTACGTGAATATTATAAACAAAAACGTGTAGGCGGATTGGGTATGTTCTTGATGAAACGATTAATGGATGAAGTTAAATATGGCACAATTACGGATAATAAAAACCAAGTAGTTTTGATTAAATATCTCCCCCAATAAAATGCAGCAGTCAGAGAACAATGCCGCGTTAAGAAATTTTTCTGCTCTTGTTGATTTCAGCAACCTCATCAATTCCAGTTTAGATATTAACTTTGCCCTAAATAACATTCTACTTACTTGCTTTGGTAAATTCCATACTACAAAAGGTTTGATTGCATTGCTGAATAATGAGCGCATATTTGAAATTCATGCATCTAAAGGATTCACTCAGCAAGTCTTGGCAACCTTTCCGTTTGTAACCGGAGATGATTATGACTCGAATGATAAGCTGGCAGATTTTATCTCGACAAATAAGATGCAAGTCTATCAAGAAATAAAGTCTTCCGAAGGATTGCGCGGATTGATTATTCTTGGCTCTCGCTTAACAAATAAGTCTTACGATGATTCCGATATAAGTTTCTTAAAAACGATTGTAAACGTTGGCGCCACTGCAATTGAAAATTGTCTTGCCGTAGATAGATTGAAAAGAGTTAATCGTGATCTTGATTCAAAAGTGAATCAATTAAGTTCGTTGTTCGATTTAGGCAAAGAATTTAGCGGCGTTTTGCAAATTGAACAGATTAGCAAACTACTAGTGTATTCGCTTATTGGACAGATGCTTGTTTCTAAATATGCAGTAGTTTCTTGCTCGGATGGATTAGTTTCTTTCTTGGAAAATCGATTTGATGAGGAACATCTTAAGTCGGCTCTTAAATCTTGTAATAAAGAATTTTTTGATAAGGTTTTTACCAGATCAGAATTTACAGATGAGCTCAAACCATTTGCTGAAGTAGGCGTGGATCTGATTGTTCCGATGAAGATTAAGAATGAAACCAAAGGCTTAATTCTTCTTGGTAAACGAAAAAATGAATTGGTTTATTCTCAATCTGATATTGAGTTTGTTTCTTCTGTCGGAAGTCTTGCCATTATTTCAATTGATAACGCGAGGTTATTTAAGGAAACTTTGGAAAAGCAGCGACTTGAAAAAGATTTGGAAACCGCGCGAAACATTCAAAACAATTTGCTGCCTAAGTCAATACCAGTATTCTCAAATTTTGAAATGGCCGCATTCAATAAATCGGCAAGAATGGTAGGCGGCGATTATTACGACATTATCAAACTAGATGATGATCATGTTCTCTTTGCCATTGCAGATGTTTCCGGCAAAGGTGTTCCAGCTGCGCTACTCATGGCTAATATTCAAGCATTCTTAAAATCAATCTGCAAAATGAAAATGCATCTTTCAGATGCTACAAATCTTTTAAACGATCTTGTTGCAGAGAACACAACGAATGGAAGTTTTATCACTTTCTTTTGGGGAATCATTAATAATACCAAAAAGGAATTGACCTTTGTTAATGCCGGGCATAACCCTCCTTTATTGATTAGAAATTCTGAGATTATCAAATTGAAAAAGGGAGGAATGATTCTCGGAGTGATGCAGACAATCGTTCCATACCTCTCGGATACTATTCAGCTAGAAAGCGGAGACACGTTAGTTCTCTTTACTGACGGAATTACCGAAGCTATGAATGTAAAGTGGGAAGAGTATAGTGATGAACGTTTAGAGGCATTTGTGCTTGATAAAACTAATCTGGATTCTAAACGTCTACTAGAAGAGATTAAGCAAAGTGTTGAGCAATTCACAATCGGTGCAGAACAATCCGATGATATCACATGCCTTGTTATAAAGGTGAAATGATGAAATCGAAAATAAAAACCATAATAAATAAGCACTTCTCGCATATTATTCTTTTCCTTACCGCAGTTCTATTTATGATTAGTGCGCTCAATTATTTCTATCTGTTCGATGTTACAGCGCAATCTAATGATGAATGTTTATGGCGGGACTCAGATTTTTCGAGCAGCGAAAATATAATCCGGTTCGACTTAGTAAAAGTTGATGGGGTTACTTGGGTTGCTGGAATTAGAAACCGGGATAGGCTTGTTGCAATAAATGGAAAATTTGTTAGAAATACTTTAGTAGCGAGCAAAATACTTGATGAAGTGGCTTCGGGCGATTACGCTACTTACGTTGTAGAAAGAGATGGAAAACAATTTACAGCTAAAGTGTATGTTAAGAAGTTGGTTGCATTTAATAATCTCGCATTCACTTTGCTCTCTTCATTCTGGTTGATAGTCGGATTTTTTGTTGTTATGGCAAAACCAGAAGGGAAGATTCAGAGATTGTTTTTCAGTGTTGGGGCATTTTCAGTTTTATTTTCTATGAATAGTTTGCTAACTAGAGGACAGCAAGTTGATAATCCTATATTGAGAAATTTGTTCTTTTTTGGATCGGTTGATGTGCTGATTATTATTGGTGGAATTTTCTGGGCGTTCACTATGGTTAGATTTTTTAGTGTCTTTCCTATCCAATCAATTTTTGATAAGAAAAATTGGATCAGGAAATCGTTAAAAATTGCACCTTGGATTGTTCTAACAATTGTACTCTTAATACGGATAAAATATGTTTATATAGATGGATTCGCCAAAATTGCTAACATAACTGGCAATTTAGTTGGAAATTTAGTGCTCGCTTCATTAATAACAAGTTTTATACTTCTTATTATTGGTTATAGAAAGGTTGAAACACAAATTGAGAAACGTGCGATAAGAATAATTCTTGCAGCATTCGCAATTGGACTTAGTTCAGTCGTCTACATAATCCTTTTTACCGCCACAACTACTCAAGTTGTATTTAATGATCCGCTTTTGTTTATGCCTATCATGCTGATTGCAATTATCCCGGTTGCATTTGGCTATTCAATTTTCAGATACGCATTAATGGATATTAGGGAAGCAGTAAAAAGCACTATTATTTATGGAACTGCTACTGTATCCATTGCAGCGGTATATTTTATAATAATGCTTTTGTTGGGCCAAGTTGTTAGTAGCGCAATAGGAACACAATATCAAGGTGCAATTGCCGGTTTTGTGTTTGTTGTTTTTGCAATTGTGTTTCAATCTACAAAAGATCACTTCCAAGATTATCTAACACAAAAATTTTATCCCGAACAATTCAACTTTCAAAGAGGATTGTTGAAGTTCAGCGGAGATATAGCTAAAGTTGTTGGGATTGAAAATATTCTAAACTCTACTCGCGAACTTTATGTCGATTCATTACAGATTGGCAAATACGGATTAATGCTTAAAAAGAATGACGGATTGTTCCATCTTATTCAGCATCATGGAATTAGAGAATTTGGTCCAGTTGCTTTCAATTCATTTGGTAACGTTGTTAGCTATTTTACCGAGAGAAAGAAGAACAACCAGAGAATGGTATTGGAATTTCAAAACTTTAGCGCTCAACTTGGGGTTGATTCCGATACATTTACTAACGAAGGAATATTCACGATTATTCCATTAATGATTAGCGAAAAGATTATTGGATTCTTGCTGTTTGGATTGAAACAAACGGGATCGCAGTTTGGCGGAAAAGATTTGGATTTATTAATCTCTGCTGCAAATCAAACTGCAATCTCCATTGAAAACGCGCGATTATACCATTCGGAAATAGAAAAGAAGCGCTTGGAAAGAGACTTGGAAAATGCAAGACACATTCAAGAGAGTTTGCTTCCCAAAACTATTCCGATAATAAAGAATTTAGAGTTAAGCGGGACCACAATTCCGGCCCAGCATGTTGGCGGCGATTATTATGATTTTATAAAAGTTAGCGACACTAAACTTTATGTTATTGTTGGTGACGTTTCCGGAAAGGGCTTAAGCGCTGCATTATACATGTCCAAATTACAAACAATGATTCGGATGTATTGCACAGAAGATAAATCGCCAAAGCAAATATTAATCGATGTTAATAAGCGACTCTTTGGTGAGATGGAGAGAAATTATTTTATAACCGCCTCTTTGGCAATGATCGATACTGAGAAGGGCAAAATCTTGTTCTGCCGTGCCGGTCATCCGCATTCTTTACTAATCAACGGAGATAAATGCGAGAGTTTAAAATCGGGTGGAATTGGGCTTGGATTAGATAAAGGCGAGGCGTTTGAATCATCGCTGGAAGAAATCGAAGTTAAGATGCAAACCGGCAGCTTATTTGTAATTTATTCCGACGGAATTTCTGAAGCGATGAATAATAAACAAGAAGAATTTGGCGAAGAGAGAATAATTAAAGTATTGAGGGGTAATTCTAAATCTTCAGCCGCTGCTATTCAGAATAAATTATTGAGTGGAATAGAAGATTTTTGCGGGGATGCAGAACAGCACGATGACATTACATTGTTGCTGGTTAAGTTTAGCTAAACTTCTTTTTCTTAACTATAAAAAAACCGGCTGATAAGCCGGTTTTTTTATTTATACGTATTTAAGTCTAATTACTAATTCATCATAATTAGAAAGTAACTTTACTCTTAGTTCTATTAGCATATTCAAGTACAAAAGCACTTGCTACGAAAATAGAAGAGTAAGTACCCGTAATCATTCCAATGAATAAGGCGAAAGCGAACCCGCGTAATACTTCACCACCCATTATTATAAGGATGATAATCATAAACATGGTCGAAAGACCAGTAATGATTGTACGGCTGAAAGTATTGTTAATCGCACGGTTCATGTTCTCTTCAAGTGGAATTGTTTTGTGAAGTTTTAAATATTCTCTAACTCTATCAAACACAACCACTGTATCGTTCATCGAATATCCGATGAGTGTTAAGAATGCTGCCACAACCGTTAGAGTCACTTCTAAGTTCAATCCCGGAATTACGCCATACAGAATTGAGAACAAACTTAGAGTAATTAACACGTCGTGGAAAAGAGCAATTACAGCACCAATAGCAAAAGAAAATTTGAAACGAAATCCGATGTAGATAAGAATTACAACCAATGCAAGAGCAATAGCAATAACTGCATCTGTTTTTAATTCTTGTCCTACTTTAGGTCCTACTCTTTCTTCTTTTTGTACTGTAAAACGATTGTCTTTGAATTGTTCATTCAAATTGTCTTTTAACCATTCTGCAATACCAATTCTAATTTCAACGCTTTTACCCGTTGCATCATCAACTGGTTTTGAAGTCTGGAAGCCGGAATTGAATAATTGATTACCAACTGCTATAGCAGTGAGCGAATCGGCAAAAGAATAAGTAATTGAAGTTGAGGAGGAGCTTACTATTTCCTTTTGAATTCCGGGATTATTGTTGTTGAGAAGTGTTTCTATTCTTGATTTTACAACTGGAATTACGTTTGCCGGAATTTCTTGCAATTCTGATCTTAAAAGAACGCCAGTAGAGCCGCCAAAAGTTTTTACTTCTATTTCGCCTAGTCCAATTTTATCAACTTGTTCTCTAACAAAAGAAATGTCGACTGGTTTTTGAAATTGGAGAGCGATTTCTGTGCCGCCTTTGAAATCAATACCAAAAGCAAGCCCTCTTATCATGATATTTACCAATCCGAGAAGAATGATAATACCAGATATGAGAAAGAATATCGATCGTTTACCCATGAAATCGATATTTATGTTTGCAAAAAGTCTCATCTAATTATTCTCCTAAAATTAACCGACATTAATCTTGTAGCCTTTAGAGTTGATATAATCAAAAATCACTCTAACCAATACAAGCTGACTAAATAAACTTGTTACGATACCAATCATAAGTGTTAACGCGAAACCTTGAACCGGGCCGCTACCAAATTGATAGAGAATAATACCGGTTAAAAGTGTAACAACGTTCGAATCGAAAATAGCCGAGAAGGAAACTTTAAAGCCGGCATCAACAGCTGCTTTAAATGTTTTTCCGGTTGCTAATTCCTCTCTAATTCTTTCATAGATCAAAACGTTGGCATCCACCGCCATACCCATTGAAAGAACTATACCTGCAATACCAGGTAATGTTAGAGTTGCATGGAATGCAGCTAGAACACCGAATGTTAATATCACAGTCATGATTACACCGATATCCGCAAATGAACCGGCTGTTTTGTAGTAGAAGATCATAAAAATTGCTACCACCAAATAACCAAGCCATCCGGAGTTCATACCTTGAGAAATTGAATCTTGTCCTAAAGATGGACCAACTGCGCTTTCAGCAATAATATCAACCGGAGCTGGAAGAGCACCGGCTTTAAGAACGATTTCTAAAAGCTTTGCTTCGTCCATGTTTGCACTACCGGTAATTCTGGAACTGCCTGTAGGAATTTTATTGATAATAGTTGGAGCTGAGTAAACAAGTCCATCCATTACAACAGCACAACGTTTATCAATATTTGCACCTGTAATTCTCGACCATTCTCTTGCGCCGTCTCCATTCATTTGCATCGATACTTCTGGCGAACCGGTTGTTTGATCAATCTCTGCGCGTGCATCTGTAATAACACCGCCGGTTAATTCGGCTTCTTTATTTAACATATACATGCGAACAAAACTTTCACCATCCGGTCCAGCAATAGGTTTTGCATCGAAAGCAAATTCTACATTATCTGGCATAACTTTTCTTACATCTTCTCTAGCTAATAAACCACTTAAACGAGCTTTGTCCGATTCTTTAACATAAGCATCAGCTAATCTTCCCTGTGGATCGATTAAGCGAGCAAGAGCAAAGAATGGATGCTCTTTTGCAAACTGTTCTTCAGTAAGATTTTTCTGTTTTGCAGTGTCTGCCTTGGCAATTGCAGAATCTTTTTTAACAGCAGTAGAATCTGTAACTTTTCCGGCAAGTATTTCATCAATTCTATTCATGATTGGAATAGCAAATGAAGCATCTTTGACAAGCTTAAACTCGAGTAAAGCTCTTCCTTGTAAAAGTCTTCTTGCTTCTTCTTCACGAGAGATACCCGGTAATTCAATAACAATTCTTCTAGACCCTTGTTTTTGAATACTAGGTTCGGAAACACCATACTGATCAACTCTATTTCTAATAATTTCTATAGCACGTGTAACTGCATCAGTTTCTTGTTCTTGCAAACGGGCAATAATGCGTGCATCATCTTCGCGTATTGAACCGAAATAACGGCTCATGCGAATTCCTTTTTCTTTCATCATTTTAGCAAGAATACCCACAACATTTTCTTCGGATCTTTTAGATTCAGCTTCTGCTTTTTTCAAAATATCCATGTATTGTTGATCGGGATCTTTAGCTAATTTTTCAAGGAGTTTTGCTGTATTAACTTCCATTACAAGGTACATGCCGCCTTGAAGATCGAGACCAAGCTTAATTCTCTTTTCTCTTGTGGCTCTGTAGTTTTCATTGTTCGAAAGAATACTATCCTTTTTAGATGCAATAATATCCTGAACCTCAGCGCTGGTAAGGTTCGGCTTATTCTTTTTAATCATTGCTTCAACCGGTTTAAGAGTCTCCGTTACATCCTTAGAATTTAGATAATCCTGATAGGTAGGGTAGAGGAGATACAGGCTGAGACCAATAAAAGCAACGATCAATATTAGTCTAAATCTCAGTTCTTTCATCGTTATTCTTAATTTAGTTTATAAAAAGTCTAAAAAACCCCTCGAGTAGCGAGGGGTTTCTGAGATATAAGATTTTGCTACTCGCGAACAACCCAAGTTTTTACTGTTGCAGTTACATTTGAATGTAATTTTACTACAACACTGTAAATACCAAGTGCTTTAATTGGTTCTGTTATTTCAACCTTTCTCTTGTCAACATCAAAGCCTTTTTCTTTCAATGAATCGACAATCATCTGGCTGGTAACTGTTCCAAAGATTTTATCTTCTTCGCCAACTTTAACCGGAATAGTAACCGAAACTTTTTCCATTTCAACGGCAAGCTTCTGTGCTTCTTCAAGCTCTTTAGCTTCACGTTTGGAAATTTGTTTCTTTTCTTCTTCTAAAGCGCGAATGTTACCTTGAGTTGCATGATATGCTATTCCGCGAGGAATTAAAAAATTTCTCGCATAGCCATCTTTTACATTTACGATTTCGCCAACTTTACCAAGCTGGTCGAAGTTTTTTCTTAATATTACTTTCATCGCTCGGCTCCTATTTAACTGCTTCAGAAACAAATGGTAAAATCGCCAAGTGACGGGCACGTTTAATAGCAGTTACAAGTTCTCTGTGCTGCTTCGCAGTGAGTCCTGTTATTCTACGAGGAATAATTTTTCCTTGGTCTGTCAGGAATCTCTGAAGCGTTTTTGAATCTTTGTAGTCGATGAAACCATCGATCGTACGTTTTACTTTTTTGGTTGGTGCGTTATTCTTGTTAGAATTCCTCATGACTTATCCTTCATTAAATCTGATTCTTCATCGGTCAAGAATTTATCGAATGAGTTGTCTTCATAATCTGCATCGTCGGACTCAGCAACAACATCGTCGCCATTACCCGATTTTGCTACTTTATTCAAGAATTGGATTCGTTTTGCTTTTATTTCGACAATAGTTCTATTCTTACCGTCTTCTGTTTTAAATGTTCTGCTTTGAAGTTCACCGTCAATTAATACGGCGCTTCCTTTTTTTAGTCTATCTTTACAGCTATCAGCTAATTTATTCCATGCTACAATTCCTACATAGCACGTCTTCTTGCCACTGGTTGCTGCTGTCTTTGTATCTTCTGTTTGCAGCAATGTGAAAGTTGACTACAGGTGTCCCATTTGATGTTTGTCTAAATACAGGATCCTTTGTTAAGTTGCCCGCAACTATAACACTATTTAGTTCCGGCATCTTAAGTTCAGCCATCGTAACCTCCGTTACACTAAATTAATTATTCTGACTTTCGGTTGTTTGTGTTTGAGCCTCTTCAGCAACCGGAGCGTTCTTTGCCGCTTCCTTCTGCTTAGCTAGGGCCTCTAATGCAAATTTATCCAAAACGATAGTTAAGTAACGAAAGATGTTTTCGTCTAAACGATAGTTACGTTCTAGAGTTGCAATTAGATCCGGAGTAGAATTGAATCTGAAGATAGCGTAAAAGCCGCTCTTCGCTTTTTTAACCGGGTAAGCTAATCTTTTGCGTCCCCATTTATCCACTTCATTAAGCTCACCACCGTGGCTTGTAATGGAATCCTGGATTTTGTTAAGAGTTGCTTCGATCTGGTCGTCTTCGAGTGCTGCGTTGATAAGAACAACACTTTCATAAGTGCGTTTTCTCATGAGATGTTTCACCTCCCTTTGGTCTGTTAGGCCTTTCTACTTTATTATAGAAAAGCAGGGTTATGTAATGTAAGCGAAAAATTAAGTTAATTATGATTTTTCGCTATTTATATAAAGAACAAAAAACTTATAAACCAACAATAGGGTTCTGATTATTTGACTGGTTAGCCAGCTTACTGTAGTAATCCAGCATGTGCTGCACACCGCCAATAACAAACTGTTCCAGCAATTCAATTGTAATGCTAATTTGAGGTTCGATTAATCTAAGTTCGCTATCTAAAAAACGGGAGAGTACGAAATCGATCATTTTACCTTTTTCAAATTTGCTACCAATACCAAATCTAATTCTTGGGAACGATTCACTTTGCAGTGAGCCAATCAAAGAACGAACGCCATTATGCCCGCCATCGTTGCCCGATCTGCGGGGGCGAATCCTACCAGCTTCCAAATTAAGATCATCATAAATAACAATGATATCTTCTGGATTCAGATTATGAGTGCGCATAAAGCTTGCTAATGCGACACCGCTCATATTCATATAAGTCGTAGGCTTTACCAAAAAAAAATCGGAAGTGTCGTCAACACGACCTTCCGAAAAAACATAATCAAATTCTGTAGTTCTAAATCCGAGGTTATACTTTTCTGCAAATTTATCAACTACCATAAAACCAACATTATGCCTTGTTAGCTCATAACGCTTCCCCGGATTTCCTAGTCCTATAATTGCACGCAAAGCTTAACTAGTCCTCGTCTTCTGTCTGTTTACCTTTAGAAATTACTTCAGGTTCTTTAACTTCTTCACCCGGTAATCCGGCAGCCTCTTGAGCAGCGCGCGGTAAGTTAATAGAAACTACAATTACTTCATCTGGATGAAGAATTCTTGCGTTTTCTAATTTAATATCCTTAACGTGAATAGCTTGTCCAAGACCTAAATCGGAAATATTCAAAGTAATATGCTCTGGAATGAAAGCCGGTAAGCAAGCAACTGGCAATTTGTGCATTGAAACTGACACAATACCACCATCTTTAACGCCTCTGGCTTGTCCTTCAATTGCAATAGGAACTTCGATTTCAATTTCTTTATCGGCTGAAATGCCTAAGAAATCGCAATGTATAATTCTATCTGTTACCGGATCGAATTGAACATTCTTAAGAATAGATTTTAGTTCTTGATCTTCAACCTGAAGGTTAACAAGATGAGTTTCAGATGTATAAACTAATGGTTTTAATGAACTTTCAGCTACGAAAAGGGAAATCGGTTCTGATCCTTTTGTATAATAAATTCCAGGTACTGTCCCATTTCTGCGAGCTTGGTTTACAACACCTTTTGTAGAGATAGTTCTTTTCTCTGCTTTTACGCTTATTTCTGACATTTCTTACTTACTCCCAAAAAATAAATTTTCTAACTTTTATCTTTATCAATCTCGAACAAAGAGCTGATTGATTCATTTCTATTTGATCTAATTATCGCTTCGGCAAATAGACCGGCAGCGCTTCTAATAACAATTTTTTCAGATTCTGACTGCAGCGGAATACTATCCGTTACATAAAGCTTGGCTAATTCCGAATCATTAATCTTTTTGAATGCGTCACCGGATAAAAGAGCGTGTGTTACAGCTCCGTAAACATTTAAAGCGCCTTTTTGTTTCAATGCATTTACAGCATTAACAAAAGTACCGCCGGTATCAATCAAGTCATCAACAATAAGAACATTTTTATTAGCTACATCACCTATTATCTGCATAACTTCAACAACATTAGGCTTGGGGCGTCTTTTATCTATAACAACTAAACCGGCATTCAATCTTTTTGCGTAGGATCTTGCCAGCTTAATACCGCCAACATCCGGAGAAACAACAACTAAATTTTCAGTATCGCTGCCATCAAACAAACCCGAAAAAACCGGGGAAGCATACAAGTGATCGAAAGGTATATCAAAAAACCCTTGAATTTGTGCAGCATGTAAATCCATGGTGATAACTCTATCGGCACCGGCAGTAGTAATGATATTTGCCACTAATTTAGCTGTAATAGCAACGCGTGGCTGATCCTTTCTGTCTTGTCTCGCATAACCAAAATATGGAAGAACAGCGGTTACTCTTGAAGCTGAAGCTCGCTTTGCGGCATCCAGCATAATTAACAATTCCATTAAATTTTCAGAGGGAGGCATAGTCGATTGGACTATATAGACGTCTCTACCTCTAACATTCTCTTGGAACTTAACCCAAATTTCACCATCACTAAATCTTTTAACATCAACTTTACCGGGGCTAAGATTAAGATACTCACAAATCTTTTGGGTTAGTTTTGTTGTCGAACTACCCGAAAAAATTAATGGTTGTCGATCCAAATCCACACTCTACGTTTTTAGTTAAAATTTTAGTCGCCAAATATAAAGATTTGACATTGGCGTGTCAATAAAATCAAGCGGTGTAAATAAACCCTTTTATTTGATTCTTTTACTAAAAAGATAAATAATCACAACTATTAAGACAAATAAAGCAATAATGTAAATCCAAATTGGTGTTTCTTTCAGCTTAAAAGGACGGTAGGAAGCAGTAATAAATTTGCCCATACCTACTTCATCTAAAGAATACTTCCATGTTAGCTTATTTCGGAAAGCCTCGGTTGCGTTATGATTTAGAATTTCACCCGGAAGATAATATACGAATGTCAATTCAAAGCTTTTACTATCTAAACCGAAGCCAGTGGCAAGAGGGGGAATGAATTGTGAGAATATTTTTGAGTTCTGAGCGCCATCTTTTACTGAAAGCTGAGATTTTCTGAAAGCCGGTGTGTTATTCAACGAATCAAGGCTGTTGAAGTCCAGCTCAATCTTTGCGTGAATCGTACTATCCTTATAATCTTTATATATCTCAACATTAGTAACGTGGCTGAATTCGGATGAAAACTCGTTTTGAACGGAATCCTTATTAAAGATTCCCAACTGTTCAACCATGGATGAATCGCGCTGATTAGTCCATTTCATAAAATAATGAATGAACATGTTACCTGTTCCATCAGTTTTGATGGTAGTAACTTGTGTATAATCTAAACAGCTTGTTACTGTAAATAAAAGAAATGCAAGGATTGAAAGTTTTCTTCTCATCATCATCAAATTTTTTCCGCGCAAATATGCAAAATATTAGCATAATAAGACAGAAGTTTGATTTATAAACATTGTGAGGTTATTTTTGGCATCCATAAAATTGAAATAGAGAACTATGCCTACTTACGATTATAAATGTCTCGACTGCGGCCATACATTTGAACATTTCCAGAGGATAACTGAAGAACCGCTGGATCAATGTCCAGAATGTTTCGGTCATGTAAAAAGATTAATTGGAGCTGGATCAACACCAATATTTAAGGGAAGCGGATTTTATCAAACAGATTATAAGAACAAGAGCACATCGAAATCGAGTAATGATAAACCAACATCTTCAACAAAAACTGATAAAGGCAACAGCGAAAAAAAATCCGGCTAAGCCGGATTTTTTATTAGAAATCTAAACCAATAGAAATGTAATAACGGGGTGCAGAAAATTTATTCAAATCATATTTCCAAGCAATATCTAACTTCCATAGAAATATAAAATATGCTCTGAAGCCTACACCCGTACCTAACAGTAAATCTTTTGTAGCAGTAGATCCAGATTCATTTTGTCCGATGAATTTTAATTTTGATGTGTTATCCCATGCTGAACCGGCATCCATAAATATTACGCCAAGAATATTCTGGAAGAAAAGGGGAAGTCCACCGGTGAGTAAATATCTAATGATCGGCATACGGAGTTCCATATTCATCAACGCATATTTAGTACCTATTTGTTCAGCATAATCATAACCTCTTAAAGGCATAGCCGGAGAAAGGAAAGCAAAATCTGAAGCAGAAGATATTGGAACTCCGCCAGTCTTGAATGAACGGTTTATCCAATTGTCGGTTCCGCCTACAAAGAATCTTTGAGCGTAACCACCGCCGGAAAAACCGCCGGAGAAACGCATTGCGAATCCGTTATCATACCAAAATCTCCAGTACTTTCTAAAATCACCAGTAATTGAAAAGAAACTTTGTCTGGATTTTATTATTCCGGGATCACCAAATACGGTTATATTATAACGCGATCCTTCAATAGGTGCAGTGTAACCAAAAAGAACATTATCTTGAATAATGCTTGCGGTTGGAAGTAAAAATGTTTTTTCGTCAGTTGGAACTTCGTAACTGTCCAAATTCTCTGAGCTAACTCTTAAAAAGCTCAAGCCAAAATCGAAACGATGAAATCTATCCAGCGGATAACTTGCCGATCCAATCAAGCCAAAACTTCTGAAGCGGTAAAGCTCATCTCCATATATAGAACTCTGATAAAGAAACCGAGCTGTATGGAATGCTTGAATTCCAATGTCCATTCTCTCTTTAAGATAAAAATATGCGAGTCCGTAATCGCTATTTTTTATATCTATTTGTAAACTGGTTTGGCCAATTAGCCGATGATTTCCCAGCACGTCGCTGAATGAAAGTATTGTTGTTCCAAGTAATCCATATAATGTGCTATAGCCGGCATTTGCATAAACTAAGTCCGGAGAGAAATTAATTTTATATCTGTTAACTGCAAAGTTGCCATTCTCGTCAAGTGTCTCTTTAAACATTTCATTCCGCTTAGCAATACGGGAACTGTCTTTTTCAATTCCGGAGCTAGTAAATACATACTTGCTGTAATCAGTAGATGAAGAATCGGAATCCTCTTTATTGTTGCTAACGTATTGCCCTACAAAAATTTTAGATTCTTCTTCTTTTGCAGTAGAATCGGCAACTGCTACATTCTCTAGCTTCTTAGGTTCTTTTTCAATCTCTATAACTTTTGATTCTGCCACCTTGCTTTCTATTTTTGGAGTTACAACAGAAGCCATATAGTTTGTATATCGAAGCGAATCTCCTTCAACTTTCATATCTGCTATATTGCTAAGCATAAAGATGTTATAGCCTAGATTATATAGAGCAGAGAACACAAGTTTTTTGCCATCTGCGGAAATTGATGGCTGAGTAATTTCACTTAATGAATTTGTAATTGGAATTGGCTTAGAAGCTGACTTCCCATCTTTCAATTTCATTTTGTAAATATTATTTACCCCATTTTTATCGGATACGAATAATAATTCGTCTCCATTTCCGGCAATAGTTGGATATTTCTCATTGCTAAATTTCCAATCGTTCAGCCTATTTATATTTTTCGATTTAACATCGGTGGTATAGAGATCGAGCTGTTCAAAATCAAATTTGTCCATTTCAAAAAGTTCGTTATTTATAACTTGTTTAAGATCGCTGCCACGATCTGAAGAAAAAACGATTTTACTTCCATCAGGAAGCCAAGCAGGATCAAAGTCGCTGTAAATATCATTAGTAAGATTTGTAAGCTCCTTCGTTCCGAAATTGTATAAGTAAATATCGGATTGACTTGCATTATGCCCGACAAATGCAAGATGACTTCCGTCAAACGACCAGCTAATAGATTCAATACCGCCAAGCTTGAATGGAAGTTCTTCACGTTCATCGGTTTCGGTATTTATAACAGCTACAACATCAAATCCCCCCGACTTAGAAGAAAGAGCAATTCTTTTGTTGTCCGGCGCCCACGTAATAGAAGGATGAAGTACATTCAGCTCTTCAAAATCTGTTGTCTTCCCACTCTCTACAACTTTCTTTATTACTTTACCTTCAATTGCATCCATAATGTAAACATCTAGGTAAATATCTCTATCTGAAATGAATGCAATCTTATCACCTTGTGGAGAAATTGCCGGACTTGCGTTATAAAAGCCACCATCTTTTTTATTGTTAGTTAAACGTTTCGCAAAGACATCGGGATCTAGCATATCCTTAATATCGGGCCAGAATTCTTTTTTTACACTTTTCTTCCATCGCTCGTTAAGCTCTTCCAAGCCAATTCCAATTGAGGCTTTTAAAGCCGGTTCAAGAGAACCAAGATTTTGAATCTTTCCAAGTAGCTCACCAATTTTTTGACGCCCGTAAGTTTCGGCAATAAATCTAAATAATGATTGTCCGCCGCGGTAAGCTAAATACCCGTCCAGTCGAGGAATATCTGGAAGCGCGTCATTCATAATCGCGTTGCGAATAAACATGTCGCTGTTTGTTTCCCAGCCTTGTGATAAGTACTCAGCCGAGCCTTCCCAGAACCATAATGGCATTTGAAGTGTTATTCCTCTCGAAATAATGTTCTGAATTGTTCCGCCGTAATACATATCCCGCATAATTGCGTGAACCAGTTCATGGGCAATTACATGCTGAAATTTTTTGTAAGATCCTTCGAAAGGGAAGACGACTCTGTTTTTGAATGGTTCGGTAAAACCGCCAATCCCACCGGATAAATATTCATCAGTAACATTTGTTTCTTGGAAGTCGTTATGAGAATTATAAACAATCAAAGCGATTCTAGAACTGAGTTGATAATTAATATCTTCTTGAATCTTGCTAAGTGTTGCCTCGGCTTGCACTGCTGTGAACTCAGCTGTTTTTTCTCCACCTTTAGTAAAGTAAATATCAAAGTGTTTAGATTGGATGAAAAACCAGTCGTAGTTCTTGTAATTAACTTTATTCTGCCCGAACTGTGCAAATGAAAGGGATGAGAGAATAAGTGTAAATAATAAAATATATTTTTTCATAGCTACCGCCTTCTAGGTGGTTAATCTGTTAAAACGAAATCTACTTCTCTGCGTTCTTCATCAACGCGTATAAGTTGAACGTTTACTTTGTCTCCAAGTCTGTAACGCTTTTTAGATCTCTTGCCAACAATGCAATAATTCTTTTCGTCAAAGGAATAGTAATCATCTTGAAGATCTCTAAACTTTATTAATCCTTCTGCTAAAGTGGAACTCAATTCAACAAAAACTCCAAAGTGCATTATTCCGGAAATAACAGCATGGAACACTTCACCAACTTTGTCTTTTAAGAATTCCAACTGCTTAATTTTTACAGATTGTCTTTCAGCACTTACGGCACTTCGTTCTTTTGCCGATGCATGATTACAAATATCTTCCAATTCTTCCAGAGATAAATTTTTCTCCGAATTTTTCACAATATAATTGTGAATTAAAAGATGCACAATTAAATCGGGGAATCTTCGGATAGGTGATGTGAAGTGAGTATAATATTTAAATCCTAATCCGTAATGCCCAATATTTCCAGTTGAGTAAATTGCTTTAGCCATAGAACGAATTGCTATTTCATTTACTACTGCTTCTTCTTCAGAGCCTTTTACTTCATCCAACAAAGCTTGGAATTGTTTTGATTTGTTCGCCGCGTTTGGATCAAAATGATAGCCGAGTGAGCGGACAAATCTTGCGAACTCTGTGATTTTTTCCTTATCCGGCAAATCGTGTATTCGATAAACAAAAGGAACAATAATTTTGTTCTGTTTCGGCTGAACATGCTCTGCAACAATTTGATTAGCTAAAAGCATAAGTTCTTCAATCAAATTATGGCTTTCGCGAACCTCCTTAATTTTAATTTCAATAGGAGTTCCATTTTTATCCAACTTAAAGACAACCTCTGGAGAGAAAAAGTTTATACTTCCTTTTTTCATCCTTTTTGCGCGAAGCGTTGTAGAGATTTTATTTAATAGTGTGATCTCATAAGAAAAATCGCCAACGCCGGTCTCAATAATCTCTTGAACTTCTTCGTAGGTAAATCTTCTTTTGCTGTTTATTACAGACTTTTCAATTTGATAGTTAACAACTTTAGCAAGTTTTGTTAATTCAACAAAGACAGAATATGTTAAGCGGTCTTCATTTGGTACCAGTGAACAAATCTTGTTGGAAAGATTTTCCGGAAGCATTGGAATAACTTTACCAACAAGGTAAACACTTGTTCCACGGTTTAACGCTTCTTCATAAATTGAAGTTCCCGGCTGAACATAATGGCTTACATCCGCAATATGGATTCCTACTCTGTAGTTGCCATTGTCAAGAATTTCCACGGAAACAGCATCGTCAAAATCTTTTGCATCTTCCGGATCAATTGTAATTATGGTCGTTTTCCGGAGATCTGTCCTTTTTTTTATTTCCGCTGCCGGAATTGTATTGCTAATCTCTTCAGCTTCATTCAAAACAGATTTGGAGAACTTATATTCAATATTAAATTCGCGCGCAATAGAAGCTATTTCAGCGTCGTAACTTCCGGATTTGCCAAGCACTTCTTTTACAATGCCTTCCGGATTCAAACTCTTTGTTTTCCAAACAATATCAGTTACGGCAACTTTATCGCCAACTTTTGCGCCATGGAGATTAGTGTTGTCAATGTAAATTTCGCGATGAATTTTATCATCATCGGCAGCTAGGAAGAATGTGGATTTATTTTTCTTAAGTGTTCCAATAATTTCTTTTCTTCCGCGTTCAACAAGATTCAAAATCTTACCTTCAATATTTTTGCCCCGCTTTGTATCTGTAAGCTCAACCTCTACTATGTCTCCGTCAAGCGAAGTATTCAAATTCTTGCCGGCAATAAATACATCCTTGAGATTTCCTTCCTTAAGAGTAACAAAGCCAAAATCTCCATCTTTAACAACTTGAAGAGTGCCTATTAATTTATCCGATGCGGCACGGACAAGTTGATAACGCTTACCTTGTCTTTCCAAAAAACCTTCCTCAGTCAGCTTGAATAGGAAATGCTTTAATTCTGCATAAGCATGTTCGTCAGTTAGGGCAAGCTTTTTGGCAATCTCTTTGGCTTTAATGTTCATGCCGGGGTTTTTACTAAACAAGGCTTTCAATTCTTTTTTCATTAGAACTCGAATTTATATTTAAGTGCCATTTCAAGAATTTTATTATCAAGACCATATGTTTTTATGATAGGGTCTTTTCTTTCGAAACGCGCTTTTAGATTTGTTGGATAGAATCTGTATTCCAACATTAAATTTGCATTACTCGGATTCGAGAAAGTTTCTGTGGTTCCGCCTAATGAATAACTGAAATTATCGTATCTACCGGAAAGGCTAAACTTTGTTTTTTCACCGGAAGAACTTATTGAGATATTGTTAATTAAATCGCCAACTGCTGAGTTTACGAAACTTGTAAGTATAGTCCCGAGAAATGAAGTTGCTGTACTTCCTATAGCATTTTGTGTCTCTCCGGCAACAACGGCTTTATCTTGTGCCGTTAAATCATCTTTAAACTTGCCCATTATAATAAATGAAAACGCATCGGCATAATCATAACGAGTATCTCTAACATTATTTTGAATATTTCGCGCGCCGACATAAACACTAAGCGCGTTTTGATCGCTGGCTAGATTCTTTCCTAGCTCGCTAAGCGGCCCTTTAATTTTAATTTTTACAGCAACTTCTTGAGGTGTTTGAGTTTCATCTCTAGGGCTAATATAATCGGAAGTATAAGTAGCTGTAATATCCAAGTAAGGATTAGTCACATCACTTTCAAAACGAAGTAATCCAACAGCGTCAAATGTTTTGAAGAATTCCAAGCGTGAACCATTAAGAAGCTCAAAAGATCCTTGTGCCCGGTAAGCGTTCGCAATACTTTCAAACTTCATTCCGCCGCGCATTTCGACAATAAGTTTCTGATTGAGCGCTTGACCCAAGATAAAAGTTAATCTCGCATCTTGGCCGGAGGTCAATCCGATCTCATAGTCAAAATCAAATTTCTTTTCTCCGGATTCAACAATTTGCTGTTGCAATTCTTTTTCTTTAGCTAAAATATTTTGAAAGCGAATTAACTCTTGGTCAATTTTTGTAGAATCAACAACGAATTCGATGTTCAAATTTTTGTTTGCATTCACTGCTTCATCCCGACCAGTTGTATAAACCAGATCGGTTTTTTTCATCAGCATGTTACCTTTAAAATAGAACTTGTTGCCTTTGTTTGTAAGTAGCCAGTCCCCATCTGTTCCTATTTGTAGATCGCCATAGAAGAATGGGCTAATGGCTTGAGTCTGCGGACTCATAATAGCTATATCACCAAAGAAGCGAAGGTTTACATCTTTCATTGAGAAGCCGTCGAAAAGAATTGAGCCTAGTCCTCTAATCTCTCCCGGGAATTTTGTTCCGCCGGCATTGGCCAGAACTAGACTGTCCACCATAAATCCTTTTTTCTCGAATTTGATTTTACCACCGCATTTATATCTGAGATTGTTAAATGTGGAAGTAAAGTATGTATCTGTTAGGTTGACATATCCTGAGTAGATCGGATCCGCAAATGTTCCGGTTATATTTACATCTGCTTGTAATATTCCTTCTTGATCTACAACTCCCGGAATAATTCTTCCTAGCTGATTCAGATTAAATTTGTCGGAAGTAAATTTCATACTGAACGGTTCGTTACGTAAAAATCTTTCTTTCACGGAACTAAAACTTAAATCGATTGCAAAAATTCCATCGAAAAGGAAAAGCGGTTTCTGCTCGTTTGCCTTTGCATCCAAGAAAGCAAAATTTGTTATCATTTTCTTGTCGGCGTATTTCATGTAGCCCTTAATGTTGCCGAGCTTGTTATTATTCAGTTCGAGGTCGCTAGCATTGAAAGTAAAATCGATAAGCGGATTGGCAAACTTTCCCTCTATCTTTCCTTGAAGTGAGCCATTAGCAATTAAGCCTGTATTTTTTAACCCGAATGCGTAGCGGTCAATAATTCCGCCGGAAATTCTTGAACCGATTATTTCTAGGGATTGATCTCCTGTGTTTTGAATTATACCGCTAGCCGAAATTACTGATGTATCGTTCTGCACTTTACAATCCACAATTTTAAAATAGTTCGGATTGAAGTTAGCATTTATTGTGTCTTTGTTAATCCATTCAATACCATCATAATTCACATTCAAACTGCTGATTTTAAATTGCTGCTCATTCGGAGTCATTAAAATGATTCCTTCACCTTCTGCAATAATCATGTCTTCGTAATTAGCGGAGGCGCTGAAAATCAATTTGCTTCCGTTAAAAACCATATCAGCACTTAAAGCTTTGATGTTGCTGCCGGTATAAAGTCTTTTACCGGAGATAGAAGCCGAACCAAATAACTGATCGAAAGAACTTGAGCGATTGTCTCTTGTGAAATTAAAATCGGCAACAAAATCAGAAAGGTAAATTGTTGTATTCTTTTCCATCATAACAAGCTGTTCTAAATCAAGCTCAGCCGAAACGGAAAAGTTTGGTGCCTTATTGGAAAAACTACCACTTCCGCCTCCCTTTATTGTTAACTGTTCGTTGCCCATAAGTAACGCAACAAGCTCAAAATCCTTGAACTTAAATTCGTAGTTGAATTTCAATTCTTCGTTCACTACTTCGGGAACGGGTGCTGCAATTGTATTTTGAATTGTCGAGGCATTAACAACGGAAAGAGGATTGAGCTCTTTTAGTTTGTTGGAAATAATATCTGTAATTGTTTGAGATTCATAGACTATCAAATCAATTGCTTTGGAAAGAGGGAACTGCCCGATAATTTTGAAGTCAACAAAATCGGAAGAGAGAAAAATTTCTCTGTTTAAGGAATCTTTAGTGAATTTTGCTTCAACGATAGAGGAATTAATCCATTTATCTTGAAAATAGGAAGAATCAATTCCAAAAGAGAATGTAGCGTTGAGATCATCCGGATTAAAGCTCTTGCCTTCCAGACTAAAATATACATTCATCTCGCTCCGGTATTTGTCATCATCCATAAACCGGCCAAGGTTTAAATTTTTTACATCGCCTATAAAGCTATAACTTGGAATTGTATCTTTATCATAAACTAAGGAGCCGGTTATTATCGATTTTGCTTTCTCGGCATCCGCAGTAATAGATAAATCTATCTCGCGGTTCTTTGCATGAGATTCAATATCTAACCGATCAATTGTGATGTTGTTTACTGCCGTATTGTAAACGTTAAGTTTGAGATCAGCAGCTAAATCCATAGGGGAAGTACCTTGCCCGGCAATGTTTCCCTTTACATTTAATCTTGTTGGATAACCTACCAATGCCGCCAGATTTAGATTCTCCGAAGCGAATTTTATGTCGTATGTCATAGGCTCGGCAGAGACATTCATTGTGCCTTCGCCCTCGATTCTGCCATCATCTACGTTACCGGCAAATTTTGTTTTGAAGTTTGTTGGTTCACCTTCATATTCAACATTAACATCAGTCAAAATCATTTTAGCATATTCGGGAAGTTTCAGATTTGGCAATAGGAGATTAATGTCTTTGTAATTAATATCTGTGTTAACAATGTTTGCTTTAATATAAAGTTTTGCCGGAACATTTAAATTCAATATCTGTCCACTGAAATCGAAATGCGTGTCTCTGTAATCAAGTTTGGCTCGATCGATATTAAATGCGCCGAATTTGCCTCTTGCCCTTAGTTCAAACTCCGGACGACCCTTGAGTATTTCTGTTGCATCGAAGAAAGAAGAAAGATCATCAAAGTTAAATGGTGAGGCTTTTGCGTCTATAGTTACCGGATAATCTCTAAAGTCGCGAAGATCGGCACCGCCAAACAAATTCAAACTGTCAACGCGGGCATTTATTTTTATTTCACTGCTATCTGTTAAAAAATAAAATTTATTCACGCTCGCAAAATCTTTCGTAATAGCAAACTCGCCAGAGATGTAACGCAAATTAAATCTTGTAAGATTAGGCTTGAATGATAACTCTTTTAGAATAAGCAAGTAGTTCTGGTTCTCAATATCGGCAAACGCTTCAGCCTGAAAGTTGAGTTCTTTTATGTATAGGTCTTCGGTATTAAGAGTTTTATAAATCTGCTTGGATCCACGATTTGCAAAAGTCTGCCTTGTCAAAGAAATATTTCTAAGTTCAATGTCTGGCGCTTGAATTACAAATGAAAAAGTGGACTTGCTTGTGTCTTCCGGTGTAGGCTTTACGAGCTTTTCGTAATTCCACTTACCATTCTTGTCTTGAAGCATTTTGATGTTGACATCTTGCAGTAAAACTTTTCTAATGTGAATTTTCTTTAAGAGAAGTTGAACCGGGCTGGTTTTGACTTCAATGTTTCTTGCTAAAAGGAGAGTATCATTATCTACAACAATTGAAGTGTTGCGGAGATAGATTGAAGTAAGCAATGTTCCATCAATCTTTTCAATGTTAAGCTTACCGTTTAGTTCTTCGTTAGCCAACGCAATAACTTTTTCTCTTAAGTATTCGCGAAAAGTCTTTGTCTGAGTAAATCCGAGAATTAATAGAACAATAATTAAAAGGACTAGAAAAATTGAAATGAATGTGTTAATGATTTTACGGAACACACTTCTTTTGAAGCTGAATTTCTTATCAGATTCTGGTGTTGGAATAACTTCCGGAGTTTTCGGATTCTCAATGAGATTTTTTTCTTCCGGTAGCTCGCTTCCGTTCTCTGCGTTATTTAATTCTTGATCGGACATTATTCCTTATACTTTTCAAGAACCGTTTTGATGATGTTTGTTGTTGAAGTTTGGTTAACGAATTCTATTCGTTCAACTGATCCGCCGTTGGCTTCAACAATATCAGCTCCAACTATTTTATCTTTGGACCAGTCAGCTCCTTTAACAAGAACATCGGGAATTAATTTATTGATAACTTCTTGCGGCGTATCTTCTTCGAAGATCGTAACAAAGTCTACCGGTTTTAAGGACGAAATAATAAACGCACGTTCTAGCTGGGGAACAACCGGGCGTAATTCGCCTTTAATTCTTTTCACGCTTGCATCGGAATTAACGCCAACAATTAATACGTCGCCAAGTGCTCTAGCTTTTGAAAGATAGTCGACATGTCCGGCATGGAGTATATCAAAAACTCCATTTGTGAAAACCACTTTTTTATTCTCTTTTTTAAATTCATTTCGAATCGAGCAGAGTTCTTCAATACTTTTTACGTAATTCATATAAGTTCTTCTTTAACTGCATTAAATAAAACATTTAGATCAATGGGCACAATTCCTACTTCTTGACAAACCAATCCGCCGGCGTAATTGGCTAGGTAGGCTGCATCATAAATATCGGCCCCGGCAGTTAGTGCAATTGTTAATGTTGATATCACAGTGTCGCCGGCACCGGAAACATCCGCAACTTTTCTTGCCTTTGTTGGTACCCGGCGTTCGATTTTTCCTTTTTCAAATAAAGCTATGCCGCCTTCGCCTAAAGTAAGCAGCGCATATTTACATTCTAAATTTTCTAATAATTTATTCCCGGCAATTGTCACTTCTTCGGCAGATTTAATTCTTGTACCAAATGCGTCTTCAGTTTCTTTTCTGTTTGGTTTGAACACGGTAACGTTTTTGTATGTAAAGAAATTGTTGAATTTAGGATCAACAGTAACAATCTTTTTATTCTCGTTAGCAAGTAGGATAATTTTCTCAATAAGGTTTTTTGTTAGAACGCCTTTGTTATAATCTTGTAAGATTATTGCATCAAGTTTTTTAATTTCTTTCTTTAGAAAAAGGAGAATCTTCTTCTCAGTATTGCTTGATATAGGTGATGTTTTTTCTTTATCAATTCTTACAACATGCTGGTTGTTTGCAATCACTCTAGTTTTTGCGGTTGTTGGACGCTTGCTGTCAATAATGATTCCGGAATCAGTTATGCCAACATCTTTCATTAACTTCTTAAGAAGTTTTCCATCATTATCATTCCCAATAATTCCAATAGGAAGTGGAATGCCGCCAAGAGTTTTAATATTGTAGGCAACATTCATTGCGCCGCCGAAACGAGCAAATTCGTCATCAACTTCAACTACCGGTACGGGAGCTTCGGGAGAAATTCTGCTAACAACACCTTGGAAGTAACAATCAAGCATCATATCGCCAATAACTGCAATACGTTTTCCAACAAAATTATTTTTTAAATTGTTAAGCTTTCTAAGTGACGTGTTAATCATTTCTACCTCTTTTGAGTAAGGCTCTGGATTCCGCTCCATTGAGCAAGCTTATTGAAGAAATTAATTTTTATTAAACCATTCTCGGTTCCCAACCAAAGATTTACCCCGTCAAAGTAAATAGAATAAATTGTTCTTGGAATTCTGTCATCGCGGATTGGCGTAATTTGATTTGTTACTCGATTAATCAATGCCAAACCGCGTCCAAAAGTTTCTTTAGTTGAACTGCCGAACTGATACAACGAAGCCCAAATGTAATTCCCGGTGCGTTCTAAATCGTACACACCATTACCGGGCAAACCTTTCGATGCATCAAGCCCCAGCCATTCAGTTTTATAATCGAAGCGGTATAAGCCGCCAACATTAAAATCCGGTCGCTCGGGAGTTACAAATTCATCTAAGCCAAACCAAATATAGTCACGTTCAGTTAAAATTGTATTTACAGAAACTTGTTCTCCTTCTCCGTTAAAAGAATTGTTTCTGATGTCGTAAAATCTTCTAGCGTCTTTATTATTAAAATCTTTCGCCTTATCATAACGATGAACGCCAGCCTCGGTTCCAAACCAAACATATTTTTTTTCTACACGAATAGATTTTATTGTGTTTGTCTTTTCACTGTTCCTAATTGTAAGATCATAATCTGTATATCTTCTTGCCGAAACATCGAACTTAGTCAAATACTTAAATCTCCCAATCCATACAACATTTTCATCTTCGTCGTATGCAATCGAACGAATCCAGTTAGCCAATTGTCCGCCGAGTGCAAATTTTCTTTTTGTCCAGTTTCCGGTTTTTTTATCTAAGATGAAAAGTCCATCAGTTGATCCGGCCCAAACATAATTTTCGTTAGCGGCTATGCAGTAGAAAAGATCGAGCGAAATATTTCCCTTCTGCGTTGAATACTGTTCCCATTTATTTGTTGAAGGAGAATAAGAAATAATTCCATGTCCGTTTGTAGCGAACCATAAATTACTTCCGTCATTTGTAATATCCATTACTTGAGCTGATTCTAAATAGAACTCAAGATCTTTCTGGTCCTGTGCGGAAATTGAATAACTAAGCAGAATAAAAAGTGAAAATAGTTTTCGCATTTGTCTCTATAGAATTTAATAATTCATCTGAATTTGCAACTAAATTTAATACTAAGTAAGAAGGGAAGGAAGTGATTTTCGTTCTACACTGTTAAATAATTGTTTCTTTTCGTATTAGCTCAATTTGCCACTCTTGCTCAAAACCTCGGATTAGACACTCTTTCAAGCGGTCATAATCAATTTTGGTGCTAAGAATCGTTTCGATCTCAGTGGTTTTGGAGTTTAGCTCTGCTTGTAGCTGCTCTTTTGAGCTGATGTCAGTATTCAAATATTCGGCTAATTTTTTATGAAACGTTCCGCAAAGAATTGAGCCGTGCTGTAGAATTGTATTATTAAGCTTTCTCTGAGCGCTGCCGATTAATTTTTTCCCGCCAAATTTCACTTCATTCTTGGCAGTAGAAGCAAAGCATAAAACTCCGCTTGGTTCTTCCAGCAGTTTTGAAAAGTTAGGCTGAACACTTTCTAGTTCGGATTTTGCTAAAAGCGGATCATATAAATCTAATCCGCGAATCAATGCGTTAGAAATTATTGAGTAAACTTCCTTTGGGGAGTATTGATAATTTAATGGCAGTACAACTGAGTAAGTCCATTCTTCGGCATGTAATATAGCCCGTCCGCCGGTAGGTCTTTTAACAACATCAATTCCATCAGCTTTAGCTTTTTCAAGGTTAATATCTTCAAATGATTGATTTGCGCCGAGCGAGATACAATAGGGTTGCCAACGATAAAGACGAAAATAGGCGTTTTCGTTTTTGCAGTTTTTAGCGAGTTCAATATCAAAATTCATATTGAACTCGCCACTGTTAAAATCTGAATCTATGAAATGCCAGATCATTTACGAACTATACCGCGTGTTGCCTTGGAAATAAAATCTAGGATATTTTTTACCACTTCATGATGACCAAGTTCTTTAGCAATTTTTTCTTTTGCTTGAGAGAAAAGTAATCCGGAAAGATAAAGAGTTCTATAGGCTTCTTTAATTGCTTCAAGTTGTTCCGGCGTAAAACCTCTGCGGCGTAAACCGATTTTGTTTATTCCTTCATATCTTGCCGGTGCGCCTTGAACCATTAAAAACGGGGGAACATCTGCCGAGACTTTTGAATTGGAGCCAACCATTGCGTGAGCACCAATCTTTGTAAATTGATGAATGCCAACGAGTCCGCCGACAATTACATGATCTTCAATTTCGGTATGTCCGCCAATCTGAACACCATTAGCTAGAATAATATTATTCCCGAGAATACAATCATGTGCTACGTGCGTATAAGCCATAAGTAAGCAGTTCTTTCCAACTTCCGATTTTCCGGTTGCGTGTGTTCCTCGATGAAGTGTTACAAACTCTCTAATCTGAGTTTCATCACCAATATAGAAGTATGTAACCTCATTGCCGAACTTTAGATCTTGTGGTGTGTTGGCAACTGAAACACCTTGAAATAATCTGACACGATTACCAAGACGTGCGCCATCATATAAAACAACGTGAGAATCAATTATTGATCCGTCGCCGATTTCAACATCATCATGAATTATTGAGAATGGACCAATTTTAACATCGGTTCCAAGTTTTGCCTTTGGGCTAACAATTGCCGTTGGATGAATTTCTACCATATAATTTCTTTTATTCTTTAGGTTTATTTTCTTTTGGAACCATAGCAGCCATAAAATCTGCTTCAGCAACTAGATTGCCATCAACATAAGCTGAGCCTTTAAGTGAAAAGTACTTACCACCTTTTACATTTACCAATTCGGCTTCAAGTGTAATTTGATCTCCCGGAACTACCGGTTTTCTAAACTTTGCATTGTTAATTGTCATAAAATAAACGAGGTGATTTTCCGGATCGAGGTAAGAGTTGAGTAACAAAATTCCGCTAACTTGTGCCATAGCCTCAACTATTAAAACACCCGGCATTACCGGTTGACCCGGAAAATGTCCGTTAAAGAATGGTTCGTTTATAGTAACGTTTTTAATACCAATAACTTTCTTATCCATATCCAGATGAATAATTTTATCGACAAGAAGGAAAGGGTAGCGGTGAGGAAGAATTCTCTGAATCGCGTTGATGTCGAAAACCAATCCTTCTTTCTTTACAAACTGGAATTTCTTTACAAGTTTTTTCTGTTGATAAAGCTGACGGATTTTCTTTGCGAACTCTACATTGGCTTTGTGTCCGGGACGGGCAGCAAGTATTTGCGCTTTGATAGGAACACCTACCAAAGCTAAGTCGCCTACCATGTCTAAAAGTTTATGTCTAACCGGTTCATTTCTGAAACGAAGCTTGTTGTTATCCAGATAACCGTTAATTACTGTTAGATCATGATCAAGATTTAATTTTCCTTTTAATCTACTCAAGTCTTCATCATTTATTTCATGGTCGACAATTACAACAGCGTTATCAATGTTTCCGCCTTTAATCAACCCTTGGTCAGCCAGCATTTCAACTTCGCTCAAGAAACAAAAAGTTCTCGCTGGAGCGAATTCAGTTACATATTCTTTTTCCAGATCAAACAAGCCGGTGTGCTGGCTCCCAAGTGCCGGATTTTCATAATCAACCATTATGGAAATTCTGTAACTATCGAGCGGAAGGGCAACAATATCAATCTTGTTTTCTTCATCATGAAAACTTACGGTTTGATCTATAACAAGATAGTCTTTAGGTGTCTCTTGAGTAACAAAACCGGCTTCCAGTAGTTTTTCAACATAAGGCATTGCGCTGCCATCGCCTATCGGAGGTTCAATTCCATTCAATTCAATAATTATGTTATCTATTTGTAAACCATAAACCGCAGAAAGTACATGTTCAACTGTATATACTTTTGCTTCACCTAAACCAATTGTAGTTCCGCGGGAAATGTCTACAACGTAATCAACGTTAGCCGGAATTTCCGGTCTGCCGCCAATATCTGTCCTAATAAACTTTATTCCGTAATTATCCGGTGCCGGTTTGAATGTCATTGTACAAGATGTTCCGGTATGCAAACCAATTCCGGAAATTGATACATCTTTTGCAATCGTCCTCTGAAGCTCAAGCATCTATAGCCTTTAATTTTTTTCTGAAAATTTTGCTTCCAAAGATGCGATTTTTTCTTCTAATTTTTTAATCTTTTCTACATAGGTCGGGAGGTTGCGCATGTGTGATTCGAGTCTTAGCGTTTCTCCAAGAGGTGCTGTTGGCGAACCCCGGTATTTACCGGCTTTGTCAATAGATTTAGAAACTCCGGACTGTGCTGTTATTATTACATCGTCCGCTAATTCAATATGTCCAACAAGTCCAACTTGTCCGGCAAGTATGCATCTCTTTCCAAGTTTTGTGCTTCCGGAAATTCCGCTTTGTGAAATGATGAGCGAATTTTCACCAACTACAACATTATGAGCAATCTGAACAAGATTATCTACCTTGGTGCCTCTCTTAATCAATGTAGAACCAAGCATAGCTCTATCAATAGAAACATTGGAGCCAAGCTCAACATTATCTTCAATAACTACATTCCCAATTTGGGGAACCTTCTCATGCTCGCCTTCTGAATTAGTAATGTAGCCAAATCCATCAGAACCAACACATGTGTTGGAATGAATTATTACACCATTACCAATTATGCAATTCTCTCTAATTGTTACGTTCGGATAAATAATACAGTCCTTGCCAACTTTTACATTCTCCATCAAAACTGTATTGTGAAGAATAATTGAGTTTTCGCCAATCTCGCATCCTTCCGAAACAATTACATTTTTTCCAATCGCTGCTGAGGTAGCAATTTTTGTAGCATAATGAATCGATGCGGATTTGTCCTGTCCATCCAGATTTACAATCGGCTTAAGAAAATTTTTAATGATCTGATTGAGAGCTACGTTTGGGTCTTTTACTTCGATATAAGAAATGTCTTCGCGGGTTCTGACGAATTTGGGAGAGATAAGAACTGCTGCTGCGTTTGTTGTGTTTAGGAAGTGTTCATATCCGGGTAAGTATAGAAAAGTTAATTCGCCGGATTTGGCTTCTTCAATTTTAGCAATACCGGTTATTTCAATTTCCGGATTGCCATAAACAACACCGCCGACAAAGTCGGCGGCTTCTTTCAATGTCAATTTCATAAAAACTCATTTTAGTTTTTCAAGAACAAGTTTTGTACAATCAAATTCTTCTTTAGCGTAGAGGAAAATCACATCTCCGCTTCTATCAAAAATAAAATCGTATTCATTTTCTTTTGCGACATCTTGGATTGCTGTAAAAACTCTATTGTGAAGCGGTTTCATCAATTCTTCTTGTTTCTGGAATAATTCTCCACGCACACCAAACTTATCTTGACGGAATTTATCTTTTTCATTTTCAAGATCAACTAATTCTTTCTCAATTTCAACACGTTTTTGCTCACTGAGAATTAGTTTCCTTTTTTCGTAATCATCATATTTTGCTTTCCAATCCTTCTCAAGTTTTGAGAGATCTTCTTGCCATTCCTTAATAAGTGCGTCTAGTTTCTTCTGTGTGTCCTGATAATCCGGTAGTTGCTTCATTATAGTGTCGCTATCAACATAACCGATTTTCGGTTGTGCATTTAACTGTGCTGCAACTACAAAAAGAATTAAAGAAAAGATGAATCCGATCTTTTTCATTGTATATCCCGAGTTTATTTTTTGCCTCTTTTTAAGAGATCAAGAACTTTGAAAGTGATATCGAACTGAGGATCAGCTTTCAATAGTACAACTTCGCCGGCTTTATCGAATACAAACTGCATTGCTTCACCGTTGCTAACTTCATCAATAGCCTTGAAGATTTTTTCTTTAACCGGTTTCATTAACTGTTCTTGTCTAACAAAATACTCACCGTTAGGTTGAGAAAATTTCGCTTGTTGAAATTGCTGAGCTCTTTGCTCTTTTTCAACTACATTTTTTTGGGATTTTTGTAAATCGTCCTGTTTAACGTTTTTCTCTTGAGATTGCTTCTGATAGTCCGCATATGACTTTTGGAGGTCAGTTTGCATGCTGTCTAAGTCTTTTCTCCATTTTGCTACCATACCTTCAAGATCGCTCTTTGCTTTTATAGCTTCCGGATACTGAGCTAATATAACTTCAGAATCTACATAACCAATTTTTAATGTTGCTGCTGGCTGAGCTTGTTGAGCAAATACTGCTGCTGTAAATACAATTAAAGAAAGTGCTACTAGTTTTTTCACGTGAACCTCTAATTTATAAGTTAATAAACTTTTCCTTTCGACTGCGGTACGAAAACTAAATTTTTAGAAGGACATTCCAAAATAAATTCAGTGTATTTGGCAGTCCACTGGTTGCTGCCAGATTTTCAACTATCTAACTAAAAACCCTTGCCAAACTGGAAGTGGAACATCCATTGCGGAGCTTCTCCGTCTACGCTTGTACGGTCAAATCCATATCCATAATCAAAGCCAATTAAACCAATCGGGTTAAGCAATATTCTTGCGCCAACACCAACAGAACGTTTCAAATCGAAGAAGTTTGTGCTTTTCAAATTCTCAAAAACGTTACCCGCTTCTGCAAATGCCAATAAGTAAATTGGAATCGGCTCCATTGCTAAGGCAACTCTAAACTCTGTCGTAAATTTAGTCATAACTCGGCTACCAATAACACTGCTTGACGCAGCATCCACAGATCCCAAACTCCTATCATCATAACCGCGTAACGGTGTTGTTGCAATAATTAATCCACTGCCACCCATATAATAGTATTCAAATGGTTGAATAGGAGTGTTGTCAACTAATTCCCCAATATAGCCAAATTCAGCGCTGCTATATAGTACAAACCTTTTGCTATTAAATAACGGTTTATACCACTCTGCTTTTAAATCTAATTTATAGTAATCAACATTGCCGGGTAAAAATGGCCCACCTGTAATTTCACCATTTAAAGATATTTTAGAACCGGTAGCGGGGAAGATTGGATTATCAATGTCAGTTCTTGCAATTCCAACACCAAAAGTATATTGTCTTGTCAATCCGGTTTGATAAATACCTTGCCCGTCAATCACGTCGTTATACTGGAAACGAAGCATTGCGTTTACATAGAAGAAATCATCCGGCCATGTTAAACGGCGTCCTGTACGCAGTGTAATTCCGGATTGGCGTAAATCGTAAACATATCTTTGGCGTGTATCAAATAAGTCAAATCCAAGTGATGTTGGGGTGTCCATAAACCATGGTTCTGTAAAGCCAAGAGAGAATGTTCTATAGTAGTTGCCTACACCGAACTGCCAGTTAAAGTTCAACACTTGTCCGCCGCCCATTCTGAATGGCTCTAGAATAGAAAAGTTTGTAAGAGTAAAACCAACAGAACCGCTAAAACCGAAAGCTCCGCTATAACCAACAGATGCATTTAAGTAATCGCTCGATTTTTCTTCAACTTTGAATGCAAGATTAACAATACTATCGCTAACCGGTTTGTAATCTACGCCGGTCTTATATAACTGTTCCGAATTAAAGTATTGAAGATTTGCTAGCTGCTGAATACTACGCATAATATAGCCGCGGCTAAAGTAGCTGCCCGGTATTGTATATAATTCTCTGCGGATTACCTTGTCTTTGGTTTTGTCGTTTCCTTGCACATCTACTTTACCAATTTTAAATCTACTGCCTTCAATAACTTTTATTCTAATATCTACCGAATCGGAAGCTACTTTTTCTTCTTTAGGATCTATTTGAGCTGTTAAATAACCATTGTCTTGATACAAAGAGGAAACGTCTGATTGTTTTTCGTTAAAGCGAAGATTCTGTTCAAATTTTTCATAATCGAAAACGGCGCCTCTCTTTAGGTCCAATCTTGCATCCAACTCTTCAGAGGGATAAACGGAATTTCCTTCCCAGATAACATTACGAACTTTGTATTCATTGCCTTCGTAAACGTCAACAACTACATCAATTGTTTTTCTATCGGCAGAAAGTATGGTAGTGTCTTTAAGTACGGTGAAATCTCTGTAACCTTTTTTCTGATAAAATTTCTGCAATAGGTCTTTGTCTTTCTCAAATTTATCACGTTTGAATTTTGCCGACTTCCAGAACTTCCACCATTTGGTTTCTCCGGTTTCGTCAAATTCACTTTTCAAATCATCATCATCAAAGGCAATATTTCCGTTAAAACGAATTTGATTTATTGTTACTTCATCACCTTCTTCAATATCCATAACAAGCATAATTCTATCTTTTACTCTGGAAATTGAGTTAACCGTGGAAGATTTATCTAATTCATATGTAGATTGATATTCTTGAGAAAGGTCTTTTTCATTTCTCCAAGTAACAGTAATTTCATTATCGGAAGTATCGGCTTGAAAGAAAACATATTTGCTTGGAGTGATTTGAGCATTAAGATAACCTTCTTCTTCGTACTCAGCTTTAATCTTTGTAATAATTCTAGAGATTTCTTGCGGCTTAAGAGTTTGCCCGCGAACAATGGACACTTTTTTGTTTAAGTCATCTTCGCTAAGTTCATCATAGCCTCTAAAGACAATTTTTTCTAGACGGGAATACTCCTTAACCATTATTTGCAAGAAGATTCCGTCGGCAACGCTTTTTTCAATAGCTAATTGTACATCTTCGAAGATGCCTAAATTCCATAATCTTTTGATTGCATTATTGGCTTGATCGCTCGGGATGCTTATTTCATCGTTAACACGTAAACCAGTGTTGGCGATAATTGTGGTAGCATCTGCGGACTTGTTCCCCGTAACAGAAATTCCTAAAATTTTATAACTTACCTTTTGTTGCTGAGAAAAAAGCAAGGAAGAAAAAATCAAGAATATGATAAGGGAAATCTTAAACTGCTTTCTTGGAGTGAGTTTTAGCATTATTTGTTTTTTTTGATTTGCTGGATAATTGTTCGCTAACTAAACCAAAACGTCTTTCGCGTTTTTGGTAATCGATTACAGCTTCGATCAAATGTTTACTTCTAAACTCGGGCCATAGAACATCTGAAATATAAATTTCGGAATAAGCCAGCTGCCATAAAAGAAAATTACTTATCCGGAATTCTCCGCTGGTTCTAATCATCAGATCTGGTTCCGGCAAACCGGCTGTTGTTAAATTATCGGCAACGGTTTCTTCATTAATCTGATCCGGATCTAAATTGCCCGCAAGAACTTCTTTGCTTATAGTTTTTACTGCCTCTACAAGTTCCCATCTTCCGCTGTAACTTAACGCCAAATTCAAGATCATCTTATCGTTCTGCGATGTCTTTTCGATAGCGCTGTTTAATTCCCGGCGAACGATATCCGGTAATGATTTGGAATCGCCAATAGATATTAACTTTATTTTGTTCTTATGTAATTCGTCTGTTTCACTCTTAAGACTCTTCACCATTAAGCGCATCAATGTTGAAACTTCGTCTTTCGGTCTTTTCCAATTTTCCGTAGAGAATGCATAGAGGGTAAGAATTTTTACACCGAGTCCAGCACATGCTTCTACAATTTGTCTAACAGATTCAACGCCTTTATGATGACCGGCTATTCTGGGAAGATTTCTTTTCTTTGCCCATCTTCCATTCCCATCCATTATTATCGCAATATGGTTAGGAATATTACCTTTGGATTTTACTCCTTCGATTAATTTTATGTCGGCTGAGCTCAGTTTAAAGGCCAACTTAGGTCTCTTCATTCAATTTTGGCTCGAAAAAATACTTTCGATGTGAGTAAATGTCAAGAAAATGAAGGTTTTATTTAATTAAGTTGGTTTTTGGGAGTTATTGCTTACTTCTTATCCGGCAGAGCAACAATTTTAATCTGCTTTTGGGTTTCTTGCGAGAGGGTTGAGATAAGCATTGTAGCTTTTACAACAGAATTATATGGAACTCCAAGAAAGAGAGTAACCCGGTTTATAGGATTTTGCCGCTGATAGGAGAGTATAGCTTCAAGTCGTGTTGTGAACAAAACATCATTCAATTCTTCTTCGGCAACAGTTATTCCAATTGCTAATTTTTTCTTGTAACGACTAATTGAATCTACTTCGTAACCGCTTATTGTTGGAGGTGCGGGCAAATACTTTCCAAACTTTCTGCTTAAAGTTAAATACCCTTGCTGCCACAAATGGTCAATTAGTAAATCCACTTTTTCTCGTTTCAGTCGCGGTGCCATTTTAGTTTAATACCGGCATTATTGGAATAATTGGCGAAAACTTTTCGAAACCAAGAATCTTGATGTTGCAAATTTTGTCGTATTCAAATAAATCTACAGAGTTTGTTCCGTATTGTCTTCCGTAGAGAACTTTCTTGCCGGTTTTATTTTTGCTGATGTAATAGGGTTCAAGAATTATTTCTTCGAAACCATATATGAATCTTACTCTATTACGATTTATGATTGCTGTAGTGAAGTAAAGTGATTTCATTTCTTTCTCCTCAATTGTAGGTTCTAAATACACTGATGACTTTTCCGATAATCGAAAACTCTTCAACATTATCCACTTCAATAGGTTTGTATTTTTCATTTTCCGGAACCAAGTAAATTTTGTTTTCTTTTCTTTCGAATCTTTTCATTGTTGCCTCATCATGTAAGAGTGCAACAATTATATCTCCGTTAACAGCTTCTTTTTGAGGCGATACAATTACTAAGTCGCCTTCAAGAATCCCGGCATTCATCATACTGTCACCGCGAACTTTTAATCCGAAACACCCCGTTTTTTTACTTGCCAAGCTAGGATCAATCATCATTTTTCCTTCAACATTTTCTACTGCTAGTACCGGCTGCCCGGCTGCTACTCGTCCAATAATTGGTATTTCTAACATATTATCGAGAGTATGTCCCGATTTGTTTAGCCCTTCATCTATAATAGATAGTGTTCGGCTAGTATTACTCTCATTTGATAGATAGCCTTTTTTTGCAAGTGCATCTACATGTCTTTTGACGCCGAATGTGCTGGAAATGTTGAAGTGTTTGCCAATTTCTCGGTAGGTGGGAGGATAATTATTGGCTTCCGCAAATTGTTGGATGAAATCAAGGATTTCTTGCTGACGTTCTGTTAATTGACTTTTCATTATAGTGCTCATTTGTTCACTATGTAATAATAGTGAACGCGTACACTATTTGTCAAGGAAAATTTTAAGGTATTTAGGAAAAAATTAAAAAGACGAATTCAATTCGCCTTTTTGTGAAATAAAACTATTTGGATTGGATCAGATTGATTAACCTTTTTCCAACATCGCTATTTTCTTGTATACCGTTGAATTGTAATGACCCCGGTCCAAATGAAAACATTCCAACAAAATTTGCAGTATGATATCTTGTAGCCCAGACTACATCAAGAACGCCGGTTTCACTATTACGACCGGAAACACCCAAACTTCCCGTATCGTGATCTGCTAAAACAATAACTAGTGTGTTCTTATCTTTCTCTGCAAATTTCATTGCCTCTTCAATTGCAGAATTAAAATCCTTCTGCTCGGCAAAAAGGTATTCTTTATCGTTCTTATCAGCCGCCCAATCAATTTGAGAGCCTTCAACCATCAAGAAAAATCCTTTACTATTCTTGCTTAATGATTGAATTGCAGCTTTAGTTAAATGGCCAAGTGTATAATCTCTTTTGTTTCCATGTGGAAGAGCAGAGGCGCCATATAATCCAAAAAACTTTTTCTGTGATGAAAGAGAAGGTATTTGGGTGCTATCGCTCGAATAGAAATAGCCTTGCGCTTTCATAGAGTCAACATAGTTTTTGCCATCTTCTCTTTTTCCACCAAGTTCCTTAGGAAGAAAGAAGTCGGTCCCGGCACCGGCTAGAAAATCAACTTTACTATTTAAGATTTGTGCTGCAATGTCAAATTCACTTTTACGAGATTCTACGTGAGAGAGAAATGCTGCCGGTGTAGCGTTGGTTACAGAACTCGTTGCAATAATTCCGGTTGATTTTTTCTTTTGCCGAGCAATCTCTGCTATATTAGTTAATATTTTTCCATTAGGATCAACACCAATTTTGCCGTTGTTTGTTTTGTATCCGGTAGAATACGCTGTAGCACCGGCAGCGGAATCAGTCACCAATTTATCAGCCGCACAAGTATTAATTAATCCAATTGTTTGGAATTTTTTAAATTGATCATTGCCCAAAGAAAGAACCGACGCAGTAACTTGCGAAAGTCCCATTCCATCACCGATCAAAAGAATAATGTTTTTCGGTTTTTGTGTTGTCCCACAAAAAACGGTCGAGCTTATTAGCACGACCGTTAAAAAAGTAAAGTATTTATTGAACATTAACAATCCGGATTAGTCAATATAAGTAAGCCAATTATGTCTATCTGCAACCTTGCCGTATTGAATACCGGTAAGTTCACCGTAAAGTTTTAATGCAAGCTCGCCGGCTTCTGTTTCATTGAAAGTCATCAACTTATCATGAAACTTTAATTTGCTGACGGATGAAATAACTGCCGCAGTTCCGGTTCCGAAAACTTCGAGCAACTCACCTTTATCGTAAGCAGCTACAACTTCATCAATTGAAATTGGGCGTTCGTTTATTGTGTGTCCCCAGTCTTTAAGGATTTGAATTACGGAATTCCTTGTAACGCCCGGGAGTATAGAACCTTCCAAACTTGGCGTAGCAATTTCATCCTTAAAACGTATAAAAATATTCATAGCACCAACTTCTTCAATGTATTTGTGCTCGATTGCATCAAGCCAAAGAACTTGAGAAAAGCCTTCATGCTTAGCTTGGTTTTGCCCAATCAAACTTGCTGCGTAGTTGCCGGCAGCTTTAGCTTCTCCTGTTCCTCTGCGTACGGCGCGTACATATTGATCTACAACCATAATTGGTACTGGTTTAAATCCTTCCGGATAATATGGTCCAACCGGACTAAGCATAATCATCAATTTGTATTGTTCAGCCGGTCGAACACCGAAGCATGGTTCGGTAGAAATCATAAAGGGGCGGATGTAAAGTGAATGACCGGGACGGTCCGGAATCCAATCTTTTTCCATTCTAACTAAATCGATCAGCCATTTTAATACCAGATCCGGATCGGCTTCGGGCATACATAATCTTCTAGCTGAGTTATTCAGTCTTTCAATATTTTTCTCCGGTCTAAAAATAGCCACGCGCCCATCTACTAAATTGTAAGCCTTTAATCCTTCAAACAATGCTTGTCCATAATGGAAAACCATTGCCGCCGGATGAATGCTAAGGTTTTCTAATTTTTTAATAACCGGAGTTTGCCATCCGCCCTTAGCTCCATCGTAATCCATTTCAAAAATGTGATCAGAAAATAATTTACCAAAAACTAGGTTTTCCGGCAGTTCGATTTTTTTTCTTTTTTCAACTAACTCTGTACTCATACTTTCACCTATCGCTCAATTGTTAGTGATACATTCCACTTAAAAAAATATATAAAATAAGAGTAATTGCCAACCCGAAAAGTTTGTTATCTTAAAGTAGAATTTCAAAAAAAACTTGAGCAGAGCAATGGCCTTCAAAAAAATTGGTCTCGCAGTTTCGTTTTCTCCAAACTCACGCGCGCTTCTTTTTGAAGCAAAGCGTTTAAGTGAAATGTTCAATGCTGAATTGGTTCTTATTCACATTGGCGATTTTAGCGAAGAGTTAAAAACCGAATTGACTGCAATGATAAAAGAAGCCGGTATTGAGGAGAGTTCTTACAAACTTTTATGGAGAGAAGGTGATGTTGAGGATTCCATTTTAGAGTTTTGTTCGACCGAAAAAATTGATTTACTTGTTGCCGGTGCTCTAATAAAAGAAAACTTTTTGAAATATTATATTGGTTCTATAGCAAGAACATTAATGCGCGAAGCACCTTGTTCCGTTTTGCTGCTGACTCAACCCTCGGTAGAAAGAGCCCCTTTTAAAAAGATTTGTGTCTCTGTGGATTTTACTTCACTTAGTGAACTAGCCGCTAAAAAAGCTTACGAGATTTCTCAATTGATAAACGCGCACGAACTTTTCTTTATCAGAGAATTTCAACTACCGGCATTAGCTACAACCGTTTACGATTCGGGATCGAAAGAAGAAGCGCAAGCAATGCGGCATACTTGGCTGGATGAAGAGAAAAATAAAATGGAATTATTTGTTAGGGAATTAAATCTAGTAGATGCCGATGTTAAAACAATTTGTCTTTACGGTAAGCAAGGGTGGGAAGCAAGCAATTGGGTTAACGAAAACAAAGGGGATCTATTTGTTATTCCTTCACCGGCTAGAAAGCCAAAATTGCTAGATAGAATTTTTCAACATGACTGGGAATTTGTTTTTAGACAATTGCCATGTTCGTTGTTGATTGTAAAACCGGAAAACGCAACTGAATGAATTTAACCGAAACCGATATCGTATTGTTTCTTGCCGGTGTTGCAGTAATGCTTTTTTTTTCGCGCGCTATAGGTGAGTTTCTCAAAAAGTTTAAGCAACCTATTGTGCTCGGAGAAATTCTTGCTGGAATAATTCTAGGCCCAACTATTCTTGGTGCTTTGTTTCCTTCTTTAACGAATAACTTCATTTCAAATTCCGGTTCTGTCAACATTGCGTTTCAAGGAATAACTCTGCTTGCTGTTGTTATGCTGCTGCTTGTATCCGGTTTAGAAGTTGATCTTTCTCTAGTTGCAAGACAAGGTAAAGCCGCCTCATTAATAAGTGTCATGGGTGTTGTCTTTCCTTTTGCTCTCGGCTTTGGAGCAGCGTGGTTTTTCCCGAATGTATTGGGAATAACATCAAACGAAAATCATCTCATCTTTGCGTTGTTTGTTGGTACGGCGCTTTCAATAACAGCTTTGCCGGTTGTTGCAAGAACTTTAATGGATCTCAACATTTTCAAAACTGAAATTGGATTTTTGATAATAGCTTCTGCTATGTTGAATGATTTAGTTGGCTGGATTATTTTTTCCGTGATTCTTGCTATGATGAGGGGAAATGCCAGCGGAATTGAATTCGGTTCTACAATGCTAATGCTTGGTGCGTTTATAGTTTTAACATTATTAGTAGGACGGAAAATCTTCAACTTCATTTTACCGAAGTTTGAAAAAGTTACTACTTATCCGGGAGGCGTTTTAAATCTAATTTTAACTCTTGGTTTTTTAGGCGCGGCATTCAGTGAATGGATTGGAGTTCATGCAATCTTCGGTGCATTCATTGTTGGTATTGCAATTGGCGATTCTGTACATCTTAAAGAAGAAACAAGAGAAATAATTCAGCAGTTTGTAACAAATATTTTTGCTCCGCTGTTTTTCGTATCAATTGGGCTTCGTGTAAACTTCATTCAAAATTTTGATCTTGGAATTGTGCTGATATTTCTTGTGCTAGCATTTGTAGGTAAGGTAGTTGGCTGCGGGTTAGGCGCATACTGGGGCGGAATGAACAAAGAAGATTCTCTTGCAATTGGATTTGGAATGAACTCTCGTGGTGCCATGGAAATTGTTCTAGGAACACTTGCATTTCAAGCCGGATTGATACAAGAAAAAGTTTTTGTTGCTCTGATAATAATGGCTTTGGTAACATCACTTAGCAGCGCTCCGGCAATGAGTTACTTTTTGAAACGAAGTAAGAAAAAACTCACCTTCAAAGATTTGCTTAGGAAGGACATGATAATTTTTCCCGAAGCCTCAAGTAAAGAATTAATTATTAGAGAACTGTGCGAGTTTGTTTCTGCTAAAAGTAAATTAAATAAAGAGAAAGTTTTTGAAGAAGTCTGGAAGCGCGAATTGCAGTTCTCTACCGGTTTAGCGAATCATCTTGCAATTCCTCACGCACGATTGAAGATTCAATCTCCAATAATTACAATAGCAGTCTGCCGCAATGGAATTGAATTTGAATCGCTTGATGCAAAGGATGCAAAGATTGTAATCTTATTGTTAACACCGGAAACTGAACCGGAACTTCAGTTAAAACTGCTTGCTGATATTTCGAAAAACTTTCATTCAATAGATACTGCGGAAGAAATCTGTAAATTGCAGACCACAGAAGAAGTGATTTCTAAATTCAAGCAACTTTCTTAGTTTACGTATAGATATTTAGGACTATAATGATTTTATTTTTACAGAAGATTGGGGAAAAGACACTTAATTTTTTTGAAGAGTGCGGTCAAGTTTTCCTACTTCTCATAGATATATTTAAGCACGCGCCAAGTTTGTTTAGAAGCAGAAAAAATTTCTTTTATCAAATGGAACACATTGGTGTAAACTCAATACCGCTTGTTTTGATCATAGCAAGCTTTACCGGAGCTGTTGCCGCTTGGCAAGCAGCGTATCAATTGAAAGGTATAGCACCATTATCGTTTTTGGGTTCAGCTACTTCTCGCGCAATTATTACGGAACTTGGTCCAGTGCTCACTGCGATTGTAATAGCTGGAAGAGTTGGCGCTTCAATTGCCGCAGAGCTTGGTTCGATGAAAGTTACAGAACAGATTGACGCGCTTGAAACTATGGGTATTAGTCCCGTTGGCTTTCTCGCAACTCCTCGCTTTTTTGCTGCAATGATTATGATGCCGGTTTTAGTTGTTTTTGCTAACGTGATAGCAATTATTGGGGCTTACTTCATTTCCAACTTATTTCTTGGTGTTTCATTCAACGTTTTTTTTGAATCGGTAAGAAGATACTTTGCTTTCAGTGATTTTTCTTTTGGCCTAATAAAAGGTCTTTTATTCGGAAGCGTAACAGCTCTGCTCGGCTGTCATATTGGATTTAGAACCGAAGGAGGCGCGGAAGGAGTTGGATTGTCAACAATCCGCTCATTTGTTGTTAGTTCAGCTTCAATTCTAATCTTAGATTACATTTTATGGACATTAATTTTCTAACGTATGATTTACAAAATCACAAAAAGGTTATTTGATTTTTTCACCGCACTGTTAATCATTGCAGTAACGTTGCCATTACAAGTGCTTATAGCTTTATCGGTTTTTGCTCTGCTAAGGGAAAATCCATTCTTTGTTCAGTTGCGCGGATTAACACTCGAAAGAAAATGCTTCAACGTTTTTAAATTCAAAACTATTAAGATGATTGAAGCAGAAAGAATAGAGCACATACATTGGAAGGATATTTTTCTAATTCAAAGACAAGCTGTTAATATTAGGAAGTTTGCTCGTATACTTCGTTTAACGGGAATTGATGAACTTCCGCAAATCTATAATGTGCTTATAGGTAAGATGAGTTTCGTTGGCCCACGCCCGTTGATGATGCGTGATTTGGAAATTATGAAAGCTCAGTTTCCGGTTCAATATAAAATCCGTAATGAGCTTATGGCTAAGCCGGGCATAACCGGTACTTGGCAATTGATTGGTGATAGAACTCTGGGTGTTGAAAATTTAATTGCACTTGACTTATTCTATGAAGAAAACAGATCATTTTTATTCGACCTCAAAATATTCTTGATGACTATTCCTTTAGTAATATTTGCAAAAAACTCAGATGCTATCATTCCCCGTATTGAATTTGTGAGCAAATTTTTCTCCTACACATTGCAAGAATTTCAAATCAAGAAAAAACTTAAGTCTGCACAAAAGCAATATGAGAATTATTCGGTTAAGCTCCCTTCTCGTTGGTGGTATTCGAGCGATACTTACAATAATTCTACTAAGCCAAATGCAAAAATTTTGCCATTTGAGAAATCCTCTGTCAAAAAATCAGCAAAAGGTTAAACAGAATCAGTTTTCTAGTCTCACATTTGAATAAAATCTAGGCATGTAATGCGAAATCTTTATTCGGAATTCTTTAAATAAGAATGGAGATTGTTTTTTGAATGAACTAATTTTTCAGTTGTAAGATTCAACCTAATGGAGAACTCATGTCTAACTTTGTAATTAAACCGGCTGTAAGAACAGATAATATTACATATGCTGTGCGCGATATTGTTGTGTTGGCAAACGAAGTTGCTAAAACGGGCAAAGAAATGTTGTACTTAAACATCGGCGACCCAAACCAATTTGATTGGGAACCGCCTAAACATTTGATTGATGCTACATATGATGCGATGAAAAAAAATCTCAATGGTTATTCTCCTTCTTCCGGCATAAAGCAAGCAGTAGATGCAATAGGCCAAGAAGCTGATAAAAAGGGCATCAAGAATATCCAGGATATTTTTGTTACTACCGGCGCAAGTGAAGCAATTGAAATTTGCTTAACAGCCCTTGTTAACGATGGTGAGAATGTTTTGACTCCAACTCCGGGCTATCCGCTCTATACAGCTATTCAAAGCAAGTTGCAGACGATGGAAAATCCTTATTACTTGGATGAAGAAAATGGATGGCAGCCCGATATTGAAGACATTAAGAAAAAAATCAATTCTAAAACCCGCGCGATTATTTTAATCAATCCGAATAATCCGACCGGTTCAAATAATTCTCCGGAATTGCTGAAGCAAATTGTTGAACTAGCAAAAGAGCACAACCTTGTAATTTTTGCCGATGAGATTTACGATAAACTTCTGATGGATGGTAAAGTTCACACTTCAATTGCTTCTCTAGATTCCGAAGTGCCTATGATTACTTTTGGGGGACTTTCTAAAAATTATATGGTTCCCGGGTTTAGAATTGGCTGGGGAATTGTAAGTGGCAACAAAGCCGTACTCAAAGATTACATTGAAGCAATAAATAAAATTTTGCGTGCGCGTTTGTGTGCAAATCACCCGGCGCAATATGGAATCGCGCCATCATTGCTAGGCGATCAATCTCATCTTACCGAAGCTATGGTAAAGCTAACTAAACGCAGAGATATGACAGTTGAGGCAATGAATTCTATTGAAGGAATTTCATGCGTTGCGCCGGAAGGATCTTTTTACGCGTTTCCACGTTTGCATAATGTAACCAACGATTTTCACTTTGCAGTAGAACTCCTAAAAGAAACCGGTGTTGTAATTGTTCATGGTAGCGGCTTTGGACAAAAACCGGGCACCCAGCATTTTAGAATAGTATTTCTTCCTCCAGAAAACATTTTGGAAAAAGCTTACAAAGCTATTGGTGAATTCTATGGTAAGTATGTAGACAAATTTGAAAAGTAGTTTTATAAAGGAATGATAGCAATGAAACCGGCAGAAAAAGCAATTAAACTATACAAAGAAGAATACAATTGTTCTCAAGCTATTCTTTCGGCTTATGCTGAAGAACTTGGAATTGATGAAAAAACTGCCGTAAGTGTGGCTTCATCTTTCGGCGGTGGAATAGCAAGGACCGGAAAAACTTGCGGTGCTGTAACCGGCGCATTAATGGTTCTTGGAATGAAGCAATGGAATTCCGAAGTCGAAAAAGAAGAGGCAAAAGCTCATGTTTACAATGTCTCAAATCAGTTGATGCAAGAATTTAAAGCGCGCAATAATTCACTTAATTGTGAAGAATTGCTTGGTGTTTCAGTTAGTACACCCGAGGGAAGAGCCGTGGTCAAAGCAAACAATCTTACTAACAAAGTTTGCCATCGTGTAATTAACGATGTAACCGAGATACTAGATAAACTAATACAAAAAGTGTAGAACGAAGAACGCAGAGTATTAATTTTTGTACACTCTTCGTTCCACACTCCTCACTCTATACTCGAAAGGATAACATGGTTGGGTTAGAACCAAAACATAAAAAAGAGTTTCAACTTGAACGCTTAATCCTTTTTAGCGATGCTGTGTTTGCAATTGCGATTACACTTCTCATTATTGAAATAAAAGTTCCTCACGTAGAAGAAAGATCAAACATTGCTCTGCTAAATGGGCTTTTTCTTATAATACCCAAATTTGTTGGATTTATAATTAGCTTTTTACTAATCGGGCAGTTTTGGATTAATCACCACAAACTGTTTGGTTTTGTCCGTAGTTACGATGGCAAAGTACTTTGGCTAAATCTTTTTTTTCTTATGAGCATTGTAACAATGCCTTTTAGCACGGCACTTTATTCAGAGAATATTTTTATTGATCTGAGTTTCATTATTTACTGCATCAATGTTGCTGCAACCGGAATAATTAATTCATTGGTGTGGCGGTACATAGGAAATCCTAAAAACAAATTTGCCGAAGAAGGAATTGACCACGAATTATTCAAATATTTTTCAACTCGTGCACTATTGATTCCGGCGGCATTTATAATTGCAATCCCGCTTACGTTAATAAATCCTTGGGCTGGTAAATACGCACCAATCTTAATTGCTCCGATGATGAAGTTTGTGAACAAGAAATACAAGAGTGTGATTGAGAAACACAAACTAAAACTCGCCGAAGAGAAATCAATAGAAGAATAGTTTTGCACAATAATTAATTCACTCGATAACTGAATAAGCTCCATGAAAAATAAATTATTTTTTACGCTTGCGTACTTTTCAATCCTACTAACTTTATTTGCTCAGAACAATGATTACGCTTTAAAGCCTAACATAAGTTATTATGAAGATTCCGAGATCAAACTTGATTCTTACATTAACGAACGATGCTTTCTTGATGTTTATTATCCGACCAATGTAAAAAACTTTGCGACAGTTGTTTGGTTCCATGGAGGCGGATTAACTGGCGGGAACAAGCATGTACCGGAAGAATTGCAAAATAAGGGTATAGCTGTTGTAGCTGTGAATTATCGTTTAAGTCCTAAGGCAAAATCTCCAAGTTATATAATTGATGCAGCCGCGGCAGTTGCTTGGGTTTTCAAACATATTGAGGAATTTGGCGGTGACAACAAACTGATTTTTATTTCCGGTCATTCTGCCGGAGGTTACTTGGCAACCATGATTGGCTTGGATAAACGCTGGTTGAATCAATTCGGAATCAATTCAAAAAATA
>JBAYTN010000018.1:0-63257 GCA_041675645.1 Melioribacteraceae bacterium
ATTGGGAATCTTAATGTCTTCAGCAAGTTCCACCCTTCCGCTGCTAAAATTTATTCTGGTAGGATGTAAGGGAAAGTATTTCCCTACAAATCCTAAAGTGTATTGTGTGCCGGATTTAGAAAACTTCTCTTGTGCTAAAAAATTTATTTTAGATGAATCTTTTTTGAAGACCATCTCTGTAATTACCAATTTTTGATTGCCATTGTTGAATTGCAATCCAAAAGGCATCTTAAGAGAATTATCCGGAATTGGCGGCAGTGGAATATTACTTTGGTAATTCAATATTGGATAACCCGCAGTAGAATTGACTGTCCAATTCACAACGTTTTCTACCACATTGTTACTCCAAGTCATTACATGGTCTAATACAAATGCCCCGCCAGGTCCAGATGTTAAACTTGTAGCCCACGCAAGTGGATAAGCTTGCCATGATGTACTTGAGCTTCCACCCTGACTGCTTACAATTCCACCAGAGATTAATCTTTTTGTAGAGTCTATTTTTATTTTTTTGAATTCGACCGCAACATTTGTTAACAGCCAATTTATATATACTTTTCCTTTGCCCGTCAATGAACCATCTGTTTCAGTAGTACTCTCAAAAACGATTACTTTGAATTCACCATTCAGCCCTGCTTTTATCGTATCTCCCACAGCGGCGGTTGCAGATCCACCTACTGATGCTGTAGTATCATTTGGAGGTGGGATTGGTAAGCTCTTTGTGATACCGTTTTGACCTTCAACATCAAAAGTAAACGCTTCAGACATTCCTCCATTCTCTCCAACACCTTGTCCGGCTTTATTTACAAGCTGCACTGCCCATGCATATTTTTTATTAGCATCCATTTTTTTTGCTGATACCGGGTACTGCAACATTTTAGTTTTGATATCACTCTTTTCAAACCATGCATTATTTTGTTTCACTGCTTCTGGGGGAGATTGCTTATTTATTATTTCGACAACTTTTATTTTATATGTAAAATCATCACCGGGTTTAACCGATGGAAGCATCCATGTAAATAGAATGGGAATATTCAAATTCTGTGTTGATCCATCAATTGGAGAAATAAGTTGTGGAGAAATATTCTCAACATTTTCTATTAGAATATTTTGATCAATGCAGCTGGTGCCAAGCTCTCTTCCATCTTCAGCTTTTACTTCAATACATATTGTATAATCTCCGGTAGGTGCTTTGCCGGTACGGTAGAATGCCTCGCTCCATTTACCGGATTTAAAATTTACATCTCCGGTTTTAACATCGTCATAGGTAATTCTTTTTGTTCCGGGAGGTAAACTCATTAGTCCAGATTGCCCGTTAACAACTATTCCTTCTCCTTTAACTGCAAGAGTACCGGACAGTTTAATCCGTATTGTGGCTGGTGATGCATTAACAAGAATTGCTTTCCAAAGATCTGTTGCCCGTAGTTGATTTGGCGGGGGTTGCTGAAGAGTAACTGAAACTTGGGCAAAAGATGATACGGAAATGAACAAGAATATTATTAAACAATATATTTTTCGCATGCTACATCCCTTTAATTCATTTGAACTTTTGGTTTAATCAGAATAACTAAGGCACTATGCTCTACATTTTTAATTCAATAAAAATCAATTTCATTTTACTATTTCTCCATTCTTGATCTTTATAGATGTTTTATTTTTAAGATTCTTTAGAGATAATTTTAACTTTCTAATTTTATCGGACGGAACATTCGGATCATTTTCAAGATCTTCGATTGCTTCTTCTATTGATTTGTATTCTTTCACATTCACATTATCAGCGTCTTTCCTAATGATAAGAAGCGGTGCAGAATCTGAGTGTTTTTTTTTGAAGATTCCCAATAGCTTCACTATCATATTCACTTTTTCTTACCTGAATTTTGTGCGAAGCTACTTAGCTGGATTAGCCATAACAATAGACAATAAGGTAACGGTACTTTTAAAAAAATAAACGGTATGAATTAATAATTAATCGGTAAGCGAAAAAGGAGTTCTACTCCGGTAAAATAATTCTATATAGAAGCGGAGGGAGTGAAATGATTACTTCGGTTCCATGAGAATGGGGATTTTGATTGCTTAGGTCCTCGAACATAATTGGTTTGGGCAGTTGCATTTTGGCGCTAAGAAGTTTGAGACGTTCTTCTATTATCTGAATACCTTTTGAAATGTGATCATCTTTTTTATTCTTTTTAGCTTCCTTAATTCCAATTCCGTTGTCGGTAATTTTAATAATCAGAGATTTTGTAATTATTGATTCTACTTCCACATCATCAAATGAAAAAGAGATGCTAACTTTTCCGTTATCGCCGGAATTAATTATTCCATGCCATAGAGTATTCTCTACAAAAGGCTGAATAATCATATTCGGTATCATTAAAGTAGCAGTATCAACATCTTCCCCAATAATGATATCGTATGAAAAACTATCTTGAAATCTCAGCTTTTCAAGATCGAGATAGAGTTTAAGCCGGTTAATCTCTTCAGATAAAAGAATAAATCCGCTTCCCGCCGTATCAAGATTTTTACGTATCAGTTTAGCCATTGTAGCAATATAATCGTTTGCCTCTTCGTTCCTCTGACTATTGATCAGATACTGGACTGAATTAAGCGAATTAAATATAAAATGTGGATTCATCATTGCGGATAGTGCTTGATGTTTGAGCTCGTTAATTCGTTCCGATAATTCTAATTCTTTACTGATCTTTTGCTTATGTACTTTTATACGCCAATAAATAAAAACAAGATGAAGACAGATTAATAGAATAACAATAATTAGGTAAAACCAGATCGTCTCGGTAAATCTGGGAAGAATGCGAAAAGTTAGATGAAAAGGATGACTCCAGCTGGAATTTTGTGTTCTTGCCTTTATCTGTATCGCATATGTACCATTCTCAAGAGAACTAAAATTTAATAAGTTGCTTTCTGTTTCAATCCAGTTCTCATTTAATTTATACTTGTACTTAATGGTAGAAGGAGATGAAAAATTAATCGCAGAAATATCTATCCCCACATTGTTCTGATCTCTTTCAAATACCAAACTGCTATAACTTTTATAAATAGAGTCGCCGGCTATCACTTTGTTGATTCTAATTTTAGGAGACGATTCTTTGCGGTTGTCAAATCTGTAAATATCAATTTCTGAAAAACCAAAGCTGCTTCCCACATAAAGTTTATTGAATTTACCATCATAATAAAGTGAGGAGATTTCGTTAGAGGGCAATCCGGTTTTGCTGTCTAGATGTAATACGGATTTTCCATCGTACATATAAACTCCCTTCGCATTACCAATCCAGATTCGTTTTTGATTATCTAACACAATCGACGTTACTGTCAGTAATTTATGACCAAGAATATTTGTATAGCTGGTTATAGATTTAGCAGCCTTATTATAGCAAGCTATACCGTTAGCTGCTGCAAACCATATATTTTTCTCTTCATCCTCATAAATAGAATTTATTCTAGAGTTTAAGACAGTATCGTCAGTAAAGAACTTTTTTTTCCATTCAGCAATAGCTGATTTCCCTTTTGGAATAGTGTACATGCACAAGCCTAAATTGGAACCAATCCAAATATTCTTATCAGAGTCTTCGAAGATATGATTAATTCGATTTTGAGTAGCGGTATCACCAAATACATAATTCCATACCGGATAATGAGTATAGTGAAACTTCTTTTGGATTGTTATGTTATTACCTACACTTCCAAATAGGAATTGCCCATCATTTGTCTCACAAGCAGATTGACTACGGGTAAAGAGAAAATTCTGATCTTTATATACCACTTCCCTAGAAGCAGCTGATTCCGAAGTTAATGATATATAAATATGTTCCCTTTGCTTTATAATATTATTAATGTAGCCAGATACAACCTTACCTGAGCTATACTTTAATTGTTCAATTTTTCCATTATCAAGAATGCTTATTCCATTTATTGTGCCTAAAAGTAGTTTACCAGTATTATCTTTTTGAATACAATTAACATTATTGTTTACCAAGCCATCATCTTCAAAATAATTACGAATGAATAGATTGGTTAAACAAAAAACTCCTTTACCAAAAGTAGCAATCCATATATTACCTTCGTTGTCCTCAAAGAGTTTATCAATCTGTGTATTCTCAAGGTTCATCTTAATTCCCATATTTATAATTTTATCTGAACCAAATGGAATAATGTAAAAACCTTTTCCGTATATAGAGAACCAGATGTTCCTTTGAGAATCTACGAATAGGTTGACTATGTTTTTATCAAACAGTTTTATTCGTATAGATGAAACAACCTTATTATTTTTTATTCTATGGATTACACCAGCACCCCCAAGCAAAATGGCCCCATCTTTATCTAAAGCGGCACAATTGAGGTTAACATTTTTCAAACCACTTACATCTAGTTTAATTAATGAGCTGTTTTTAATTGAGTACAAACCGCGGGATGTTAATACAAGCAGGTTATTGTCCGCTGTTTTGATCATCCTATTCAGAATCGGTTTATCAGTTAGAAGATTGGGGCTTATTATATTGTCGGCATTTACATTATTTTTTTTATTTATCTCAACGATTCCGGCATAAGGACTGTACGCATAAACATATTCTTTAGAATCTAGAAGGTATGTGGTTTTGAAAGCTCTTCCTTTTACTATACTTTGGTAGTTTTTGAATTTGCCATCACTTAAAATATTTAGCCCTTTTTCAAAATTACCGATGTACAATTCGCCTCCATCTCCTTCTGAAATGGAAGTAATCGAATTGGAATTAAGGCCATCAGCCATACCATAAGTTATAAACCTTGTACCATCGAATCGGTTAAGACCATTTAATGTTGCTAGCCAAATAAATCCATCTCTATCTTGAATAATATCGTAAACCGTTGCAGAAGCTAGACCATCGGCTGGTGTATAATGATAGTACGGAGGTGTTTGGGAATAAAGGATAAATGAACATATGAAATAAATTAAGGTAAGATAGAATGATCGATTAGTCATAATTAAACAGTCTTAAGTACTGTTTTTATTTTTTGGATAAACTCTGAAACCTTTCTGCGAGAGATTTCCACTTTACTACCATCGGTCATCGTTACAAAGTTTCCACTGAGTCTTGAATAATCCTTAATGTGCTTTAGATTAATAAGATGAGATTTATGAACTCTTAAAAATTTTTCCTTTGGTACAGTATCTTCAAAATCTTTGAGTGTTCGGGATACAATTACATTTTTGCCTTCTTTCAGAACCACTCTCGTATAACATCCTTCAGCCTCAAGTCTTATTATATTATCAATTAAGAGCACATCAAAACCATGAGCTGCCGGTAACATGATTTTATCAACTTCATCTTCTGACTTTACCGTTACCTTTTTGTCCTTGATAATTAAAAGTTTTTTAATGGTTTGCTTTAGTTCTTTTATATTTATCGGCTTGAGGAGGTAATCGTCGGCCCCGGCTTTTAAAGCTTTTATTCCATACTCCTCATGCGCACTTACAAAAACAACCATAAACTTCTTATCATCATACTCTTCTAGAAAATCGAATCCATCTAGTACAGGCATGTTGATATCAAGGAATACTACTTCCGGGTTATATAATTGAACTAGTTTTTTTGCGCTAACAGCTGATTCTGCGGTACCGAGTATTTCGATTTCATGACAGTAAGTTTCAATTATCTTTTTAAGGTTTTCCCTACCGAATAGTTCATCATCAACAATTATAGCTGTTATCTTAGAAGGTGAATCATTTAATTCCATTGAAACGTTTTCTCTTTCCTGTAGAAAAAGTTCTACATATTGAGTAAGAGGCTGATTAATGATGTAATCTGTGCATTAGAATGCAATAAGTAATGAATCACTTCTTATTTGTAATGCTAGCACTTATATTTGCCTCATAATAGCACACAAGGTCTTAAAATCATAATACTATTTTAAAGCTTCTGATAGCAAAAGAGCGGCTCGTTGCCGCTCTACAATTTGTTAATGTCAGAATCCTTAAACCGCGCAGCGGTCTATTTCATCAGTATGAATTTTCGTGTAGCAATAAATTGGTTTGCTCTTATTCGATAGAAATAAATTCCACTTGATAATCCCGCAGCATTTAGTTCAAAAGAATGTTCTCCGGAATTCATTTCACTATCGATTAATGTGTTAACACTTTTTCCGCTGATATCAAAAACTTCTAAGATAACTTTACCGGAAACCGGGAGAGAGAATTTTATTGTAGTAGTTGGATTAAAGGGATTAGGGTAGTTTTGTGCTAATCTGTAAGTCGTTGGCATTTCCAAATTATCGATATCAGTTCCAGTTGGCTTACTGTTTTTATCACCCGGATTTGCAACAGCCGAAGATGCACCAGGATTTGCTTGACCAATTTTCCAAACGCCATTTGGGTCTTGTAACTCTTGACCGTTTGTAAATCCATCACCATCGGAATCGAATGCGGCAAGTGCAGCGCTCCATTTTACATTGCCCTGGTTGTCTAAAAAGCTTTGTTCAACTTTTTGTCCAAATGCATTTCTTGCACCACCACCAGCGGGAGAGACATGGCAATTAGCACAGCTAAATTTTGCACCGTTGGGTATTTGGTTAACGCGGAAATCCCTTGCATTTATAGATAAAGTAAATAAAAAAATAAATACTGCCGTAATATGTATAATTCTATTTTTCATATTAACGCCTTTCTTACACTTTGTTTTTGATAAAATTTACTAAACTACTACCCGCGCATTTTGTCGAGCAGTTCGTTTATTGCTTTGGATTCTTCCGGAGTTAAGTTTTGGAAGAACGCGTCGTACTGATCGTTAAGCATGTCTATTTCAGCAAGCATATCTAATCCTTTTTGAGTGATTGATACATCTACCCGTCTTCTGTCTATGGGACACAATTCCCTTTTAACATATCCTTTAACGCGTAAACGTTCTACTAAGCGAGAGGCATCCGACATTTTGTCTACCATTCTATCTTTAAGAAGGTTTACTGTTGCCGGATTTGGATGCTGTCCTCGTAGAATTCTAAGTATATTATATTGGTTTCCAGTTATATCATACTCAACAAATAACTCAGCTTGTTTATTCATAAGCCAGCTGTATGAATAAATAATATTTACAGCCAGCTTATGCTTTTCATTTCTAAACTTGGATTGCTTTATCTCTTCTTCTAATTTCATTTTGCTTTGTTTAATTCGAGGTTAATATTAATTGCTACTTCCTTGCTAACCACAGCACCGCCAGCTTCAATTAAGTTATTCCACTTAACGTTATAGTCCATTCTGTTTAATTCACCGGAAATTTTGAAACCAGCTTTTGTATTTCCCCAAGGATCTTTAACAGTTCCGTTAAAAACTACGTCAAGAGTAATTTGTTTTGTTACATCGCGCATAGTGAAATCGCCAACTAATTTATACTTCTTTCCATCAACCTTTTTGAATGATTTACCAACGAATGTAATTTTGGGAAATTTCTCAGCGTTAAAAAAGTCGTCGGATTTTAAATGCTTATCACGACCTTCGTTTTCAGTGTTAATGCTAGCAACATCAATAGTAAAATTGATTTTAGCATCTGTAAAATCATCGCTTGTTGTTTCGATTTCAGCACTAAAATTTTTAAACTGTCCGGTAACTTCCGAAATGATCAAGTGCGTTACAGAAAAACCAACATTGCTATGAGATTTATCAACGCTCCATTTTGTTTGAGCGTTTACAAAAGTAAAACCAAATACGAGAAGAACCGCAAAGACTGCTTTTTTCATTTATTCACTCCTTTCAAGAGATTTTTATGTTATTAATTAAAATATCTGTTATGACATATAATGTTATAACATAGGCGTGAGTACGAAAAGTTCCCCGAAAAGGAAAAAAATTATAGCATCAAATGCGGGTACATAAATGGTTGAATTTTTTGTTCATCTTCTGATGTTCCATGGCACTGCTGGCATCTCTCTACATAAAACACGTTCGGCGCCTCAATGTCTTCAATTTCAAAAAAACCTAATATTGATTGACAAGTGCGGCATTGAATGATGTGGCTTATTTGGGAAAGACCAACGCATGATGGACAAAGTGGACTTTGCTTAATTTCTATCTGTGTGTTTATCGGAAAAACAGAATTGCATTTTGAGTTGCTGCACTGAATGAATCTAGGGAAACCCGTATCAATTGGTTCGATTGTTATCTCCTTTTGAAAAGCGAACGAAAGATATAAATCGCACCAGCACAAATAAATGCAAAAAATAATCCTAAGCACACCAAATTTTATTCATTCAAATTGTTATTTTGGATGTGTCCAATTCGAGTTCTTCCCAATGATTGGAAAATGAATTTTTGTTCATTAAATTAAAGGAAAAAACATGGGCTTTGTAGGAAACAGAAAAGGACCAAGGAAGTCTGAAATAGTATCTAAGCTTGGGGCAACATACTTTGGCATAAGCGGACTAGAACTCGCTAAGGAAATTGAGCTTTACATTGAAGAAGAAAGAGCTGGGGAAATTGACCCAGTAAGGATTGATGAAAACGGGAAAATATTTTTGTTGTTTTATAACTCAAATCACGAACTACAAAGATATTATTTAGATTCAAATGCATTTAAATCTTGTAAAAAAATTAAAGCTATCGTTAATAATGAAGAAAAGGAGATAAAGCTTTGAAAATTAAAAACAATAAATCAGTCAAGAATGAATGGGACAAAATTAAAAATGTTGTAAAATATTCTCTTCAAGTCTTTCTCGAAGAAGCTCCGCTAGATGATTTGATTCGACAAAAATCATTATCCGAGAATGGGGTATTTGACAATTTAAATAAATGGATGGAGGATTCTTATATCGATGTGTTGTCGCCATTAGCCAAAAAAGGTATTTTGCGCGCGATCAATGGAGGGAATAGATGGGGAGATTTGGCAGAAGCGTTCTATACAGACATTGAATTCGGAACAGGCGGTATAAGAGGAAGAGCGGTGATAGGCGATGATGAATTGGAAATGTTAAGGGATGAAGGAATTGATGCGCCTTTTCTTAGAGGTCCGAATACTATTAATGATCTGGTATTTGCAAGAATTTCCGCTGCTATTGCAAAATTTGCGAAAGATAGAAAATACAAGAGTCTGGTTATTGGATATGATAGTCGCTTGCGTGGGAAAGATTTTGCTCATCTAATTGCAAGCGTTTTTATTTCATACGGTATTAAAGTTTATCTTTTTGATGATGTTGTACCTTATCCCGAAGTTACTTTTGCAATTCCTTACTTAAAAGCAGACATGGGAATACTTATCTCCGCCAGTCATAACGATAGAAGATACAATGGTTATAAGTTATCATGTGCAAATGGATCACAGTTCTCTATTAGAGACCGCTCGGTTATATTAAATGATTATATTAACAAAATTGGATTTGGCAAAGTGAAATTTGTCAACCTTCATAAGGCGCCAAAGAATAGGTTGGTTTTTCTTGGGGGAACATTAAGACAACCTCATTTAGAATACTATTCGTATAAAGGCAATCCTATAGATCTACACACAGAACATTTCCGACATGTACTTAGTTTCTCTCTAAACAGAAAAGAAATACGTGAGAATGAATCTAAAATGCAGCTGGCTTATTCTGCATACAATGGAGTTGGCGGACCTACTGTAAAAAGATTGATAGATTCACTCGGTATCTCTAAATTTGATGTAATCTCCTCTCTAAATAAAGTTGATGGAATGTTTCCCGCTTTTGCGGACCTTAAAAGTCCAAAAGGATACAAAGTCTACCAGCAACCAGATCCTGGAGAAGAGAGAGCCGCCGATACTGCTTTTTCAAAATATGTAGAAGAATTTGGAAAAGAGAGAGCTTTCAAGACAGACGCTTTAATTGGTACTGATCCAGACGCAGACCGAACGGGTATTACAATTAAAGTTCTTCCTGAAAAATATAAAGCAGTATTTAAGGGAAGAGATTTTAAACTTCTTGATGCCGATACAGCTTGGTCGTTAATAATCTGGTATCGGTTAAAAAACTGGAAACGAATAGAAGGCTTGGACAAACTCAACTTAGGATTAAAAAATTGTTTCCTCGTTCAATCCCATACAACAACCGACGTTATGCCTCTTCTTGCTGAAAAATTTGGACTGGGCTGGGTCAAAACATGGGTAGGTTTCGCTCAATTAGCAGCCGGAACTGAAAAAGTATGGAACAAATCTTTGAAAGACACATACTATTCAAAAAGTAAAACTAATCAAGATTATAAATCTATTCATAGCTTTAAAGGAATTTCAGCTAAATCGATTTATAATTTTGCTGCGCTTGAACAATCTAATGGCTTTAGCATTTTAGGAGCTAAACCAAAGAATAACTTCGAACTAGGACGATTTGGGCATGTTCGAGATAAAGACGGTACATTCGCAGCTATTCTCTTCCTAGACATTCTCGCCTATTCCAAACAAATTGGGAAAACTATTTGGGAATTGATAGACGAAAATTTGTACCTCGATCCTCATATAGGATTAATCCGTACTGGTTACAGGGCGGCGCCACAATATGGTCAATATGAAGGCTTGGAAGGAAGATCAATTAAAATGAATATTCTCAGGCAATCTCTAAAACTTATTGATCAGATTCCTAACGGCTTATATATTGGAAAACGAAAGGTTACCAAAGCCGAAACATACAAAACCGGCAAGTATGACATTCAACATGGACATACACCCGATACTGGATTTGATCCAAACAGGAGAGAAACATTTTGGTTTCCAGATGAAGGAATTAGGTTCTACTTTGAGGATGGGTACAACCATCTCATTATTAGACCGTCAGGAACATCGCAAAGTCTAAGATTCCATGTTCAGTTACGCGATCAAGATGTTGATTCAGAAAATCTACTTCATAAAAGAATTTCCTTAGACACAGAGATTGAACTTCTATTTGAAGAGATTGGGAAGATGGTTGGGGTTGATTGGGATGTATAATGGTTAAAAATGAATATGATAATTTAGTCTCGTTTACAGATACATCTGTTTGTGTAATGGGGGGAACAAATAGTGAAAAGATTCTTGAACTGCTTAAAGAAGAATTGATTCTTGGGACAAAAATTCCTGTGACAAGTTCATGCGGGATTGGTGGAGGGGGACTTAATTATACAGCTCGTTTAATTTCAGTTAAACGAAAGGTATTCCCAATCATTGCGGTTGGTGATGATAAAGAGGGAATTGAAATTAGAAACAATTTACTATCACTTTCGCAAAAGTTTGATCTTGGAGCTGAGGTTGATAAATATATTGCTAATGATGGATTTCTTTGCGAAGGGTATAAAACTCCTAGATCAACAATAGTAAATGAGCGAAAAAACCAAAGAAGAACAATCCTAAAAGAAAAAACGAATGAGCATGTACTCGTTGATTTTTTCTTCCAAAGATTGCGATCATTAGATATACATAAGTTTGGCGCTTTAATAATCGGACATTTACCTTTTTTTGAAGGTTCGGCGGAATTTATTTCAGAAGCTTTTGATAAGTTTAGCAACAAATCTGTTGTTTTTATTAACTTTGGTCACACACAGTTAGCCCACGGCTTCTCATTTTGGGAACCCGTATTAGAGCGGGCTGATATTTTACAATTTAACCTAACTGAAGCTTTTCAGTTTTTTTTCCCCTCCGTGAAGTATAAACCTGAAATAGAGGTGTTGATAGAAAGATTAAAATCAATTCCCGCCACTTGCGTAATCACTTTAGGGAAACTAGGTGCAATTGTTTCAACTCGTCTCTCTGAGCAAATCATTTTTATTAAGCCGTTCCCGGAATTAAATGTAAAAGACTACACTGGTGCTGGAGATGCTTTCGGATCCGGATTAGTACACGGATTATGCGGCAAGACGAAATTTTCGAATGAAAATCTGAAGAACAGTTTACTTCTCGCTAGATTGTTTGCGGCTTATGCATGTACTACATTGGGTGGTGCATCCAACTGCCCGTCAAATAGAGAGTTAAAAGACTTTTATGCTTTAGACAAAGAATTTATTCCCATAGAAAAACTTGCAACTATTGATTTTATGAAATCAATAAATTATGATCTAGTTCACTAAGAGGGATTATTATATGGAAGAGGAAGCCAATAATCAAGAATGGATACAATTCTTATTAGTTATTCTAATAACAACAGTATTTTTTTTCGCTTTCCACGAATGGGGAAAATGGGAAACAATGTGGAGCACATTATTTAGTGGTAGCTCATCTGCTTTAATAATTGTTTTTCCATTCCTTTGGAAAAAATTAGGAAGGAGCAGAAAAGGAGTAAAAGCTTTACAGAAACGTAAAGGGGATATGGTAAAACATATTAGAAAATCCGTAGAATCTTCTTCATCCATTTCTATGGCAGGAATTAACCTTCAGGATATTCTCGGTGACTATCATTTCCGGCAAGCATTAAAAAAGAACTCAGGAGAATCGAAAAGAAAACTTCGTGTCTGCATGTTATACCCAAGTCTTAGTAATGATTTTCTAAAGATTCGTATGAAAGACGAACTGTTTGGTGAAAATTATATAATGCAAAAAGATGATGAGAGTTCGACAATGAACATCGGCTATGGCTATGAAGGAGGGGCATATCAACACAAGCTTCAATATACAATTGACAAAATTGAAGCTGCCACAAGACAATTAGCAGAACTACAAAACAAAAAGATATGTGACATAGAGTTGAGATATCTAAACAAAACGTACTTGCTAAATTCAATTATTATATTAGAGTCGGAAATGCTAATTGTTGACTACCTTCATAGAAGAGGTAGCGAATGTCCGATGATAATTTTGAATAAAAAGAGTGAGGCATGGCAATCCTATAACGATGAATTTGAAATTTTATGGCGGTTAGCAGATAAATACGACTTTTCACAAATCGATCAAAAGAGCGAAGTGAACCAAGATTATCCTCTAGCAAAAGAATTGTTCAATCAACAAACTGGCTGGATTAAATGGGAAAAAGTAAAAATTTATGTTGATGTGGGAAATAGGTTAACATGTGAAGTTGCTGCTGAAAATTTAACTGAAAATAGAGCAACTTGTCTAGTATATGTACAATTGCGAAACAAAACTATTGACAAATATGTATTCAAGTTTTATCTGGAATCAAAAAAGAACGAAATAGTAAACCTTAATCAAGTACTAAATAAGGAATATTCAGAAATATACAGCATAGAGGTTGACGAAGAATGATGTTAAATAATGCTAGCTTACCCTTGTTCCGGAGAAATTAACTCGACCGTAAGCAACGCACTGGAAAAGATTGAGTTGATCAAACAAAAATACAGTGATGGAACTTTAGATGAACTTGACGGTTTAAGCATTGAGTATCCGGAATGGCGATTTAACATCAGAATGAGCAATACGGAGCCTCTTGTACGCCTAAATGTGGAAACCCGAAATGATGAAAATTTATTAGGTGAAAAAACAAAAGAATTATTAAATTTGATTAGAAACTAAAACCGATTTATATTTGTGACGTCAAAAGACTTGAAAACAATTCAAGTCGGAGAAAAAATGGCAAACGGACAAGAAAAAACAATAGATGTTGATAAACTGCTTAAGAATAAATTAAAAGCAGTTAGTGTTGGTTCTTTGGAAACAGCAATTTCCAAAGTTGTTACAGAGATGGTTGGCGAAGATTACAAATGTACTATTGGCGAAGTAAAATATACATTGTTCAGCGGTGCAGATTTTCACGTAAAGATTGAATTAAGTTACTCTCCCGAAAAGTAAAGTTTGGTGGAGACTTCAAATTGGGTCATACGTCCCCCCCATCGTATGATTTGATTTGTTTCTCCACCTTTTCATTTTAAATATCCCTTCAATTCCTTAACCGCCAAATCAATTTCATCTTTAGTGTTATAAAAGTGTGGAGAGAACCGAATCATCCCTTCTCGAACTGCACAATAAATCCTTTTGCTCTGTAAAAACTCAAAAAGCTCAGATGCTTTTTCGTGCTTAAAAGAGACAATTCCCGCTCTGTTTTTTCTATCAACATTTTTTAGAATTGGATCAATACCAATCTCTACAAGCTGATCAATAAAATATTCTGTGTTTTCTAAAATATTCTTCTCTACGTTTTCCATTCCAAAATCATGAAACAAATTAAGCGCTGCTTCAAATAGGCAAACTCCTAAAACATTTATTGTCCCATTCTGAAATCGTTCCGCTGAGGATTTCAAAGACAAATTGTAATCGAGCAGATTCCAAGCGTCGTTTACAGATGTCCAGCCTACATTAGTTTGAACGATTTTGCTCTGCAGTTCTTCTGTTAGATAAATGTATGATAAACCTTGCGAGCTCATCAGCCATTTTTGAGTGCCGCCGGCAAGAAAATCAATATTTGATTTCATCACATCTATTTCAACAACTCCGGCAGCTTGGATTGCGTCAACGCAAAAAATGATTTCTCGCTGCTTACACATCTTTCCTATCGCATTTATATCTGCACGGTAGCCGGAAAGAAACTGCACCAAACTTATTGATACTAACTTCGTCCTTGGAGTGATTACTTTCTCAATATCTTCAACATCTACAATTCCGTTACGCGATTTAACAATATCAATTTCTACTCCCAATCTTTCAAGATTCAGAAACGGATAAATGTTCGAGGGAAATTCTAAATCGTTAAGAATTATTCTGTCGCCGGATTTCCATTCAAGACCATTTGCTAAAACGTTTAGACCGTTGGATACATTATCTACCCACGCAAGTCTGTCAGTTTGGGCACCAAGTAATTTTGCCAACTTGGCTCTCGCACTAGCATTCTTTTCCAAGAAGAAGGGAAAGTTCTCAACCATTCCTCCGCTTCTCTGAGCTGCATACTCATTAATTCTATCCAAAACCGGTTTGCACCATGGTCCTATTGCAGCGTGATTAAAATAAACTTGATTTGTCTCAAGGTGAGGAAAAAGAGAACGGATTTGCTCTATCGTCATAATATTCCTTTTCAATAAATTGCACTCAAAAATTAATTAAACTTTCCGATAATAGAGACAGAACAACAACATTTAGGTTATGGAAAAAGTATTAGAATTATCACGCGCGTTTTATGGAGTATTGGTTCCAAGAAGATTCCGCAAAAACTTTATCAATAAAGTTGCAGAACATTTGAACGAAAGGTATTCGATAGAAACGGCTATTGGACTTGCTATAAAAGAATTAAATCTTCGGTAAAAATGGGACGAGGTGCCTTGCCCTAGGCCGATCAAGCACCTCGTCTCGACGAATTTATTTTTTCTTCTTCTTTAAGATCTCTTCCATCTGATCCATTACTTTATTCATTTTTGCCATTGTAAGATCAAATGCCTCGGATGAGAGCGGATCTAATCCGGCTTTCTTAATTAGATCAATTGGATATGCAGAGCTTCCACCTTTTAGAATATTGTAAAACTTATCGACTGCGGGCTGTCCTTCATTAACTATTTTCTCAGCAAATGCTGTTGCATAAATTAAAGAAGTAGAATATTGATAAACGTAATAAGTATAATTTATAAAGTGGGGAATGTGCGCCCACTCGTAAGCAATGTAATCATCAACTATGCAAGCGCCGTTATCATGACCGTAATACTTCTTAACAATGTCGTAATAAATTTTGCTCATGTCTTCACCGGTAAGCGGTTCACCTTTTTCAATTCTTTTGTGAATTTCCCACTCGAATTCTGCAAACGAAGTCTGACGGAATATTGTTGTGCGCAATAAATCCAGATAAGAGCCAAGCAAATAAAGCTTTTCATCATCGCTTTTAACTTTCGCAACCATATAATTATTCAAGAGAGTTTCATTTATGGTGGAAGCAATTTCCGCGACAAATGTTGCGTACTGCGCATCTACAAAAGATTGGCTTTTGTTTGAATAGTAGCTGTGCATCGTATGGCCAAGTTCGTGCGCCAATGTTGAAACAGATTCATAATCATCAGTCCAGTTCATCAAGATGTAAGGATGCAGATCGTACTGCGCGCCGGATGAATAAGCGCCGCTTCTCTTTCCGGTTGAAGGAATGTAATCAATCCATTTTTCATCGAAAGATTTTTTTACTGTTGAAACATATTCCTTACCCATTGGCTTGAATACATCAAGCAATAGTTTTTGCCCATCTTCTACGTTGTACTTAAAATCGACAGATTTTACAAGCGGCACATAAAGATCGTAATAATGAAGTTTGTCTATTCCGAGCATTTTTGCTTTTAACTTGAGGAAGCGGTGAAGCGTTGGAAGATTTTTATGTATCTGACTAATCAAATTTTCATAAACTGAAACCGGAATGTTATTGGAGTTAAGTGAGCTTTCTAATACGGTTTCATACTTTCTGTTTTTTGCGTAGAAGTAATCTCCGCGGACTTTACCAGCCAAATTAGCGCCGAACGTGTTCTCAAACTTTTTATAATTCTCGAACATAGCGCGCATTACGATTTCTCTATCCTTCCGGTTTTGAACAGTGCGGTATTTGTTGAACGCGGCAGAGTTTAATTCAACTTGCTCACCTTTCGATAATTTTACTTTAGGATTCGGCTTCTCAGCATTGTAAAATATGCTGTGAACTTCACCCGGTGTTGATGTAATCAAGCCGGCACTTGCAAGAATTTCTTCTTCGCGCGCTGTTAGCGTATGAGCCCGCAAACGCAAGATATCACCAATATAAAACTTGAATTCGCTTAACTCTTTCTTTTCATCGAAGAATTTTTTTATTCGCTCGGCATCCATGCTAAGTATTTCTGGATTGATAAAAGAAGCCGCTTCGCCAAGTTTAGTTCCGAGTGTTGTTGATATTTGATTCAGCGACTGATTTGAACTGATGCGCAAATCTTCATCTGCTACACGGAAAGCATAATCGGCAAATTTGTAATAAGTTTTATAAATATCGAAATACAAACGCAATGTTGTATAGAATAGCTCTGAGTTCTTACTCATTTTCCCTTGGAAAGATTTCAGCGTTTCAATCTGAACTTGAAGTGCTTCTTTATCTTTATTCCATTCATCAACATTTTTGTAAATGATGGAATTATTCCACTTATATTTTTCCGGAACATCTTTGCGTTCCTTATTCTGAGCAAAAGTCATTTGCGTTGCCATTATAATCACCAAGAAATATGAACAAATATTGTACTGCATTTTCATTGTGGTCTCCACAAAGTTAATTATTAGCGGGTGAAAAATTATGAAATAAGTTCTTATTAAAAGAATGGGATTGATAGAGAAATTTTATCACTAATTGTTTTATTGCCCTCTTCTTCAATGTGTCATTCTGAACGGAACAAAGTGGAGTGAAGAATCTCAGAATTCGGAGAATGGAAGCACCTCGATTCTTCGCTTTGCTCAGTATGACAATTTAATTCCTTATTCACAATCTCCATTTAAAGAGATACCCCGACCCATCAATAGACGAATCGGGGCTTAAATCATTATTACTTTCTAACTAAACCTATGCGTCTTTCTTAGCGCGCAAGGAATCCCAAATTGTGTATAAACAGAGCAAACAGAACATAACAAAAGATAATATTTCTGCCGCGTGAGATTCAGCCCATTCTAACATAACCCAGTTAGCACCGGTTGAACGGATAATTACACTAACAACACCCATCAAAGCGCCGCCGGCAATAAATCCGGAAGCTATCAGTGTTCCCCTTTCTCTACGAGCGTTATTCAATCCCTCATCTTTGCTTCTTGTAGAAACGTAATGAGAAATCAATCCGCCAACTAAAAGCGGCGTATTAATTTCTTGAGGCAAATACATACCAAGCGCGAATGCGAGTACCGGAACTTTAATCATAGCTAAAATTAAAGCAATGCAAGCGCCGGCAATGTAAAGCATCCATGGTGCCGGTTGATTTGACATTAATGGCTGAATGATTGCAGCCATTGCGTTTGCTTGAGGTGCCGGTAATCCGCCGCCGGCAAAGCCATATATTTTATCTAACAATGAGATTATCCAAACTACAGTTGCAGCTGAAACCAAAGCGCCAACAAATTTCCATTTCTCTTGTTTCTGAGGAGTTGAACCGAGCCAGTAACCAATTTTTAAGTCCGTAACGAAAGAACCGGCAACCGATAATGCAGTACAAACAACACCGCCAATGATTAAGGCGGAAACCATTCCGGTCGGTCCTGAAAGTCCTACTGAAACTAAAATGATTGATGAGAGAACAAGCGTCATCAAAGTCATTCCAGAAACCGGATTGTTGCCGGTTATTGCGATTGCATTTGCAGCAACGGTTGTAAATAAGAAGGACATTATCATTACTATTAGTAAACCGACAATAGCATGAAGGACATTAAACACAACTCCGAATAAGAAAAACACAAATAAGATTATCGCCGTAACAATTATACCAATCACAATAATTTTCATTGATAAATCTTTTTGTGTACGCAGTTCTTCAGAAGAATTTTCAGATTTCTTTCCGGTAATCTCGTTGAAAGCCAAGGAAATTGCAGATTTGATAACACTTGAAGAGCGTACTATTCCGATAAATCCCGCCATTGCAATTGCACCGATACCAATGTGACGGACATAGTTTCTAAAGATTTCCTCTGCCGACATATCTTTGATTAGTAGATTTATGCCGGAACCAACTGTTACAGTTAAATCAGATCCGAAATAAGCTATAAGTGGAATAAAAACAAAGTAGGAAAGAAATGATCCGGCAACTATAATTACAGAGTATTTCAAACCAATAACATAACCTAAACCAACTACTGCAGCGCTAGTGTTTAATCTGAAAACTAATTTGAATTTGTCAGCTAAGACTTCCCCAACTCCAACAACTCTTGATGTGAAAATTTCAGCCCAAGTTCCAAATGTTGCAACTAGAAAATCATAAACTCCGCCGATTAATCCGCTAACTACTAATATCCATGCTTGATTGCCCCCTTTTTCTCCGGCAACTAAGATTTCTGTAGTAGCAGTGCCTTCCGGAAACGGAAGTTTGCCATGCATTTCGCTAACAAAATATTTACGGAATGGAATTAAAAAAAGAATTCCTAAAAATCCACCGAGTAGTGATGCAAAAAACATCTGGAAAAAACTTGCTTGCAGATTGAGAATATAAATTCCGGGAAGAGTAAAAATTGCGCCCGCTACAACCGCACCGGAGGAGGAACCAATCGATTGAATAATTACATTCTGCCCCATTCCATTTTTCTTCTTAAGTACGTTGGTTAAACCTACAGCAAGAATTGCTATTGGAATAGCCGCTTCGAATACTTGTCCTACTTTTAATCCCAAGTATGCAGCGGCAGCAGAAAATACAATTGCCATTACTATTCCGGTTACAACAGAATAAGCATTTACTTCGGGATAAATTTTACCCGGCGACATGATTGGGACATACTGTTCGCCCGGTTTTAATTCGGTATAAGCGTTGGATGGTAATCCGCTTGAAGTTGGTGTTTCGTGTGAAGACATTGTTTGTATCTCCTTAGATTAGTCTTGATCTTGACCTTAATCTTAATCTTGATCCCCAAAAAAGAAGATCGAGATCACGAGTAAGAACAAGATCAAGGTATTACGTATTATACTCTGAATCGGGTTCATAAACTCTATCAGAATTAGCCTTTATTAACCCAATTAACATTGATACGATTTCTTTGAGCTGAAGTTTTCCTTTAGTTCTAATTTCACCATCAATTAGTTTTTTCTTAAACATTACATCTAGACAAGCTGCACACTCTAAACTAGAGCCTCGCGAAATATCAAAGTAACGACACTTGTCTTTGCCCGAATATTTCCCATTCCCTTCAGCAATATTTAATAATATTGATTCAGAAGCTCTTTCAATTTGGTCAATGATACTGTTTCTCGATTTTATGCTATCAAGAACGCCGAAAACCCATTCTACATAATCAAGTGACTTTTGATACACTTTCAATTTCTCATGATCAAAATAAACTTCGCTCATCTTTTTGTTCCTTCTTGATCTTGCTCATGATCTTGATCATAATCTTCTCTAAACACTATGCGGAATCATATAAACTATCAGCATTAATATTGCCGCAAGCACAGCAAATAATTTCGGCATAAGATTTTTCTTAATCATATAAAAAGCAACAAGCCAGCCCACAAATGCTATTAAGGTTTTATTATCAGTGATATCGTTACCAAATGGAAAGCCGCCCCACATTTCGCCGAAAGCATACCAATTCATTGCAAAGCCGAGCGCAAAACCACCAACAAATAGGAATCCTAAAGTCCATATTGTTAATTTGTACAAGTTGTGCTTTTTGTTAAAGACTTCAAATGCTGTTCTAGTTGATAACAACATTGCCCCAAACATTGCAATGATGTGTGGAATTAAAACTCCAATAGGTACATCACCTTTAAAACGAATTATCAGAACTTTATCGCCGGGCAAAGTAACTTCTTCATTTCCCTTTTGAAGTTTAACGAAGTATTCCCATTTCTGAAGTGCGGCACGAGCCGGTAAATCAGCTTTTAAAACTTTATCGCCGGTCATTTTAGCATAGGAAAAATCTCCCTTATTAAGATATGGGCGCCAATACAATTCACCCTTTATTTCAGGGTCATTGGTTTCTATTTCAACCGAATAATCGGATGATGTAACATGACTGCGTTCAAGTTTATAGTTGATTGTTTTGCCCGCAAGTGAAGCAGTCCCGCTCTTTGGGTAAGTTGGTCCAGTCAACCTTTGATAAACAGCTGAACCGCCGGTAATTAGAAACGCAAGAACCCAGAAAAGTATTTTTTTTGCCATTATGTATTCCCGTTTTGTATTAATAGTTTTTTTAAATTAGAACAACTTGTGGATTTCTTCTGCCGGACGAGCAAGAATAGCTTTATCACCAATCTCAATGATAGGTCTTTGGACCAAATCCGGATTCTCAATCATCAACTCAAGAATTTCACCCTCGCTCATATTTGCGATTTGCTGCTTCATGGATTTGTAAACTTCTTCATTTTTCCTTAGCAACTCGCTCGGTTTCATGTTCATTTTCTTAAGCAAAGAGCTTAGCTTAGTTTTGCTAAAAGGTTCTATGTAGTAATTCACTTTTGCGAAATCGATTCCTTTTTCAATTAAGATTTTGGAAACGTTGCGGCAAGTTGTGCAAGTCGGCTTTTCGTAAACAGTTATTCTTTTCATATTTATTTTTTTGAGAAATATTGCCCAAACTTAGTGAATGAAAGCCATTCGGACAATCCTTTTTTCATGCAATTTATCCCAATTACCAAAGCAAGATGCATTGAACAACAGAGTTAAATCTTTTTTATTTTACAGTCAGTAAATGAGGCAAAAATGTTTGATAAAGAAAAAATCATTACAGATACACTTAAAGAAAGTGCCGAAGTAAAGATTAAAACAATAGAATCTTGTAAAGCAGAAATTTTAGTTGCGGTTCAAAGCTTAGTAGATGCTTATAAAAATGGAAAGAAGCTTCTCCTTTGTGGCAACGGGGGCAGCGCTGCAGATTGCCAGCATTTAGCAGCGGAATTTGTTATTCGCCTAACCGCTCAAGTTAATAGACCTTCGCTTCCGGCAATTGCGTTAACTACAGACACTTCAAACCTTTCTGCCGGTGGTAACGATCTTGGCTGGGAATTTACCTACTCAAGAATTTTAGAGGGATTAGGAAACGAAGGCGATGTTCTTTTCGCACTTTCTACTAGCGGTAATTCTCCGAATATTATAAGAGCCGTTGAACAAGCTAAAGCAAAGAAGATTTTTGTTGTTGGATTTTTAGGCGGAGACGGCGGCAAATTGAAAGACTTGGTTGATCTTCCGATAGTAATACCTTCTGCAATTACTGCCAGAATACAAGAGACTCACATTACAATCGGTCACATTATTTGTGATTTGGTTGAAAAAGAATTATACGGATAGTCTATTTAGTGTTGCTAAGTTTCTTCAGAATGTGCTTTGCGAGAAATTCATTTATCTCGTTGTGGCGAGGTATTGGCTGACACATTTTTGTATTTGTGTTTTGATACCAGTCGTGTTTCCCACCGTGTCTTAATATAACACAACCAATTTTTTCCAATTCGCGGATTAATTCTTTCCTTTTCAAGCTACTTGTAGTTCCCCGACTTTTCTTACCATTGGAATCGCTCCGCTGTTCAATTCTTTGTAAATATCCAATAGATTACCTTTTAATTCTTCCCAAGATTCAGCTTGTGTCATGTAATCGGGATATTCCTCTAAATACCCTAACCATTGCCCGCCATCTTCCCAGTAAACAAATTTTATTTTACGTTCAGCCATATCATCCCTTTAATATTTATTGAAAGTTATACACAATTGTTTATTTTTCCAATTGTTACATAATGTAAAGAACATAAAAATTCAAGTTGATATTTCTGTTTGATTCCCCTTGATTTGCATTCCAAAAATTTTCCCGGAGAGTTATGAATATTCCTTTAGTCATTGCAAAAGAACTTAACATTGCTGAAAGACAAGTTGTTACAGTGATAAATTTATTTACCGAAGGCGCTACGGTTCCTTTTATTGCCCGCTACCGTAAAGAGCATACCGGCGGATTGGATGAAGATTTCTTACGAAACATTGAAGATAGACTGAGCTATTTAACCATTCTCGAAGAACGTAAAGCGACTGTACTGAAAAGCATTGAAGAGCAAGGTAAACTTACAGACGAACTTCGCGATAAGATAAATGCGGCAACAAAACTTCAAGAAGTTGAAGACTTGTATCTTCCCTACAAACCAAAACGTAAAACACGCGGAACAATCGCTAAAGCAAAAGGTTTGGAGCCTCTCGCGCTTTTCATTTTGCAGAACCCGAACTTCAGCGGAGACTTTGATGAAATTATGGCACAGTATATCAACGCTGAGCTTGGTGTTGAAACCATTGCCGAAGCATTGCAAGGCGCTAAAGATATAATTGCCGAAATGATCAGTGAAACAGCGGAAATTCGTCAAGAGGTTCGAGAGTTTATGCAAGAGGAAGCAACTATTGTTTCCTCAAAGAATGAGAATAAAAAAGAAGATCCGAACCTCAAAAAGAAAGATGTGTATGATGTTTACCACAACTTCTCAGCACCGCTGAATAAAATAAAAGAATATCAGATTCTGGCGATCAATCGTGGCGAAAGCGACGGTTACCTAAAAGCAATTCTTAGCTTCGATAAACCGGGTGTGTTAAACAGAATCTTCGATAAATATTTTGAATATGATGAATCTTTCTTCCTCGATATTCTTGAAGAAGTGGTTGACGATTCTTTTATGCGTTTAATTTTTCCATCTATCGAGCGCGAAGTAAGAAATCTTCTTACCGAAGAAGCCGATCTCCATGCAATCGAAATTTTTGCTTCTAACTTGCGCCAGCTACTGCTTCAGCCTCCAATCAGCAATAGAATGATTTTGGGAATCGATCCCGGTTTTTATTCCGGTTCCAAGATTGCAGTAATTGATACCACCGGAAAATATATTGAAGGCGCTACAATGTATCCTCATCCGCCGCAAAACAAAACCGCGGAAGCAAAAAGAATTCTGCTTGATATGATCGAGCGTCACAAAGTAAATTTAATTGCCATCGGTAACGGAACTGCAAGCCGGGAAACAGAGCAGCTTGTTGCAGATTTAATTAAAGAACAAAAACTGAAATGCCATTACCTAATTGTTAACGAAGCGGGTGCGTCGGTTTATTCTGCGAGCGCCGTTGCTAAAGATGAGTTCCCCGATCTTGAAGCCAGCCAGCGGGGAAATATTTCTATCGCCCGCCGCGTACTCGATCCGCTTGCCGAGCTTGTTAAAATTGATCCAAAATCAATTGGCGTAGGTTTGTATCAGCACGATGTTGACCAGAAATTACTATCTAAAAAACTCGATGATGTTGTTGTAAGCTGCGTTAACTATGTTGGTGTTGATGTCAACACTGCTTCCGCTTCTCTCCTCAATTATGTTTCCGGCTTAAATAAAAGAATTGCGAACAATGTAGTTAAGTACCGTGAACGAATCGGCAAATTCAAAAACAGAAAAGAGCTGATGGATGTTACCGGAATGGGTGAAAAAGCTTTTGAACAGTGCGCCGGATTCTTGCGCATTCCGGATGGAGAAAATCCGCTCGATAATACTTCAATCCATCCCGAGTCTTACGAAGCAACAACAAAACTTTTGAAGCTCTGCGATCTTTCTACAACACATATCAACGAAAAAGGAAATCTTGTTGAGCTTTTTGTTAAAACAAAAGGAGTTGAAAAAGTTGCAAAAGATATCGGCGTTGGCGAGCCGACACTTGTTGATATTCTTGACAACTTAAAAAAGCCGGGACGCGATCCACGCGAAGAAATGCCTTTGCCAATCCTGCGCAGCGACGTTCTTAAAATTGAAGATCTGCAAGATGGAATGAAGCTGAAAGGAACTGTCCGCAACGTAGTGGATTTCGGCGCATTTGTAGATATTGGCGTTAAGCAGGATGCATTGCTTCACATATCCCAAATAGCAAATAAGTTTGTGAAGAATCCACTTGAACTGTTAAAAGTCGGCGATATTATTGATGTAACCGTAATTGGAATTGATGTCCCAAAGCAGAGAATTTCGTTAAGCATGATAAAATAATTCATTGTAATTCTGAGGAGTCCCGTCAGTCTGAGCGAAGTCGAAGACGCGGGACGACAAAGAATCCTAAACCAAATTTTGCAAGAGATTCTGATCCCTCATAAATCGCGGGATCAGAATGACAATACTTCTAATATTTCGTTCTTCGTTCTACACTATTTTCCTTTCTATTAATTCCCGCCATTTTTTTATCTTTGTACCGATTTCAAACAATATAGGAACTACAATGACAGCAAACTTTGATATGATCAAAAAAGTTTATGCTCAATTCCAGAATAAAGTTGCAAGTGCCCGCAAAGTAGTCGGCAGACCGATGACTTACGCAGAAAAAATTCTCTACTCACATTTGTGGGAATCTCCTAAGACTCCTTTTGTAGGAGGAAAGGATTTTGCTGATTTCGCCCCCGACCGTGTTGCAATGCAAGATGCAACTGCACAGATGGCTATGCTTCAGTTTATGCATGCCGGAAGAAAAGAAGCCGCTGTTCCGGCAACTGCTCATGCAGATCACTTAATTGTTGCTCAGAATGGAAGTGTATCGGATTTAAAAGATGCTATTGCAGAGAACAAAGAGGTTTACGAATTTCTTGAAACCATATGCAAAAAATATGGTGTTGGCTTTTGGAAACCGGGTGCCGGTATTATTCACCAAGTAATTTTAGAAAATTACGCTTTCCCCGGCGGATTGATGATAGGCTCCGATTCTCACACTCCAAACGCCGGCGGCTTAGGTATGCTTGCAATTGGTGTTGGCGGTGCGGATGTAGTTGATGTTATGGCTGGAATGCCTTGGGAATTGAAATGGCCGAAACTTATCGGAGTTAAACTAACCGGAAGACTTAGCGGCTGGACTTCACCTAAAGATGTTATCTTAAAACTTGCCGGTTTGCTTACGGTTAAAGGAGGTACCGGCGCAATAGTAGAATATTTTGGCGAAGGAACCGGATCAATTTCTTGTACCGGTAAAGCAACAATCTGCAATATGGGCGCAGAGATTGGCGCAACTTGTTCCGTATTTCCTTTCGATGAAAAAATGGCTTTGTACTTAGAAAAAACAGACCGCGCGGATGTTGCTAAACTTGTTCATAAAAATGCAGCAGTGCTAAAAGCTGATTCAGAAGTTTATGCCGATCCGGCAAAGTATTACGATCAGATTGTAGAAATAAATTTAGATGAGCTTGAACCACATATTAATGGACCATTCACTCCGGACCGCGCTTGGCCTTTATCTAAAATGAAAAAAGCAATTGTTGAAAATGACTTTCCCGAAAAAGTTAGTGTTGCTTTAATAGGAAGCTGCACAAATAGCAGTTACGAAGATATTGACCGCGCTGCCAACATTGTTAAAAACGCATTATCAAAAGGATTGAAAGCAAAGTCTGAATACAAAATCACTCCAGGCTCCGAACAAGTGCGCGCAACTATTGAACGCGACGGACAGTTAAAAACTCTTACCGATTTTGGCGGACAAGTTTTAGCAAACGCTTGCGGACCATGCATAGGCATGTGGAAACGTATGGATATGAAAACCGGTGAAAAAAATACAATCGTAAATTCGTTCAATAGAAATTTTGCAAAACGTAACGATAACAATCCGGAGACCTACAGCTTTGTTGCTAGTCCCGAAATTACAACTGCGCTCGCAGTAGCCGGCAAACTTTCATTCAACCCGGAAACAGATTATTTAGTAAATGAAAATGGCGAACAAGTAAAGCTTGATGCGCCTTACGGAGAGGAACTTCCCAAGAAAAATTTCTTGAAAGATAAAAAAGGTTTTCTCGCGCCAAGCAAAAATGGTTTCAAAACTAAAATTGCTATGCCCGATAATTTTGACCGTCTCCAATTTATGGAGCCGTTCAAAGCTTGGGACGGCAGCGATATAGTTGACGCGCCTCTTCTCTTAAAAGCAAAAGGCAAATGCACAACAGATCATATCTCTCCAGCCGGTGCTTGGTTAAAGTACCGCGGACACTTAGATAACATCTCCAAGAATATGTTCCTCGGCGCAATAAATGCTTACACCGGAAACGCTGGAGAAGCAAAAAATCTTTTCACCGGTCAGTACAAACAAGTACACGAAGTTGCACGAGAATACAAAGCGCAGAATATCGGATGGGTTGTTGTAGGCGATGAAAACTACGGCGAAGGTTCATCACGTGAACATGCGGCAATGGAACCGCGCTTCCTCGGCGGCAAAGCAATCATTACAAAATCATTTGCGCGCATTCATGAAACCAATTTGAAGAAACAAGGAATGCTTCCTCTTACATTCGCTAATCCTAGCGATTACGATAAGATTCAAGAAGATGATAGATTGAGCATCCCGAACTTGAGCGCTCTCGCTCCGGAAAAACAAGTACAGTTAATTGTTAAACATAAAGATGGTTCGGTAGATGAAATTATATTAAACCATTCCTTCAATGCCGGACAAATTGCATGGTTTGTTTCGGGCGGCGCTTTGAATTTGATTGCCGCAAAGCAGAAGGCGAAGAAAGCCGTAAAAGGTAAGACGAAAAACGTAAAACGTGAAAAGGCAAAAGCGGTCAAGAAAAAACCGGCTGCCAAAAAGAAAGTTGTAAAAAAAGTAGTTGCTAAAAAGGCAAATAAGAAAACAAAACCCGCAGCAAAGAAAACAGCTGTTAAGAAAAAAGTTGTAAAGAAGGCAGTTGCCAAAAAGGTTGTAAAGAAAAAAGTAGCTGCTAAGCCGGTCAAAAAAGCCGTAAAGAAAGTTGTCAAAAAGGTTGTTAAGAAACCGGTTAAGAAAGTAATCCGAAAGAATAAATAAATCTGGTTTGTAAAGACGCGCCATGGCGCGTCTTTACTCCTACCGCAAAATCTTCCTCCGCCACGAAATCCTTTCATAGTGAATCAACAATAGCATTGATTTTTCCGAACGTAATTTAGATTTTAACAGTGGAATAAATATTGTTAACTGTATCCATCCTTTAATTGGGGAGATGTAATGATAATTAAAAACTTCTCTTTTTTTGCTACACTTGTTAATGAATACAAACAACCCGGCAATTACAAAGCAGCATTCAACGTCGGTCATCTAGAGCGGAGTCGAGAGATGGCATCCGGAATTTACTTTTACCAATTACTAACTGAAAGTTTTATACAAGTAAAAAAGATGATGCTAATAAAATAAATGCGGAAGATAATTTTCATAATTGTACAGCCCAGTTCATTGTGTTTATCTCAGTGGGAAAAACTAAATTCTGGGACCAAGGAACATTTAACTTCACTGTTTTTCATTAATGATTCTACTGGATGGGTATATGAGAATAAAGGTGTTATGCCTCAAACTAGTAATTATGGAAATTCATGGACTAAACAGTCGTTAGAAACAAAGAATAAAATCTCTACAATTGCATTTTTAGATTCTGAAGGAAGTGAATTAATTATTGGGAGTGACGATAACGAAAATATTCTTAGCTTGGTAAATAATTTGAATGTCTTCAATAAAAAGGATGCAGATGGTTTTCAACTTCATTTAAATAATGTTATTTACTTGTTCTACGGAAGAGCAATTAATAAATTTATTAAAATCGCTTTCCCAGTTATTCAAAATAAAATGATTTGCAAAATAACATTAGTAAAAAGCAATGAACCAAGGTTTATCAAAAAAGGCGGAAAGGAGTGTTCATAATGGTGGCTTCTGGTTCTAGCCAACATTTGAGTATCAAAGAAACTGTTGTTTATATAAATATACATTGTGGAAAAATTTAACAAGCTAATCAATCGGACGCCGTTATGAAATTGAACCTAAAAATTGTAACACTCTTTATGGTATCAATACAATTGTTCACTGTCATAGTTTATTCACAAAGCGGAAATGCAAAATCTTTGGAAATAGGAAATAAGTGGGTATATAAATACTGGTCACATTCTATTGTGTATGAGTATTCATATAATAGCGAGGAAGTTATTAAGGACACAGTCATTAATAACAAATTTTATGCTGTTATCAAGACTAAGTATCCTTCATATCATTACGAAAGAGCCGATTCGACGAAAATATATATTTACAGTTTTTATAATGACTCAGAATATGTAAAGGTTAACTTTTCTCAAAAAGGTACTATTGTTCAAAACGGCTATTATCTTTATGCGGATACAATTAACTTTTGGGGAAGAGATAGGATAAGAATTAGACAAGAGACTGGCACTGGGCATATCGAATATGGCAATAGTTATTATATTGAAGGAATTGGTTTAGAAGAAATTTCTATCAGGGGCCATGGTGGTAGTTATAGTTGGGGACAATATCTAGTTGCGGCTTATCTAAACGGAGTTAAATATGGTGATACCCTACGTGTTGATGTTAATAAAGAGCAACAAATTCCTACTCATTATGAATTATTACAAAACTATCCTAACCCGTTTAATCCTTCTACAACTATCGACTATCAGATTCCAACTCCCGGCTTTGTTACACTAAAAGTTTACGATCTCCTCGGCCGCGAAGTTGCAACTCTTGTTAATGAGTACAAGCACCCCGGCAATTACAAAGCAAAATTCAACGCCGGTCATCTCGAGCGGAGTCGAGAGATGGCATCCGGAATTTACTTTTACAGCTTAACCGCCGGCAGTTACAGCCAAACAAAGAAATTAATTTTATTGAAATAAAAGTAGGCATTTATAAATATCTAAAAAAAACATTAATAATGTCAACCGCGCACTCTTTCATTTATACTCGTTGCATACGTATTCTCTTATGTATTAATGTACTGAACCTTTAAATCATAAATATTCTTGGTGGTTTATGAGAATTTCTCTGAAGTTGTTTTTTTTGATTTGTTTTACTTCAACACTAACTATGTTCTCGCAAAGCTTTAAGCAAAAATGGGAAACTTATGTTTGGGGGAATGACCTTGGATTTTCAAAAATAATCCCATATGATATTGATAATGATAAAGCAGATGAATTAATTCTTGGTGGCGGAGTGGAAATAAATAACTATTTCTCAATTCTTAAATATGTTAATGGGAAGTATGTTGTAATTTGGAATAGCAAAATATATTTTAATAATATCATAACTTATTTAAATAAAGTCTATGATTCTAAATTAAATAAGTATCAGTTATATGTATTATGTAAAAACGGCCAGTTGGATATTTATGACTTGCCCGAATTAAAAATTGTTAAGTCACATAGCTTCTACTGTAATAATGCAACGCAGTTATTTGTTGGAGATATCCAGAACAACGGTACCAATGAAATAGCAATCCTAGATTACTATGGCGATTCGGAACCTTCAACTCCTGATAGTACTTTTTTGACTGTTTATAATAGTGAAGATTATAGCTTAATTTGGAGAAGATGCAAAAGTGGTAATTGCCCCCTTGCTGTTTGCGATTTTAATAGTGACGGTATTAAAGACATAGCATTTTCAAATCTTTTAATAAATGGGTTGACAAACCAAGTTATCTCAGATAATCTTCCATATGCCAGCAAATATATTTTTGAAGATTTCAACGGCGATGGCTTTATGGATGTTGCTGGTATAGATGGAGGCGCTGTTACTTTCTTTGATATCATTACGTCAAGAGTTCTTTCTGTTATTTTTCATTGGCAAATTAGGGATTTTCTAATAGCAGATGTTAATGGTGATAGTCTACCCGAGCTTATCATAGCAGATGCACAACGCGATGGTTTAGTTTGTTATGATATTGCTACTGCGAAAATAATCTGGAAATCAGATTTAGGTGATTCTAACTCAAATCTTATAATTTGCGATACAAATGGAGATGGAATTTCAGAAATAGTATGGGGTTCTGGGTATGATACAACTGGCAAAATAAGTTTAATGGTTGCATCTGTAAATGATTTTAACGAGACAAAAACTATTTTAAGAACAGAGAATATCACTATTCATTTAAGCCCTTATTTTAGAGTAGGTGCTGCTGATTTTGATAATGATGGAGCTGCTGAAATCGCATATGCAAGTTTGACTAGCCGTGAAGAACATCAAGGCGGTTTTCTTTATACAATTAACGCTCAAAACCATAACGAAATTAAAAGCAAACATATCACTGGCGAGCAAACTTATGCTCTCACTACTTTTGACTTTAATTATGATTCTCTTGACGAAATTGTTTTTGCTGTCCCCCAACAAATAATTGTTTTAAATGGAATGACTTTAGAAGTTTTATCCAATATCTATGTCCCAGACAAATATCCAACTGAGGTGTTATTTGAAGTTTTAGATACAAGCAATCGGAAATCTCTTATTTTCGCAGATCGTGGGGCTCTCTATATCTATGATTTAGAAAAAAATACTATCACTTGGCAGTCATCCAGTTATGGTGATGCATTAGCAAATATTAGGATTGTAAAACATCCTAAATCGGCAAATACTTCGTTTTTTTTTAATAGTGTTTTTTATAATAGCAACAATGATATGATCTATCAAGTTGACGCTGCTACAAAAACACAAATATGGCAAAGTACTCTATTGAATGCGGTATCTTCTTTCGATATTGCGGATATTAATAACGATAGCACTTATGAAATTATAAGCGGGCATAAAGATGGAATGATTAAAATTTCTAATTTCCAGCAAAATGTTATTCTAAATTCGCTGCAATTATCTCAATATCCCATAGCTAAACTGACTATAGTTAATAATAATCTTAATCAAAATTATATAATTGCAGTAAGCGATAAAGTCTACTGTCTCGATTTTAAACTTAATGTTATTTGGTCTTCCCAATATATTGTCCCATCAAATGAAACTGTGCCGTTTGCTTCTTTAAAATTGGCGGATACAAATAAGGATGGGTATTTGGATATTATTGTTGGTAATACTATTGGAGTGTTTCACTTCCTAAATACTTCTGTTGGCTCAGATATAAATTTTTCGTATGGTAAACTACCAAACTCTTTTTCTCTTTCCCAAAACTACCCTAACCCGTTTAATCCCGAGACTACAATAAGCTACTCAATTCCAAAGAGTGAGCATGTTACACTAAAAATTTACGATCTACTCGGCCGAGAAGTTGCAACACTTGTAAATGAATACAAGCAACCCGGAGCTTACAATTCTAAATTCTCAATTGTAAATTATAAATTGTCTTCGGGAGTTTACTTCTATCGCTTACAATCCGGCAGTTACAGCCAGACAAAGAAATTAATTTTGATGAAATGAGAAAAGCCGGGAAACGGGAAATGTAAATCATAAGAGCAAGTCAATTTTTTGACGTTTCACTTCTTCCGTTTACCGTCTCACGTTCTCACTCAAACACAATTGTCTTTTTCCCAAACGGAAGGACTCTGTTAGCGAGATGATATTTTACTGCTTTTGCAAGAACCGATCTTTCCAGTTCTCTCCCCTTGCTTATTAAATCCTTAAGAGAATCTTTGTGGGAAATTCTCGCTACGCCTTGTTCAATTATTGGTCCTTCATCCAGATCGGCAGTTACGTAATGACTTGTAGCGCCAATTATCTTAACACCTTTTTCGTATGCTTGTCTGTAAGGATTAGCACCGACAAAAGCAGGCAAGAATGAATGGTGGATGTTGATGATGTTGAAAAGATACTGCTTCACAAAATCGTTGGATAACACTTGCATGTAGCGGGCAAGTATTATTGTATCAATTTCATTTTCTTTTAGAAGAGAAAGTTCTTTCAGTTCAGCTTCGGCTTTATTCTTTTCGCTAACCGGGAAATGATGGAACGGAATTTTATACTGCGCCGCTAACGGTACCAAATCCAAATGATTGGAAACTACAAGCTTTATATCCGCTTCAAGTTCTCCTATGCTGTTAAGCCATAAAATTTCTTGCAGACAGTGTTCATACTTCGAGACAAATATAGCGGCGTTATGTTTTTTATTGCTGTAAAATATTTTGTAATCGGCAGAAAACTCTTTAGCAAGTACCGCGAATTCATTTTCAAATTCCGCTTGAGAAAGAATCACTTCTGCAGTATCCCACTCAACTCTTGTAAAGAACATATTATCTTCTCTTTCAACATGCTCATCCAGATTAAGAATATTGCCTCCCCGCTGAAAAATGAACTGGGAAATCTGCGCAACTAATCCCCTCCTATCCGCGCATGATAAAAGCAATGTAGCTATTAATGGTGTCTTGTCAATCATCATTGATTCCGTGAGAAGTAAGACGTAAAACGTGAGAGGCAAAATTCAACTGCTTTTTTCTACACGTCTTACTTTTTTCGTTTTACGTTTTCCGTTAATCAGCTTCTCCGCCAAACAATTTTATCCCCTTCCTTAATTCCTAGCTTATCAGTATAACCGGCAACTACTTCAACTACATACTGTGCCGGCTTAACGGAAGGAAGAGAAGTATCATCAAAAGGTTTTGCATTTTTAATTATTGTAACAATTTCCATTTGGGAATTCACATACATAATATCGAGCGGAAGAATTGTATTGTGCATCCAGAACGCTTGCGGCTCCTCTGTATCAAAAATAAAAAGCATACCTTGGTTTTCTGCCATTGTATTGCGGAACATTAAACCGGTCTGGCGCTGCTGGTTATCATCGGCAATCTCAATTTCTATTTGAGCAATTGAATCCCCATTCTTATTAGTGAAAGAAAGATCACCTTCTTTGGTAAACGAGTAAGCTGCTTTTCCATTCACGGCTTTTTCCAGCTCCGGATTTACCGGATTGTTTGTTAATAATAGATTTGAAAGAACAAAATATGCAACGAATGCGATCAGAACGATCACAACAGTAATCTGCATAAACCGGTTCTTGTTCATCTGCTTTTTTGAGATTTGTTTGTTTTTAGACATAAGTGTTAATCTGTAAATTGGTTTATGAATTATTGAGAGCTATGCATTTGCTAAATTTCTTTTACTGCAAAGCTTACAACTCTAATTTAACTATTTTATAAAGGAATTTATGAATACCCGGTTTATTTTACGGCAAGAAATAAAACTAAGTTCCATTCAAGAAAAAATGATTTCCAGCGGATGGGGTAGTGAAACTCTGGAGAATACTCTCGTTGAAAAGATAACTTATTTATCCGGCGGATTAAAAATAAATGGCTATCTCGCTTACCCGATAGATCAATCAAAACAATATCCTTGTATTATTTGGTGCCGCGGCGGATTCGGCTCAGCGGGTGCAATTGATGAGTTCAATGCTAAAGGAATATTTGGGCAAATAGCCAGCTGGGGATATGTTGTTCTTGCTTCACAGTACCGGGGCAATGTCGGCAGCGAAGGTGAAGATGAATTCGGCGGCAGCGACGTTGATGATGTTCTGAATCTCATTCCTTTAGCCGATGAACTAGAGTTTGCCGATACAGCTAAATGTGGAATTGAAGGATGGAGCCGCGGCGGATTAATGACCTATCTTACTCTGACTCGAACCGCCATATTTAAAGCCGCAGTTGTAATTGGAGCAATTGCAGAACTGAGAAACAATTCCGGCGAAAATAATTTTATGCAGCATTTCATAGAACGAATGAAGCTGAATTACACGGATGTGGATTTTCAGAAAGAATTTGAAAAACGTTCCATCCTAAATTTTCCGGAAAAGCTTTGCAGCACAACTCCACTTCTGCTTCTTCACGGAACTAATGATAATCGTGTTAGCCCCGAAGATTCAATAAGGTTAGCAGAGAAACTCCAAGAGTTAAATCATCCTTATAAATTAGTTCTTCTCGAAGGGGGAGATCATTTTTTGAAAACACATAGAGATGAGACTGCCGAATTAAGACGGGAGTGGTTCGATAATTATTTAACGTAGCTTAAGCTCTACTTCTTTTTTAGAACCTCCAAATACAATTTTCAGAACATCGTATTTTTTAAAATCACTTTTAAGCGTAAAAATATTTTTACCAATAGATGCATTCTCTTTCTTCAGCAGAGAATATATTTTTCCTTTCCCGCCGAAAATTTCTATCTGTTCATCCAAACTGTTCTGCAGCACAACCATCGCGCTGTTATTAGATTCTTTAATAAGCAGCGGCTTTGAAATTTCTTCATTTAGTTTAGCCAATTCTTTCATCTGCGGAATTTCAATTGATACAACATCGGAGGCTTCAACGCTTTCATTCCAAAGTTTGTTAACCGATTTAACACTGAAATAGTAATTCACCTTTTTCGGTTTATCAATTGCAAGAGTTACACTTGTTTTAGGGGCCGGGACAATATCAAATAAATATTCGGCTAACGGTTCGGAGTTCTTTTTCGGAAGATTATAAATGGCAATATAACTTACACTATCATTTGGATTTTGGCTTTTCTCCATTTCCCATTTCAACGAATAAAAATTCTTTTCTGTTGTGGCATTGGAAGAAAGATTGATTGGAGTTGGAGGATCAATTCTTTTTAGCCAAAGCATTGCTGCCGGAAATGTTCTATACTGAAATGAAGGAAAGTCAACATCTTTAATATGCTGATATCTAAAAAATGAAACTCCGTCGGCTTTCAATTTTCTGGAAAGCTTAATCATCTCATCAATATCCGGCTTAACATTTTCTTTGTAAGCGGCAATACCAAGTACAACTCCGCGTCCGCTGGAATTGTTTGTCCAGTCTTTAGCCAATAAATCAAATCGCGGATTCTCATCAAGGCTCCAGTAAATCTGCGGAGTCAAATAATCAACAATTCCTCTTTTCATCCAGCCGTATGAATCTTGATAGATATCGTAATAACTTTCCCATGCAGACATACCGGGAAGTTTTTTATACACACCAATTGGGGCGGCACCAATTTTTACTAATGGCTTTACGGATTTCACTTTCTCGTAAATCTCTTTTACTAAGGATGAAATATTATTTCGCCGGAAATCGTCTCTTGTAAGTCCCGCACCATGAATCTGATATGAAAAATCATCTTCAAAATTTTTACCTGGATAGCGGATGTAATCAAGATGAACGCCATCTATATCATAATTCTCAACCATCTCGGTAATTAAGTCGGAAATGTAATCTCTTACTTCCGGCAAGCCCGGATCAACCCAAAGAGTTTTTTGTCCGTCGCGCTCATCTTCAACAATCCATTCCGGTTTTTTCTGAGAAAGATGATTTTTGTTTTGAAGAATTGCTTTTTCTGTTCCGCCGTAAATCATGCATGCATTTATCCACGCATGAATTTCTATTCCTCTTTTATGAGCTTGTTCAATTGCATATTTAAGTGGATCGTAACTGGATTCACCCTCAACTTGACCGGTTATGTATTGAGAAAGGGGCTCGAAGGAAGAATTAAACATAACTGTACCGTTGCTTCTTGCCTGGAAATAAACAGTATTAAATTTTTTCGATTCGAGATCATCAAAGATATCGGAGAGAGCTTTCTTCTGTTTCTCGGCGTTGTAGTTAGGAGGCGGCCAGTCCAATCTATGATTTGTAGCCAGCCAAACTGCACGCGTTTCTCTTTCTACTTGAGAGAACACAATTGAAGTTAGAATGAAAAAGAAGTAAAATGTTTTCTTTGTTATCATATTAAATAAAATGACAGATTCCTTCTTCAAGAGATTGAATTACCAAATCCTTGTCAGCTTCAATATCCAAATAAAGAATACCGGGCTCGGAAAGAAGAACGAATTTTGTTTTACCATCCCTTCCCTTTTTATCGCGCAGCATTATCTTGTAAATATTCTCTACATTACATTTATCCAGTGTGATCTTATCTTGCAAGAACAAAGGAAGAGAAATATACTTAACCAGTTTTTCGGCTTTCATTATCCCTTTGAAGTGAGAAAGATAAAGCGCGCAGGTTAACCCAATAATTACAGCCTGACCATGCTTTATTTTATGATCTTGCTCAACTTCAATTGCATGAGCAAAAGTATGACCTAGGTTCAATATTTTACGCAGTCCGCCTTCCATTTCATCTGCTTGCACAACCGACGCTTTCATGTTTATGCATATTTCTATCGTCTTAGTAGTCGGCTTGGGACTCAACTTCAATATCTGCTTTAGTTCACTTCGGAATGTTGAATATAATTTATCATCACCCAGATAAGCATACTTAATAATTTCTCCTAACCCGCAAACAACTTCTTCTTCTTTCAAAGTCTTTAAGAAAGATGTATCAACAAGTACAAACTCCGGCTGATAGAATGTGCCGATTAAATTTTTCGTTTTTCCGTAATTGATTCCCGTCTTTCCTCCAACAGAACTATCGACAGCCGCAAGTAAAGTTGTAGGCACTTGAATGAATTGGACACCGCGGCTGTATGTTGAAGCAACATAACCGGCTATATCTCCGGTTATTCCTCCACCAATTGCAATTATCAGCGTGTCTCTTCCAAATTCATTTTTTATTAAACAATCGTAAAACTCCTCCACCGATTTGTTGTTTTTGCTCTTCTCATTGGCAACATACTCAACAACAACAACCTTCCTCATTCTTTCGGTAATTAGGGATTTAATTTTCTTAAGGTGGTAGCCCAGCACGTTTTCATCAACAACGATGAAAACATTTTTATGCAAAGCATGCTTTTCAATCAATTCCGGCAATTGAGAAATGATGTTGTTACCTAGATAAACGGGGTAACTTTTGGACGAGGCTTTTACTTCAATTTTTTTCATGGAATATGTACTTAATTTTTTTGGCAATTCTGTCAACTGTCTGGCCGAGCGGTGTAAGCTCTGTATCTATTACAATATCGGCACGCTCATACAAAGCGCGTCTTTTTTCAAGCAATTCTTTTATTCGTTTCAAAAATTCTTCTTCCGTATTGTCACCCAACACTAAATCACGAAAGATTGGTCTATCGGTTTTATGCTTTAATCTTTTATACAAAGTATTCGGAGAAACTTTAAGGTAAATAATTTTTCCGTTCTGCCTCATCATATCAAAATTATTCTGGTTGGCAATTGTTCCGCCGCCAAGTGAAATAACTATTCTATCTTTCTCTGCTAATCTATTAAGAATTTTAGATTCCGCCTCACGAAAATAATTCTCACCATGCTTTTCAAATATCTCTACTACAGAAAGTTGTTCTTCATCTTCGATTACTCGGTCCAAATCAAAGAACTCAAGCCCGAGTACATTTGCCAGTATCGGTCCAATTGTACTTTTGCCGCTAGTCATAAATCCGGTTAAAAAAATTCTCATTGTATCGGAGCGCTCTGTTTACCGGTTCAATATAATTAATCTGAATAGAAAATAAGAGTTGTGTTTTAAAAAAGTATAGTCTAGGCAATAAAAAGCCCCAACTAGTTTTGTCGGGGCTTTCTAAATTCCATCTTATTAAAACTTAATTTCAATTACTTCAACAGAATCATCTTTTTAGTTTCGCTAAACTCACCGGCTTGCAAGCGATAAAAGTAAACACCGGAAGTGAGTGAAGAGTGCAGAGTGTTGAACGTAGAGTTGTAAACTCCCGGCTGTCTGTATTCATTTACAAGCGTTACTACTTCTCTTCCTAAAACATCATACACTTTTAGACTTACTTGACTTGCCGCTTGTATCTTGTAGCTAATAGTAGTTTCCGGATTAAATGGATTAGGGAAATTCTGCTCCAGTTTAAACTGTGTCGGTAATTCATCCGATTGATCAACTCCTAAAAGAATTCCTTGTTCCGGTGTTGGCAATTTAACTGTTGTATAAATTCTAAATTCACCCGGTTCAAGCGTTACCGGCATATCAACATTATCTACATTCAATTCTTCGCCGGTAAAATAGTTATACCATCTGCCCGTGTTCTGAAATTCCGGAAGCATTGTATCTGTCGTAACAGCAAAATTTCCTATCACAATTGCATTCATGCTTGTGTGGTTAATCCACATTCTCTTTAAGTAGCCGCTTACACTCATTCTAAAATCGCTGCTGGAAAAAGCCGGATAATCTTTTTTAAGTTTTATCAGTGCGTCCCAAGTTTTCATTAATCTAACTCGGTCAATTTTTGATAAGTAATTCAATTGCGAACTAAAAGGAATAGGTTTGGTTCCCAATCTTCCATTTTCATTGATCGAATAATCGTAACCGAGTTCGCCAAACTGCCAGATCATTTTTGGTCCGGGAACAGTAAAGAAAAACGCGCCCGCAGTTTTCATTCTCTGCAATGCTGTAGGAAGATTTTTTACACTGTACGAGCCGCTTGCATTTCCGTAAGTAAGATTTTTATACATCAATCTTTCTTCGTCGTGGCTCTCCATGTAGCCAACTAAATTTGGCTTCGTCCATCCGCGGGACTTATAGGAAATGCCTTCGAAGTTCGATTTGCCCGAATCGTGAAAACCCATCGTAGCTTCGTTGTAGGCAGAGTTCATGTTTCCCCAAAGAAGAATGCCGGCATCTGCCAATTCTTTTTCTTCCAAATTCACAGCTAAATGTTCGAAGATCATAATTGCAGTTGGATCGTAAGACCAAGCCTTGTTAACCATTCTCTTCAGTAAACGAATTCTATCTGCATCATAGTTACTGCCCCATGAATCGGACATTGATTTGTAGTTATTGCCAATTCCTTTTGTAAAATCGAAACGGAAACCGTCGAATTTAAATTCGGTAAGCCAGTATTGAAGCAAGCGATCAACAAAATATTGTGTTGCTTTACTTTCATGATTAAAATCGTATCCCCATTGTGCATCCGGATTAGCAAAGTTGGACTGCTGATTAAACCAAGGATTATTTGCTGCCGGTTTACCTACAGAACTATCCCAGTACATTCTCACCATCGGGTTTGTGCCGTAAGCATGATTAAGAACTATATCCATCAATACCGCAATTCCATTGGCATGGCATTCATCTATAAATGCTTTTAAATCGGCGGCTGGTCCATAGTATTTATCGGTTGCAAAATAAAATGATGGATTATAACCCCAGCTGTTGTTTCCTTCAAACTCGTTTATCGGCATCAGCTCAATTGCATTTACTCCAACTTTTTTTAAGTAACTAATGCTGTCTTTAAGAGCTTTATAAGTGTGAGCGCTTGTGAAATCGCGGACTAACAATTCATATATAACAAGCTTTTCTTTTTCCGGACGAGTGAAGTTGCTAACCTTCCACGGATATGCAGATTTACCGTACGAATAATATGACACGGCACTTTCAGTTTTACCGGAAGGATACGCCGGTAAATCTGGATAAACCGAAGCTGGAATTGAAGAATCATTCGATGGATCAAGAATCACTTCAGAATAAGGATCGGCAACTCGTATTGTTCCATCAACTAAATACTGATATGCATGACCAGAAATTGGATCAGCTAAAGACAATGGCATGTTTATCCACCAAATAACACTATCCGGTTTTGGTTCATATCGGTTCATGAAAAATGCAGTATCGACTTTCCAATCATTCAATTGGTTAAGCAAATAAACAAACTCTTTTTGCGGTGCATAGAGAGCTACAATGTTGGTACTTTTATTTATTCCAATTTGATTTCCGGCCGGAAGCGCTAAATTCTTAATTGCCGGATTTCTCATGATCACAAAAGAAGAAGAATCTTTTTGATTTGTTGAATCAACCGCAACAACTTTTACTTCGTTCTTGCCGCTCGGAAAACTATTCGCAACAAATTGATACTTTAATGCCGATGTTGTGCTTTGAGCTTTTTCAGCTCCGTTCACATAGAGTTTTACTGATTTTGTTTTTGCACCAACTTCAGCAACGGAAACATCTACATCAACAGTTCCGCCCGGCTTAACAAAAACCGGTGAACGCAGCGGATCGCCAAAAGAAACGTTTACTGTTGGTTTGTTAAAGACAATCGAGATTCCGAATTCATATAGAGGAACATAGACGTTTTCGGTTTGCTGCTTACCATCTGCGCTTCTTAATACAAAATTCAATTGAGTTATTTGTTGACCAGCATCAGTTACTTTATAATAATTTCTTGGATTGTTGATTGTTATTTGATATAAGTCAGTCCCAAGCCTAACAAGTTGGGGTTGAGTAGTATTATCGCCCCAAGTCCCAATTACTTTCTGCCAATCAGGAAGAGTTCCAGTTGCAGTTTTAAGAATAACACCAGTGTGGGCATAAACAACACCGGTATAGCCGGCAATTTTATTTGCATGAGTTGCGTTCTTAACATCAAAAGTAATAGTGATGATATCAGTCTGCTTAGGAAATTGTGGTGTGGTTGTAACAACTGTTTGCGCAAAAATCAAAAAAGGAAATAGTAATGCGAAAACAAAAATTTTGCTTTTCATAGTGCCTCGTATTTGAAATATCTTCGGGACTAACTTAGGTAAGTTACCCTATGCTAATCAAGGAATTCCCACGCCACCCCGAAACGTAAACCTCGAGGGCGAACCGGGTAAAATGGAACTACCATATACTGCGAATTCAAGAGATTTTCCCATGTAAAGTAAATTATTGCACTGTCTTGAATTCTTCCGGCAAGAAAAAAGTCGATTTGTATTGAAGGAGTGAATTCTGTTAAACCGATTTGCGAGTAAATGCCGTTGCTGGTGTTATACAAAAAAGAAGAAGAAACGCCTTTCTCGAAATCGAAACGCTGCTCGTAACGAGAGCCGTAGCTATAATAGTTAAATCCGGTTTTTAATTTTAGATTGTTGTTGAAAAGAGTATCTATATAATAGGCACCGCCGGTAGAACTGAATTTTGGCAATCCGTTTCTGATTCTCTCATCTTCCGAAAGATATAATGTTGAATTTGTATTGAAGTGAATTTTCCAGAAACTAAGTTGTGCTTGCAACGATAAACCTTGCATCGTTGATTCAACTGTATTAACAAAATGAGCTTCATCGTTAAGTTTATCGGGGTTATCAGCAAAAGCACTTACGAGTTCGTTGTTATTCTTTGTGAAAAAATATCCTGCGGAAAATTTCAGCCAATCAAAATCCGCAGAAACTTTTAGTTCAGCTGTTTGAATTTGCTGATTCCGGCTACTCAAACCGCTAATGTGGTATAGACTGCCTGCGTAATAATAATTCTCAAGTTGCGAGAAAGGTTTTTTGAAATAAGAAAAACCAGAATAAACAGAAAATTGTTTGCTGATATTAACCACTACATCTCCACCAACTCCCAAATAATTCATGTCAGAATCATTAATAAGGTATTTAACGAAGACCGAGGGGAGTACTATGTTGTCAGTTAATTTTAGCGTTGTAATAAAGGAAGTAGATAGTAAAGAATTGGTGAATTCTCGCTGAAACAATTCGGCAATGTATTTGTTACGCTCAAATATCGTTATCGAGACAATATCATAAATCTCATCAGAATAATCTTGTCTGAATCTCACTCCAATAGTCTGTACACTATTATCACGCGAAACTGGAATCACATTCTCAGAAACGTTTCCACTGATATTTTGACGGAACTCTGAAAGATCATCTTTATAATAGAAGGAAATTTCGGTTGGAGAATCAGCAATCAATTTGGAGAATAATGAGGCAGAGAAAAAATTATTTGTTGCTGTATTGTATCTGTTCAAAAACCGAACTGACGCATACTGATTATCATAAATTAGATCATCAATTAGAACATTTGGATAATTATTATGCGTTGCTTCAACATCAACTCCACCATTTAATGATGTAGTAGATTTAGTATGCTTGTAGCTTAATCGTATCGTTGAAATCTGCGAAAGCAAATAGTCCATTCGAATGTTTCCCATCCATGTGGAGAAGTTGCTGTTCTTATAAAAAGCTTCAGCGCCATGATTGGTAAGTTCGATGTAAGTATTCAATTTTTTGAATGGAGATATATTGAAAATTCCATCTATCAATCCCTCTCCAGCCGGCGCTTGATAGTATTTCAATCTTGAGTATGGGTGATTACTTGCCGGAACTCTTGAAATAAAATTAATTGCGGCAACTCCGGAATTGCCATAAAGGAATCCGCGAGAAAGTGGTAAAACCTCAATAGAATCAATGCTTTCCGACTGAAATAGATGAAGATCTGCAAAATTTGTTAGTCTGTTAGTGACATTAATTCCATCATTAAGAACTACTGTTGATCTATTATCCAATCCATACAAGCTAACTTCGGTCGGTGCACCGCCGCTATCAAGTTTCTTTAAGAATACTCCGGGAAACTCATTCAAAAAATCTTCCGTGAATCTATAATCAACAGATTCCAATTTATTTTTATGGATAGTGTTTCCACTGAAAGAATTTGGCAATAGAGAAGTTGGTCTAATTGCTTTTAGAGAAATTTTTGGAAGAGCTGGTTTTGTTGTGTCTGCAAGAATTGAATTCTCGGTTTTAGTTGAATCAGTTTTTGCTAAAGATTTTTTGCTTACTTGCCCGAAACTTTGCTGGTTGAAAAATATCATAAGAGAAAAAATTAGAAAGCAGTACTTTAGTTTTTCTGAAAGTGTAATTCGATTTCGCGACATAGAGAACTCATTCTGTTTGTAATTCATAAGGCGATTTAGCTGTGTATCTATTGATTTATCTAGTACTTTGCTCTTAACCAATTGTTGTATTAACAAGACAATAAATGTTTGTTTTATATTAAAAAAATACTAATTTTCATACGAACTTATTCACCAAAAAATAAAGGGCTAACACAATGGCAATGACAAAAGGACAAATCTTAACACACATGGCTGCAAAATCTGGTCTAACCAAAAAAGCTACCGGCGAATTCTTAGATGAATTTGTAACACTTGCTTACAAAGAAGCTAAAAAAGGTTTTGTTATTCCTGGATTAGGCAAACTTGTTCTAGTTGACAGAAAAGCAAGAATGGGCAGAAATCCAAAAACTGGTGAAACAATTAAGATTGCAGCTAAAAAAGTTGTAAAATTTAGAGTAGCAAAACAAGCTAAAGATGCTATTGCTCCAGCGAAAAAGAAATAAATTTTATAATTAGTCATCTTATGTGGTGACAGTTTTTTAAAACCTCTTTCATCACGAAAGAGGTTTTTTTTTAGTTAATTCAGATAATATTACTGCAGAAGCGTTTGCTACATTTAACGACTCTGCTTTGCCTTTTCTTGGTATAGTAATTTTTGTATTGCAAATCCTTATTAATTCTTCGGTCGGACCGTGAGATTCGTTAGCCATTACCAATACCGACTTAATTTCTTTTTCAAATGAATAAATGTCTTCTCCCGAAAGATCGGCACAGTATATTTGAAAATTCTTCTCCTTAAGTTCATTTAACTCATCATAAAAATTTTTGCTTTCTATAATATTAACATGAAAAACTGATCCGGCAGATGCTCTTATAACTTTTGGACTAAAAACTTCTGCACAGTTATCACTTAGAATAATTGTCTCAACACCAAACCAATCGCTGTTCCTTATTATGGTTCCGAGATTTCCCGGATCGTTGATATTTTCCAATGCGACAATTAAATCCCCTCTAAGTTCTTTATTGTTTTCATCATCATAAAAAACAGCTACTACTTGCTGAGGAGTTTTTGTGTCGGTTAATCTGCCTAAATCATCATGTCTAATTTCTTCGATCCGTAAAACTTTTTTCCGTATAGAATCGATAAAATCTTCCTCGTTTAAATTAACCTCATTTGTATGAAGAAGGGCTTCGCAATAGAACCCGGATGATAAGGCTTCTTCAATCAGTTTTATTCCTTCAACCAGAAATTTAGATTCTTCGATTCGGTTCTTCTTCGAGGTTAAGGAAACATAATATTTTATTTCTGCTCTGGTCATTTTTGCTAAAAGTTTTGGACAAATATAGAAATAAGAAACGATTAATTTTTCTTAATGATTACTCTTAGAATTATTGCTCGTGTTGGGATTCTATGTTAGACTTACCCGCAATTTGGAAGTTCATAAATGCTTTTGCAGCTTAACTTGTAAATCAACTAACTTGTATCTTCATGTTTCTATTTCGTCTCTCATCGCCAGCTAAAAACCCCGACTTCATCGAAACCGGGGTTTGTTTATAGAACATATGTCAACAACCGTCAAGCTCAACTAATCCTCGACAGAGTAATGAAGATTCCTTACCATTTTCTTGCTGTCCCAAGGAGCCGGAGCGCCCCCTAAATATTTATTAAACCATTCCAGATGTGCATTATAGTATAGAGGCATAGATTTCAATCCGCTTGGCCAGTGTCCATCATTTTTAAAAACTATTAATCTACTCTCAATTCCCTTTGTCTGCAAAACAGTAAAATATCTCAGACTGTTTAGATAAGTAACACGGTAATCTTTTTCTCCGGTAATAATTAAAGTAGGAGTTGAAAAATTAGAAGCATATTCGCTAGGAGACATTTTCTGAAAATCTTTTCTGCCTAAGTCCCAGTTCGAAAACCATTGCTCTTCGGTGTCTTCCTTAAATTGGTTTAGATCATAAATTCCCATCATCGAAGCCAAACACTTGTACCGCTTTGTTTTTGATTGAAGAAGATTCATGAAATATCCGCCGTATGACCAGCCCATTGCGCCGATTTTATTTTTATCAACATAAGGAAGAGTTTCTATATAATCGGTAACCTTCATAATATCTTCGTAAACTTTTCCATCCCAGTCATTCGATATTGCCGCAGTGTATTTTTGTCCGTAACCGGTAGAGCCGTGCGGATTTGGATAAACAACAATATAACCGGCGCCGGGATAAATTTGCCAATCTGCACGGAATGAATCCATCCACTGCATTTGAGGACCGCCGTGAACATTGATTACGACGGGATATTTTCTATTCGGATCAAATCCGTGAGGTTTTACAATAAATACATGAACCGGAACACCATCAGCGCCTTTCACCCAAACTTTTTCGGAAGGCTGAACATCAATACTATCGGTAAATTCTTTGTTGAATGAAGTAAGATCCTTCATTTCTTTTTTGAGGAAATCGTATCTGGCTATTTCAACCGGTTTGTGTGTGAATGTATATGTGAAAATGGCAAAATCGTTAGCGGCGGAAACATCAAAACTTGATACCGGGACATTCTCTATCAACTTTTCAATTTTCATGTCGCTCAAATTTATTTTGTACAAAGGCTGATAACCCTTCTCTTGCACAGTAAAGTAGATAGATTTGGAATCTTTCGACCAGCTAAACTCATTAACCCAATTATCAATTGATTCTGTGATGATTTTATTTTCACCTTTTGCTCTGTCATAGACTGCTAATCTAACTCTGTCTGATTCATAATTTGGAATTGTCTGGGTTAGATAAGCAATAAACTTTCCATCGGTAGAATATTTGGGATCGGTATCGGAACCTAAATTTTTCGATGTAATATTTCTCAGTCCGGTGCCGTCGGTGTTTACAATCCAAATATCATTGTTCGTTGATTGCTCCGGATGCTTAACTCTCTTAGAATCGAAGGCTATTTCTTTATCATCGGGAGAAAAAGAAAAGTTGCTGCTTCCCCCCGGTGCGAATGAAGGAGAATTTACATAACCGGGTGTAAGATCAATTACCTCTTTTGTTTGAACATCATACAACAACACATGCGAAAACTGCCCATCTTCATATTCAGTCCAGTGTCTTACGAATAGGCTGTCTGCAATATGTGCTTGTATCGGGCCGCTTTCGGTTGAAGAAGAAATTTTTTGATTACAGTCTACATCCGCACCACATTCGGGATAAACCATAGTTGTGAATAGAAACTTATTTCCGTCGCTAGACAATTTTGGCGATGAAACACCGAGACCGTAACTAGTAATTTGAGTTGGGTCTCCTCCTTCAAGGCACAGATAATAAACTTGTTCTGATCCGCTTCGCGTTGAATTAAAATAAATCCCCTTTCCATCTTTACTCCAAACCGGACTATAACTTGTGTATGCCGCCGAAGTAACTTGTCTCTGGTTCGTGCCATCCGAGTTCATTATATAGATGCTTGTAGCACTCTTTGTTTTTTTAAGATTTGGAACTGAAACTACAAAGGCAATTCTATCACCGGAAGGTGAAAGCACCGGAGAACTAACACTTTTAATTTTATAAAGTTCCTCTATTGTAAAGGGCTTTTTTTGCGGGAAAACGTTTGTTATGACTACAAAAATTATAAATGCTGTAAATAATCTTTTCACTTGTTTATCTCCTATTGAATTCTAGCAATTAAAAATAGTGATATTTCCGCTCCATGTTCAAAATTTCCGTAATTCAATTTCATTTATTGAATTCTTTGTTCTGCAAACCATTGCTTAATTTAGTGTCGATTGCTATTATTACGTATACGTAACAATTGAGCAGCCTTAATGACTTCACACAATATCGCAATGGCTCTAAGATCGGCTTATCTTTCTATGCACCGCGCTACTAATTCTGTTTTATCTAAACACAAAGTAACTGCCGATCAATTTGTTTGTTTGGTAATCCTCTCTGAAAGCTTTGGACTTACGCAACAAGAGTTAACTAAAAAAGCTAATTCAGATCCAAATACTATCAGAGCGATGCTACTATTGCTTCAGAAGCGAGGTTTAATAACAAGAAAAGATCATCCTGAAGATGGACGAGCCTTTATTGTGGCCCTTACAAAAAAAGGAAGAATGTTATTTGATAAGCTGGTTGAAGAGCTAAAACCGGTTAGAGATAGCATGCTAACATTATTTACGGAAGAGGAAACCGAGTCTTTGTTTCACTTCTTAAACAGAATTTCGCAAGAACTAAATAAATGATGTAATAGAGAAGCTATTTATTGTAAAAAAGTGTTTAACTTTTATTCATTACAAAAGGAGTAATGCTTTATGATCCTTCATTTTATTAAAAGAAATATTTTGCAGCTAACGGCTACTTTCAGTTTACTTTTAATTTGTTCAGGCAATTCATTCGCGCAGTACCAGCCTACGCCTAACGATACGCTTAAATCAATTTCAATTTATTCCGACAACACCGTTTCATTCAAGATTTTCGCTCCTTTGGCTGCCGATGTTAAAATTGGAGGTTCCGATATTCCCGATAATCTTAGAAATGTAAAAATGAATAAGGCAGAAAATGGTGTGTGGGAAGGAACAGTAGGTCCACTCAAGCCGGGAGCTTACAGGTATAATTTTATTGTTGACAAAGTTTCCGTATTCGACCCGAAGAATCCTATGACAAGCGAATCCTTCATGAACACATGGAGTTTATTTTATCTTCCGGGTACAGATTTCATGGAAACAAAAGATGTTCCTCACGGCTCAATTTCGGAAGTGACTTACTTCTCCAAATCATTGAATCGTAACAGAAGACTTCACGTTTATACTCCCCCCGGTTATGAAGCCGGCAGCGATAAGTATCCAATATTTTATTTATTACATGGCGCATACGACTGCGATGATTCATGGACTTCAGTAGGCAGAGCCGGATTTATTCTGGATAATTTAATTGCCTCTAAAAAGGCTGTACCTATGGTTGTTGTAATGCCGGCCGGACATACGGGACCTTTTTCATTCGGCGCGCCAAGAGATCCGTCAAAACCAAGAGTAGATGAATTTCTTGTTGATTTTAATAATGATATAAAACCCTTGGTAGAAAGCAGATTCAGAGTAAAAACAGAAAGACAAGACCGCGCAATTGCCGGTTTATCTATGGGCGGCGCTCAAACATTAAATATTGCTATACCGGCTCTTTCACAATTCTCCTACTTCGGCGTTTTTAGTTCGGGCGTTTTCGGTATTACAGGACAAGGATTCGGTGCAGGCTCAGGACCAAGCTGGGAAGATCAAAACAAAGAAATGCTAGCCAATAACGAATTAAAGAAAGATCTTAAACTTGTATGGTTTGCAACAGGCAAAGAGGATTTTCTTTTAGAAACTTCCAGAGCTACAGTAAATTTATTTATGAAGTATGGCTTCAATGTTACATACAAGGAAACTAAAGGCGCGCATACTTGGGAAAACTGGCGCGAGTACTTAAACGAATTTGCTCAACTTCTTTTTAAATAAGATAGAGTTTACAACATGGAAAAATTTAATACCCGTCTCTCTAAAATATTTTTCATTGTATTCGTTATTATTTCTACTTCATGCTCTCATGCAGTTGAAAATGAGAGTCTGACCAAGCTAAACGAATTTAAGATTGCAAAAAAAGTTGAGTGGGCAAAACCGGATGGAATTAGTCTTACAATGGATATATACACTCCCCAAACCGGTAAATCAAAATACCCGGTGCTTGTAATTTATCATGGAGGAGGCTGGTTAATTAATTCTAATGCAAGTATGGACAGTATGTCTGCCTACATAGTTCAACGCGGCGAATACGTAGTTTGCAATGTAAACTATCGCTTACTTGGTGATCAGAATAATACAATTATGATGAATCAGATTGTTGAAGATGCGCTTGGCGCTCTTGTGTGGATAAAAGAAAATATTTCTGCCTACGGTGGAGATGCTTCAAAAATTATTTTAACCGGCGATAGTGCCGGCGGACATCTTGCATCAATGGTTTTATTGGCCGGCAATAAATTAGAGACGGATGGTTTTTCCGGAAAAACACTAGGATTCAAACCTACATATTTGCCTCAAGGTAAAACAGCGGAAGACCTCGTAATTAACAAAACGCTCGATGTTCAAGGGGCTATTTTAAGTTATGCTGCTTTCGATATGTATGCCGCTTGTTTAGGCGGATTTGAAACTTCCGGAAATATTTTCTGGACGTTTGCTGGTAAAAGTCCAAGGGGAATTTTTGGAAAAACTATTAACATTAATGATAACCCAGAATATTATAAAGCAGTATCGCCCATTTATTTAATTCCGGAAATTCATCAGCGAGCTTTGCCTCCGCAACTATGCTTAGTCGGAACAAAAGATAATTTGATCAGTCCTGCATCAGTTCAATACTATGTAGATGAAGTAAAGAAAGCAGGACACAAAGCCGAAATTTGGCTGCATGAAGGAAGACCGCACGCATTTTTAGATTCGCAGAAAAACGCATTTCTCGGAATAGAGTTTGCTAAAGACGCACCATTAGCTTTAGATAAGATGATAGCATTTATGAATGGAATATTTAATTATTAGCTAACATCATCAAGAATGAATACAAAAAACCCCGTTGCAAATTCAAACGGGTTTTTTGTATTAACTTTTTTGAGTTATGTCTCTCACTTTATCTGTGATTGCTCTAAAATCAATTTTTCCGCTTCCGGTTTTAGGCATTTCGGAAAGCACAACAAATTTACTTGGAACAGCTATACTCGGTAGCCGCTCTGCCATTTTTTTCAAAATTTCTTTTTCATCAATTTTTTGTGTTACTGTTGCAATAATTTTTGCACCGCGAATTGCATCCGGCACCTCAACAACACAACATTCAACATCCGCTGGTAAAAGTTTTTCCAACACATCTTCTACTCTAATTAAGGAAACCATCTCCCCGCCGATTTTAAGAAAACGTTTTAATCTGCCGACATGCCAGAGAAATCCATCAGAATCAACATAACCCATATCGCCGGTATCGTACCATCCGTGTCTAATACTAAGCGATGTCTGCTCAAAATCATCAAAGTAACCTTTCATAACATTATCGCCCTTCACCAAAATCTTTCCTATCTCGCCGGTATTGCAAGTTTCACCGGTTTCATAATTTTCAACTCTTACTTGAACACCTTCAATTGGTCTGCCGACGCTTCCCGGTTTGTTGTGCTCAAATGTGTTTATAGTTATTGCCGGACTTGTTTCCGTAGCACCATAAGCTTCCAACAAAACTTTGTTATGTTTTTGAATAAAGCCGTCTCTAAGTGCATCCGGACATTTATCGGCACCGGATAGCAGAATTCTAACGGACTCATAATCTCCCGCTTTTGAATTTCTCAAATATCCCCAAAAGAACGTTGGTGTACCGGCAACTAATGTTGCTTTTTCTTCTCTGATAATTTCGTTTACCTTTTTAAATTCCAGCGGATTGGCGTATGTAACAATTGTCATTCCGGAAGCTAGCGGAACCCATAAGTTTGCCGTTTGACCGAACACATGGAAGTAAGGAAGATTTGCCAGAAATACATCATCCGAAGTAAATGTAAACGCTTTAATTAATGCTTCAAAATTTTGTGTGATGTTCTTATGTGTCAGCTGAACGCCTTTGGGTTCTTTTTCGCTTCCGCTTGTAAACAGTATAAGTAGCGTGTCGTTTTCATCGCCTTGATGAATTTTCTTCAAAAGACTTTCTGTTGAATTGCCGGCTTTAAGCGCTGCTCCAATTTTTTCGAATAATGAAATTGATTTCATTATATCTTCCATATAAACCATGCCGTCTATATGAGGACAATTAATTTTCTCGCATAATGCACGCGAAGTAATAATTGTTTTGAAAGCACACTTCTTCTGGGCAAACTCACAGTTGGAAGCTGCGCCGGTTGAATAATTTATCATCACCGGAATTCTTCCGCTCATCAATGTTCCAAGAATTGCTAAAATTGTACCGGCGGAATTAGGCATCATAATTCCAATAAAACCGGGAGAATACTGCTGAAATTTCTTTGCGATAATCAAAGAACCGATAAGCGCTTTTTTGTATGTGACTCTTCGGTTTAGTGTTCTATCAACAATTGCTACTTTGTTTTCATATTGTTTGGCAATTCTTACAAACTGCTGATGTAGAAGCATTATTACTCCTGTTTAATTTAGTTGCTGTTGTTTTTCTTAAAGGCTATTAATGATAAAACAAAACTGATTAAATTCTGTTGGACCATATTAAATTGAATCTGGCGTTCACTAAACAATCGTTGGCAATAGTTTCATTAGGTTACTAAACACACGCTTAATTAATGATTTGCTAAAAATGGTTATGGCCATTTTAGGTTTTGGAGTTGAATAATCTATCGAAATGATTTTATATGGATTTGCTAAGTTCATTTTTCCATTTAGAATTTGTTACAATATCGGAGTTTTATATACACGAAGCAACGATTCATTTTTGAATGAGTTTTGGCTGTGTCCACTTTAGAATTCATAAATGCTTTACTAATTGAACTGATTTAATATCTATAGCATTTGAAATATTTTGAATTCGACTAGATTGTTTTTGTTATTTGTACCTTACATAAAAGTGCTTACTTTTAACAACAATATTTCATAACTGTTTGGCTTCAATTATCATGAACTTGAAAGCAAATTTCTTTACTACAACAACTCTTTTCGCATTCCTATTTTCATTAATTGTTAACGCTCAACAAGAAAGCTATAAGTTCGAACGCTATACAATTAACAACGGTCTATCAAATAATTCCATTAACTGCGTTCTTCAAACCAAAGATGGCTACTTATGGATCGCTACCAAAGATGGATTGGATCGTTACGACGGGCAAACGTTTAAGGTCTTCAAGGCAAACATCTCTTTAAAATCTTCCTTACCGGAAAACTATATAATGAGTCTCTATGAAGACAAAAACTTCGATCTGTGGATTGGGACATGGGGTTCCGGTATATGCAAATATGACCCGGTGCAAGAATCCTTTCAAAGAATTGATAAAGCAAGCGGAAATGATTTTGTTCAATGTATTGATGAAGACAGCAACGGAAACATTTGGTATGGGAATATGTTGAGCGGTTTAAAAATGTATAATCCCCGGAACAAATCAATTACCATTTATGATACAAAAGCTAAAGGAGCTAATCGGCTACCCGACAACAATATAACTCACATATTGATAAATGCCGACAACACAATATGGTGTGCAACTTGGGGTTCCGGGTTAATAAAACTCGATCCGGCTAAAGGCATTCTTGAGCATTATGTGCAAGAAGACAATAAACCTAGTTCACTCTTTGATAATCTAATTTGGTATCTGGAACGTGTCGATTCGAATAGAATACACGTCAACACAAACAACGGATTGCAAATATTTGATGAGCTTAAAAAAAGGTTTTCTAATCATCCGCAAATACCGGAAGATTTTCAAAAACTTTTTAAAACATCAATTCGGCAATCTCTAATCGATAAGTCGGGAAGATTTTGGATAGGGACATACAACTATCAAGGCTTGGGAGTACGTAACTACAACAATGCTGCATTTTCCCGTTTGCTAAACGAAGATGGTGATCCACATTCATTGATTTGTCAGCGCATCAGATATTTATACGAAGACAAACAAAGCAATATTTGGATTGGAACTGAAGATGGTTTGAATAAACTGCCAAAAACAAAAGACTTTCAGCAGTTTAAGTATATGCCTTCGCGCAAAAACACATTAGGAGGTAGAGTTGTAAGCAGTATTTATGAAGGACGGAACAACATTCTTTGGGTAGGTTTTGGAGGAAACGGATTTGACAAAGTTGATCTCAAGAATAATTTGATAACACATTTTAAAAGTGGCGGTACATCTTCGAATTCGATCAATGTAGATGACGTTATTTCAATTATTGAGGATAAAGCCGGAATACTCTGGATTGGAACCAGCAATGGCGGCTTAAATCGTTTCGATCCAACAACCGGAAAATTTAGATACTACCTAACAAATCCGGCTAATAAAAATTCAATCAAATCAAATTGGGTTCAGCAAATTCTCGAAACTTCAGACGGTCAGCTTCTAGTTGGAACAAACGATGGTCTTCAAGTATTTGATAGAACTACGGAATTATTCAAGCCATTCTCGCCAGAAGTGAGAAACAATGATGTAAAAATCCCGGCAATCTTTTCTGTTAACTCTTTATACGAAGACAAACAGAAAAACATTTGGATTGGAACATGGTTAGATGGACTTTTTCGTTATGATCCCGAAAAAAAATTAATCTCGCATTACTTTCCTAATCATAGTAAGAACTCAATAAGCGGGAATAAAATTGCTTCAATTGTTCAAGATTCCAAAGGCTACATCTGGATTGGTACTTTCAGCAATGGTCTTTGTAAGTTTGATAAGGCGAACAACAAATTTACTCACTATAGCACGTCGAACGGTTTACCAAACGACTGTGTTTTCGGTGTTCTGGAAGACGAGAACAATTTCATTTGGCTAAGCACAATGAAAGGATTGGCAAAACTAAATCCTACTAATGACAATTTCAGAGTTTACGATATTGAAGATGGACTTGTAAACAATCAATTTAACTGGCATGCATATCATAAGAACAAAGATGGCAAAATGTACTTTGGAGGAATCTCCGGTCTGGTTTCCTTTTATCCAGACCAAATCAAACCGGAAGAAAGTACTCCGGTTGTTGCTTTAACTTCATTTAAAGTGTTCGATAAAGAAGCTGCACTTCCCCGTTCACTACCAACGACCCAAGAAATAGTTTTAGAACACGATCAAAACTTTTTTTCAATAGACTTTACTGCATTGGATTTGAGTCCGATGTATAAGCATCAATTTGCGTATATGCTTGAAGGCATCGATCCTCAATGGGTTCAATCCGGATCGAGAACTACCGCATTCTATACAGACATTAAGGATGGCAATTATAGATTTCTTGTTAAAGCAACTAACGCGGATGGTGTTTGGGGATTGCCTACAAATCTTAGCTTAAAAATTCGTCCGGCATGGTGGAATACATGGTGGTTTACAATTATTTCTGTTGGACTTTTTATAGCGATGGTATTTGGCATTTACAAGTATCGTCTTAATCAATTGCTGAAAATTGAAAAAATCCGCTTCAGCATTGCAAGCGATTTGCATGACGAAATTGGAAGCAACTTGAGTAGTATTAGCGTTGATAGTCAATCATTAATGTCCAGTCCGGCTTTGAACAAAACCGAGCGCGAGTTATCCGTTGATATTAGCAAAACCGCAAAGGAAACTGTTGACGCTATGCGTGATATTATTTGGTTTATCAATCCTAAGAATGATTTGAACGAAGACATTGTTTTTAAGATGAAGCAGACAGCAGCAAAATTATTGCAAAATTTGGAGTGGACTTTCGATGCCTCCGAAGATGTTAGAATTGATTCGTTTAATCTGGATGTGCGAAGAAATATTTTTCTTCTTTATAAAGAAGCTTTAACCAATGTTCTGCACCATTCAAATGCAAAGAAGTGCTCAATCTCCATTTCGGGAAACGCAAAGAATTTTTCTTTAGCTATTCAAGATGATGGTATTGGTTTCGATACGAAAGACTTTAAAGCTTCCACCGGAATAAAAAGCATGGAAGCCCGTGCTCAAAAGGTTAAAGGCAAGCTTAATATTACAAGCACTAAAGAAGTAGGAACCAGAATAGAACTCACAATTTGATCTGTAAAAGATAATTGATAAAATAACCCGAACGTGGTATGGTTTGATCTTTATTACCACTTTACCTTGCAAGAGTAATAAATAGAATGAAAAAAAGTTTGAACATCGAAAAAACAACAAAAACAATTTCCATTTGGCTTGTTGAAGACAATACTCGCTATAGAAAAACATTAGCCGGATTAATAGACAGAACAGAGGGATTAATCTGTCCAAAATCATTTCCCTCTTGCGAGGAAGCATTAGATGAAATTGCTACATCGGAAAAGCCAGACGTAATTCTGCTCGATATTGGCTTACCGGGAATGAGTGGAATAGCCGGCATTAGTAAATTCAAAGAACATCTTCCGGATGCTCATATTCTCATTTTAACAGTATATGATGATAACGACAATGTGTTCGAAGCCCTCTGCGCCGGAGCTGCCGGCTATTTGTTAAAAGATTCCGCACCCGAAAAAATAATTGCTTCAATTCAAGAAGTGCTTGCCGGCGGCGCGCCGATGAATATGAAAATTGCTCACAAAGTTTTGGAAATGTTTACCCGCTTTAAACCGAAAAAACATGATTACGGTTTAACAGAGAGAGAAAAAGAAATTTTGCAATTACTAATTTCCGGGCTAACCAAGCAGCAAATTGGGGACAAGCTTTTTATAAGTTTTCATACTGTGAACACCCACTTAAAAAACATTTACGGCAAGTTGCACGTTAATACAAGAACCGGGGCGGTTTCAAAAGTTTATAAAGAAAATCTGCTCTAATTCTTAAAATTAAATACCACGTTTGCGCCATTGTCGAATTATTCTCCTCTTTCTAATTTGAATCATTCGTTCTAAGTTTACTTCCGATTTTTCAATGGTGACAAATGAAAACTAGCGCAAATCTGTTTCGTTTCGTTTTAATTTTTCTATTCACATATGCAATTAGTTCCGCACAAGTAAATAAAATACGTGTGGCTTGCGTGGGTAACAGCATAACACAGGGTAATGGTGGAATCAATACTTATCCGGCTCAACTCGGGCTACTCCTCGGCAATAATTATGATGTTCGCAACTTCGGCGTTTCCGGCAGAACACTATTAAGAAAAGGCGATTATCCATATTGGAAAGAGGCTGCATTCAAAAATGCAAAAGAGTTTGATCCACATATCGTAATTATTAAACTTGGCACAAACGACAGCAAGCCGCAAAACTGGATTTATAAAAATGAATTCTTCGAAGATTACGTTGATTTGATAAACGAATTCAGAAAAAATGAACACAAACCTCAAATCTTTGTTGCCAGCCCTTGTCCGGCATTTAAAATTCAGTGGGGAATTAATCCCGATATAATTAGGAATGAAGTTATTCCTCTTACCGATTCAATACGTAAAGCAACAAACACTTATTTAGTAGACTTCTATTCACCTTTTTTGAATAGAAGCAATTTGCTTCCAGATGGAATTCATCCGAGCAACGAAGGATATTTTGTAATGGCACAGATTGCTGAATCAACGATTAAGAATAGTCCTTCTGGAATAATCAGATACTTCCTTACTTCTAAAACCGCTTTAGAGAACCGAGACTCTACAAAAATTTACTGGGCAACTACTCCGGGAACAACAGTTACGTTAAACGAGAAAAAAGTTAATACGATTGATTCACTAAGCGTCAGTATAAACAAGAATTCAACTTACAAGCTTATTACAAGTGGAGAAGTTGCGGATTCATCTACAATCTATTTACAATTCGTTGAATCAAAGAAATAGAACTGCTAATTACCATTATAGGATTTGCAATGAAGAAGCAAAAATTTATTACATTTTTCATGGTTTCAATATTTTTCTTTGGCCTCATTTCCGAATCATATGCTATAGTAACTATCAAAGCCGATAATCCAAATTTTCAATATACCGGACGAATTGATTTTACATCACCAGACAAACCAATTATTTATTGGCCGGGCACGTATATAAAAGCAAACTTCGAAGGCTCCCTACTTATCATATCTCTTGACGATAAAACCGGCCAATCATTCTATGAGGTTTATATAGATGAAGATTATTTACATCCACACGTAATTGACTGCTCGGCGGGTAGTAAAATTTATCTTATCTCCGCTTCACTAACAGATACGGTTCACAGCGTACTAATCTTTCGTCGTACCGAAGCTTCCACAGGTCCAACTACTTTTTTAGGTATTCAAATTAATGATGGGAAAACATTGGTAGCTCCACCGGCAAGACCGGGACGCAAATTATTGTTCTATGGAGATTCAATAACATGCGGAATGGGAAATGAAGCTCCGGATAGTTACGCAGATGATAATCTTGCATACGAAAATAATTTTAAGGCATTTGGTGCAGTCACTTCCCGCTTGCTAAACGCAGACTATATGTGCATAGCTAAAAGTGGAATTGGCATTATGATCAGCTGGTTCAATATGACAATGCCACAATATTATTACCGGCTCGATCCGGATAACGCTGCAAGCAATTGGGATTTCAGTCTCTACACACCCGATGTTGTAGTAATTAATCTTTTTCAGAACGATAGCTGGCTACTTACTACAAAAGACTCTACGAAAATTACAAATGCTTATGTTGACTTCGTTAGAACAATTCGACTTCGTCATCCCAAAGCATTTATTGTTTGCTCATTAGGAAGCATGGACATTACTAAAACCGGTTCTCCTTGGCCAAAGTATGTAGAAAGTGCTGTTAAATTATTAAACGAAGTAGATAAGGATGCAAATATTGGAACATACTTCTTTCCTTTTAGCACTAGCTGGACCAAGCACCCGCGTGTCCGCCACCACTTAGTGATGGGGAATAATTTAGCAGCTTATATTAGTGGGAAAATGGGCTGGGCAACCGACATCGAAAACAATGAATATACCGAAATCCCTTCCGAGCTTAGTTTATTACAAAATTATCCAAATCCATTCAACCCTACCACTACAATTTCGTACCTAGTCGCTAAACCGGGAAACATAAAAATTGTTATTTACGATTTACTTGGCAGAGAAATAAGAACTTTGGTTAATGAATTTAGGAATGCCGGCAATTACAGAGAAAATTTCAACGCAAGTGATTTATCGTCCGGAATTTATTTTTATCAATTGAGCAACGGAAGAAATATCGAGACAAAATCGATGGTTCTTGCTAAGTAATCGGTTAATTCTTTATTTACGCGTCAGAGCCTTAGTAGATCAAATACCACGTTTGCGCTATTGAGGCTCTAACCTATCAGTTCTAATTTCCTTACGCAAAATTCTCAGATGATTACTTCATTACGTTAACAAACAAACACAACATAGAAGGTGAATCATGAAAAAAATCTTTACCCTCCTAGTACTATTCTCTATTATATCAGTTACAATAGCACAAGTTCCTACGCGCAAAGGCTGGTGGAAATTTGACGATGCCGCTAATATCACTAAAGCAGATTTAGGTACAAACTTAGAATTAGTTGGACTTCAGCAACCGATTGATGGTCCAGCCGCCGGTAACGGTGCAACTCGTATTGGAGTTGGTACTCATTTTAAAATGACACACGGAATCACCCCTTCCCCAACTACTCTGGTTAACGAATACACACTGCAATTCGATTTCCGCGTTAAAGATGTTGGAACTTGGAAAGCGTTTTTTCAAACCAGCGCTGATAATGCAACTGATGGAGATTGTTTTATAAGAGACTCCGGCGAAATTGGTGTGCAGGCTACAGGCTACAGCACGTATATTGTTAACACAAACGAATGGTACCGCTTAGTTGTTTCTGTTAAGAATGGTGTTTTCTATAAATACTATTTAGATGGACAGCTTTTGAAAGACGGAACAGTGCAAAGTATAGATGGCAGATTTTCTCTGGATCAAGTTCTTTTAGTTTTTGCCGATGAAGATGGTGAAGACAACGAAATTGATTGCGCTGAACTTGCAATATGGGATAAAGCATTAACCGGCGGGCAAGCAAAATTGTTAGGCGGTTATAATCACAAACAAACACCGGCAACTCTTCAGCCGGCAGCAATGTGGAACTTTGACTACCCGACTAGCTTAACAGAAGCTTATTACGGAAACGATTTGGAATTAGTTGGAACTCAGCTTTCTGTAGACGGACCAACCGCAATTAATAAAGCAACAAGAGTTGATGTTGGCAGTCATTATGTTGCAACTCATGAAATTGCTCCAAATGGTGGCGGAACACTAGTAAACGAATACACATTTAAATTCGACTTCAAAGTTCCGGATATAACCAAGTGGAGAACATTCTTCCAGGCTGTTACCGGCGGGAACACAGATGGCGAGTGCTTCATCAATAAAGAAGGAAAGATTGGAACACAAGCTACAGGTTATGGTGCTTATGTTATCATTCCTAACGAATGGTATCGCTTAGTTATTTCAGTAAAGAATGGATCACATTATAGATATTACTTAGACGGCCAGTTGCTGTTAGAAGGGACAAAACAAGCAGTTGATAGCAGATTTGCACTTGATACTAAAGTTGTTTTAGCCGGCGATGATGACGGTGATGATGCTGAAATTGATATTGCAGAAATTGCAATGTGGGATCGTGCTTTAGAAGAAGCAGAAGTAAAAACACTTGCCGGATTCGGCCACAAGCTTTCCGGTGGCGGAACAGCAACAAAAGCTTTAGTTGGAAATTGGAAATTTGATAATCCTTTCAGTTTGTTAGATGCTACAGTTGGTAAACCTCTTACATTAGTTGGAACCGACCAATCTGTTGATGGCCCAACTCTTACCAATTTTGGAACAAGAGTAGGCGTAGGAAGTCATTATAAAATTACTCATGAAATTGAACCAAATGGTGGCGGATTATTAGTAAATGAATATAGTATCCGCATCGATTTTAAAGCTCCATCTTTGGAAGAATGGCATTGCTTCTTCCAAACCAACGCAACAAATACGGGCGATGGAGACTGCTTCATAAACAAAACCGGAAATATTGGTTTGGCTGCAACCGGTTACACTACTTATTCAATAAATCAAAATGAATGGTATAGAATGGTGGTAACAGTCCAGAACGGAACACATTACCTAATCTATCTTGATGGATCTTTGGTTCTTACCGGAACGATACAAGCGATTGACGGACGTTTTGGATTAGATAAAGAGCTACTAATGTTTGCCGATGAAGATGGTGAAGATGGCGATATCGATTGCGCTGAATTATCTATCTACAATTATTCCCTAACTTCTGCCGAAGTAAAAGCACTTGGAGGTTTTGGTCATTTAGTAAGTGTTGAAAAAACCGATGGATCTCTTCCAACTGATTTTTCACTTTCACAGAACTATCCAAATCCATTTAACCCAATGACAAAGATTAATTACGCTATGCCCGCAGCGGGCAACGTAACTATTAAAGTGTACGATATTCTTGGTAATGAAATTTCTGTTATTCAAGATGGTTTTAAAAACGCCGGATATCACTCTACAAACTTCGATGCAAGCAAATTAGCCTCGGGTGTTTACATTTATAGAATGGTTAGCGGCAAGTTTTCATCTACAAAGAAATTGCTCCTCCTAAAGTAGTTGTTTCAATTCCTAGAAGGCCCTCTCTCAGTATTTCCGGGAGAGGGTTTTTTTATGCTTACTCACCACGGATTCCTCCCAAATTCAGATACCACGTTTGCGCTATTGTGATTCAGTAGCTACTACTCTAATTTATTTTAAGATCATTCTGTACTATTCTATTACCAGATTAAAGAAACCAACACTTACTTAAAGGAGGCGACATGAATCAAAAGCCAATTAAACAAATTCTCTTAATTATCTTATTGTTTTTGTTCTATTCAAACGGAATTGCACAGGTAGCAAACATTGCACACCGAGGAGGTGCGGCGCTCGCACCGGAAAATACTCTAGCTGCATTTAAAAATGCCATTGCATTAAAGGCGGAATATTTTGAGCTGGATGTTTATGTATCTAAAGATGATTCACTTATGATTATGCATGACGCTACTATCAACAGAACTACAAGCGGAACCGGTACCGTTACAGCAATGACATATGAACAGTTAAGAGCTGTTGACGCCGGCGTCAAGTTTTCTGCCGCGTTCACGGGTGAAAAAATTCCAACTTTATACGAATCTTTAATGCTGGCTAAAAATGCAACTTATAATGTTGGTGTTGTAATCGAGATAAAAGGAAGTACCACGGGAATAGTAGGAAAAGTAATTAAGTTGGTACAAGATTTAGGAATGAAGAATCGGGTCATTATCTCGGGTTTCAGTTTAGCTCAAGTAACGGAATCTAGAACTATTGACCCAACAATTGCTACTCAATTATTTGGGTCGTCGAACACAAATGCAGTTATCGATCAATTAGCAGCTGCCGGAATTAATTGGTTGGGCAGCAGTTCGGCTCCAACCCAAGCGTTTTTGGATTATGCTCATTCAAAGAATGTTAAGTTTAACAGCTGGACAATTAACAGCGCTGCAACGATGACAAAATATATTGGTCTTGGTATTGATGCTATTACTACAGATAATCCGGCATTGATGAAATCCGTTACTGATACTACACCGCCAACTGATGTAAACCTTTCCGATCCAACTATAGTTGAGACAAAGGTTTCATTAAAATGGGATGCTGCTACCGATAACGAAGGTGCAATTATCGGTTATAATATCTACAGAGACGTAAATCCAGCTCCAGCAACTTTGATTGCAAGTGTTGGAAATGTATTGGAATACACAGACGATACTTTTACCGAAACAACGAAGTATTACTATAGAATTAAGGCCAAGAACAGTGCCGGGTTACTTAGTGCTAATTTCAGCAACGAAGTTTCTGCCACTACACTTGCAGATTTAACAAAACCAACCGTTCTTTATGTAACCTCAAACACAGAAGACACAAAGATAAACATTGAGTTCAGCGAAAGAGTAGACAAAACAACTGCAGAAAACAAAGCCAACTATACAGTTAACAAAGCTGTAACTGTTTCAACTGCTAAACTATTACTGGATCAAAAAACAGTACAGATAACTACTTCACCGCTAGCGGAAAACTCTTACACAGTTACTGTAAAAAGTGTAAAAGATAAAGCCAAAACTCCCAACACAATGGTTACAGTCAGCAATATTATGCTACACAAAGCATTATCAACAAAAACCGTTGCATTCTATGGATGTGATGAACTACAAGCAGATTCCGTTCTTATTGATGCTTCTACTAATGCAAATAATGGAGTGTTAAAAAACGGACCGGTACTTACAGAAGGTAAAATAGGCAACGCCCTTAAGTTTGATGGCGTTGATGACTATGTTCAATTTGCCGCCTCTCCCTCGTTTGATATTGGTGGAAGTGCGGTTACTGTTTCACTTTGGGCTTACTTAGATTATTTACCAGCGGACTTACCGGGAGCTTACGGTCCATTATTCGATTCAGATGCAGACCAATACGTCTTATACGAAGACAAAGCCAATAATGAACTAAGACTTAAAGTTGCTACAAGTGCCTCTGCAGAACGTCCGGGTATTCCAGCCGCGAATTTAGTAGCCGGACAATGGATTCATATTGTTGGTGTTTATGATGGGGCCAACGCAAAAATTTATTTAAACAGTAACTTGATGGATACTCACCCATTAACCGGAACTGTGAAGACCGGACAAGTTGCAATGCTCGCTAGAAGCGGAATAGCAGCTGCCAGCTATTTTAGCGGTGGTATTGATAATGTACAAGTATTTAATACCGCACTGAGCCAGATTGAAGTTACAGAATTATTCAAAAGCGCAAAAGTTGCACCTCTAGACAAAGCACCATCACCGGTACTCTTAAATTCTGTTTCTGTTACCAACATGGATGTAAAACTTCAGTGGAAAGCAGTTACGAATTATGAAAGTGGACTTATGTATGAAATCTATAGAGATAACCATAGCGATCCAACTAATTTGATAGCAACTGTACCGGGCACAGTTACAGAGTATATTGATAAGAATGTAGATGGAAACACAATACATTACTACAGACTTAGGGCAAAGAACACCGCCGGGCTGTTCAGTGCCGAATATAGTAACCAACTAACAGCTTTGATGGATAAGGACACTTACAAACCATCAGTATCATATACAACTTCGCGTGCAGAAGGTAATAAGCTTGTTGTCGAATTCAACGAAACTGTTGATCAAGCAACTGCTGAAACCGTTGCAAATTATAAGTTAGACAAAGCCGCTACAATCACAAGCGCTAAATTAGCTCTCGATCAAAAACAAGTTATTCTTACAACTTCTCCTTTAACAGAAGCTACATACGAATTGATAGTTAGTGGAGTGAAAGACAAGTCCGGAATTCCAAACACAATAAAACCGGATAGTTCAAAGTTCGCACACAAAAATCTACAAGCTGAAACTATTTCTTACTTCAGCATGGATGATATACAAAAAGACACCGTGCTAACAGATTACACAGCGAACGCTAACAATGGTATGCTGAGGAAAGGAACAAAATTAGGTGAAGGAATTTTAGGCAACGGGTTACAATTTGACGGAGTTGATGATTATGTTCAGTTTGCTGCTTCACCATCTTTTGATATTAACGCACCGGCGGTTTCAGTTTCTCTTTGGGCTAAACTTGCACAGTTACCGGCAGAACTTTCCGGTTCTTTTTGTGGCCTCTTCGATTCTGATGCCGATCAATACGCAATCTATCTTGATAAGGGAAACAAAGAACTTCGTTTCAAAGTTACTACAACTGTCTCTGCCGAAAGACCGGGAATTCCGGAAGCAGATTTGATTAGCGGCCAGTGGATTCATCTTGTTGGTGTTTATGATGGAACCGCTGCAAAAATTTACTTGAATGGAGTTCTTAAAGACTCACATCCTATTACCGGAAATGTAAAACCGGGACAAGTTTTAATGCTTGGAAGAAATGCTCTAGTTGGACC
>JBAYTN010000019.1:0-62666 GCA_041675645.1 Melioribacteraceae bacterium
AATTCCGAAAAAAGTATAGATCCAATTACCGGACAAGATTTTGAAGGTTATGTAATTTATAGAAGCACCAGACCGGATTTCGCTGATGCACAAACTGTTACTGATGGCAAGGGTTCAAAATTCTTATATGAACCGCTTAAGGATGTAAATGGCTTTAGCGCAAAGTGGGATTTAAGTAATGCATGGAAAGGTTATCATCCTGTACCGTATTTGGGAAGAGGATTAAATTATTATCTAGGCGATAACTCCGGTCTAGTTCACTCGTTTGTAGATTCAAATAATGTTCGTAATGGACAAACTTACTATTACGCTGTTGTTTCTTACGATCACGGCGATTCTTTAGGTATTCCGCCATCTGAATCAACAAAGAAAATTTCTTCCGATCCAATAACAAGTAAATTGATCTTTGATGATAATACCGTTCAGGTTATTCCTGGTCCGCGTGCTGCGGGTTATAACCGTCCGGAAATAAGTGCCACTGATGTGCAGCATAATTCTGGATTGGGAAACGGTGATGTAAATTTTGATTTAATTAATGATCTCGCGGTTAAAGGAGAAAAGTATTCACTCACATTTAAAGATTCGGTTTACTCTTCCGGCAAAGCAACCTTAGGCAAGAATTATTCTGTTGTTGGCGAGAAATCAATAAAAGAATCTTTCTATCTGTACGGTAGTAAATTTACAAGTCTGGCAAATACAAATTTGATTAACGACGCATCGCTTCAGGTTACAGATGCTTCCGGAAAAGTTTATTCCGGTACAACAGATTATGTGCTGAATTTAGAAAAGGGTTCTATAAAGAGAACAGACAACAGCACAATGCTTGAGGCAAAAGAATATTTTATTACTTATCGAAACTATAAACTTTATCAGAGCCAAGCATTAAATGGAGAAGATTCAAATCCGGTGTTTGATGGAGTTTTAGTTAAAGTAAAAGATAATCCGGCTCTCAGCTTTGATGATACTAAATCGAAATGGTCATCGAATCTTGATCTTCCTTTCAGATTCTATTTAAGACCGGCCGGAAGTCCAAAAGCAGAACCGGCTGATTACATAGTTACATTTTCAAACACAAATATTTCTACGGCAAAGAAGTTTGTTTCGGGAAAAGGCTTTATTGATATTCCGGTAAAATACAAAGTTGAAGATGTTACTACCGGAGTTCCAATACCAGTTGTTACAAATTTACAAGAAGCGGTAGCCACAAACGATTCTGCGTGGACATTGGGAGAGGAGATTGTTTTCTACAAAACCGGCACTGCCGGCGGAACCGGTTCTCAAATTGCATGGAGTCTTGTTGTCTCTCCTTCAACAACAGAACCAACAAAGGTCCCGGGCAACGGTGATGTTCTGTTCATATATACTAAGAGACCATACAGTTCTAAAGATGTTTTCACAATTCAGACAAACGCCGGCTTTGTTCAAAATGAAAAAGCGCCTAATAGTCTTGATAATATTTACGTAGTTCCAAATCCTTACATTGGAACAAATGAGATTGAACCGGCAAATAAACTATCGGGACAAAACCGCGGTGAACGGAGAATATACTTTGAAAACCTTCCTATGAAGTGTACCATAAGAATCTTTACTCTTAGCGGTGAACTTGTAGCAACTCTCAATCATGATTCCGGATTTGATAATGGTCGAGAATTCTGGAATTTATTAAACCGGGATGGGTTCAGTGTTGCTTATGGTGTTTATCTGGCTCATATAGACGCGCCGGAGATTGGTGAAAAGTTAATCAAGTTTGCCTTAATAAAGTAAGGCCGGAGACAATATGAAAAAAATATTTTTATCGTTCACCGTTTTATTTGTTCTGTTTTTCATATCCGATGCATTAGCGCAGACAACTAAAACCGGCACAACTGCCGCTCAAGTTCTTAAAATGAATGTCGGTCCACGCGCAATTGGAATGGGAGGCGCGTTTACCGCAATTGCAGATGATATAACTTCTATTTACTGGAACCCAAGCGGAACGGCTAATATTAATTCGAATGAAGCTATGTTTAATCATACATCACTTTATTCGGATGTTAGTCACGACTTTGCCGCATTCGCAACTAATTTATCGGGAGTTGGAACACTTGGCGCTTTTGTATCAGTGTTATCTATGGATGATATGAAAGTGCGTACAATTGAAAATCCCGAAGGTACCGGCGAATTTTTTACCTACAATACATTAGTAATGGGTGTAAATTTTTCGCGATACCTAACCACTAATTTCTCAATTGGATTTAATGTAAAGTACATTAGCGAGAATTTGTGGAATATGAATTCTAACGGTTTTGCAATAGATATTGGTACGCTTTATAAAATTCCAATCTTAAATGAGCTAAGAATTGCTTCCAGCATTTCAAATTTCGGAACGAAGATGCAGCTTTCCGGTAGAGATGCAACTGTTGTTTATACTTCGGGCGCCGGAGACGAAAATTTAATCAACTCTAATATCGAACTTGATAAGTTTGATCTCCCATTGATTTTCAGATTTGGTATTTCTGCCGATGTTATTAAAAGCAGCAGTACAAGATTAACTCTTGGTGTTGATGCAGTTCATCCAAACGATAATACCGAATCAATAAACTCCGGGTTGGAATTCGCATGGAATGAAATCATTCACTTGAGAGCCGGATATAATTCTTTATTTGAGTCAGATTCTGAAAAAGGTTTAACACTGGGCTTCGGTTTGAACTACAGAATCTTTGAATTAATAAAAGCTAAAGTCGATTACGCTTACCAAGATTTTGGCAGATTAAATGGTGTACATTATTTTTCAGTTGGAATTGTTTTCTAATTTCGTTTTTAGTGACCGGCTAACAATTTTTTAACCGGTCACCTTTCTGAATATACTCTTTTACTTCTTTTTCTTTTTAGAAACCTCTTCGACAGTTCTTTTCTTCTTCAGTGGAATACTGACCTCGAATGTAGTTCCCTTACCCAATTCACTTTTTACTATAATTTTTCCTCCGTGCAACTCTACTGCATGGTGGACAATTGATAAACCCAAGCCGGTTCCGGAAATTGCCCCAACATTAGATGCCCGGTAAAATGATTGGAATATCTTGTTCACATCTTCCGGTGCTAATCCAATTCCTTGATCGCTGATAGCCAGTTTTAAGTCTTTAGCGTTACAGTCTGTTTTAATTTCTATCTTACCTCCGTTTGGTGAAAACTTAATTGCATTGGAAAGTAAGTTGCTGATTATAAATCTCATCAGTTTACCATCTACATTAAAAGTATTTTTTTCGCAAGTAAACTTCTTAACAACTTTGTGAGATTCTTGCATCTGTGCTTTCGATTCTTTCAGACTATCTTCTATCAGTTGCCGTATGTTTACTTCCGATGGATTGTATTCTATCCTTCCCGATTCTGTTTTACTAATAAGCAGAACATCGTCTAGCAGTTTTGTGAGATAATCAACTTGCCTTTTAATTCTATCAAAATGCTCATCCTTTTTGGCATCATCCCATCTTTTCTTATACCGTTGCAGCATTTCCGAAGAGGAAAGTATTGAGGTGAGTGGTGTTCTAAATTCATGAGAAGCAGTAGAAATGAAGCTTGACTTCATCATACTCAATTCTTTTTCTTTGGTTAGCGAATTTTTAAGAAGCATTTCAAATTCCTTCTGTTTCTCAATCTCTCTTCTTAAAGAAACGTTCGCTTTATTAAGTTCGGCAGTTCTTTCCTTTACTAACTCTTCCAGATGTTTTCGGTGTTTTTCAAGTTCTTCTTCCACCCGTTTTCGTTCTGTTATGTCTCTTTCAATAAAGAGCATGCTTGTAGCTTTACCATCTTGGTCGTACAGGATAGAAGAATTAATGTCTATATTAAAACGGCTCTTATCCTTCCGTATAGCAATATATTCGGAAAGTTTTTTATCTGCTTTTCCTTCAAATAACTTTTTGATATTATCTTTTAGTAATTGATGACAAGATGGGTCAATGAATTCGAAAACTGATTTTCCCAACACTTCTTTTGACTCTTCATATGTATAGCCGTTCATTTTTGCTAATTTATCCGAGATTAAAAGCATCCTTCCGTCTAATGTTAGCATTCCTATTCCATCCGGTGAAGCTGCAATCATTGCTTCTAATTTTTGGTTTGTCTGCTGTAACGCTTTTTCGGCCATTCTTCTATCTGTAATGTCTGTCATATCGATAAGCAACTTCAGTTTGCCATGCTTATCGGTATAATGCATCATATACTTTTCATACAATCTCTTAGAGCCGTCGGCATGTATCAAATAAAATTCATAGTGGTGTATATATTCTTCACCTAAAAGCACTTTCTGAAAATTGGAAAAGATAAATTTTTGAGACTCCGGCGCGATGAATGAAGCGAATGATTCGGCATTTAAAATCTCTTCTTCAGTATAGCCGCTTACCGTCAGCATCTGATGATTAACCCATTCTACTTTTGCGGATTCATCAACAATACAGATCGCATTATTTGAGTATTGAGAGATAGCTTTATATCTGTCTTCACTTTCGCGCAAAGCTTCTTCTGCAAGTTTTCTATCTGTGATATCAAAGAAAGCAACAACAAGATCATTTCCCGGGTGACTTGGATAAATTGAAGAACTTATTAATATAGTCTTGTCTGTACCATTCTTACACTTAACCACAACTTCCAAAGGTTTAAACTCATAGCCGGTCTTTTTAGTCCGCTCAAGTTCCTCCTCCCATACTTGTATAACCCATTCTCTATAATTTAAATCTGGATATGCTTTTGGCCACCAATCGTCTATAGTTGGGATATCTTCAAGAGTATAGCCATATGTACGAATAAATGCCGGGTTCAAATAAGTTATTTTCCGGTGATTGTCATTCAAAGCCATGGGAATTGGAGAGATGTTTAGTATATGGCGGAATTTTGTTTCGCTCGCACTCAACATTTCTTCAACTTCTTTTCGTTTGGTTATATCTATACAAGTTGCAAAAGACCCTATTACGATATTATTAATATCCTTTATGGGTACGGCATTCATAAGAAAGAGAATTTTTTCTCCATCCTTCTTTATCATTTCAAGTTCATACTGTTCGCGAACTCCGCTTAACCGTTCTATATTCTTTTTAATAATTAACTCGTGTAAACTGGGACCCACCAGCACTTCATAACCAATTTTCCCGATCAAATCTTGTTTTGTATAGCCGGTCAAATCGCAAAATGTTGGATTAACAAAGAGTATAGTGTCGTTGTTGTCTACAACAAGCATTCCTTCTTGCATATTTTCGACAAGGGTTCTGTAGTTTTTCTCACTATCTAGTAGTGCTGTTTTCGATTTTTTATTTTTTGTTATATCTCTAAAAATACCGAGTACCAGTGAATCTTCAGTGGCGGGATTTAAGTAAGCATTCGATACAGCGAACCACTTTTTTCGATTATCCCATAAAACAAATTCCTTTTCAACGTAAGGTTTTATAGCGTTATTTTTATAATTTTTTATGTGAGATGAATGTATGTGCTCTCGCAACTCCGGTTTATATACTTCTGATAGACTTTTGTTTTCCAGTTCATCCTTGCTTTTATTTACTAGATTACAAAAAGCTTGGTTAACCTTAACAACTATTCCACTCTTATCTGTTAGCCTCATCCCATCCAATGAGTTATCCCATATAGAACGGAAAAGGTTTTCGGATTTTGACAACTCTTGATCAATTTCTCTTCTTGCAGTAATATCCCTTGCTGAGCCTACAATTCCAAGTAGTTCACCTTTGCTGTTAAATAGAGGGGCCTTGTGAACATCAAGAAAAAGAAATTTACCCTTAACATTTCCGAACTCGTTAAACTGCATTGGTTTCATTTCTTTAAGCGTAATCGTATCGGAATCCATACATAGCTCGCCAAAGGTATACCATGTTGGGTCTTCCGGATGGGATTCCCGTTCCCGCTGTGCAAAGAAGAGGTTGGTTTTACCAATCGGTTCAAATGTGTCGCATGCATTTAGAAGATTTTTGCACATTGATTCGTTTACAAAAAGAAATTTTTTGTCCCGATCTTGTGCCCAGAGCATATCGGGCATAGTATCACTCATTAGCCTCATCATGGAATAAAGCTTATGATAATTGCTTTCGCTGGACTTTAGGGATTCTACTTTTTGTTGGTGTTCTTCTTTTTGTTTCTCATAACTTTCTTTCAGCTTTGCATTTCCCTCCCGTAATGCTACTAACTCTTGCTGTAGTTCTTTTAAGATTAATGCGAGGTCGGCCATACTATGACTGCTCTTTAATATTGCCGTGAAGATATTTGGATAATTATTTATAGACAACATAAATGTTGTGAAATGACTTCTTAAAAAACAATAGAAACGGGTTGTCCGTTTGTTGACGATAGCGGGAAATTATTTTTATGGTTGGCAACATAGATGGGCTAAAAACCTACTATAGAAGTAAAAGTTATGTTGTAAAAAGTTTGTTTATTTTTGTAACAAATAAAATTCTAAGGAAAAAATATGAACAACTTCGTTTTTTATAATCCCACTGTAATTGTGTTTGGCAAAGAAAGATTAAATGAATTGGTTAACTATGTGCCTCAGAAAGCTAAAGTATTAATTCTATTCGGCGGCGGCAGTGTTGAAAAAAACGGTACTCTTAATAAAGTAAAAGAAGCATTAAGCGCATACGAAGTATTTCAGTTTGGAGGTATAGAACCGAACCCTAGATTTGAAACACTGATGAAGGCAGTTGATGTAATTAAAAAAGAGGGAATAGATTTCTTATTAGCAATTGGCGGCGGTTCTGTAATGGATGGGACTAAATTTATTGCACTTGCCGCAAAGTATGAAGGCAATCCGCAAGAAATTTTGTACCATAGTTTTAAGCCAGTTGACTTGAAAGAGGCACTTCCATTGGGAACTATAGTTACACTTCCAGCCACCGGTTCCGAAATGAATGCTGCCGCTGTAATAAGTCATAAGGAATCCAAGTATGCTGTTATTAATCAATTAACATTTCCAAAATTTTCTTTTCTCGATCCAACATTAACTTATACTTTACCGGCAACACAAGTTGCAAATGGTGTGATTGATACATTCGTGCATACTATGGAACAATATATTACTTATCCGGTAGATGGAAGATTTCAGGACAGAACTGCTGAAGGCATTTTGCAGACACTAATTGAGATTGGTAGAAAAACAATTGATGATCCAACCGATTACGATACAAGAGCAAATCTTGTATGGAATTCTACAATGGCGCTCAATGGTTTAATTGGCGCCGGTGTGCCGCAAGATTGGGCAACTCACATGATAGGACATGAATTAACCGCGCACTTTGGAATTGATCACGCTAAAACATTGGCTATAATACTTCCTTCTATATTAGAGATTAGGAAAGCAAACAAACGCGCAAAACTATTACAGTATGCCGAGCGTGTTTGGAAGATTACTGATGGAACAGATGATGAAAAAGTTGATTCAGCAATTTCCAAAACCCGCGAATTCTTCGAAAGTCTTGGAGTTAAAACCAGATTAAAAGATTATGGCGTAAGCGAAAAAGATTTTGATGCACTTCTGTCCGGATTGGAAGAAAAACATTTAACTGCTCTATCGGAAACGAGAGATATAAATCTGGAAGTTAGCCGGAGTATTTTAGCCGGAGCGTTATAACAAGTAACGCTGAATCTGAATAAACTTCATAGAAGAGGCAGAAGGAAAAATCAATTTTACATGAATCCTTCCGCCTCTTTTTGTATCTAAAAGATTAAAGATTGAGCTTAGCATATTTTGTTCAAAAGTAATCTGCGGAAATCAGTTTAATCTGCGTTATCCGCGTTCTATTCGTTTTTGATTATCTAATAAAAAGGAAATAATGGAAACCACTCAAATAGTTCTTCTTGTATTTGTATCGTTAATAGTTGTACTCAGAGTAAAAAAATATTTTGCAACCCGGTCAATGAAAAACTATAATACAGCCGAAGTAAAACAGATGCTGAAAGAAAATAAGAACGTTGTGTTGTTAGATGTAAGAACCGATGGGGAGCGAAAAGCAGGTTCAATAAAACCTTCAATTCATATTCCGCTGCACGAAATTTCTATGAAAGCCGATCAACTGAAAAAGTATGAATCAAAAGAGATTATTTGTTATTGTCAGACCGGAAGCAGAAGCATATCTGCTGTGAGCAAACTAAAGAAACTAGGACTAAATGCAGCAAATCTAAGCGGCGGCTATATACGGTGGTAAAAATTGTAAAAAAAACTCCGGAACTATTAAAGAGAATAGAAACAGTGCTTAAATAATTCCAGAGCCGCTTACAGGAGCGTCGAATGTTTTCTTAAATATTAGCCTTGGTTACAATACTGGAAATTGTAAAGCTCCCCGCTTTTGTTCCCGCTGTGTAAACCCCATCGGTATATAACCCATCTTTCAAAGTCCCGGTTGAGGAGCCTCCATAATAAATATCGTAAGTGCCCTTTGTTAGTTTAGGTGATGAAAGTGCAACAGATTGATAAGCCTTCTTTGGAACGAAACTTAATATATCTGCACCGATGCTGTTCTGTATATGGAATAATGTGTTAGCCGCAAGTGTGGACTTGAATGTAATTAAAACCGAATATTGCGATGAGGACGTTCCCGGCGCTTGTGCCATACCGGAACTGCCGGTTGCAACAATAAAGCCGCCGGTAATTTTGAATGAAGCGTCATAATCTATTGCCCCGTTCATGTTTGCTGTTGGACCATTAACAATTACAACTCCATCTGTCATAACTATTGAGCCATTAATATCAATTCCATCTCCGGTAGCATTAACAAAGATGTAACCGCCATTGATATACAGATAGTAGTTTCCGGTTTGGGCAAAACTTCCCGGACTGGAGGCATCTCTTCCGCCAGCTCCGTTAACTCCATCATCACTCGATACAATATGGATTTCTCCGCCATTAATAATTAGTGCAGCACTCTCTATACCTTCGTACGATTTGGTGATGTTGATCGTTCCACTATCAATAAACAGAGTAGCGTCGGCATGAATACCGTCATCTCCGGAAGCAACTGAAAATGTTCCACCATTGATCACAAGATTTTTGTTAGAATGAAGTGCATCATCCGCTGTACTAAGAGTAAATGTTCCGCCGGAAATAATAGTATTGACTAAACCTTTAATTCCTTTTGAAGAGACTGTTGAAGAGGCGGTATATCCGCTTCCGCCACCGGAGGTTATTGTGTAAGTTCCATCGTTTATTAAAACATCTGTTTGTGCAGTAATAGCATCTCCGCCGCTGACTATATTCATTACGCTTGTAGTTATATTAATATATCCGCGAGTAGAATCTTCATCGTTATCGGATTTAAGACCGTCTCCCTTTGCATTCACATTAATGTTACCACTCTTAATAACTAAATAATCTTTCCCGCGAATGCCGTCATCGACCGAAGTTATATTTATTGTTCCGCTTTTGATTATGAGCCCATCTTTGCTGGCAATGCCGTCGTTGTAGTTGCCTTTAACAGTCAGAGAGCCATTTCCGCAAAAAGATAGATCGGCCTTGCTAAAGATAGCGGCGTTTGGTTCATCATCACTCGCGTTTGCAAAAACATATGTAGAAGCATCGGTAACATAATTTTGAGTATTGTCGGCAACTACAATTACTACTTTTTCTGCGGCAATCACATTAATTGGTGCGTTGGTAGTATTTGTAATATTTACTCCATTCAAGATTAAGCGAACAACTTTTGCATCCGTTGAGTTTATGTTAATCTGTCCGTTCGTAAGACTGCCGCTTAAACTAAAAGTGCCGCCGGAAGTAATTGTAACAATACTTCCGCTAACTGTTACAGAACTGCTACTTGAAGTTATCGCCGTTCCGTTTAACACAATTGGAATGACTTCCGAACTATTCCAAGTGTAGTCGTCTGCTGCTTCGTGGTCTTTTTTATTTCCAGCGGATATTTCAGCAATCGTCTTACCGGTTGTACCTACTTTAATATTGGTGCCGTTTGTTGTAGTTGTTTCACTGCTTTCGGGTTCTGTAGCGGTTTCACTTTTGCAGCCGGTAGCAATATAAAATACCAGCAAGGAAACAAAGATGATTGTAATTATTTTGTTAAGCATTGTTGCTCCAATGATCGATAAGAAAATGTTTCTATGATATCTCTAGATCATTTGACGACAAAAATGTAAAAATCCTCACGCTGGAGAAAAATAAAATAAGGGAAAATTCATCGCATTTTTTCGAATATCTGATTTGGTAACTAAAAGAGAATTCCGGAAACAAAACCGGCGCAGAATTTATGCGCCGGTTTTTTGGTTGAAAGCTTATGGAAAAAACTAAAAGGGGGGTTATGGAAGCATTTTCCCCTTCATTGTTTTTCTTTCCCTTCCATCATAGATGGTTTGAGCCTCTAGAGTAATTGTGTCTTCTACAAAATGAATAATAAATTTTTCGGTGTGAGGACTCTCTATATAGCGAAGAATAAGTTCCAATGTGTTTTCATCTTTCCAATTGCTGCTTCCGGTTATTTTTGAAACATCGGCATTAACAAAATTTGACCTTGAACCGGTAATCAAACTTGGTCCTTGCTTAATTGTTTCTCCATCAATCCATTGTCCAAAGCTAAAAGCGATTTTGTATGAATCGGATTTGGTTCTAAATGTAACATTGCATTGCTCATCATTAATTTGGAATGAAACGCCGGTCAAACCTTTCTCGTTTGTTTCGATTGAATAAGTTTTTCCATCGATCACCTCAGTTAATTTTGAATTGCTGCTTTTGGGTGTAAGCGGCAATGCAAGCGAGGCTAACTTTTGCTTTAGTTTATTTGCCATTGCTTCATTTGCCGGAAGATTTTCTTTTTTCATTGCAGGTAATATGTAATCCCAAACCATATTAATTTCGCCTTGCAAATCGAACGATTCGGCTGTAATTGCAACTACAGCATCTTGTTCCGGCATTATAATAATGAATTGGCCGTAAGCGCCATCGCCCCGGTAAGCGTTATTGCGGCATCGCCAGAATTTATAACAATAGCCTTGCATCCAATCGCTGGAATCTTTTTTAGCTTGAGGGGCATTCGGGGCTTGTTCAATTTTTTTTGTAGCCGCTTCTTCAATCCATTCTTTGGGCAGCAACTGCTTCCCGTTCCAATTTCCTTTCTGCAAGTATAGCTGACCAAATTTTGCTAAGTCTTCAGTCTTAACTCTTAAGCCCCAGCCCCCGGTGTTTATCTGAAACTGACTGACTTCCCAGTCCATTCCGGAAATTCCAAGCGGATCGAATAATCTTGGTTTCAAATAATCAATTAATTTCTCGCCGGTTACTTTTTGGATAATTGCCGAAAGCATGAACGTTGCAACGGAGTTGTAAAGAAATTCAGTTCCCGGTTTTTTAGGAAATGGAGTGGCAAGAAATGATCTAACCCAATCGCGATCCCAATTTCTAATAGATGGAGTTGGATCGGGAACCTGACCAGCAGACATTGTAAGCAGATCTTTAATTGTTAACGCTTTCAAGTTATCACTTACAGTTTCCGGTAAATATTCCGGAAAGAAGGAAATTACTTGGTCCTTAACGGTTAATTTTTTTTCTGCAACAGCAAAACCAATTGCTGTGGATGTAAAGCTTTTGCTAACAGAATACATTGTGTGTCTAAGTTCCGGCTTGTATGGATTCCACCAGCCTTCGGCCACAACTTTACCATGACGCAGAATCATAATGCTGTGAAATTCATGCTTGCTATTTTCGGCAGCTTCCAAGAATTTAAGAATTCCTTCGGAAGAAACTCCTTGTTCTTCCGGTGTACTGCGCGGCAGAGATGTTTGAGCACTGATACTTAAATAAAAATAAAATAATATAAGCGTTAAGACTAATTGTAGTTTTTTCATTTTCATTTTGGAAAGTCCCTTTGAATAAGATTATAAATAATGCGTTGCACATAATCGCAAATGAAAACTAACATATTTATTGTATTTAATAAATTGCTAAACTTTTACTGTTTGATGGTGTTTATATTCAGTATTTGCAAAATCATATCTAAAGGATAAATTGCAAATAAGATATCAGTCAATAAATAATTACTTGAAACCATGCCAATAGATTGCCGAAAATGTGTTCATTTCAAAATTACTTGGGAGAGAAATCATCCATACATGTGTAAAGCTTTTGGATTCAAATCACTCTCAATTCCATCGGAAGAAGTATACAAATCAGCCGGTAGAGAATGCCTAAAGTTTACTCCTAAGGTAAATAACGATCAATTGAAGAAATAGAATAGAATAGACTGAAAACATAGTTTTGCCTCACCTTACGCGTATATCTTTGGACAAGGCTTCTTTTGATGTTATTTTAAAGCAGTAAATATTCCTATTCATTTTGAAACACATTGAAAGGCCTAAATAGGCTCATGAACAAATTAAAAAATCTTCGAATAGTTGTTGCTATTCTACTGGGCTTCCAAATCTTGATGCTCGGTCAAGTACCAACGCCAAAAGGGTTGTGGAGATTTGAAGATTCTTCCAGATTAACAAAAGCAGATATTGGTAATGATTTGGAGCTTGTCGGTGCTCATACAGCAATCGCCGGTCCGGGTAACGGCGCCGTAAAAATTGGTAAAGGAAGTTTTTATAAAATGAATCATGGCATTGTTCCCCCTAACAATGCTTATTATGTAAACGAGTACACTCTTCAATTTGATTTTCGAATTCCATCATTAGCTGGGTGGCACTGTTTTTTTCAGACCAGTACAAATAATTCCAATGATGGCGATTGCTTTATAAATAACAATGGAAATGTTGGTTTAGAAGCAACCGGGTATTCAGATTATTCTATAAAGGCGAATGAATGGTATCGTCTGGTTGTTTCCGTTAAGAACGGATTTTTTCACGAATACTATTTAGATGGTCAACCGGTTTGCAATGGAGTTGTTCAATCATTACACGGAAGATTTGCGCTAGATAAATTTTTGCTGCTATTTGCCGATAACAATGGCGAAGATGGAGAAATTGATTGTGCTGAAATTGCAATATGGGATAAGGCATTAAGTACGGATGAAGTGAAAACGTTGGGCGGATTCGGGCATACAATTACCGGCGTGCAACAAAACCAGTTAATTCTTAAGCCCTATTTACAAGCGCCAAGGTCAAATTCAATTTATGTTTGCTGGCACGATCCGAACGATTCTTTCACTAAAGTTGAATATGGCACAACCGATTTACTTGGTGAATCGGCTTTGGGAAACAGCGAAATGATTTTTCCACCTTATCGCTGGCATTCAGTTAAACTCGAAAAACTTTTACCGAATACAGAATACTTTTATAGAGTTGTCAGCGGCAGCGGCACTTCGCAAGTATATTCGTTTAAGACGCAACCGGATAACGATTACAAAGGGAAGCTTAGGTTCTTACTGCTTAGCGATACACACTCGAATGATACAACGATGGTCGTTAAGATAATTCAGCAAGCAAAAGAAAAGCTTCAAGAATTGTATGGAAGCGACTACCAGAAAAAAGTTAACATGGTACTGCATTCCGGCGATTTGGTTATGTCGGGTAATGATATTACTCAATGGACGAAACAATATTTTGCCCCAATGTCGAAAATCTCTGCGAACATTCCCTTTATGACTGTAGCTGGAAATCATGAAGGAGAAAATCGAAACTACTATTCCTATATGAAGTATGATGATCATTCTGATCAGCCGGAAGATCTTAAGGAAAGATTTTGGTCTCTTACATTAGGCAACACTGCAATTATCGGATTGAATTCCAATCTCCTAAATTTAAGCGCTGTTAAACAGTTAACTTGGCTTGATCAAAAGCTGGGTGATATTGAAGCAAATCCAAAAATTGATTTTGTGTTTCTGCTCGTTCACCATCTTCCAATTTCTGAGCTTTGGGGAGAAGGAATAACCGATAATGGTTCGAAGTATGTTAACTATCAGATTCTTCCTATTCTGAAGAAATATTCTAAGGTAGTTCAGATTTCGTACGGGCATACTCATGGTTTCGAGAGAGGGACAATAGAATCGGAATTCTCAAATCCTAGCGGCGATTTTAGAATTGTCTGCGGCGGCGGCGGCGGCGGCGAAGTTGATAGATGGGGCTCTTTTAGAAATCAAGATTTTTCAAACATTCATGTCTCGCTTGATCAGTACTGCTATCAAATAATTGAAATTGATGTAGCTAATAAAACTTTTGAATCATTTTTATATAGTCTTGGTAATTACAGTAAGAGCAGAAATTCTGAACTGATGGATAGATGGTATAAAAAGATTGATCAGACCGCGCCGGAAAAGCCGGCAGCATACGTTCCATCAATTAATTTTAGCAGAGTAGTTCTCAATACATCTGCCATAAGCAGCGATTCTTTGATGAGCGTTAGAGTTCAGATTGCAGACGGCGCTGATTACAACAACTGTATTGTAAACACTATTGTGAATTGGAAAAATGTTTACGGAGTTGATGGGAACTATAACCCGGTTGATCTTAACAAAAACATCAACTTAACCAAGCTCTCGTTCAACCGGTCGCTTTTTGTAACTGACAAAAACTATTTCTACCGTGTTCAATATCGAGATCATAATTTAAAGTGGTCGGACTGGTCCAACTCAGTTCAATTTAAAGCTACAACAAGCAGTGATGATGACGCACTTGCCGACGGTGTGGCTTTGAAGCAAAATTTTCCTAATCCATATAACTCGACTACAAAAATTATATACAAAATTCAGAAGAGAAGTTTTATCTCTCTAAAGGTTTACGATATCCTTGGGAATGAAATTAGCGTGCTGGTTAATGAAGAAAAAGATGCCGGTGAGTATGAAGCTAAATTTGACGGTAGAAATTTAAGCAGCGGAGTTTATTTCTATAAACTTCAAGCCGGCGATTATTCCAAAACAAAAAAACTTACTTTGGTTCGTTAACAAACAACACCGAGTTATTCTTGTTTATTTTGTGCTGTAAGCCAAACCGAAGGGTGCCCACATAGCAGTTATACCTAAAATTACATTTCCATTTTGACTGTAGGCTCCCCAAAGACCGGGAGAAACTCCCCAAAATTTTATTAAGCCGGGATAAATATTCAGGTTAATCATGTAATCAGTTTTCATTGTTACCGAAAGAGATGCCAGCAGTGAATTGTTCTTATCATAGAATGCGGCAAAGTTGCCAACTAAACCAAGTGTTTTCTTATTTGTCTTCTCATCAAGAACAACTAGGTCGCTAGCTGCTAAACCAACTCCAAACGAAAAGGCGGTACCATCTTTCATTTTGTATGAAAGCCCACCAACACCATTTGTCCCGAAGTAATAGAATGCGTGCCATGAATCTGAAAAAGGGAATTTCCATTTAACAGAGAAAAATTGATCGTTGTTATGTAACTCACCTTTATTTAAGGAGAATGATGATTGCTGTGACCAATCGGCAAGATTCAAATCTTCGGCAAAAAATCTTTTAACACTTTCGGAAGAAAATAGAATTATACCGCCGATATCGAATAAGTAAAAATCAGCTATAGGATCAACGTCTTCACCAATTCGGCTTCCATTCTCTACTACTTCGTTGAACAAATGGTAAGTCATAATTGTGAACGCTGAAAGCCATTCCGGGTATGGATAGTTATAATATTTATACCACTCACGAGTTGCGGCATATTCCATTCCGCCGCCTATCAAGTGCAGAGAATAATTGGGCCAGAACTGCGCACTTTGTTTATTTAGAGACAATGGAAAAACTTGGTCTTTGAAAAAATTCCACCAGCCGTAATGAGAAATTGGAGTAAACGGATCTTTGAAATTATTCCAGATGTTTTTGAAAGCTGTTTTGAAAGGAAAATTTTTAACATCTCGCTGGTCACCGAATTGTATCATGCCGAATCCGCCAGTCAGAATCACATATGCGGGATTATAAAGCGATTGACTACCATAAGGAAGTCCTTGGTAAAAATATCCGGTGGCATTGTAGGTTTGAACATTTGACCAATCTGAATTTCCATTGGGATTATTTGCAGAAACGCGCCAGTAATATTTTGTGTAATCTGACAGTCCGGTTATTCTTCTACTGGTAGAAGTGACATTTGAATCCGCAATTAAAAAGTTTGAAAACTTTTCGTCATCGGAGACTTGCAGAATATAACTTTCAGCACCTTTGACTTCTGTCCAAAATAATTCGGGTGACATTGGGAGATCAATTATCTCCTCATCTCGCATTAAGGCCGTCGGTGATTGCAGTTTTGTAGTGAATGAATATGTTTGAGACCAATCGGATTTACCATAAACATTTATCGAAGCAATGCGCCAAAAATATTTGGTGAAATATTTCAGTCCCCTTAGTTCGAAATTCGCAGCTGCTAAAGTATCCTCAGAAACAAAAATATTTTTGAAGAGACTGTCCTCTGCCACTTGCAAAATATAAGTCCCGGCATGTTCGACTGGTGTCCAAGATAATTTCGTTTCGGGCGTTATGTTGGTTGAAAGATCACTCGGGAAGAATATAGTTGGGGCAATTGGAGCGGTTCCTTTTGTATCAAAACTCCAAGGTGTAGACCAATCAGATTCTCCGTAAATGTTTTTTGCTTTAACGCGCCAAAAATAGCTTTTATAAAAATTCAGTCCGGTTGCAATTGTAATGCTGTCTTTTATGTTTTCTTGAGTAAAGATTACATCCGAAAATTTTTCATCGTTTGCAATCTGAATTGAATATTGTTCTGCGTTTTTAATTTTATGCCACTTCAATTGCAAGTCGAGCGATGCATCTTTCGCAGTATCAGTTGGCGATACTAAAATAGGTGTAACCGGCGGGGCAACAGTTGTAAACTTTGTAATTTTTGACCAGCCAGATGAACCAAACAGATTGCTGCTTTTAACTCTCCAGTAGTAAATTGTGTTTATCTTAAATCCGCTAAGATTTTTTCCGGAAGTTTTAATTCCACTCTTATTGATAACTAAATGTCTAAAGGTTGGATCGCTAGAAACTTGCAAAGTGTGATCGGTTGCAGTTTTATCGCTTTTCCAATTAAAACTAGGAGACAACGATACTTCCGTGGAATCATTTTTAGGATTTAGTGTTATTGGAGTGGTCGGAGGTTTACCTACTATTAAAATAATCGAGCCAACGATTGAGACTTTTCCATCACTAACTGTAACAAAAATTGTATCTGTTCCACTTGTAGAAGGAGCGTTCCATGTTGCATAATTTTTAGAAATTTTTGTAACCCGTCCTCTATTGGAAGACCAAGAAAATTTCAGAGAGTCTTTATCTGGATCGGTTGCAGTAATTGTAAGATGTGTTTTCCCATTCACAATTACATATTTACTTGAAGCAGTTAGTTTTTGTATAACCGGTTTTCGATTTTTAGGAATAGTAGGAGATTCTTCTCTTTCACAACTAGAAAAAAATAGTAAGGAAGCAATCGTAAGCAGTAATAATATTGGATTGGAGAATCTCTTCATTAACCTAATAAGTTCAGAATTAATTTAATTGTTGATTGTGGTTTATTTCTGTAAAAATTTAACAAAGTTTTTCGGTGCAAAGTTAAGAAAGAGTTAACAGATTCTTATAGACTTAAAAACAATTAAAAATATGCAGTAAATATTGATGCCATTTTTGATATGTTTTGGAGTGTAATTAGCTAATGAAGTCCTATTTATGATGCATGGCGATATCCACGCTAAATAATTTTCTTCTCTATACTTTACTGGAAATTTTCTCATGAAACTTATGCCTACCTTTATTCTGTCAACAATATTTTTCGTGTTCTCTGTAGTTGCTAATGCCCAGACGAACGGTGTATTAATTAATGAAATCTTAGCTTCCAACGTAGCGACGAACAAAAGCCCGGTTTATTCAGAGTATGCTGACTGGATTGAACTAGCAAACACAACAACTACAAGTATTGATTTGAGCGGGTATTATTTATCCGATGATCTTAAAAACAAAACAAAGTGGAAAATCCCCGCCAACACTATCATACCGGCGAGCGGGTATATAATTTTTTGGGCGGATGATAGGAATACCGGTCTTCATACAAATTTTAAACTGAGCCGCGATGGTGAATCGGTTGGACTCTTTAATTCTTCCGGAGCGGTGGTAGATACCATAACATTTGGATATCAGTATGATGATGTGTCTTACGGAAGATTTTCAAACGATAATTCCAAGTGGGGTTACTTCAAACCGCCAACTCCTTCGGCAAAGAATATTTCAAGCGGAGAAATTGCGATAGCTCCGGTTCCGGTTTTTTCTATTTCCGGCGGGTATTATAAGAATGGGCAAACACTTACTCTTTCTTCACCAAACAGCAATGCGGAAATTCGTTATACATTAAACGGAACGGAACCAACCAAATCTTCCCTGCTCTATACAGTACCTTTAAAGATAGATTCAACTATTTCAATAAGAGCACGTGCATATGAAATTGGAAAGACACAAAGTCTAATTGCAACAAACACCTATTTGATTAACGAGCAAAATAATTTGCCAGTTGTTTCTCTAGTTACGGATCCGGCAAATCTATTTGATGATAAAATTGGAATCTATGTTACCGGTACTAACGGTATTCGCGGTTCATGTGATGCAACTATTAGAAATCTGAACCAGGATTGGGAGCGCCCGGTGAATATCGAATTGTTTGAACCTTCCGGCGAAAGAGTTATTAATCAAGGTGCTGGAATTAAAATATTCGGCGGCTGTTCAAGAACGAGATATCCTCAAAAATCTTTTGCACTTTTTGCGAGAAGTGAATATGGCAAAGGTTCATTCGAATACAAGTTATTTCCAGATAAGCAGATCACAAAATTCGAATCATTCATTTTAAGAAGCTCTTCCGATGATCAAGTATATACGATGTTCAGAGATGCTCTTGCACATTTGGTCATGAAGGATCAGATGGATGCGGAAACTCAAGCATACAGACCAGCGGTTGTATTTATCAATGGCGCTTATTGGGGAATTCATAACATTAGAGAAAAGGTAAATGAAAATTTTCTTGCCGGTAATTTTGGCGTTAATCCGGATGATGTAAATATTCTTGAAAGCAATGCCGGAGTTGTATATGGAACAAATGCCGGCTATACCAACATGGTTAATTATGCTACTAACTATAATATGGCCGTTCAATCAAATTTTGAGTATATGAAATCATGGATGGATATTGATCAATACATTGACTATCAAATTGGGCATATATATCTGGCAGAAAGAGACTGGCCTGGGAATAACATAAAATATTGGAGAGCTAATTCCGGAACATATTCCAGATGGCGTTGGATAAATTTTGATCTCGATCAGACTTTCACCTTTATATGGATAACTGAAAACATGATCGAAAAAACAACAACCACTACCGGTCCGGGCTGGCCGAATCCGGAGTGGTCAACGAGGCTTTTTAGAAACTTGCTGAAGAATGAAAATTTTAAGAATGATTTTATTCAACGATACGCATACCACGCAAATACTACTTTCAAACCAGAACGGTTGATCCACTTTATTGACAGCCTGTCTGCGAACATTGCACCGGAAATTCCGCGGCATATAAAACGTTGGGGAGGCAAAATCGATCCCGATTCACATGAAGGATGGACGCCGAAAGCAATATTCAAATCATATCAGGAATGGCTTGGCAATGTTGATACAATGAGAATATTTTCTTTGAGACGACCGCAGTATTCAACTGCTCATATTTTGCAAAAGTTCGGCTTGAGCGGCGTTTCAAAAATAGATGTAAAAATGAATTCAACTGGTAAAGGAATATTGAAAGTTGTTGACAGACAAATACCAAATAACTTTTCGGGTACTTTCTACAATGATATTCCACTCCGGCTTAGTGCTGTTCCAATGTTCGGCAGCAAGTTCTCCTACTGGGAGGTAGAAGGATCTACAAATCAAATTAATTCATTAATTCCTTCCAGCTCTGAATGGAAGTATTACGATCATGGTGTTGACTTAAAAACCAGTTGGTATCAATCTGGATATGATGATTCCAAATGGTTGAGCGGAAATGCACAGCTAGGATACGGAGATAGTGACGAAACAACTGTTGTAGGTTACGGTCCAAATTCATCAAACAGATATATAACTACTTATTTTAGAAAAACATTTTCAATTACTGATAAATCAAGTATCGCTTCACTTAGTTTTGAAATTCTAGCTGATGATGGCGCAGTTGTATATTTAAATGACAGCGAAGTTTAGCGCGTCAATATGCCAACCGGCATAATCCAATATTCTACACTGGCAAATGGAGCGGTTGCTGATGAAAACGGGTACACTAAATTTTCTGCTTTACCATCTCTTCTTCTGAATGGAATAAATACTATTGCTGTTGAGGTTCATCAAGCAAGTGCCTCAAGTTCCGATTTAGGTTTTGATTTAAAGCTGATAGCAACATCGATGAACTCCAGCGGAATCCAAAAATACAATACAAGTGATATAAGTATTGTTTTAAAAGGGGATTCAAAACTCACTGCATACTTTGATGCTGATCCGGTCGCTAAGTCGATTCCCGTTGTAATAAATGAAATTAATTACAAAGCCGCTTCAGATTTTGATACCGAAGATTGGGTAGAACTTTCGAATTCATGCAATGCTGCGGTTGATTTATCCGGCTGGTATTTTCATGATACGGATGAATCGGCAAAGCATATTTTACCGAACAATACAATTATCGGTGCAAACGATTATTTAGTACTTTGCAAAGACACAACTATGTTTGCAGCAAAATTTCCAAAAGTAAAAAAACGTGTCGGTAACTTCCAGTTCGGTCTTTCAAGTGGTTCGGAAAAAATATCGCTCAAGACACAGCTTGGAGAAGTTGTTGATGAGATCAACTTTAACAGCTCTGCACCATGGCCGGTTAATTCAAATGGTACCGGAAGAACAATTGAATTGACTAACGCAGCATTAGATAATAATAAAGGGGAAAGCTGGACAGATTCTAAGAATCTTTATGGTACGCCCGGAATTGCAAACAGTACATTGACCGACATTAAAAAAGAAATTGAGGAAATTCCGGCGAGTTACTTTCTTAGTCAAAATTATCCGAATCCTTTCAATCCAAGCACAATTATAAGTTACAAAATTTCGGAAGCCGGAAGAATATCGCTAAAAATATATGACGTTCTTGGAAGAGAGGTTGCCGAACTTATTAACGAATATAAACAGCACGGTGTTTATAATTTAGTGTTTAACATGCATAATTACGGGCTTTCATCCGGAGTGTATTTCTATACACTTCGTGCCGGCGAATTTGTTAGTTCTAGAAAGATGGTATTAATTAAATAACGCTCATAATATCTCAGAGCGTAGTAAATATGAATATCTTAATTATTTACTTTTTTGAAATATATTCTGTAGAATTCGAACGTTTGCATATATCAAGACTAAAAATGTCCGTATACAACATTTCTAAGTAATTAAGACGAGGCGTCTGAAAATTGTTCGTTTGTTATTCTTCTCCCGCCTCGGCGGGAGAAGAATCGCATTTTGATAATAAATCGAGATATTTCGTCGTGCCAAGCGGGACTCAATATGACAAAGCTGAATATTTAAGAGTTCTCTAAGAATTAATTCTCTATTCGTTTTCGGAGAGATCGACTTTCGCTAGCATCTAAATTCATCCCACGTAAAATCATATCCATTTGTAATTTTAATAAAGCTGATTTCATGAAGTGTTATTACATTTCAAAGTGAAAAATTTAACTATTAGTAAAAGTAAATTGATCTTCTCTTTTTGAATTTTAGAAGAGACAACAACTAGTAGTCAAGCTAACCTAAATGAATTATTAAAGAAATTAAGGCGCGAAATGAAAAGAATACTAATCATGGTCTTGTTATCAACAACATTTCTATATGCCGGCGGTAAAAAGAAAAATTATGTCGATTATGTGAATCCATTAGTTGGAACTGATTCTGAATACAAGCTTTCAACCGGTAATACTTATCCCGCTATTGCTTTGCCGTGGGGAATGAATTTTTGGACTCCGCAAACCGGCAAGATGGGAGACGGGTGGCAATACACATATGATGCCTACAAGATTCGCGGATTCAAACAGACTCATCAGCCGTCACCATGGATTAATGATTACGGCGCTTTCTCGATTATGCCGATTACCGGTTCTTTGAAATATATTGAAGAAGAAAGAGCCGCTTGGTTTAGTCATAAAAGAGAAACTGTTAAACCATATTATTATCAAGTGTATCTTGGCGATTATGATACGTGGGTCGAAATGACTCCAACTGAAAGGGCCGTTCAGTTTCAAATAAAGTATCCCAAAACCGACAAGGCTTATTTGCTCGTAGATGCATTTCACAAAGGCTCCTATGTTAAGATTTTTCCTAAAGAAAAAAAGATTATAGGATACGCACGAAATAACAGCGGAGGAGTTCCGGATAATTTCCATAATTACTTTGTTATTTATTTCGATAAAGAAATCGATTCAACTTTTACATGGAATGAGAAGATTCTACTCCCAAATAAACTTGAAGAGGAAGGAAAACAAGTTGGTGCTGTGATTAAGTTCAAAACAAGCAACAGTGAAGTTGTTAATGTGAAAATCGCATCATCATTTATAAGCTATGAACAAGCTGAACTGAATCTTCAAAGAGAAATTGGAAAAGATTCTTTTGAACAAACTAAGATGAAAGCCAAAGAGATTTGGAATGATGGATTAGCCAGAATTGAAGCCGAAGGCGGAACAGAAGATCAAAAGAAAGTTTTTTATACTTCCCTATATAGAACAATGCTGTTCCCTAGAAAATTTTATGAACATGATAAGCAAAATCAAGTTATACATTATAGTCCTTACAATGGCAAAGTTCTGCCGGGTTACATGTTTACAGATAATGGATTCTGGGATACATTCCGCGCAGTATTTCCATTTTTTACAATTATGCATCGCGAACTTAGCAGTCATATAATGGAAGGTCTCGCTAATACGTACAAAGAATCCGGTTGGCTGCCGGAATGGGCAAGTCCCGGACATAGAGATTGTATGGTTGGATCAAACTCTGCGTCGATCATCGCTGATGCATATCTAAAAGGCATAAGAGGATTTGATGTAAACACACTCTACGAAGCAATATTAAAAAATTCGGAGAATGAAGGTCCTCTCGAATCAGTCGGCAGATTTGGTGTTAAGTATTATAATTCTCTCGGTTATATCCCTTATGATGTTAAAGTAAACGAGAATGTAGCTAGAACATTAGAATACAGTTACGATGATTTTACTATTATGAAACTTGCTGAAGCACTTAAGAGACCACAAAACGAAATTGAGAGATTCGCTAAACGGGCTTTCAATTACAAAAACGTATTCGATCCTTCTACAAATTTTATGCGCGGTAAAAACCAAGATGGTAGCTGGCAGTCCCCTTTTGTTCCGGAAAAGTGGGGCGATGCTTTTACCGAAGGATCATCTTGGCATTATACATGGTCGGTATTTCATGATCCACAAGGCTTAATAGACTTAATGGGAGGGCAGAAGAAATTTATAAATAAACTAGATTCGGTTTTCACTTCAGCGCCTACATTTGATTTTTCATATTACAAAGTTCAGATTCATGAAATTACAGAAATGGTTATTGCAGCAATGGGGCAATATGCTCATGGCAATCAGCCTATTCAGCACGGAATCTATTTGTACAATTATGCCGGCGAGCCTTGGAAGGCGCAGAAGTATGCCCGCCAAACGATGGATTTAATGTACACACCGCTGCCGGATGGTCTCTGCGGCGATGAAGATAACGGCCAAACATCAGCATGGTATGTCTTCTCTGCAATGGGTTTTTATTCCGTTTGTCCCGGTGCCGGGCAATATGTTTTTGGTTCTCCATTGTTTGATAAAGTTACACTTCACCTTGAAAATGGGAAAACATTTACGGTTAACGCAAGAAAAAATTCTAGTGAAAATGTTTATATAAAGAGTGGGCGCCTTAACGGAAAAGCTTACAATAAGAATTTTATTTCTCATGATGATGTGCTTGAAGGCGGTGTACTTGATTTTGAAATGAGTAAGGCTCCAAATACACAACGAGGAATCAATAAAGAAGATTTTCCATATTCTTACTCAACTGAAATTAAAAAGTAATCAAACATGAGTTCTGGAGTAGTTAGATGATTACGACCTATTTGATTGCATGGCTTGGGATGGTAGTTCTTGCAGTAGTAAACGGAGCCATAAGGGATTTTGCTTATAAAAAACGAGTTGGTGATTTGCGCGCTCATCAAATCTCCACGCTTTCGCTAATTATTCTTTTTGCGGTTTATTTCTGGGCACTAACCTACTATTTCCCCATTGAATCTGAATATCATGCATGGATTATCGGAGCGATATGGTTAGCATTGACTATTCTCTTTGAGTTTGGATTGGGACATTTTGTTTCTCATCTACCCTTAAGAAAAATGTTGCACGATTACAATCTCTTGGCCGGAAGAGTTTGGGTTTTTATACTCATCTGGACTTTTATTGGACCATATATTTTCTTTACGTTTGTTCAAAATCATTTATAAATTCTTGAAAGAAAATTAGAATAATTATCAAATAAATATGAAAGCAGTTACATATTCACTTAGTCTCAACAACTCCAATTCGGATGAATATTATTCCGATGTAAGAAAGCTAACTAACGAAGTCATATTAAAGGCTGAAGAGTTAGTGGGCAAACATGTCGTTGATTACATGAATTATTTAAGAGAGTTTAATCTCGAGGTGATTCGTGAACGGGAAGAATATATTCTTGAGTTTTTAAGTTTCGGGGTTTTATGGAATACTTATTCGAAAACAGCTTTATCTATTAAGGCCGCACCGTTTATCTTGCTTTCACAAATGGGTGAATGGAGAAAGAAACATCAAAAACTAAAACCGCTGATCGATTTAGCAAGAGGAGTTTTAACAACATTGTTTCTCCTTCCTAAAGTAAATAAGAGCAACTTGGAGGCGATTCCTACTTTAGAAAAAATTGATAGAGTCTGTCTTTGGTTCGAAGCTACCGGAGAGTTTCGAGAACAAGCGCTGAGATTTGTTAGATGGAGGGCTTTTCTTTCAACACTTAATCGTGATCAACAAGAAAAATTCTTCTATTCTACAGCTGAATTCAGAAATTGGTTTGAGAATACAACGCTGAACGAACTCGGAAAATATACTTCAAACGTGAATGCATTTCTTGAGCAATCTAAAAAGAAATATCGCTGGCGGGAAGATAGAATATCATGTTTACGCACACGAGTCGAATATCATCTAAACATGGTTGGTGCTGAGCTCATGAATAGGGCTTTTAGAAAGAATTTTATTGATACTGATGCTACAGCTCTCTTGCTTCCCGGTTGCATGAGAATTCGCTCAAATGATGAATGTGAAGCAAATAGAGAAACCAAAGGATTAAAGTGTGTTGGGTGTGACACCAGATGCCGAGTAAATGAATATAGAAAATTGGGTGAGCAGAAAAATTTTGAGGTTTATGTTATTCCGCACGCATCCGATCTTTCTCTATGGTCTCCAAAAGATGGAAGTCCGAGAAAAGGTGTTGTTGCTTCAGCTTGTGTTACAACATTAGTTGAAGGCGGATGGGAACTAAAACGATATGGCGTTCCAGCACAATGTGTCTTGCTAGATTATTCTGGATGTAAAAAGCATTGGCATCCCGAAGGTAAGCCAACTCGTATTAACAAACATGAACTGGAAAGAATAATACTGAATTGAGCTGCTCTGATTAGTAGATGAACACTTTGAACTTACTTCACTCAAAACATAAATGGAACTTTAATATGAAAATGAAATCTATTCTAATTGTTCTCATAATTTTATGCTGTACAAAAATGGGATATGCTCAAGAAGAAAACGGTGGCAGTTCACCTAAATTTAACATCGAAACGGTATTTGCAAATGAGTATGCTTGGAGAGGAATTACTTACGATGAAGGATTAGTTATTCAGCCTACACTAACAATGTCGCTGGATAAATGGACTTTTCAAATATGGGGAAACATAGCTGCAGTTGAAAAAGATGGCTTTCCTAGAAACCATGAGCTGGATTTTTTAGCGCAATACTCTTTTGAATTTGGTGATCTAACACTTTCACCTTTTCTTCAATACTACACTTACCCAGACCAAGAAGAGGATGCCGCGCTTGAATTAAGTCTATCTGCATACTATCCCATCGGAGATTTTACAATTGGAACAACTCTTTCAAGAGATATAAAGCTGGGAATTCCATATCTGTTTGGTTACCATGATGTTAGCTATGAAAAAGAACTAAATAAGGATCTTTCTGCAAACGCCAGTGCTGGTTTTGGTTGGGGAACTAAAAACTTCAATCGATATTATGTTGGAATGGATAAAGGAGCGTTGAATTACGTCTTTGTAGATTTATCTCTTAATTATGCACTGAATGAAAACGTAGTCTTAAAGCCGTTTGCCGAATTTTACATCATAACCGATTCGGAGATTAAAGATCTTACGAATAGTGACATTGTAAATTTTGGACTCAGCGTTTCAATAGATTTTTGACAGAAGATTTTGATGAAAGTAGCTTTGAAGAACTTAACGGCTGCCATTAAATAGGCAGCCGTTTTAGTTTTCGCTAATCAATTGCTAACGTATAAATCCGGGGTTAAGCTTTTGGGAATGTTTATAGAAATTAAGTGATAATTAGAGGAAATCTGATTCACATTTATCTTGCCATGATTCTCTTTGATAAATAACCAAATGAAAATCAAATAAATATTCGAAAGGGATGTTTTGGCGCTGCTTGCGAACATAGTCTCTATACCCATCTCTTCCATTATATTAAAATTGATATTTAACATTCCATGCACATGAAATGTATAAAAGTATTCATCTCTAATGCTGAATGCGTGAAATGTAATGAAACCATTTGGAGATAAACTTGTAACAATCTCTTCGGCAAATTTATTCAGTACAAGCTGTATCGGTTGAGTTATATTAAAGCAGTCTTCATTACCCGAAGCGTTAATCATTGCAATGGATTTCTCTTCACTTATAGCAATTACATACCGGGAGATACTTTCGAATAGTTCACACGAACTGAAGGATTTGCATGCGATATTAGGGGTGGACATTAAATCGATGAACCTTGTTGCGGAACTTTTTATGAATACGATCTTCTGGAGATATTCCCGCGCAGAATACTTGGTCATCATTTCACCAATGGGCGAAATCCTAGTTTCTAGAAAATTATTCTTCTCCAATGTCGAGATCAATTCATCTGAATAATTTTCTAAAAGATTTTTAAATATCTCAACAGATGGCATCATATCACCGGGTTAAGGGAGCCCCCCGGTTAGTCCCTTCCTTTAAGTTGATTCCTCATTTATCATAAATCATCGATGCGATCTGAAAATCAGACAACTCTCTGTTTGGCAAATCTCTGTGCCTATTGTAAGACTCGTAAAACTTGTTCAGTACACTGCATGTTTTGGGACAGTCTGTAAGTTCTGCTACTCTCTTAACTAAATTTACCCCAATAGGCTTTCCAAGTTTAATTAAAGATAATGCCGCAACTATTCTTACAGATTGATCTGCGTCTTCGCGCAGAGCTTTCATAAGAGGAATTTCTGATTTGGATTCCTTTAGTTCTCCAAGAATGTAAGCTGAATCGAAACGAATTGTTGCTTCTTCTGATTTTAACCCTTCTAGTGGATTTGTATGTACAATCTTGTGATTTGGGTGATCTTCAGAGACATGATAGAACTGTCCGCTTGTTGTAACTGAAAGCATTACCAACATACCAATGCTTAATGCGGCTCGCTTAAAGAAAGTATTCATAATGACTCCTTGGTTAGTACAAATATTTAATCAGCATACTTATGCCGATTTGTACTTCTTATGACAATATTAAAAGCATTTATGTTTTACCTCTTGTCATCTCGGTGGACCTTCTATCAAAGACACTTTAAAAAACTTCCTCTCTAGAAAGGGGAGGTTTCTCTAGAGAGGAATTACGGCTAAACGTTTTTGCGCGGGACCCAGTACCCACGCCTTTTAGCCTTACATTAAGGAGTAAAGATTTAATTTAATCAAGCTCTTCATCTACAAAGAGTGTTGCAAATTTCGTGTTGGTTTCTCTGTTTTACGAGTTGGAATTGATAGAAGGTTTCTTGAAATGATAAAAGGATTGCCGGGAGTTTATAACTTGGAAAATAGTAGAAAGCTGTTTATGCGAGTTTGTCTTTTAGTTTTAACGCATAACGGCGGCTCATTATTACCGTTTCGTCAATACCCTTGAGGTGTATTTTATATGAATAATTAAACCAGTCTTCAAGCTTATCTACATACTCCAGATTAATTATTGTATTACGGTGTATTCTAACAAAGTGGTTGGAAGGAAGCCGGTTTTCCCATTCGCGCAAGGATTTAAGAACAAGTCCTTTTTGTTTGATGTTTGAATACACTTCGGAATAATTACCGGCAGCCAAAATTTTTATTAATGAACTGATCTTTAGAAATTGATAGCTATTGTTCAACATTACGAAAATAGTATCGTTATAATCTAATTGGTTAACGCTCAAATTCTTTTCGGATTGAGTTGTTGCCAGATTTTTAATAGCTAGTTCTAATCTGGATTTACTAACCGGCTTTAACAGATAATCTTGCGCACTGATTTCGAAAGCCTTCACGGCGAATTCATCATAAGCAGTAACAAAAATAATTTTCGCTTCAGTTTGAATATCCGAAAGAATATCGAACCCGGATTTGCCCGGCATCTGAATATCTAGAAATATTAAATCGGGTTCTACTGTTTTTAGCAAATACACAACAGATTCATTGCCGTCAGCCTCTCCTACAACTTCAATATTGGAAAAATCTTTAAGAAGTGATTTCAGATCTTCGCGCGCAAGTTTCTCGTCATCAACAATTATGCACTTATATTTCTTTTCCATCTTACGGCTTCCTAAGTCTTAGAATTGAAAGAACCTTTCCATTTTCTTCTTTCGTTTCAAAAGAATAATTTTTTTGGAATGTGTGTTCTAAACGGTTAACCAAATTACTCAATCCGGTCCCGGTCCCGTTTGCGTTTATCTCGCTTCCTTTTTTTATCCATTTACCGGAATTAGCAACTTCAATATTGAGCCACTCATCAACGTAATTAACAACAATATTAATTCGGAGTGGCAGTGCGCTTGTCAGCATTCCATACTTGATAGCGTTTTCAATCAACGGATGTAATATAAAAGTCGGCACCGGAAAATCAACTGCATTTTCCGGTAATTTAAAATCAAATTCAATTTTTTCCTCAAATCTAATCTTCTCGATCGACGCATAATGTTTAATGGCTTCAATCTCGTCCCGAAGAGGAACAAACGTAGAGTTTCGGGTAATCAGTGTGTAACGGTAAAACTCCGATAGTTTATTCAACATTTCTTCGGCTTTCTCTTTGTCGGAACGAATAAGTGCGCGAAGAGAACTGAATGAGTTAAACAAAAAATGAGGATTAATCTGGTAACGTAACATTTGCAGCTGTGCGCTTTGTGCTAATAGATCGGCCTTCTCAGCCCGGTTGCGTATCATTTGCAAATCGATCCAGAGTTTTATTCCAAAGTATAGCAAACTCCATGTGGTGAATAACGGAAAGTAGCGTGTTAAATTATTCGCAAGGACATTAAGAGTAAAAGTTATCTCTAGTAATCTATCAATCTGTTTGTAGTTATAAGGTATTGCAATAAGATGTACTGCAAAGTAGAGAAGTATTGAAGCAAGAAAGCTAATCACTAGAATAAACCCAATAATTCTGTAAATGCTTTGCGATGAGTAATTGTATTTGGTATAGATTGAACGAATATAAATTGAGATTACATAACCGCAACTCCATTGCAAAGTGTTGGTAATAAGCAAAGGTAAGTTGTTTAGAAGTATGTCGGGGCTGACAATAAATGTATCTGCAAAAATGATTACAAGCCATCCAATAGTATTAATAAAATGGAAAGGCGGATAATTGTTCTTCTCGATATGTTTTGTCAGCCACATGATTATGTAATTAGGTTTCATTTCTAACTCTGCAATTAACCATTCTTAATATCGTAATTCCATGCTAAAAATTTATCTAAGATTGATAAGCGGTTAATAGAGATGATTAGCGGCTGTTAGATTGCTATATACTTACATGATTATGCGGGTTTTATTTTCTACCTAAAACATTTCAATCCTTAGCCCGTCCAACACATGAGAGAGACAAAAAAACCGAGGGAGGTTGCATGGGCAAACTTTACAATGTATGTATTTTTTTATTGGGCGCGTCACTGGTTTTCATAAAGCAATTCGAATCGCTATCAAAATCATTAGTTCCATTTCCGTTAAAAAAGGAATGGTTTGCTATGATGATGATTAGTGGAGTGATCTTCATCCTTATTTCCGTAATTAATTTTTATTCAATGTACGAAATAAGAAGATCGCTTCAGAAGCATAATTAATCGGGCGAGTTCAAATTTTAGCGGCAACAATTGTCAACCGTTTATCATGCCTATTAACCATTAGTACATGATTGGTTTAAAGGCTACTAGTGCAAAACTATTTTGAAACTGAAATTTAGACAACTATAAGTGTGCGAGTGCAGACTTATTGCAATTGTGTATTCATCAACTAAACAGAGAGAAGTGTATGAAGAGATTTTTACTTTTTCTGGTATTTCTCATTCTTACTAATAGCCTTGCCTTTGGGCAATCTACTTTTAAGATACGAGGAAAAGTAACGGATCAGAATGGGGAACCGTTAATTGGGGCGAGTGTAGTTCTAAAATCCACCGGACTTGGAGCTGCAGCGGATTTAGATGGTAACTATTCCTTTGATGTTCCCAAAAGCTTGGCTAACGGACAGCAAACGGAATTAACAGCATCCTTTATTAACTATAAGAAAGGAGTTGCTCGTTTAGTGTTGAGCGGTTCCGAAATTGTTCAAGATTTTTCATTGGAAGAAGATGTATTCCAGAATGAAGAAATAGTTGTTACCGGCATTGCATCAAAAACTTCTAAGTCGGTAGCAGAAGTTTCTGTTGCAAGAATTAATGCAGCAGACTTACAAACAATCAACTCTTATAATGGAATCTCTCAGATTGTTGCCGGTAAAGTTTCCGGTGTTCAAATGACTAATGCTTCCGGTAACGTTGGCGGCGGCTGGAGATTTAATGTTAGAGGCGGCGGCGGTTTGAACGGAACCGGTCAGCCAACAATGTATATTGATGGTGTTAGAGTTGAAAATACGGAAATTGGTTTAGCGGCCGGCGGTCAATTGAATAATACGCTATCCGGATTAAATGCTAACGACATTGATAAGATTGAGTTTTTAAAAGGTCCGGCAGCGGCAGCCATGTATGGTACAAATGGCGCTAACGGTGTTGTTCTTATAACAACAAAAACCGGAAAGATTTCTGCTGCGGCAAGAAAAGGTTTGTCTGTTGAATATAAATTTAACTACGGATATAACGAGCAGCAGAGAAAGTATGATTCTGATGTTTACGTTACAGCAGACACTGCTAATAATAACTTCAGAAAAGGACCAATCCGGGAACATTTCTTAAATATAGTCGGCGGAAACTCAGAAGTTAGATACTACGCCAGTTTAGAAAACAGAATTGAAGATGGAATATTGGCAACAAACCGACAAGAAAGAACTTCCACAAGAATAAACCTTGTCGCTAATCCATATAATAATCTAAACATAAAGCTCAATGCTTATTATAACAATAATAAAGTATTTAGACCAAACAATGACAACTCGATCTATGGCTGGTTGGGCAATATGTTGTTGCGTTACAAACCATTTACTTGGACATCACGTGTTATGCTTGATCAAGCATACTTGGAAGGAACAACAAATCAGTTTATTGGTTCTATCTCAGCAAATTATACGCCGATTGAAAATCTGGAAATCAATGCAACTCTAGGCGTTGATAATATGAATTATAGAGAGAACAGATTTTATCCAATTGGATACAATGCTTTAGTAGCTGATGGACAGAAAGCATTATATGATAGAAGAAACACAAACCAAAATATGGAATTCAACGCGGCTTATAATTATGAGCTCAGCGATTTTAAATTCCGTTCTGTTGTAGGCGCTCAATTCTTTAACAGATATTTACAAGGCAACAATGTTACTGTTGAAGATTTTAATTCAACTTTAATTACAGATTTAGGCTCTGGCGGAACAGTAACAACGTGGGCAGAGCAATTCTTACATGCCCGCGAAGGTGGTATTTTCACAGAACATTCAATCAGCTATCAAGATCAATACTTTTTAACATTGGGTATTCGTAAAGATTACGCTACTTCAATTGGCGATAACGCACCATCAATTACTTATCCAAAAGCAAGTTTCGCGGTTCGTCTTGATAAATACGACTTCTTGCCAAACTTTGTTAATTTGTTAAAACTCCGTGCTGCTTATGGCGAAGGCGGTGTATTACCTGGAATAACAGATGGTATTCCACTTTTGTGGGATGCTCAAGTAGGTGGATATGGAGCCGGTGCTGCAATTGCAGTAATTGGAAATGATAAGATTGAACCGGAACGTGTAAAAGAAATTGAAGTTGGTTTTGACGCAGAGTTATTCAAAAATGTATCCCTCGAATTAACTTACTATAACACTGTCGCTGAAAAGTCAATTGTTAACAGAGTGTTAGCCGGATCAACCGGAAAATTGCAAGTATCTACCGGTTCTCTTGCTCAGCCATATAATTTAGGAAAAGTAACCGGCTCCGGTTTTGAATCTTTGTTGCAATATTCTCCTATCAGAGGAAATGAATTCAACTTGGATTTATCATTGATATGGAATTATCAAACAAATAAGATTGAGGATTTAGGCGGAACGGGCGATATCATCAATACACCAAATGCACACGCAGTTGGTTATTCGAAAAGCAGATTCTATGCTTTCGTGCCGGTCGCTCCAATTTATAGTTCTACAACTGGCAAATATATCGGTGCAACACTTTCAACAGAAAGACAAGATTTGGGTTCACCAATTCCGGATCACTCCGGTTCTTTCACTGTCAATTTCAAATTCTTCAAGAACTTTAACTTATATGCATTCGCCGAATGGGGTCTTAACAATAAGATCAGCAACGGATCGAAACAATTTGCTTCTAGATTGGGCGGTGTTGCAGAAGTTAACAGATACAGAGCTTTGTTGGGATTATCAGCAGCATATCCCGGTGCCGCTCCGGCCGGTGTAGTTGCAATAACACCCGGAACTGATGAGTATAAAAAAGTTGCTGAAGAATATATGAAGGTTGACGGCTTGTACGAAGCCAATTTTGTTGAAGATGCCAGCTACTTAATTATTAGAGAAGTAAGTTTCAGCTACGACTTCTCCGATCTATTCGGTGATTTGGCTCTCAATACTTACCTTAAAAGTGTAACGGCTGGTGTGTCTGTCAGAAATCTGGTTACATTCTCAGAGTACAAAGATGGAGATCCCGGTGTAAACTTTTCCGGTGCAAGACAGAATTTAGCCATAGGACAAGAATTCTTAACACTACCAACGCCAAGAACTTTCAACTTCTGGCTGCGATTAGGTTTTTAAAGGAGGAATAACAATATGAAAAGAAATATATATTTATCGTGCATAGTAATTGTGCTGGGGCTTTTCATCGGCTGCGATGATTATATCAATGAGGTTGATCCTTTAATTGATCAAGTGGAAGATGCAAGACTTACAGCAGAAGGACAAGTGAGATTCCAGATTACGGGTGTTAAGCAAGGATTCTCAGTAATCTCATCGCAGATCGGATGTCAGTCAGATTTATTATCAGACGCGATGGAATACAGTAATCAAAACCCGGATGCTTCTTTTCCACAGTTTGAGGAAATCAATACCGGAGTTATAGCATTAAATAACAATTCAATAGCGGGAACATGGAATTCTCTCCACTCACTTCGGTTTATGGCTGATACACTAGCTGTTCGTGTTGGTCAAATTTCATTTACCAATGCTGCATTAAAAAATGAAGCACTATTTACCTCAACATTTTACGGATCAATAGCTCGCTTCTATCTTGGAACAACATTTGCGCTAACTAAAACGGAACCGGGTGCTTGTATAAATGCCGGTCCATTTATTCCAGCCGCAACATTGCTGGATGACGCACTTAATCTTGCAAAGAGCTCTTTAACATATACTACTGATGCATACATGATCAAAGTTGTTAATTCATTTATTGCTAAGATCTATCTTGCAAAAGGAGACTATGCAAACGTTAACACATATGCAGCGAAGGGTATGCAGAAAAATGATGCGGATTTCACAGCGCTAAATCATGATGCAAGCCAAACATATTTCTGGGGATTTGCCGGAAATGGACGTAAGCAAATTCATGTAGCCGATAGATTTGGCGCCTATGTAAGTGCTGATCCAAAAGAAGCAGCAAGAGTTGTTGTTAAGGAATTCGTTTTTGGTGGAGCTACACACTACTACCAAAACAAATATCCGGATAAGAGCAGTGCTTACGTTTTCCTAACATGGAAAGAAAATAACTTAATGCTAGCCGAAGCATCGCTGAGAGGACAAGGTTCCGGTAATGCTTTAGCATTAGTTAATGAAGTAAGATCATCATATGGAATTGGAAACTTAGCTTCGGTCAATTTGGATGAACTTTATGTGGAAAGAGACAAAGAACTTTTCTGCCAAGGTACAAGGCTAATTGATCAGCATAGATTTGGTAAATGGCATCTTACTAGTGAGTCTTGGAAACAATTTCCAATTCCACAGCGTGAGAGAGACAATAATTCTAACTTCTAGAATAATGAGTGAATTTACCGCGTAGAAGACTTCCCTCTGATGCGTGGTTGATGAGACCACAGAGCTTCGGCTCTGTGGTTTATTTTTTGAATGGAATTGGATTTGAAAATTTTTAGAAAACACAATAATGAAAAACCCGGCAGACAAAATATTGTGCATTGTTACAATTTTTATTCTCACGAATTGTACAAATCCAAACGGGTTCCAATATCTCCATCCGGAGTACTTCAATAAAAAAGAAACACACCCCAAAGTTTTAGTTTTACCGATGAATTCGAAATCGATTATTACAGCTAGCTTAAACGGAAGTACCAGCAATGTTATCGGCAGTGCAACATTTAGAGAAACTGAAATGTTTGATAACTATATAAAGATAATTCTGGGGGAAAAAACCCAAACAGAAATTGTTACCAAAGAGGTTTCTGATGATGCAAAAGAAGTTAAATTGGAAAAGCTCAATGTCGACCTTGACAAGATTAGTCTGGAGTTTCAGATTCCAAAACTAAGTGAAAAGAATGGACGGTTTGCGCAAATAGATTATCTGGTGCTATTCGATAAGCTTTATTTTACCAAACTAGCAAAAATTAGCGGCTCTTCGCTGGGCAGTATTGGTGAATCCACGTACTTACTCACTGCCGGAATTGAATATATAATTTGGGATAATAAAACACGCAACTTAGTAAGCTACGGCAAAGTGGAAGAGAAATCGAATTTGCTGACTGTACCTAAAAAAGAAGATTACCTAAACGTGATAGAGAAGCTTGCCGATGTAATAATTCAAAAAAGTCCTTTTACAGCAAAGAAGATTTATTTCTAAAAAATCTCTTCTCAATACTCAATTTTGAATTTGGAAAGATTAGGCAAATATTTCTTTGGTCTCACCTTCTCATATTCATAAATAACTTTCCCTAGGTTGGAAAGAAAAGGCAAGCCGATTGAATCATACTCATAAATTCCGTCGTTGTATATTCTGTCTTTGTTCACATGAATTGTTGCTGATAGCATGAACTCAACTTTGCTATCAAAATCTACGATGTAAGCTATATCTGTTAAATAACCGTAAGCCAAACCAACTTTATTAAAGATTCTGAAATTCTCCGGCATCGGTTTCTTCGAATCGCCAAACATGAAATACTTTACATAAGCATCGTAGTAAGTCGAATCATAACCGGGATGTCTGCTTTCTTTCGGCTTCATTGACATGTACTTATACAAAAGTTTGTAATCATCTTCTGTTAGATTAAAACGCGATTTCGGTTCGCACGCATCGGGAAACAAAACAGCTTTTAAAATTTCATTCAATGCTTCTAGAGAAATATAATTCTTATTTGAGAAATCAAAAGGTTTGTTAATCAAACTATCTTTCGAGTCCCAATACCCGATGCCTTTTATAACACCGTTAAGAGCGAATGGATAATTTTCGGAGTTGTACTGTTCCGGCTGGGAATAAATAATCTCATCACCGTTATAAAAGGTAAAGGGATTTGTATACCGGTTGCTTTCGACATCAAATCCGCCGGTATATCGGTTTGTAATTTTAACGTCTTTGTAACCTTTTTTATGAAGTCCGCTGTTTAATTCTTTCTGCCCGACAAATTCGTACAAGCGGCAGTAGGCATCGTTATCGCTGACAAGAAAAATTTTCTTAATATAATTCGCAATGTTAGGCAACCCCAATTCTGAGGATGTGTCACTTGTTACACCGGTTTGCGGAGATCTTGCACTGTCTATTCGTAAAGGTGTGTATTTATCCAACCCATTTATTCTCAGATTGTTCAGTTTTTCCATTGCCATTAATGCAGTGGGCAGTTTAACCGTACTTGCTGAATAAAAATAATTTTTAGGATTAACTCTGTATTTGTATGTCTTGAAAAAAGGGAAATTGTTTTTATCGCGATTGATTTGTGTGTAAATAATCTGAACTTCGAAACTGTCCACTTTGGAAAGTACCTTCCCAAACTTATCGGGATTTTCTTTCAAGAGTTTTTCAATAATGCTGCTTTGAGCAAAAAGCTGAGTTGCAAATAAGATTGCCGTCAAACAGAGGAAAGAAAAAATATTCCGCATCGTTAACTCGATTTATGAATTGGAAATTGCTTTACGAACAAAACCGTCCGCTTTCTCTATACGTGCCTTTGCTTCAGTAACATCTACTTTTGCGAGAATCATAACAAGTGCTGTTTTAACATGACCGCCGGCTTCATGTAAATACTTTTGAGCTTCTTCATAAGAAACTCCGGTTATTGTCATCACAATTTTTTTTGATCGTTCGACCAGCTTTTTATTAGTCATCTGCAAATCGATCATCATATTCTCATACACTTTACCCATTCTAATCATGGAAGCAGTGGTCAGCATATTAAGTACAAGCTTTTGTGCTGTTCCGCTTTTCATTCTTGTTGAGCCCATTATTACTTCCGGTCCTACATCTACACACATTGCAACATCAACATTTTCAATATTAAAACTGCTGCGCGGAGTACAAGTTAAATACAAAGTCTTTGCGCCAAGCTCGTGAGCTTTTTTTATTGCGCCAATTACATATGGAGTTCTTCGACTTGCAGCTATACCGCAAACCACATCTTTATCGGTAACACTAGCCGATGTTACATCATTCGCACCATTTTCTTCTTTATCTTCGGCACCTTCTTGCGCTCTGAACATTGCTTCTTTACCGCCCGCAATAAATCCTTCAATCAAACCGAAAGGTGTGCCGTAGGTTGGGGGACATTCGGATGCATCAACAACACCAAGTCTGCCGCTAGTTCCGGCACCAAAATAAAGTAATCTTCCTCCATTCTTTAACGCATGGACAATTATCTCAACTGCTTTTTCGATATATGGAAGTTCCTTCTCGACTGCGAAGGGAATTGTTTTATCTTCATTGTTGATTATTCTTAGAATACCGCCGACAGATTCATCATCGATATTCATGGAGTTGATATTACGCTGCTCTGTAGAGAGTTTGCTAATTTCATCAAATAGTTTTTTGCTTTCACTCATTAAGAAATTCACCTTGAAATTTTGGCTGCCGCTAATTTAATAATTTAATGCCGTAACCGATTGAATATTCATATTCTTTAATTACGCTAAACCCGACTTTCTCATAAAACTGGATTGCATTTGTATTTCGTTTTCCAACTTCGAGATGAAGTGCCGGTACTTTCATTTCAACTAGTTTATTTATGAATGTCTCAATCAGTTTTCTTCCCATCCCTTTCCCTTGTCCTTCCGGGAGAATATCAATATGCAAGTGTGCCGGATAAGCTATTAATTCATCTTTAGGAACGTGTCCTTTGTGAATTAAGCGAATAATTCTCGCGTCGAGCGAAGTATCACTCTCATTCGGCATCGGGTACTTTGCTCTGAGAGATTGGAACCACTCCTTCTCAGTCATTTCATAAAATACTTGCGAATTATCAGTACCGATTATATAGCCAACCGGTTTTTCTTTATCGGCTAAAATAAAAGTTAATTCCGGATGAAAAACCGCGTAAGGTGCGGCATAAAAATGCCCGAGCAGTAAGGAATCTCTATATAAATGAGTTGCGTCTTTTCCGCTGTCTCCGGTTTTTAGGCAAATCTCGTACAAATATGGTAAATCTGATTTAAAGTAAGGTCTGATTGATAAACTCATAGAACTAAGCTTGTTGTTAGAAGTTTTATTTGTTACAGCTATCTTTTTCAGCTATGTCAAATTATCAATTTCCGAATATTCGATAACCACCTAATTGTGTAGTTAGATTTTGAAGCAGAATTATAGATTTTACACTCAGAAAAATCGGTCTATTTCAATTAAAGCTGTTTATTATCCCCCAAATAAGGAATAAATTATACCTCAAATAATAGGCATCAACTGGAGTAAAGATGAAACGGTTTTTAATAATAGTTTTACTAATTGCGGTACAAATATTTGCTCAAAAAGTTACTGTAATAGAAAATGTGGCTGTAACAAATCCGAAGGATGGAGCTTTTTATTATCCGGCTGTAAGTCCAGATGGAGCGAGCCTTTTATTCTCAAGCGAAAGCTATAGAGGTTTGTGGTCTAAGAATTTATCATCCGGAAAAATTGTTAAGATTACAGATGCAAACGGTGCCGGATATGAGCCCGCATTTAGTTCTGTTAGCAGCGAAGTGCTTTTCAGAGAAGATAAATTTGTTAAAGGAAAGAGATTCTCTTCTTTGCTTTCTTACGATGCGGCCACAAAAAAATCCGTTGTGCTGGAAGATGGTGTTAGAGACTTAAAATTGAATAGAGATAACAGCAACGCTTTCAAAAATTATGTAAGAGATACGGAAGTGCGCACTACAATGAAGCAGAATATGCTACAAAAAACTTCTGCACAGGAAAAAGTAGTGTTTATTCAAGATTCTAAAATTGTTCTTTCCGAAAATGGCAGCCAAAAAGTTTTGCAGCCTCTTGGCGAAGGTAATTATATCTGGGCTTCTCTATCGCCCGATAAAACAAAATTACTTTTTACTTATGCGGGAAGAGGAACTTATGTTACTAATCTGGAAGGAAAAGTGCTGAATAAAATAGGTTATGCAAATTACCCTAGTTGGTCGCCGGACGGCAACTGGATTTTGTTTATGAAGGATCTTGATAATGGTGTAAACACAATTTCTTCCGAAGTTTACATTGCTAACCTTGTTACCGGAAAGTATTTCAACATTACTTCGCAGAGAGATGAAATTTCACTTTACCCGAAATGGGGAACTACAAACGCCAATGTTTACTATAATACGGATAATGGACAAATTAGAAAAATTAAATTGAAATACGAATAACGAAAACACCATGAAAAAAATAAAATTAATTATTGTTCTTTTTGCTCTAACTATTGTAAACCTAAGTGCTCAATCATTAGCAGGAGTAAAAATTTGTATTAATCCCGGTCATGGCGGACATGATTCAAACGATAGAGAGATTCCACTTGGAAATGGAATTACTTTTTGGGAATCTGATGGAAACTTATCTAAGGGACTTTACCTTAAAACTATGCTTGAAAGTTTAGGCGCTACGGTTGTTATGTCCAGAGTCACTAATACAACGAACGATGACTTACCACTCTCACAAATAGTAGCAATTGCAAACACCAATAACGTAGATTATTTTCATTCAATCCACAGTAATGCTACTGGCACTGCAACCAAATCAAATTATACTCTAATTCTCTTTCAAGGTCGTACAACTGCCCCTACCTATTCCGGTTCTCTTTCAATGGCAAACCTCTTAGCGGATAATATTTTGGCAACGAATAGAACGACCAGAAAAATGATTGCCGGTGACTTCGATTTTTACGGAACTGGTCAAGCATACCTTGGTGTTTTCAAAGGCTTAAACATGCCGGGTACGTTGTCCGAAGGTTCTTTTCATGATTACACTCCGGAAAGCTGGAGATTAAAAAACGAGAGTTATCTTAAACATGAAGCGTGGGGAATTGCCCGCTCATTCTTACCCTATTTTATTACGGAAAATTTTAAGGAAGGAATTATTGCAGGCATAGTGCGTAACAAATTGGAAACTGTTCCGGCATCGTACAACCCGCTTAGCGGAACAAACGATATTTACAAAACTATAAATAATGTAAAAGTAACATTAGAACCCGGCGGAAGAACATATTCCGGCGATAGCTATAACAACGGATATTATTTCTTTGACCATGTAGCTCCGGGAAATTACAAAGTTATTGTAGAAGTTGATAAAATGAAGCCGGATACTGCTTCTGTGAATGTTAAAGAAAACGAATCCATTTTTTCCGATAGAATGATGATGCTTAATCCAATTCTAGAACCGCCTAAAGTTGTTAGCTATTCTCCGGCAGACAGTTTAGAAGTAAGCAATTTATCGCCAATAGAAATAAATTTTGATATTAGAATGAGCTCTGCCGAAACCGAGCAAGCATTTTCAATTTCCCCGGCTGTGACAGGCAGTTTTAAGTGGGATACAGACTTTAAGAAGCTAACTTTCACCCCCTCAAAAAGCTACACTCCGGGAGTAAGATACACGGTCAAAATATCAACATTGGCAAAGACTTACTTCGGTTACTATTTAGAAAGTGAGAAATCATTTTCGTTTACAACTAGATCAAAATTGAAATTGGTTTCCATTTATCCAACTAATGGAGCGGCAGACATCTCTACTACTGTCTTAATCAGAATAGTTTTTGATAAGGGAATTAACGGTACAACTCTACCGCAAAGAGTATTGTTCACTGATAGTTTGGGTATTGCTGTCCCCATAAAAGTGAATCAGTCTCAGTATAGTCTGGGCATTATTGAATTTGAGCCACTGGTTCCATTAAAGAATGATGCCGTGTACCAAATTGTTTTGAAAGAAGGAATTGGAGATGTTGAGTTTGTTTACTTGAATCAAACATATAACATTGAATTTAGGACCGAGAATAGTTTTACATATCAAGGATATGTGATTAATGGCTTCGAGTCTGAGAATGGATGGGTTCCACCGTTAACTTCTACTAATACTAAAGGTATCAATACGAGCTTGACGAGTTTTTCTATTCTTAATACAAAACCTAAGAGTGGTAGCTATTCAGGAAGACTTGATTATACTTTCAATGGTAAAGAAGGTGTTATTGATTTATCCATGATTAATCCATTTCCATTAGGTGAGAGTTCCGGTGTGGAAATAGGTGTTTGGGTTTTCGGAGATGCAAGCAATAATATTCTTGAATACCGTTTTATTAGAGGAGCTACTAACATAGAAAAGGTGATAATTGATACGCTAAATTGGACTGGTTGGAGGTTGGAAAAAGTTGAAATGGGTAAATTAAAAGGAAGTGGAACTATTCAATTTAAGAGTATTAATGTAATACAAACCGTAAATGGGAGTGCGAGCGGAAGAATATTTTTTGATGATTTAGTCTCAAACTTTATTGCGGATAACATTTCAGATGATAATTTACCCGATGTATATCAGCTTGCGCAGAATTATCCTAATCCGTTTAATCCCGAAACAACAATAAAATATTCGGTTCCGGCAGAAGCATTGAATGCCGCATCTATGCAAAACGTAAGCATAAAGGTTTACGATATACTTGGCGGTGAAGTAGCAACTCTTGTCAACGAAGTAAAAGCTCCGGGCAATTATCAAGTAAAGTTTAATGCGCGTCATCTCGTGCGGAGTCGAGAGATGGCAAGCGGTATTTACATATATAGAATGCAAGCCGGTAAATTTGTAGCAAGTAAAAAACTAATGCTGCTTAAATAACAGGCTTCAGTTAGTAGCTTACGTTATGCATGTTGTCATTCTGAATGGATCCCGACTTGTCGGGAGAAATGAAGAATCTCAATTTTGATTCAAAACGCGATTTATGGATTCTTCGCTTCGCTCAGAATGACAATTGCCAAATTAAATACGTAAGGTGAGTAAGTAAATAGGAAAACTAAAATCATATTCACATGTGTTGATGTTGAAAAAATGAGAGGATAGAACATGCCTAAGGCAAAACAGAAAAAGGTTGATGAAAAAAAACAAAAGCAACCGCAATCAAAAGTTGAACAGCATTACCTTTCTTTATCGGGAAAGGAATTCATATACAGACCCGTTGAAAAACTTCCGGTAATACAAGTAGATAGCTTCCCGGAACTGGGTAAGATGACCGCTCTCCGTTTTATTGAGTGGGTGCTTGAGAATCCGAATGGTGTTATTTCTTTGCCAACGGGAAAAACTCCGGAACATTTTATTAAGTGGGTGGCAAAAATTATAAAAGAATGGGATACCGAACCGATTCAAAAAATTCTTAATGAAGTAGGAATTAAAGATGTAGCTAAACCTTCTCTTGAGAATCTAAGATTCGTTCAGATTGATGAATTTTATCCGATCGACAGCGGTCAGCATAACAGCTTTCATTACTACATTCAAAATTTCTACTTCCGTCTATGGGGATTAAACCCTAAGAATGCTTTGTTGATGAATATTAACGAAATACCGACAGCAAACGGATTGCCGCTTAATGAAGTTTTTCCGGATCAAAAAGTTGATCTTTCATTAAGGACAAGATGGGCCGGTTCTAGATTAGAGAGACTGCAAAAAGAAACGATTGAAATTCTTGATGAATACTGCTCGAGCTACGAAAGAAAAATTCGTGAGATTGGAGGCATTGGATTTTTCTTGGGCGGTATTGGTCCGGATGGACACATTGGATTCAACGTACAGGGAAGCGATCACTTTTCTACTACACGTTTAATTTCTACCAATTACGAAACACAAGCCGCAGCCGCTACCGATCTTGGCGGAATTGAAGTTGCTAGAAACAGACTAGTAATTACAATTGGTCTTGAAACTATTGCTTACAATAAAGATGCTACTGCAATCATAATTGCTGCGGGTGAAGCTAAAGCAAATATTGTAAGAGATTCAATTCAGAATGATGTTTCCAACAAATATCCGGCAACTGCTTTGCAAAAACTTGAGAATGCCAGATTTTATTTAACACACGGCGCAGCATTGCGTTTAAGCGAACGCCGCTACGTTGAAGTAACAAATGAATCTCCTATTACCCAGCATTCTATTGAACGAAGCGTAATCAATCTTGTTGTTGAAAAATCGAAAAGACTCTCACGCTTAACGGAAGATGATTTCAAAGAGAATAAGATTACAGATTTGGTGCTGGATAGTTTAGGCAAAAGTCCCGATGATATTACAAAGGAAATTGAAGGCAACATTAAGACACGTTTGGAAAATGGAATGAAGGTGGTTGAGAATGAAGTTATCTTTCATACCGCCCCCCACCATGATGATATTGAGCTTGCATATCTTCCATACATAACTCATTTGGTAAGAACGCCAAAGAACAAGCATCACTTTTCTTATTTGACAAGCGGGTTCACAGCTGTTACAAATTCCTTTATGCTTAGTTTGATGGAAAACTTGCAGAGCTTTCTTAACTCCGGAGCGTTCACAAAAAAGTTTACCGAACATTATTTTGATAAAAGCTACGTTGACGGAAGAAACCGCGACGTTATGCATTATCTTGATGGAGTTGCCGGACACACACGCACTTTACAAAATGAAGGATTGGCTAGAAGACTGCTTCGCAACATAATGGAAGTGTATGAAGAGGAAAATTTGGTTTATCTAAAAGACAGAGTTAATGAACTGGTAAACTATTTCAGAACGCAGTATCCGGGCAAAAAAGATATTGCTTATGTACAGAAGTTAAAAGGAATGCAGCGCGAGTTTGAAAGTGAAATCTTCTGGGGCTATTACGGTTTTAGCGTAGAGGATGTTTCCCACTTGCGTCTTGGTTTCTATCAAGGAGATATTTTCACCGAAGTGCCGGAAATGGATAGAGATGTTCTTCCGATTTTTGAGTTGATGAAAAAAGTTAAGCCTACTATTGTCACCGTAGCTTTCGATCCCGAAGGAAGCGGACCGGATACACATTACAAAGTTATGCAAGCTGTTTCGGAAGCGCTCCAGCTTTACCAAAAACATTCGGGCAACTCAAACATAAAAGTTTGGGGATACAGAAATGTTTGGTACCGCTTTCATCCGGCAGAGGCAAATATTTATGTGCCGGTTAGCTTAAACTCTTTCGCTATTCTAGAGAATCAATTCTTAAAGAGTTTCAGTTCGCAAAAGGGTGCGAGTTTTCCAAGCTGGGAATATGATGGGCCGTTTAACAGACTCGTTCAGAAAATTCAAGTTGATCAGTACCTTACTCTACGAGAATGCTTAGGAAAAGATTTCTTCTTGAAGCATCCGCATCCAAGAATTAGAGCCGCAAAGGGAATGCTCTTCTTGCGTGAATTAACTCTTGATGAGTTCTATAAACATACTAGAGATTTGAAGAAGGTGACGGAGTAGAAAACTTTATTGTGATAGATATGAAAAGAGCCGCACATGGTGCGGCTCTTTTGTTTAATGCGGCAACACTTTAGAAATTCCTATTCCCGGACTGTCATTCAAGGTTACTCTTCCATCAATAACTTTAGTTCCAATAAACGGATCATTCTTAATAAGCAGCGCGCCATCCATATCAGCCCATTCGCATTGGGAAGAGAGTTGAGAAACTGCAGAGATTCCGCAAGAAGTTTCCGTCATACAGCCAAGCATCACTTTCATGTTTAGCGATTTAGCTAAGTCGATCATCTTGTGCGCTTCGCGCAAGCCGGTGCACTTCATTAGTTTAATATTAATACCGGTATAAACTCCATGCGCTTTTATTACATCGGGAATTCTCTGGACCGATTCATCGCCAAAAGTAGGCAGAGGACTTTTTTCGGTAAGCCATGCATTCTCGTCAATCATTTCTTTCGGCATAGGCTGTTCAACCATTTTAACATTTTTCTCATGCAGCCAGTTAATCATATCAAGTGCAAATTGCTTGTCTTTCCATCCTTGGTTAACATCAACTACAATCGGCTTATCGGTAACAGAGCGGATTGTTTCAATCATCATTTTATCGGTATCTCTACCAAGCTTCACTTTTAATATTTTATATTCTTCAGCTTCTTTTACTTTTTCAATAACAACTTCTTTTGTATCAATTCCAATTGTAAACGAAGTAAAAGGGGTTTTCTCTTTATCATAACCCCAGATTTTGTGCCATGGTTTCTTCATCATTTTACCAACTAAATCGTGAAGAGCAATATCCACAGAAGCTTTTGCGGCCGGATTCAGCTTGTCAATCTTATCCACATAATCTAAAATTGTTTCCAGTTCGAACGGATCTTTGAATTGCGAAAGATCAACTTTAGCTAAAAATTTTGAAGCGGATTCATGCGACTCTCCCAAGTAAGGAGGCATTGAAGCTTCGCCGTAACCGGTAATTCCATCATACTCAATTTGAGTAAGCATAACCGGAGTAGTAGTTCTTGAACTTGTAGCTAAAGTGAACACGTGTTTCAGTTCGAGTGTGTAAGGCTTGAATGTTAGTTTCATTTTAGAATTCTTTTTGTTGACATTAATGTTTTTTGCCGATATGCCGGTAGTTAAACCGCCGGTTAATAATGCGCCCCCGACTAATCCAGAATTGATTAGAAAATTTCTTCTGTTCTGTTTCATTAAAATTCTCCAAGATAAAATTTATTCTTCTTAATAGAGGTAATGCCGTTTTTATCTACCGAGTTGAGAATTCTTTTTGCTCTGATGAAGTGATTGAGTCTATACTCGCTGAAGTTTTCTGTGTTTCTATCAAACGAGTTTATCTTTATTCTTCCGGCTGCGTGAATGAATTCGTGATTGCCGTAATAAATTGCAACGTGAGTAACTCTTTCCTTAGTTGAATCTGTAGCCGCGGAACCGAAGAAAAGCAAATCGCCGGGAAGTAAGTTATCAAAGCCGTTTTGTGTATCAACTAATTCGCCGGTGTGAACTTGCTGAGAAGCGTCGCGTTGCAGAACAATTCCATTTAAGTAATAAACTGTTTTGGTAAATCCGCTGCAGTCCATTCCTTTTGTAGAAGTTCCGCCCCATAAATAAGGAATACCCATTAAGCGTTCTGCAGTTTTAAGAATATCGTTCTCTGTAGGATTTCTATTATCAAGCCACTCTTTCAAATTTTCGCACTGGGATTTTTCAATGAAAGCAATTCTTCCGTCGGGATATTTAACTTTACAGAAATTATTTTCTTCTCCGAGCTTAACTAAAAAATTTCCGGCAACTAAATCGGAAACTCTCATTGAATTTTCATCCGGCTTTGAATATGAAAAACCATATTCTTTTGTGTAAACCACTTTAGTTTCATTAATCCATTCATCAAGTTGTGCTTTAGTCATCGGCGTAACACCATCATCATCAACCCAAGAAATATAATTGTCCGGAGTTTGCACCAAGAAGAAACCGGATTCTCTTTTAAATATCTTAACGGGAGTTCCAAGCAATGCTTGTGTAGCAAGTTCCTCGGGATGATCTTTTCCAGATCTTATATTGCAGACTGATAAGTTTACTACGCCAAAAGTTTTTTCGCCCAATTCATAAGCCGGCAATAATTTAATTTCATCTTTAGCTGATATGTTTTTCTTAGCAAGATCGGCTAATAGTTTTTCCTTTGCTTCAAGAATATTTGTCTCACCGGTGAGTGTTAAGACGTCGTTGCTATCATGTACAGCCGCATGGAAAACAGCGACTCTTTTATCCGGCGCGAAATGATGCTTAACATCTTCTATTGCTTTGTTAATCAAATTCATTTTGTCTTCCTGAGCAAATAATTGAATACCGATAAAAACAAAAAGTATATAAGCTATTTTCTTTATCATCTTCTACTCACTAACAAATAATTTCCAAATTACTGAGCTAATTTTTTCTTGCCGAATTCCGGATCAATTTTTACCAAAGCTGCAACAATAAATCCCGGAATAGTTGAAATGATTACCCACAAAAAGAAATTTTGATAACCAATCTGTTCTTGCAGTGCGCCGCTGTACATACCGGGCAACATCATACCAAGCGCCATAATGCCGGTGCAGATTGCAAAGTGAGCTGTCTTGTGCTCACCTTGAGAAACCATTATCATGTAGATCATATATGCTGTAAATCCAAAACCATATCCAAATTGCTCAAATGCAACAGCAAGATTTATCAATACAAAATTTGTCGGCTGATATTGCGATAGATAGACAAATGCAAGATCTGGCGTATGCATTATAATTACCATCGGCCAGAGCCACCATTTCAATCCTTTTTTGGAAATAACATATCCGCCAATTAAGCCGCCGAGTGTTAAAGCGATTATACCAACAGTACCATAAACAATTCCAACTTCCGAAGTTGTTAATCCCAATCCGCCATTGTCTCTCGGATCTAGTAGAAATGGCTGAACAAGTTTAACAAGCTGTGCTTCGGCGAAACGGAAAAACAAAAGGAAGCCAAGAATATTCCAGATATCCTTCTTCTGCATAAAAATAACAAATGCTTTTAAGAATTCTATAAATGGAAGAAGTACGGCATTTTTCTTTTCTGATTTTTCAAATTTCTCAACAAAAGTAGCAACATAAGTTCTGAATAAAAACACTGCTACCATCACAAGTAGAATTGTTGATACAATTGTTTTCCATGGACTAATCATACCAAAAAGAGAAAGGGCAGAACTAAGAAGTAGAAAAGCGACATAAAAGATTGCAGCGAAAAGAAGAAATCCGCCAAACAAAAATCCAACTTGAGAGCCGGTCATTTTCTCTTTAAGCGTTCCTTTATCTTCAACAGGATAGGGAAGAATGAATTTGTGATAAATGAAAAGAAGAATGAATAATACTCCGGCAATTACAAAAACTATTGACCACGCACTGTTATAACCTAAACTCGGCGCTAACTGTCCGGCAATTACAACAAGCAAACCGGAACCGACAATTGTTGCCACACGATAAAATGTTGATCTAACTCCTACAAAAGCAGATTGCTGCTGCTGTTCAAGACTGAGCATGTAAAAACCGTCGGCCGCAATATCGTGCGTTGCAGAAGCGAATGCCATTATTGCAAACACAATAAGGGTTAAGCTCCAGTACATCGAGGTAGTTAAGCTTAGTGCTATTCCGAATAGTGCAATACTAACAATAATCTGCATGGTTGTAGTCCAAAACCTTTTCGTTTTGAACATGTCAATAAATGGTCCCCATAAAAACTTTAAGAACCAAGGAAAGTAGAGCAGACTGGTAAAGAAAGCTATATCTGCGTTTGAGACTTTTAAGTTTTTGTACATCATAACAGATACAGACATAACCATTACATAAGGAATTGCTTCAGTAAAGTACAACGAAGGAACCCACGTCCATGGATTTCTGTAAGTAACTTTTTCTTTCGACATTAAGTTATACTCCAAGAAAAATTTTCGAATCGATTTCTGTTATATAGAAGCTTTAGCCATAAACACAGCTCCTATCTCCGGAGAGTTTTCCGCCGGAGAAATAATTACGCCGGGCAGTCTTTGTCCGACTTTATTTTTGAACATAGCTGAATAATAATTCTCTGTTGCAATTGTTCCACCAATTAAACTCAACTTCATAGTAGGTTCGCCAAGCATTTTGAAAATGCTTTGCACATGATAAATCAATTCATCCGATTCTTCATCTAAAATTTTAGTTGCGGCAATATCTCCTTCTTGAGCTGCATAAAATACTTTAGGCGCAAATGTAGCAAGATCAAAATTATTTCGGTACACCTCAGTTATTAATTGTGATGTATCCGTAATTCCAAAATCTTCTCGTAGCAAAATGGTAAGCAAAGTTTTATGCGCTCTCCCGTCCAAATCCTTTGCAACTTGATTTAATCCGCGTCTGCCTATAGTATTGCCGCTTCCTTCATCGCCGATTAATCTTCCGAATCCGCCAACTCTATGAATAATACCGTTTTTGTCTTTACCGAAAATTACCGACCCGGTACCGGCGATTAACAACGAGCCGGGTCCACTGGAAAAAGCTCCTTCGAGCGCAATGCGTGCATCGCTATCTACATTAAAGGAGTTAAATGTATATCCTTTTGAGAGTGAGTAAGCGGTAAAATCATCTTTTAATTTTTTTGCGTCATTCGGTCTTCCGGCGCCGGTTGTTCCAATAAAAATCGAAGCAATATCATCAGCAGATACTTTCAATTGTTTTATACATTCAAGAACAAGCGAGAGAATTGTCTCGGAGACTTTTTCAGTTCCGATAATTAAAAAATTGGAAGGTCCGCCCTGACACTCATAAAGAGGTTTGAAATTAAAATCTGTAATGACGCATTTAGTTTTTGTCCCGCCGCCGTCTAAACCAATTAAATATTTGGTTCCCATTTAATGCCTAAAAAAGTTTCAAAAATAAATCCAAGTACTAATTTTTCATGTATTTCAAATAATCAATTATTCCGGAATAGATTTTCTCTGCCATCTTCATACGAAAATCATCGTCAGCTAATTTTTCCTCATCTTCTGCGTGAGACATGAATGCCTGTTCAACTAAAATCGAAGGCATTTCAGACATTCTGGTTACACGATAATTAAAAGAACCAACCGATCCAAATGGTTTAAAACCTAATTCGATCATTCTATAGAAAATCTTCTCTGCAAGTTTAGCCCAAAACGGATTATGATAAAAAGTACATGTTCCGGAAGCTCCTAAGAATTCATTCTCCGGGTCGCTGGAGTTAGCGTGAATGCTAATGTGAATATTAGCATCCGAGTTTGTAGCAATATCCCTTTTCTCTAGAAGCAGCATATCTTTATCGGAATCTCTCGAAAGTAAAACTTCTGCGCCATTCTTTTTAAGGATAGATTCTAAAAGTTTAGTGAGCTTTAGATTAATGTCCTTTTCCTTAATGCCGGAGAGACTAACAGCGCCGCTGTTACTTCCGCCATGCCCAGCTTCGAGCGAAAACTTTATTCCTTTAAGTGGCAATTTGTTTTCAACATTATAAGTCGGCGGGTATTTAATTCTAAATACTAATTCTTTGCCTCTTACTTTTAAATCATAGCCCCAGATTTTAGAAGTCTTGAGGTTCACAAAAATCTTGTAGGTTTCTTTTGATGTTTGCTGCCATGTTATTTCTTCGATATAGCGCAAATCGTTTCTGTGAATGATCCAAGTGCTGCTAGTTTTTACACCATATAGATTTATTGTGATGCGGTTTTGCAGCGGCTCCGGATAAACATCAAAAGGAACATTTTCGAGATATGGAATTTTCACAATGTCCGTAGTTTCAGAAGAAGAGCTAGTAATTGGATTAATAAAGTAGCTTGGGAGAATAGTATTTGAAGGCATCTCTTTTACAAATTCGTGATTGATATATCCTTCTTCAGTATCGCTCAAGCGGATTCTGTAGTACGCGCCAAAGATGCCTGTTGATTTCAGTATAACATCCTTTGGAAGCTCATTTCTAATAGGCGCACCTAATCTGATTGGGGCCAATGTAAAAGTTAAGGTTGAATTAGCCGAAGTAGTAGCCAGTATAGGAAAATCATCGGCTTCTTTGACTAGCAAAGTATGCGGAAGAATTTTCTCGACTATCTTCGGGTCAAAAGCATCATTAGCCGATTTCAAAATTAGCTTAATTGATAACGCTTGATTCTTCGCAATGTTCTTTAGCGGAATTTGAATTCTATACTGACTAGAACCATTAAAATCATTTCTGCTACATTCAAATGACTGATTGCCCGGAGAAATTTCAACATATCCGGTTTGAGCCTTTGTGCCGATGAAAGAAACATTCAAAAAGTCTGCCGGTGTTAAAGAAATATTTTCTGCCGGCTCAATTGAGCTTTCTTCAATAGCTAAAAGCTTTTCTGTTTTGGAAATATCCGGTTTGGTATAAAAAACTCTGTCTTCGTAAAGTGCGGTGTTGCCTTTTTCATCTTTTACTTCTGCGCGCAGCTTATTCAATCCTTCAGTAAGCTTTATTTTTTTAAAGAAAATACCGGTCGTATAAAGTTTTACCGGTTCGTTGTTGATTTTTACTGTTGAAAGATATACCGTTCTGCAAAGCAAATTGTAAGTATTGTTGCTGGTATTCTTTTCAAATGGTCTGCGGAATTCAACCCAATTGCCGTAACGGCTAACCGAATTGTCTTTGTTCAGTTTGTAATTGTAGGGGATTACCCAATCAGCTTTTGAAATGAACAAATTCCGTTTGCCTATCTTTAGTCTAAGAGTATCACTCTTAGCAGTAAAAATAAAATTTACTTTTTTGTCTGCTGTAAATTTTTTTGTTCTGTTTTGAGAGACGATATTTACTTCCGAATCATACTTATCCGTTACATTAGAAAGATTGAGAGATATAAAAGCTTCCGGCTGAAGTCTCTTTAGATATCTCTGGAGGAGCTTTTCTTCCGAAGCACCAACTGCCGGATTGATAATAATAGAATGATCTGAATCATCATCTAGTATAAAATCGATTATACCTTGCTGAATATATTTGTCGGCAATAACTCTATCGGTATCGCTATCTCCTTTTGAAATTGAAATAGAAAGGAATGGTTTTACGATCAAGCATTCAACTAATAGTTCTTCAAGAAGATCGTTATCTGCCTCCGAAGCAAAATCAATTCCGCTGAAATATAAACCGCTGAGTTCAGTTTTAGTTACTAATTCACTTATGTTCTTTCTAATATCAACTAGTCTCGAAGCTTTGTTAAGTTTATCAAAGTTTATCTCAACAAAGAAGAATAGATTGTTGCTTTCAGCGAGTTCTGACGCTTGTTCCGTAATCTTGAAAGCAGATTCTTTATTTAGTGAATTTAGGATGGCTTGAGACAAAAAGTTTGCGTTAAAAATTACTGCATCTGAATTTTGTAGTTTTGCTGAAGCAATTCCACTTTCAATTTTATTTTTAATTTCTACGGCTGTTAAGGCTTTATCACTGCTTAGGTTTATTAACGCAATTTTGTCTTTATAGAAATCGAATGATAATTTATCTGCACCTAATAGAAATGGGCAACAAGCGATTAATGAAATAAAAAGTGTAAAGAAGGCAATCCATTTCTTCATTTCGTCTCCACTATGAATTTGTACTTATGAAATGCAAAGAGCAAAACATTTGGAAAAGCTTCCGCGTTTTGCAATCATAGAATAAACATTTTCTCTTTGAGAATTAAGCCTAACGGCGCATTACTTAATTTTTTGAATTGAAGGAGCGCTCTCGTTGCTAATTCTATCAACTGCCGAAACTGCAATTTCACTCAATTCATATTTTCTGCTTAGTTCTTTGCCTGCATCGTTATAAGATTTATATTCGAACACAAGCGGAGCTTCGTACGAAGCAGCATCTCTATTTAATATTTCGTAGTTCCATCTATTGCCATATTTGGTATAAACAACCCATCTAAAAACTTTCTCTTTCTTTTCATGAGTCCAAGAAATTTTTACTCTTCCACCATCGATTTTAGTGACAACAATAGGAGAAGCAACTGGTTTTCCATTAAACCAAGGTGTAGTTGGTATCAAAGCTTGCTTTTTATATGGACCGCTAATAATTGCGTCTGCAAGTTCTTTGAATTTTAGAATTGGGCCTACACTCCAGAAAACATTTCCGGGCGATTCCGGAAGCATTCCTCTTACTGTCATAATCTGATTGATCACTTCCATTGCATTCGCATCATTGTTTTCTCTATCTATACTTATCCCGGGCCAGAAATGTTTGTTCTTTAAGTTCTGTTCTTTCCACCAACCCAATAAGACCGGAAAGCTTTGTTGATATGTACTAATCTTCCAATACAATTGTGGTGTCCAGTAATCAACCCAGCCTTCGTTAATCCAGAGTTTCGCATCAGCATACAATTGATCGTATTGATCAAAGCCTTCAACAGATTCCGGATTGCGGGGGCGCCAAATCCCAAAAGGACTTAAGCCAAATTTCACATTTGGCTTTAGCTCTTTAATTCCTTTATGAACTTTATAAATAAAATTATTAACGCTTTCGCGGCGCCAGTCGCCTCTGCTTAACTTTCCGCCGCTGGCCAAATATTCTTTCCAGCTTGCATCATCCGGAAAATCTTCTTCGTTATTGTAAGAAGGATAAGGGTAGAAATAATCATCAAAGTGAATCCCGTCTATATCGTAGCGTTTTGCAATATCTAAAACAACGCTAAGAGAATAATCTTGCGTTTCCTTTTTGCTTGGATCGAGCCACCAATAGCCGGTTTTTAGCTTAACAACTAAATCGGGATGCTTCTTAACAACTGATAGTTCTCCTATTTCGCCGCCATCAGTATGATGGGCTCTGTAAGGATTTAACCAAACATGCAACTCCATACCGCGCTTATGAGCTTCATCAACCCAAAATTGAAGCGGATCGTAAAAGGGTTCCGGTGCTTTTCCTTGCTTTCCGGTTAAGTAATATGACCAAGGTTCAATATCGCTTTTGTAGAGAGCATCGCACTGCGGGCGCGCTTGAAATATTGCAGCGTTAAGGTTTGCAGCTTTCATTTTATCTAAAATACTTACGGCTTCCGCTTTCTGTCCTTCGGTTGTAAGATTGCGTTTGCTGGGCCAGTTAATATTTGCCACTGTTGCAATCCATGCTGCGCGAAATTCCCGCTCAACTTTAGGCAGATCGGTTTTTGTAATTTTCAATTTTTCTGTAGTTTGAATTGTGTCGGATACCGAACAACCTAAGATTACAATTATCAAAAGTGACGAGATCAAATAAATTGTTTTGTTTGCCATAATAATACCGCAAAATTTTTAGTGAATAAGATTTGTGATGATTCTACTTTTCTACTTAGTTAAGTAGAAATAATTCATAGCAACGTTTCGAATGTAATTAAGGCAAGATAATTCCAACTACATAATTGGGTGGTTTATTTATATTCAATCATCATTAACAGCCGGTTTTCTCTTTTTCAAAATATCTGCGTATTTTTTAGCAAAGTTAATTAACCAACACACTAATTCTACCGTAAAGCGAACAATATTGTGAACAGCAGAACTAAAATATTTTTAACTGCTTCATTTCTTTTTATAGTGTTTGGCTTAAGCTACGGACAGTCGCAGAAAATAATATTCGATAGAATTGCCAAGGAACAAGGCTTAATTCCGGGGAACGTTAATGATATCATTCAAGACAGCGTTGGTTTTATTTGGATGGCTACCGAAAACGGTTTATGCAGATACGACGGGTACAATTTCATCTATTACAAACATGAAGTTAGTGATGGAAACAGCCTTAGCTATAATCATGTGTTTAGCTTGCTGGAAGATAAAAACGGAATTATCTGGGTGGGAACATTGGGTGGTGGCTTAAATAAATTTAACAGCAAAACCGGTAAGTTCAAACGTTTTGTTCATAACCCGGCGTACCCAAACTCAATTAGCCACGACATTATTTTCAAAGTTTACAGAGACTCGAAAAAGAAAATTTGGATTTCCACTCTCGGCGGAGGACTAAATCTTTTTGATCCGGAGAGAGAAACATTTACTCGCTACATGCATTCAAAATCAGACTCCAATTCGATTAGCAGCAATATGGTAAGCGCCATATATGAAGATAGAAATAAGAGCTTATGGCTGGGAACATTCGATGGTGGAATGAATCTATTTGATGAAGCAAAACAGAAATTCATCCGCTTCAAAAATAATCCGAATGATAAAAACAGTTTAAGCCATAACCAGGTAATGGAATTTCTTGAAGACATCAATGGCAGATTTTGGGTTGCCACTTTTGGCGGCGGCGTAAATCTATTTGATAGAAAAACAAAAAAGTTTTCCAGCATAAAGAGCGATTCAAAATTTCCAATTAAGCCGGATAATCTTAGCATTAGAAAACTATTTGAGGATGTTGATGCGTTCTGGGTAGGTACATACAGCGGCATGTTCAAGTTTGATAAAAAAACATTTAGAAAAACTGCAATTTATTCTGATCCCAATGATGTCAGCACAATCAATGATAACAAGATTAGGTCTATATTCAAAGATAGAACCGGTGTGCTTTGGTTTGGTACTATTGCTGGCGCTAATAAATACGATTCTCGAAAGAAAAAATTCAATATTATAGATTTTAACGAGAACTATAAATCTTTTCTCGATAATCAATTTACCTTACCGCAAAAATTCATTACCGAAAAAATACTTTGGGCTGGACCGGGTGAATCTGCCGTTACCAAGAGCAAGCAGAGAAAAATAAAATTTTTTGGCGAAGTTGACACAAAGAATGGATTCCAAACGAAGCGTTCATCAAACGTTTATATAGATGAGAAGAATTACATATGGGTAGGAAGCTACAACGGACTTCATTACTATAACGTAGATAAAAACGAGTTCAATATTGTTCAGTATTTTGATGACGGAACACCGTCTCAAGGGAATAATTTTGTTAAGTGGTTTTATGTTGATAAACGAAACCGGTTCTGGAGCGGAACGTTAGCCGGCGGTATAACAATTTATGATCCGGCTAAGAATTCAATCAAAAAGTATATACATAATGAACCCGATACAAAATCACTTGGTGATTCAAGAGTGATGTCGGTGTTTGAAGATAGCCATGGTGTTTTTTGGATTAGTACTTTTGGCGGACTCGATGTTTTTAACGAGAAGGAAGAAACCTTCCGGCATTATCATGTGCTGGCTAATGATACGACGAGTATTTCCAACGATAGAGTTTACAATATATACGAATCCAAAGCCGGAGATTTGTGGATTGGTACCTACCAAGGATTAAACAGATACAATAGGGAAAAAGATAATTTCGAGCATTATACTTCGAATCACGGACTAAATGATAACACCATTTACAGCATTCAAGAAGATTCTCATGGAAATTTGTGGATTAGAACCAACGACGGAATAAGCAAGTTCGATCCGATAAAAAAGATTTTCAAAAATTACAGCGCTAAAGATGGTTTACCGGCGATGGAATTGAATGGTAACATTTACTTTAAAAACAACGACGGAAAGATGTTCATCGGTTATTCGAACGGATTGATTTCCTTTTATCCCGAAGAGATAATTGATAATCCTTACAAGCCTCAAATTGCTTTTACAAAACTTACTATAATGGATCAAGAAGTTAAGATGGGAGAGAACTCTCCATTAACTAAACCATTGAATGATCTTGATGAAGTTATTCTTTCTTACAAAGACAAAGTAATCAGTTTTGAATTTGCGGCTTTGCACTATGCAATTCCATCTAAGAATAGATATGCTTATAAACTAGAAGGGTTTTTGGATAACTGGGTTTTTGTAGATGCAAATAACAGAACAGCAAAGTTCACAAATTTGAATCCCGGTACTTATGTTCTAAAAGTTGTTGCTTCAAATAATGATGGTATTTGGAGCGAGGTTGGGCGTTCTATTACAATAGTAATTACCCCTCCATATTGGGAAACTTTGTGGTTTAGGATAATCGTCTTCATACTTTTTTTGGGTGTGATATTCTTATTCTACGAAATTAGATTGAATAAACTTGTGGGAATCGAGCGTACCAGATCAAGAATTGCGCGCAATTTGCATGATGAAGTTGGAGGAACACTTTCCAGCATTCAATATTTTGTGCGCGCAATTGAAAAGGAAACAAGTAACTCGGAAAGTGTTTCAAAGTATTTGAATTTAATTATGGAAAGTTCCGCCAACGCGCAAGATAATATTAAAGATTTGATCTGGACTGTAAATCCGGAAGAAGATGGCCTCGGCAAATTCTTTATCAAGTTCAATCGTTACGCCTCCGATCTTCTTGATTCGAAAGAGATCAATTACAATATTGAACTACCAACTGTTGCGCCGGATAAATCAATATCAATGGAAAATAGACAGCACTTATGGTGTATCTGTAAAGAGACTATAACCAACATTGTTAAGCATTCGCAGTGCAAAAATGTGAAGATAAAATTTACCTATAACGGGAAGACGCTGGATTTATCAATAGAAGATGATGGAATTGGCTTTAATAAAGAGGAAAAAACATATAGCAACGGAATTGTGAATATTAAAAACCGCGCCGAGGATCTAAAAGCTAAGTATGAACTTACGACAGGAGAAAGTTTAGGAACAAGGTGGTTTTTCTCTATTAAGATATAGTTTTCTACCTTTATAGGTAGTGTTTGTCAGATTACGTTTATCCATTTTTCTAAAAAAAATTAATGATTAGAATAACAATTATAGAAGACAATGCTTTCGCGAGAACTGCGTGGGAATCGACACTCAGCACGGAAGAAGATTTTGTTGTGCTCGGTACTTTTGGATCTTGTGAGGAAGCGCTGGAATCAGAAGAACTGAAGAAGAGCGATATCATTTTGCTTGATATAAATCTTCCCGGCATAACAGGTATAAAAGGTGCGGAGATTATTAGTGGTTGCCATAGCAAGCCGCTTATTATAATGATTTCAATTCAAGATGATGATAAAAGCATTTTCGGTTCACTTCAAGCCGGTGCTGTGGGTTATCTTCATAAATCAGTATCACCAGAGGAACTCATTGAGTCGATACGGATAGCTATTAAAGGCGGTTCACCTATGACTCCGCAAATTGCACGCAGAGTTCTTAAGTCATTTCATAAGTTTAAGCCCCGGTACGAAGAAGATAATTTAACTGAAAAAGAAAGAACGATTCTGAATTTGCTTTCAGAAGGGAAATCATATAAGAAGATTGCTGAAGAAATGTTTCTTTCGGTTGATGGCGTTAAGTATCACATAAGAAGTATTTACGAAAAGCTCCATGTTCACAGTCGCGCTGAGGCCGTAAATAAAGGACAAAAACTGAGAATACTTACTAAGTGGTAAATGTTTATACTTTCAAATAAAATAAATATTAGTTAACGATTTAGAAAGGTAGCTCCGAGTTAAAACTACACATTAGGGTAGTTGAAATCAGCTGTATAGTTTACAAATTAACCAAGCGTTTCAATCTCTTTAAGGGCCTTAGGATATTCATGAGAAAATTTTACTGTTTAGTAGGACTCCTTTTAATTCTTCAAACTGTAGTAGTGTTTCCACAAAGCTTAAATCCTAAAAGAGAATTTAGAGGTGCGTGGATAGCTACTGTAACTAACATTGATTGGCCAGTTAGGGGAGCTTCTACTAGTTCTCAGAAACAAGATCTCATTAGAATTCTTGATGGATTGAAACAAGTAAATGTGAACGCAGTCATGTTTCAGGTTAGACCCGAGTGTGATGCGTTATATAATTCAGCAATTGAACCATGGTCCCATTGGCTAACCGGTGTTCAAGGTAAAGCACCCAATCCTTTTTATGATCCTTTACTGTTTGCGATCGAAGAAGCCCACAAGAGAGGAATGGAATTACATGCATGGTTTAATCCTTATAGAGTTGAAAGAGTGTCTGGTAATTATAATACGGCTTCAAACCATGTATCCAAAAAACATCCGGAATGGATAATAACCAAAGTTACCCAGACAACTCCAACTAAAGTTGAAGCCAAGATTCTTGATCCCGGACTTCCGCAAGTTAGGAATTATGTTTTATCTGTAATTATGGATGTAGTAAAACGGTATGATATTGATGCAGTTCATTTTGATGATTATTTTTATTTAGACGGCATGGGAACAGAAGATGAAAAAACGTATGAAACATATGGCGGATTTACGAGCCTTGCTGATTGGAGAAGAGATAATGTTAACACGTTAGTCCAAATGATTAGCGATAGTATTAAAGCTGTGAAGCCTAATGTTAAATGGGGGATTAGTCCTCGCGGTATTTGGCGTCCCGGTTATCCTGCTGGAATTACCGGAAATGATAACTACAATTCTATTTATTGCGATGCTATGGCGTGGCTCCGTACTCAAACTATCGATTACATTAATCCTCAGCTTTACTGGGCTTTTGGTGGCGGACAAGATTACGGCAAATTGATGCCTTGGTGGGCGGACTCTGCCGGAGTTCATAGTAGGCATATGTATGTTGGCCATGCGGTTTATAGAATCAATAACCCATTCAGTGCGAATGAAGTCCCAAGACAAATTAGATTAAATAGAACTGATAAGGATTGTCAGGGAAGTGTACTTTATAACACTACTTCTACGCTAAACAATCTTCTCGGTTTTTATGATTCACTTAAAACTTTATACAAGTATCCTGCTCTTCTCCCGAATATGAGTTGGAAAGACCAAGTTAAGCCTAACATACCGATAAATTTGAGATGGGGTAAACTGGCCGGTGTACGGAACGATGGACTAATTTGGGAAACTCCTACTAAGGCTAGTGATGGTGAAAACGCATCTATGTATGTTGTTTATAAATTTATCTCTTCATCAGTTCAACCGGCAGATATAGAAAACGCAGCAAATTTATATAATATTGTTGGCACTACTAGCACTCCGTTAAAAACATCTGATAATACCGCTGGTAAAACAATGTATTTTGCTGTTTCATCGTTAGATAGAAACTACAACGAAAGCGGTATCAGCAATGTTGTTTCCGTTCAGATAAATGTGCCAAATAAACCATTGCAAATTTTCCCGGCCGACTTGGCTGTAAATCAAAAAGATACTATAAAGTTTGTTTGGGAAAATACACCTCACTCAACTTCCAACAGATTCGTGTTAGCTACAGATATAAATTTTACTAATATTATTGTACACCAACTAAATATCGTTGATACGTTCAAAACGGTTATTGGCTTGAAAGGTCAAACAACATATTATTGGAAAATCACAGCCTCAAACCCAACTGGGGAGAGTGTTTATTCCGATGTAAGAAGTTTTACAACTGGATTCCCAATTCCACCGCAACTGGTATTGCCGGTTGATAAATCTATTGATGTAGTTCTTGTGCCAACTTTAGTTTGGAAGAAGGAAAAAATCGCAGATAAGTATAGATTGCTAGTTGCCGATGGAACATCAATTCTTCCTTCAATAACAATTGTTGATACAATACTAGCAGATACAACTGTTACACTTAAAAAATTGAGCGAAAATACAACTTATACATGGTCTGTAATGGCTTTAAATCAATATGGCAAAAGCGGACTCGCAGAACCATTTAAGTTCAAGACACTAACTTCTTCAGGTGTTGGTGATGAAACCGTTCCAGTTGCATTTGTACTGAATCAGAATTATCCGAATCCTTTTAATCCAACTACACAAATTTCATTCTCAATTGCAGAAAGCGGGGTAACGGTATTAAGAATTTATAATCTACTCGGGCAAAATGTTGCAGAATTGCTCCGTAAAAATTTAAGCGCAGGTTCTTATTCAGTTGAGTTTAATGCCGGTAATTTGCCAAGTGGTGTTTATATTTACGTGCTTCGGGCTGGCTCAAAAATATCAAGTAAAAAAATGATATTTATTAAATAAAGACATTCAAAAAGATTAAATTACTAACCATTCTTGGGTAAATCCGAAATTGGTTACAAAATATACTATAATGATTACAGTGTTTAGTCGGCTATTGAGAAGCCTGAACTAAAACTAGATTTGGATTCAGTTACAGTTTTTTATGCGCAAGAGTTCAGTTTATTGTTAAATTAAAGTGAAAAATTTTGTATCCAACATTTGATTAGCAAACTAAAGTATTGTTTTTTACATGATGAGAAAAATATCTTACTTAATACTGTCTGTGTTTGAATGAACTAGTAAATTATAGTGACTAATTTTCCTCTACGGAATGTTTGGTTGCTTCTTTGTGATTGTAGAGTAAGAGATTCAAAAAAAGTATTTGCTTTGGTCTAAATCGGATAGACTATTTATCCTAAAAAATAATACCAACTAAAAAGGGAGATCCAATGAAAAAAACATTATTATTTTTTTCTATAATGTTCTTACTAGTTACTGCTGTCCAGGCTCAAACATCAATTAATGCAACAAATATGGCAACTTACAATGCCTATTTGGGAGCCGCAGCAGATACAACAATGCCTTATTACAAGGATTTAGGAGTAAGAAGAGTCATTGTAGCAGATGCTAACAAAGATGGTAGTCAAGAAATAATATCTACCGATTATTCAAACGGCGGCAGAGTTCATGTTATGAAATATAACGGCAAAGGGGTTCTTGAGATTATTTGGTCATCCCCTATTTCAAAAACATCTAGCGGATCCTCCCCAAGATTTCCACAAGTTGGAGATTGTGATGGAGATGGAAATCCGGAAATTATTTTTGAACAAAATGGGGAAGTTAGAATAGTTTTTTATGAATGGAATGGTACTTCATGGGGAACAGAACCAGCATATGAAATTACGAATGCTATGTTTGTTGCCGCCGGTGCAAAAGCTGCTGCAACTGGCAATACATTAAGACTCAACAGAGAAGTTTTTACCGTACAGGATGTTGATGGTGATGGAAGATCGGAAATTTTTCCTCATTCTTGGGGTAATAGTAATAGAGATTTATATATACTTGGAATCGATGGTACATTCCCAGGTTTTGCATCTCTAGTAATAGAAGGTGGTCTTCCTGGGGTCTCTACTAACGGTATAGATTGGGCTACCGGTTCTCAATGGAGTTCTACACCTGCGGATATCGATGGTGATGGAAAATTTGAAATCATAAGCCATCATTGGAATAATTTTGGAATGTGGGCTATTCAAGTAAATGGACCGAATTCATATAGATATCCGGATAAAGATAAACCTGGAGCCTATAACAAATATTCAACAAAAGATGCTGTCAGTTATTTTGGATTAGCAGCAGTAGATGTTAACGGCGATGGAATAGATGAAATTGCCGGTACAAAGTATTCGGATAATTTTGATATGTGTTTGTTCCAATTTACCAAAGCGGATACGTCAGCAAATTTATTTGATAGTGACCCAACAGCTGTTGCAAACAGATATGGTGTTATTGCATTAAAAAGTGAATTAGCTGCTTTAGGCGGCAAAACTGCTGCCGAGTTTTGGCCTTGTGTAAAAGGTGATCTGAATAAAGACGGTAAAGATGAAATTTATACCGGCGGTGGACGCGGATTAAATCTTTTCGCAGTTCAATACAAAGGATCTGGAAGTTTACTAGATAAAAACAGTTATTCGTCAAATCTAGTATACAAGGGTGAGGGTGGAGATGTATTTGCTACTATCAAAATATATCATGGCAGAATAGATACAATTAAAACAGCCACAGATACCACCTATAATCTTAATCCGGCAATTATAGATACTGTCAGAGAAGAAACTCCATTTACGTCTTATATATTTGCTGATAACGTTGATTTAGATAAAGATGGAAAAATGGAAATCGTTCTTTCGGAACAAAGCGTATATGATTCTACTACGGTAGTGCATTATGTATGGGCTCCAGCAACAAAATCGTGGGAACGAGATCTAGTAGCTAGCAAAAAGGTTGTAAATGAATACCGTAAAACAATACGTGTTTTAGAGTATACAGGAACTACTGGACTTAAAGATCAAGAATATGATATTGTTGTTCCTGATGATTATAAACTAGATAACAATTACCCTAATCCTTTTAATCCTAGTACAACAATAAATTTTACACTTCCTTTACAGAAAAAAATATCTTTGAAGATATATGATATGCTTGGTAAAGAAGTTGTAACCCTCGTTGATAATGAAATTTATGAAAAGGGGAATGCTGCTGTAACTTGGAATGGGAAGAACAGTAGTGGAGTTCAAGTATCAAGTGGTAATTATATTGCCACACTTACTTATGGGAATTATTCAA
>JBAYTN010000020.1:0-59700 GCA_041675645.1 Melioribacteraceae bacterium
TCTCAAGATATGAACTCATTCCACGTGCTAAGATATCGGCTACTTTGATCTTTACCATAAATCAAAATAATCCCAATCATTCACTTTTTCAAAAAACACTGTCCCAAAGGGACTTCATATAACTATTACTTGAGCCGCCAGAATGCATCTTACTCATGATGCATAGAATCCGGCATTTATTTAGTTTATTAACCGAAATCACACTTTTGGGCGTGATAACATTCACTGCTATTTTTTTGTTTTATTTTAGAAAATCTATCTGGACTTACTTCTAATATCTACCTAAAAAACTGATCACTAATTGCTAAGAACTAATCACTGTTTTTCGGTTCCCCGGTAATTACAGAGTGGAACACATTTTACTTTTTGCAACTTACTTATTCAAGTTTGCATAATCAAGGGGATTTAGAGAGTACCAAAGTTCCTTAGTAAAGAAGGATAGAACGGGGCAATAGCCCCGAACTTAAGGTCGGGGAGTTCATAAAAGGAACCCCATTCCCGGAAGAAAACCCTTAAAATTCCTCAAAAACAAAGTTTTTACCTATTTTCTTTTCATTTTTCCACGATGTAAATCTGCTTTTCCGCAGTGTAACTCTTCAATTCCACGATGTAAGTATTTAAATACGCAATGCCGCTCCTCAAGAACGAAATGTAAGTGCTCCAAAGCAGATTGTCATTTCTCTATTCCGTGTTGCAATTTCTCTAAAACACACTGCATTTCCTCAAATACCAAATGGGACCGGTTCAGAAGTGAGAACCATTAAAGTCTAGAGAATTGATTACAAGTCCCAATGTAATTTTTAAGTCCGGCGGGGCAAATTTAGTAGTGTCTATTTAAAACAAAAAAAGGGAAACTTCATTTCCCTTTTTGCGAACTGTTTATTTGGTATGTAGCGCGTACGGGGGTCGAACCCGTGATCTCCGCCTTGAGAGGGCGGCGTCCTGGACCACTAGACGAACGCGCCATATTGTATTATAAAACTAAATCTTTTTTTCCCTTATTAAAGTTCCCGTGATCTCCGTCCCGTCTTCGTCGGGAGCGGCGTCTGGACCACTAGACGAACGAGCCATATAATTTTGCCGATGTTAAATTAAGCCTGTGCGGGAATAATATCAACCCGAATTTTCCTTTCCGCTTTATGCGGATTACTGGGAAAATTTTTCCTTCGGCCCGCAAGCCGTAACTCAAGTATAGCAAACCTTCTCTGAAATAAATGATTTATGGCTAAGAGTATATTTTTATAAGCATGGCGCCACGGGTTGACCCCGCCGTAAAACTTTTTAACAATATTAGGGGGCTCTTAATCATTTCTAATAATTTAGTTGGGTCAAATTTATAAGGAGTACTCTTCCAAAAGATTTTTAATTTCTTGGTATTCATCATCAGTCATAAAGTATTCGGCGGCTTTAACATTTTCAAGCACTTGTTCTTTTTTTCTTGCACCTACTATTGCGGAAGTAATTGCGGGATTCTTTAATACCCATGCAATTGCAAGATGTCCTACTGTTTTATTTTGTCTTGCCGCAATTGGTCTAAGCTTTTCAACAAACTGCAGATAAGAAGTCAGTCGCGGTTCAATAAAAAAAGGATTCTTCCTTCTCCAATCATCTTCCGCAATTTTACTTATATCAAACTTACCGGTTAATAAACCGGCTTGCATAGGACTGTAAGCAACAACACCAATTTCATTCTTCAAGCAGTAGGGCAAGAATTCTTGCTCGGCTTCTCGTTTAACCATACTGTAACTTGGCTGAAGCGACTGAATCGGATAAACATTGGAGCATCGTTCCATCATAGAAACATCGTAAGTGCTAACTCCAATGTATCTAGCCTTTCCCTCTTCCTTAATCCTTAACATTGTTTCCCAAGATTCCTCTACCGGAACATTCGGATCGGGTTTGTGTATCTGGTAAAGATCAACGTAATCTGTTTTTAGTCTTCTAAGACTCGCCTCAATTTCCGATCTAATACTTTGCGGCTGAAGATTATTAACCGCAGTTCCGCTGCCGTCATTAACCAAACCGCATTTTGTAGCTATAAAAATTTTATCGCGGAAGCTTTCTACAGCTTTGCCTACAACTTCTTCAGAATGACCGAATCCATAAACTGCGGCAGTATCAATCCAGTTAATGCCATTATCGTAAGCGGCTTTAATAGCTTCAATCGATTCGAAATCATCAACCTTTCCCCATCCAAATTGCCAAGGACCTCCAATAGCCCACGCACCTAAACCAATTACAGTTAGCTCGGGACCATTCTTGCCTAGTTTTCTCTTCTCCATTACTTCAATCCCAATTCTTTACACATGCGGTAAAAGTTGGAAGGCGCAAGTCCAAGTCTTTCCGCTGCGGCGGAATCGGAACTTGAAATGCTTCTCACATATTTGAAATACTTTGTTCTGAATATTTTTTCCATTTCCTTCCATGGCAATACTTGTCCGTTGTAAACATCATCAAAATTTGTTTCATCTTTTAGAATAACATGATTTCTTAAGATCATTGGATTGCTGATATCTTTTACAGTAATAACATCGCTGCAGTTAAGCACCAAACGCTGTACTACATTTCTTAACTCTCTTACATTGCCCGGATATTTGTAGTTAAGCAGAATCTCAATTGCCTTATCTTCTATAGTTGGCTTCGCAACTCCCATATCCTGACTGAAGTAATCAAGAAAATAATCGAAGAGAAGCATTATATCATTTCCTCTTTCTTTAAGAGGAACGACATCAATTGGAACAACATTTAAGCGGTAATACAAATCTTCTCGGAAACGGTTGTTGTTAACTTCGTTTGCAAGATTTTTATTTGTAGCTGCAATAATCCTAACATTGACCGAAACTTTATCCGTTCTTCCAATTTTTTCAATTTCCCCTTCTTGAAGAACTCTTAGCAGTTTAACTTGAGCGTGAAGAGGAAGTTCGGCTACTTCATCAAGAAAGAGAGTTCCGTTATGGGCAATTTCGAACAAGCCCGATTTATTTGAATTAGCGCCGGTAAACGCCCCCTTCTCGTAACCAAACAATTCGCTTTCAATCAGCTCGCTGGGAATACTTCCGCAATTAATAGGTACAAAGCTTTCATACTTTCTTTTACTCTTGAGATGAATATTCCACGCTACCAATTCTTTTCCGGTTCCCGACGCGCCGTGAATAAGAATATTTACATCGCTCTTTGCATAACGTTCAATACTTTCCTTCAACTGCATCATCGGTTTCGACTCGCCGATTAGTCTTTTTGCATCCAGCATGTTCTCAATACTCTGGCTCAACTTCTTATCGGAACGTGTTCTATGTTTTTCTAATCGCTTCTTTTCATTCGCATTAAAAATACTGAGAATGAAATCCGTTGGCTGGTAAATATATTCTTCAATGTTTCCCGGATATTTTGTGCAGAACCAAAACGCGCCGGCTTTCAAAAGATTATTGGCGAAATCGTAATTCGTTATGTTAATTGTCATCTTGGTGATAACAATAATCTGTATGAAAGGATCGATATCCTTAATCTTGGAAATGAGTTCTTCTCCTTTAAGTCCGCCGGAGATTTGATAATCCATAATAACAACGTCATACTTATCATGATTTGATCTAATCAGATCGAGAGCGGCCATTCCGTTGGAAACAACTTCTGCAATTTTAATTCTTGTATCGTAATAACTAATTGTGTTCTTAACTCTTCTTACATCAAAATCTTCATCTTCAACAAGTAGAATATTTATAAAATCCGATTTACTCATTCAATTTCCTTTAATTCTTAATTCCAATTGTAAATCTACAACCGCCGGTAGAAAGGTTTTCAACATCGAGAGTCCAAGCACACTTTTCAACCGCCATCTGGTAAGCAATGTAGCATCCGTAGCCGGAATTAGCGCCTTCGATTTTCTTTGTAGATTCGTTCTCTAAAAATATCCTTTTAATACCATCCGCTCCAACTTCTAATAATTCCGGCTGAATACCGACTCCATCATCACTTATGTGAATTTGGGATACATGATTAACAGCATCGTAAACCGTATCAACCTTAACTGTAACAGATTCTTTACGTGAATGGTCAATACTGTTCTGCATAAGAGGCTCTAAAATTTCCCACACAACAAACTCATTAACATTTACATGCGGAAGTTTATCATCGAGCTGGAGTTCAAAATTGAACATTTCATTCTTGCTTGAGATACGAAGAAAGATATGATCAACTATGAATTTAATTACATCATTAATGTTTGTACGGAACATCGGGTTTACGATAGTGTTGATGTCTTGATCGTACCACTTCATATCGTAAATCATTCTGGAAATAAAATTAGAATATGTAACAACTCTCTTTTTAAGATCATCAATGTTCGATGTTTCCATCCGACGAACATCATCCTTTATGAATCCGATAATTTTTTCCGTCTTATGATGAGTGTGATAAATTCGTTTTGTGAAGAGAGATTCTTTTTCCAGCCGGATCTGTTTCTTAATATTTTCTTCATGCTCTTCAAAAAGTTTTGCTTGAGCGTCGTCTCTTTCCTTAACAGCGAGTGAAGAAAAATAAAATATCGTTATCAATCCGATTAGAATAAGAAACGAATAGACCATAGAAACTTTATCAAAGTTAGCCGAGACTTCAGTGGTTAAAAAGGAGAAGTCCGGAGTTATTCTCATATACATTACACCTAAGTATTCTCCATCCGGAACAAATGGAACAAGCAGATTGAATGTTTTATTGTTCTTTACCGTACTGTAAATAATCTCGGAAGCTCTCATTCTATCGCGCATAGAAAGGAACAGCTTTACTCCCTCGCTGTGGACACTATTCTTCTCTTGATAAGGCTCAAGCTGATTTGTCAGATAAGTATATAGCTGCTGTCCGCTATCGATAACATATATTCGATGATCTTTTAGAAGTATTAAACTGATATCCTCAACACTTTTTTGAATCAGCTGTTGCTTAAATATCACGTTGAACGAGTAGACAATTTTTCTTTCTTCGTAATCGGAAATAGATTTGCCCATAAAAAGATTTTCGAACAAGAGTTCCATACTTGTTGAAGTAACTATCGCTAAACGCTCGGCAGAATATTTTTGATACCACGATTGGGTTTCATTTAGGAAACTGCTTAAAAGTGATTTCTGCACAAACGCCAAAACCAATTGGAATACAATAAGTATAACCAGCAAGGTGGTTATGTGTCTAATCTGAAATTTATATTGAGATATTTTCTCACTTATTTTCGTAACCATCCTTAACTCACATTTCCCTTATTGCAGTTTCTTCCTTTTGAATAGCGCGGGTAGCTTTCGATAGTGCTTCCTTCACCGAAATATTCTGCTTAATTGCTTCTTCAAAATAGAAAGACATAATTTTCGAGAACCTTGTGTATTCTTCGTGAGCGGGTCTATGCACACCATGGCTCAATACTCCACGCATATTCGTCAACTCTTTATATTTATTCTGATAATAAGGATCTTCATAAATTTTCTTAACAACAGGATAATAGCCGCTTTCTTTATAAAACATTTCTTGAGCTTCATCGCTTAAAAGATATTTTACAAAGTCTATTACTTCTTTTTTCTTATCGCTGAACTTAGAAATCATCATATGCCAGCCGCCAATTAAAGCTGCCGGATTAGCGTTCTGGAAATATGGGATTTGAGTTTTACTAAGATATTTTTCTTTTGCCGGATCAACGGGAAATTCCAAAAAGTCTTTATCATAACTCTGCCATCCGCGAATAAAAAGCCCGTTATGATCAATATAATATTTGTAACTTGGAATTTCTGTGAAGGTTGTAACGATTGATGGCGTAAGTTTATATTTATTTACCAAATCGACCAAAAGCTGTAGCGCTTTCTGAGATTCCGGAGTATCCAGATTAAATCCATTATCTGAAAAATAGTTTTGGTTAAGACCCAAGATCAAATCCATATAGCTGCAAATTAATCCTTCATAATCTGCTGCCGGAAAAATGTAATATGGATTTTGCAATTTTAATTCAACACCGATTTTAATAAAATCTTCCCAAGTTATTCCTTTTTTTATCTTATCAAGAATTTCTTCTCCATTTTTAAGATTCTTAAGTAAGTCTTCCCGGTAATACATAACACCTTGAACATAATCCAAAGGAAGTGCAACAAGTTCTCCTTTGTAGTAACAAGATTTTAACGGTGCCTCAAGAATTCTGTTCTTCTCTGCATCGGTTAAATATTGATCCAGCGGCTCGCACCATTTTGCAAAACGCTGAACCCAAATTACATCTACAGCAAATAGATCAATTCCGTCACCGGTTCCGCGCAGCGATCTGGCTAGAATTTCTTTTCTTTCATTTGTGCTAAAATCAAAATTTGGAAAATCTATAGGGACTACTTCAATCTTTCCTTTCATTTTCAGATTGTAACGGTCAATCAATATTTTGTGGGCGGCTGTTACTCGGTCTGCGAAGTATATTTTAACTACGCCAGCATCCGAATGATGCTGTGTAAGGAAAAAGACACTTATATAAGCCACAATCAGAAACAGAACAAGCGCTATTCCCCATTTAGTATTTCTTGAAATCATATCTATTCCGTCGATTCAAATAACTGATCATGAAAATTTAACTTGTTAGTTCTTTGTACTTAAAACCATATCATAATACTCATGTATTGGTGCTAAATTCTTCTTCACCTTAAGCTTTGTTAAAATTTGAGAAGCTAACTGAGGAATGACTTCCCGCTTCTTCTCTTCGAGCGCCATTTTTTCAATAACACTTTTCATTGATTCATATGAAGCACCGCTTTTCTCATATTTCTTTTGGAAGTAATCCTTCAAATCTTTTTCAGACAACTCGACTTTGCGCACCACACTTTTCCTAAACTCGGATGCTAAAAGGTTGTCAGAGTAAATATTTGATTTCACCTTTACAAAATTAATTTTGGCTAAGCCAAGTTTTTCAGCTTCTTTTGTAATAAGATAATCTCTTAGCGAGTAGTCAATAGTAGCTTTGGCGCTCGTATAAATCACTTCATACGGAATATAGTTTATATAGCTCAGCAAATCAGCCACCGTAAAATTACTACCGTTAACCTTTGCCAGCACTCTGTCTTTCTCATCCCAAAGATTTGTTTTGATATTTTTTATTTCGCCATCAGTAAGCTGAATATCAGACATCGGATTGAACTGAGTAGGTTTTCTTTTAAATTTCTCGTTCAACTGGTCATATACAAAACGAAACACTTCCGGATAAATTTCAATCTTAGCGCTCTTTGCCAGTTTATTTATGTACTCCGCTGCTTTCTCATCACCAATTTTGTATTGCAAAATTGTTTTCGCCTTTCTTCTATGCAGTTCATACTCGCTTCTAGTAATCATAGGTTTCTTTTTATAGTCTGTTACTTTGATGATGTGATAACCAAAAGTCGATTTAACAGGCTTAGAATAAACTCCCGGCTTTAGTCTGTATGCAACCATCGATAATTCATGATCAAACTGATCCCAATAAACCCAGCCTAAATCTCCGCCGCTTTTAGATAGAACTGAATCTTTGAAAATACTTGCCGCCAGCGAATTCCAGTCAGTTCCTTTTTCAAGAAGCGAATAAAGGTTGTCCGCTTTCTCTTTGGTAGGTACAAACAAGTGACTAATTTTTCTTTCTTCTTGCAAGAATGAATAGGCTTCTTCAATTTCTTTTTCAGAAATCTTGATACTTGACTTAATCTTTTTATCGAAATGAGCTTCTCTCAGAACCTTCTTCTTGTAAGAATCTATTTTGGAAGTTATTAGCTCATCCTTTTCCACACCTAATTTCTTTGCTTCGGCGGCAAATAATTTAGTTTGAATCATTTCATCAAGAAAGTCTTCGCGCAATTTCTTCGAGTCATAAATCTTCGGCTTCTTTATTAAGTCCAGATAAGCAATCTTAAACTCATCGAGAGTAATTTTGAATTTTCCGAACTCAGCAACTACGGGATTTTTAACTTGAGAGATTGCAGTTGAGATAATGAAAAAGTATACAATAGATGAAAGGATTGTGAGTCGTTTTAATTTTGTCATAATTAGTCAAAAAGTGATTTTCGGAAATATATCCAATTCTTAAGAATTTGCGTTACAAGTTTTTCCGTTGCCGGAAACAGACGTGCCCTTCTTAAAAGGGCACATCAGATCAAGCTTATCTAAACATAACCATTATTTAATCACTAGCATTCTGCCAACGTGTTCGCCAATGCCCGGGGCTTCAATGTGGTAGATATAAATTCCGTAAGATATATCCATATTATCGGACGACATTAAATCCCAAGGTTCCGATCCATCGCTCATCATTGAATCGTGCTCGAGAGTCCTTACCAGCGAACCGTCAACTGCATAAATTCTTATTGTACATCTTTGAGGAAGATTTATAAACTGAACTAATCTAGGCCCTCTTCCATTTGAATAAGGATTTTGCGGTTCCCATAAAGCCGTTGCTGCATATGGATTGGGAACAACTTTAATTTTGGATAACTGCTGTTTAGCAGTTTCTTGATTAATACTTTGTCCCTTAATCTTGAACTTGTATACCGTATTTCCATTGAATGGGAAATCCGGGTAACATTTTAACGTATCACCATCGCCCAAAAATCTATTATACTTTGCGAAGAATGTACTGTCTTCAACAGAATTGTTTAACAGTTGATACGTTACAGCAGTTGTACCATCATTCATTTTTTCATAAAGAATTATATTGTCCTTTGCTGAATAGAAACCTTTCGGTACAGCTACTTTCAATGTCTTTGAATTATCAACAAATGCGAATCTTAAACGTTGTCCAGTTTGCAAATCATATACCTTAAAGTTCACCGGAACTTTTGGAATTGGAACTGAGCCGGCACCGGTTTTAATCTTAATTAGAATTTGATCTGAAGTATCTACAATCGAATTGGAGAATACTACTTTGTATTGTCTTGGATAAGATAATCCGCCTACAAAAGTTGGATTACTGAATAAACTGAACAATACATTATAAGTTTTAGAAGTATCTATGTTGCTGCTCCATTGAATACCGTTTCTAATTCCCTTCTGATTAGAGTTAATTAATCCCGGAAGTGGATTCTTCACATAAATTGACATTCCATTCAGAACAGTAGTGAATGTAGTTGGATCTCCGTCGTTATCTTCATACATATTTTTTGTTTCATAGAATCCATCAACAGTTTTTGCATAATCCTTTATCCAAACAGTATCATATACAGCATGTGTTGTAAGGTTTTTTAGGACCATACCGGTAGTTAAGTTTGGTAACAATTCGTTGGAATCTTTACCATCAATCTTATTATTCAAATCGTTATCGCGTTTATCCATTGATTGATCTAAAAACTGAATCTGATATTCTTCATCTTTGTTGAATTTCTCTTTATCAATTAACGTAACACCAACAACGCCGTTTGTGGTACCCGAACCTTGCAGTGTTGGTTGAACATCGAACTTAGGTTGTTCGTAACCAAGCGATGGGGCTTGCGGAGTTACAATAACAACATTTTCAGAGAGAACTACGTTACCCGATAAATCAACGTTAAGATATATTGTAGTTTCGCTCGGTCCGATATTCTTATCTACATCACCCTTATCAAATGCTGTTACAGCATAATAATACTTAACACCATTCTGTACATCGGTATCAACAAAGCTATGTACTAAGCCAGATTCGTTTCCAAGATTGAAAAGTACACCGGTTCCAAAATCTTTCGGGAAGAATCCATAAACACTATCTATCTTATCATAAATAGCAATTGGTTTCTTGAATCTTTCGTAACCTAAACCATCAGTTATAGATCCGGCATCCCCGAAAGTATAATGTGATGATTTATAAACTTTGTAGCCTTCAAAATCATATGTCTTTAAGAATCGGTCAAAGCTGCCTTCTGCGCCTTCGTCCCAATACAATGTAACTCTCTTATCACCGGCAACCGCTGTTACTTTTGGTTTTGTAGGGGCCATAGCAAAGTTGTAGTTACTATCATATATTTTTTGAACTACATCTTTATTTCTTAAAATGTCAGTTTCATCCCAGCCGTAAAGCATTGCTAAAGAGAAGAATTCTTTTTGTTCCGGGCGTAATGGAAAATATCCGGAAGCAAATACATAATCGTAATCTGCTCTTTCTGTTGTTTTGTTATCAAAGTAACCGGGACGAGAATAATCCCACATCTGATCATCGTTGCTGTAAGTAAGAGAAGAATATTTATAGAACTTAAAGCTGGTTAATCCAATCTGATCTGATTCATCAACGTCAACTCTATCTACGTTAGGTTCGCCAGGCAATTCGCTTGTTCCCGGTGTTGGTATTCCGTCACCTTCACCGCTATCGCCAGTAGCCGGTTTACCATCTAATCCAACATCATCAAATTGTGAATCCCAATCGCCGTCATTATCAATTCCGTCATCTCTTCTTTCGTCAATCAAATAATTAGCAGTACCGGCTCCGGTAAAATAATCTATAGCCAAATAATCTCTGTTGTTTACATCAGATTTGATATAGAGATAATACTGAACAGAATCCGGTGTCATAGAACCATCATTCTCATCAATCAAACCGTTTAAGTTATTATCTATACCATCGCGTTCAATTTCTAAAAGCGGTGCACCCGGCTTAAAGGAATACTTTGTTCCGTTTCGGGTAAAGCTTACACCAGATGCCGGCATTGTTGAAAGAGTTCGTGTGTAAAGCTTGCTATCATAATCAATAAGTACAATAGGTTCATTAACTTGATACATTTTCATGAAGTCTTCTTCTGTAAGAAGTTTTCCGGTTCCGCCACCGGTTTTAGCAAAGTCATTACCGTCACCGTCATTGTCAATTCCGTCGTAAGGATTGCCCGGACTTTCGAGGAATGCAAACCCAACCCAAGGAACCGGAGAATAGCCGCCAACACCTAAGTTATCAAGATCGAAGTTTACTGCTAAGCCTTTTTCACGATAGAATCTGGAACCGTCATCATCATAATCGCTTCCGCTCTGAGTTAAAGAAGAACCGCTCGAAGCGCCAACGTTTGTTCCAAATAAAGTTTTATCTAAAGTAAGTTTTCCAAAATTTCTAATATCATATAACCAGAAAATGCAATCTTCAGCGTCCGGATTTGACCACTGTAATCCTCTTACACCAACCCTCAATCCTAAACCAAATCTTAACGGATCTGTTGTTGGCTGAGGCAAACTCAATGCTTTCAACTTTTTATCATACTGTTGGTCATCCAAAACGAAGAAACTTTCTTCATCAGCATTCTTTTGGTCTTTTCCAAAGTATCCGTTCCAATGGTTTTTCCATCCCGGATCGACAACGTCTGTCGTTTTATCCGGCCAGCTTGCCGGCCAAGTATATGCTTGATGACTCATTGCAACTGCATGGTTTGGATCTTTTTCTTTTTGCGAGATACTGAAAAATCCCGGCAGCGGTTCAAAACCTTGAAAGCGGCCTAACTTATCATGCGAGAAAATGTTTGGATCCCAGCCTTCGCAGAAAACAGCCGGAGTTACAACTACCAAAGAATCAGTTCCCGGCTTTTGTAATCTCATTTCGCTCATTACATAAGCAGAAGTATTACCCATCTGAACTTTGCCGCTTCCGATTGGCCATTCACCGGTATATGCCGGAGTCTGGTCACCCTTAACGCTGCCAAGTCTTCCATTATTGTGAAAAGTAATTCGCACCAAATTGCCCGCATGGACGTTCTTTGCACGGTTTTTAACATCACCATAAATATTATCTTGCGCAAAGACATTCGATCCATAGACTAGAGCAACGAAGCAGAGTATTAATTTTATCTTCATTAGAATAGCTCCTAATCAATAACTAAAATGAAAAAATAAGTGAGAATTTGTTTTGGTGATCTAGTCTACCATAATCAACATTTGCATAATCAACTTTCAGATTTACATTCATAACGTTTAAGTCAACACCAAAACCGAATGTTAAACCACCTTCTCTTTGCTCAAGCAATAGTTGTCTAAATCCGGTTCGAAGTGAAATCATATTGTACAATTTAACTTCTGTACCAAGATTTAAATATTCTTTATTATCGTTTGGATGAACAGCATCTACAGAAACAATCCAGTCATGTTCGGTTGAATTCAAAAAGTCTTTTGCAATGTTTGCAGAAATTCCAAAACGAAAAACTATTGGGAGTGGAAATTTATCTGTATCCAGATAAGCATTTAGATTCTCATTATTTCCGGCAAATGATGAATTGATATCATGCTGAACCAGCATGTCTCTTCCATCTATTTGCATGTCACTGCCAAAGTTACTAATTGACATTCCTATGCGGATGTTATTGAAAAACGTTCTGTACAATACGCCCACATCGAAAGCAAATGTAGTAGCGGTCGAATGCCAAATCGTTTCATTAACATATTTCACATTACCGCCAATAGAGAAACGATCGGTCAGCGCACGAGAATAGCTTAATCCTATTACTATTGATCCGGCAGAAACTTTTTCACCGGTTCCGTTTGGAGATGCAATTGTTGTGCGTTCAATATCGGGCATTCCTAAATGACCAATGAATGCACCAATTGTTCCAACGTTTTCAATCGGGATAGCAAATGCACCGTAATCAAAATATAAATCTGCAATGTAATCGTAGTGGTTAACTATCATTTGCATCTTGGTCATTTCAGCAGTACCAGCCGGATTCCAATACATTCCGGTAATGTCTTCTGCTAGAGTTGTATAAGCATCACCCATACCAAGTGCTCTGCCTCCAACACCAATTTTAAGAAACGGTGCTGCAGTAGAACCAACACGTGCAATAGATTGTGCGTTATTTAGAGTTGTAAAAAGCGTTGTACTGATAACTGCCATCAACATAACCAGCTTTAGCATCTTAGAGCTTATTACAACTTTTTTCAAAATTTCTTTATCTCTCATTTCAGTACCTCTCTATTTATAACTCAAACGTAACCCAAGGCTGATGTAGCGAGCGTTGCTGTACATTCCGGGTCTGTAGTAGTATTCTTGGGAATTAGTAACTTCAACCAATCTATCTCTATTCAAATATTCATCCATCGTAAAGTTTGGCAAGCCAGAGTCGGAGAATACACTAACTGCGTTTCGTGTATCAAACAAGTTTGTTATATCTAAAAGTGCGCTAAATGCAAAGTCGCCAACTCTAAATGATTTAGATAAGCGTAAATCGAAATTAATTGTAGTTGGTCTTCTCTCGATATTTTCTCTGTAACCTTTATAAGCATTACCTCCAGTTGATTCACCTCTGGAAATTGAAGGGGTGTAAGGGAATCCGCTGTGAAGAGTGCCAACCAATGTTCCGGTCCATCCATCATTGTTATAAGAGAATACCATATTCAAAGCGTGAGGCTGATCCCAATTCAAAGTAATCAACTGAACTCTAGGGGCGCGGCCGGCAGTTAAATCATTGTATGCATCTGTAGCGTTTGAGGAAGTACCGTTGGCATTCATGTAAGTATAATCTAGGTTCACGTTAAAATCACCTAGTTTATATCCAGCGGAAAGTGTGATACCTTTTGCAACTGCGTTGTCTTTGTTTTCATAAGTGTAATATGTAACGCCACGGTATGTATCTATTGGAGTTCCGGTTCCTATCCAGTCTCTAATGTCTCTGTAAAATCCGGTAACATGTAAATAGAGATTATCAGAAAGCTGTTGCTGTAAACCAATTTCATACATTACTGTTCTTTCAGCATTCAAATCCGAATTACCAACTAAGTTTGTTGCACCCGCACCGGTAATCCAGAAGTTTGGGTTATCATATAAGTATCTGAATTCCGGATTCTGGAAGAAGTGTCCGTATGAAAAGTGAATTACGCCTTCAGCTGTTATCGGGAATGAGATACCAATTCGAGGACTGAACTGAGATTTTGCACTAGGTTTCTTGTACCAAAAAGCATTTCTCTCAGCAACAGAATACTCAACCAACTGTTCAACCGGCAAATTTGGATCGTAATTCTTGTAAATGTTTGCCATCTTGAACGGTGCGTAAATCTGAGGATCTTTTATATCCGCTAAAATTCGTCCATCGGAATCGAAGTAATCGAAACGAAGACCAACATTTATAATCAACTCTTCAAATTCAATTTTGTCTTGAATGAAAGCAGCAAACTCTTTTGGTTTTGCTGTATAGTAAGTATGGTAAGGAGTATAAGTTTCGGGAACAATCGGTCTATATGTTCCATCGTCGAACTGAAGATTATAATAATCTTGCATCAAGTCATGAATTCTTGCTGTAAAACCTAACTTAACCATGTTCACTTTATTGATCTGGCTCGTTAGATCGGCATTAACAGATACGTACTTGCTGAATGCGTTCGATCTGCCAACATCATTTCCCCAATAGCCAAAGTCATTTGGATTATTTTTTACTTGAACATCATCATCCGGTCCCGGCTTAAACATATACTCTTGAAAATCTCCGGTGTTTGTTGGCATATATCTGTAATCATAAGGATCTTCGTAAGCGTAGCTTTTATTTGTGTTGTTATAATAACTTGCCTTAACATCTAAAAATGTTGAATTGCTGAAAATGTAGCTCAAAGATAAAATGTGAGTCGATCTATCAGTAAAATAGAATCTTCCGCCATCCGGCTGATACTTGCCGTAAGCGCTGTAGCTTAAATCGTTATTGTAATACAAACCATAGCTTACGTTAAACGAGGCAGAGTTGTAAAATAGTTTAGCCTGTGTAGAATAACCTCTGTACCAGCCAAGATTCATCATAGCGTTATCGGGCATATCGAAGGAATGTGTGCTATCACTAACCGGACTCCAAATGCCCCAAGGCATATAATATCTAACTCCCATTTCGCCGCCGGGACTGTAATTATATCTACCGGCAACAAAGTATGAAAGAGAATTTCCGGTAAACGGAACTGGCCCGGAAAGATTCACTTGAATATCTTGTCTTTTCAGTGGATTGTAAGAATTCATATAAGATTTTTTTGTAAGCCAAGGTTTTTCATCCATCATTTGTCTAAAGTTTGTCCCTTCACTTAAGTAAGGGGAAAAATCAAAAGGTAGTCTGTTCGATTTTGAAGCTAAAGATGTAGCAACTGCGGCAGCCCATTCGGCATTGTCCATTACAGAAAATAGTTCATCATCAAAGCTGAGATTATCTCCAAAGAAACCGGTTACATTTGCAGTAAAATGTTCTGTCCCTTTCTTTGTTACAATATTAACCACACCGGAAAGCGCTTGTCCATATTCAGCGTTGAATGTACCGGTAATGGCTTTCAATTCTTCAATCGATTGATCATCGATACTAATACCGGAACTTCTGTTAATTGGATTTACAACCTGAACACCATCAACCATGTAAGTAATTTCGGATGAGCGTCCGCCACGGATATGCAACGCGCCGCTGGCATCTCTTGTAATACCGGCTTGCAGGCTAAGAATACTTGCAACATCTCTTACAGGTAGATCTTGAATTTGATCGGACTGCATGCTTCGTTCGGATGAAGTTAAATCCTTTTGGATAACTCTCTTTGCCGAAACTGTAACTTCTTGGCCAAGTTGAACTGAGGAAGGCCTCAACTCAAAATTTATTTTTGTTGTTAAATCAACTTGAACGCGAATATGTTCGACAACTTGAGATGTATAGCCGATGTAAGATGCTTTTAGTCTATAAACACCCGGCGATATATTTATTATGTAGAATTCACCGTCTAAATCGGTAGCGGCGCCAAAAGTAGTACCTTCCAGCATCACTGTTACGCCAACCAATGGTTCTTTAGTATCGGCATCAACTACCTTTCCGGAAATCTTGCCAGTAGTTCCGGCATAGATCGATACCGAATATGCTAATAGCATTATGAGTATTATCCGAAAACTTGCTAAAATTTTCTTATCCATTATGTGGTCCTTATTCATTCTAATCTTTTTTGATATCAGGATTGGTCTGCATTCCATGTTCATTTTCGATAATTAAAACTGTTTGAGCAGGAAATCACGATCAGTTTGTGTTATTAATAAGCATAAAAAAAGGATGGCAAGTTTTGCCTTGCCATCCTTATAAGAACATAATTACTTCATTAACATCATTTTCTTTGTCTGAACAAAATCACCGGCAATAATTCTATAAACATAAACACCACTTGCATATTTAGAAGCATCGAAACGAATTTGATAGAAGCCAGCATTTTGTTTGCTGTTAACTAAAGTAGCAACTTCGCGACCAAGAATATCATAGATCTTCAATGTTACTTGAGATTCTTTTGGAAGATCATACTTAATTGTTGTTGTCGGGTTGAATGGATTTGGATAGTTATTTGACAACGCAAACTCAGTTGGTAAATTGCTTTCTTCAACGTCTGTTGTAGGAGCGCCAACTACTTCCATGTAGCCCCAATCATCCGGACGTTTCCAACCTTCATCAGTTTTACCAGTACCATCGTTAGGTTTTCCACCAACTTGAACAATCAATGATCTCTGAGTATCGCCAATATTCGGATCCCAATCATTACCATCAATTCTAATAGGCATCCACATTCCGTTATTGAGCAAGAATTTTCCATCAGCAGCTAATTTGTTCAAATCGATCTTAGCTTCAATAACATAACCGTCACCGGTAAATTTTTGGAATACTGTTGATTCAACACCATCAGTTGTGCTTGCAGCACCGCCATCTCTAGTTGTTTGACCTAGAGCGTTGAAACCTATTCTGTAATCGCCATTCTTTGAATCAAGATTCTTTGCATGATAAGCTTTTAGAATCTTTGCATCATAAAATCCCATATAGAATTCAAGAGCGTCGCCTTCCCAAGCTTGTTGTGCAGCATCTTGTCTTAAATCGTCATCATCAACTACAGCAGAGATATAGAGGAATTTATCATCAATAACTAACGTAGTCTTGAAATTCATATCTGCTGAAAGTGCATCCCAAGTCTTACCATTGTTAAAATCCGGACCGCTTGCATAAGAACCGGCTTCGGGTTTAATTTCATTAACACGATAAGTATCAAATTCTGCATCAAGACCATCTAGAACAAATTTTGAAGCAAAGTCTTTTACATACTGAATCTTATAAGTCTTTGTTGTCTTAACACTGATAGGACCAACTTTAGATTCGGAAGCCAATGCAGTTTCGTTTGTACCATCGAAAGAAGTAAGAGCATAGTAATAATCTTTAATTGCGCCGTCTGAAGAGTAAGGACGGGTAATATAAGATTGCATTCCGTGAGGAATATCTGCAACTATTTTTTGAACACCCTCAGCTTTTAGGTCTGTAATCGGGCTAAGGCTCTGATACAAGTTATATGTTTCAGTTCCAAGAGTATTATCAATCCAATCAATCTGAACATAATCATAAACTGCACCGGATGTTAATGTATATGTTACAGCCTTACCAGTTGCTTTTGGAGCAGCAACTGTTCCCTTAGGTTCAGGTAATCCAACTACAGTCAAATTATCAAATAAGAAATCACCTTTAAATGTTCCAGCATTCGGGTAATACACTTGAACACCAACCGTAACAGGTATTTTTGCATCGGTAATTGAACCAGCAGCTAATAAAGCAGTTACATCCGAGGTAATTGTTTGCCATTTACCTTTAACAATTTCTCCAGTAGCTTTAACTGTGTCAACAACTTTCCAAACTGACTCATTCCATGAACTACCTGCACCATTTACAATTAAACCAACTTGGCCGGTACCATCAACAGGAATATCAGCAGGAACAAATACATCAATTGTGATTGCAGTAGCGGTATCAACAGGGTCACTAGAAGTAATTGCAACGTTTCCTTTTGAAATAGCAAGTTTCATATCTCCGGCAGCTGTAGCTTTGCTGAAATCACCAGAGAGTTTCAAGACACCTCTACCATCAACAGAAGCTTGTGCTAATGCAACGAAAGGAGGAGTTGACCACCATTTGCCAAATCCTTGAGTACCGGCAGCAGCAGCTTCGAAATTGCTAACAACCCATTTTGAGCCAACTGCTAAACCATTAGCTTGTACATTATCTACATAAATTTTGCCTTTCCAAGTTGTACCGGCTTTGGCTCCGCCAATTTCGATACCAACAGCTTCTAGAGCGCCTTTTGTTTTATCAAAGTTAGCAGAAGTAACACCCTTGGCATCTAAATCGAAATTGAGTGGGAACCATTTTTCTTTAGGAATATTTTTTGCCCAAAAAATTACATCTTGCCAATCCCAATTTACCGGAGCTTGAGCAAAAACTTTAAAGGCTAATGAATCCGGAGTATCTTTTGCTAAATAAACATAGTAAGTAAGCATTCTTGCTGTAGATCCATCAACTTTATTTTTGGAGATTGCAGCTTGTTTATTACCGGCAAGAGTTAAATCCATTTCAACAGCCAAAACACCGGCTGTTTTTGCACTCGGATCTGTAGCTTTAGCAATTGATACAAAGCTATCGCCCCAGCCTTTTCCGAAACCACCAGTAGTAGTTTCAAAATCAGCAACTACAACAGGCTGAACGCCTACTAAGCTTACGTTATCAACATAAACAGAACCTTTCCAAGTTGTTCCAGCTTTTCCGCCGCCGATTTCAATACCAACTGCTTCCAAAGCACCTTTGGTTTTATCAAAATTAGCTGATGTAGCACCTTTTGCATCTAGATCAAAATTAAGTGGATACCATTTTTCTTTAGGAATGTCTTTAGCATAATAAATAACATCTTGCCAATCCCAATTTACCGGGGCTTGAGCAAAAACTTTGAATGCCAATGAATCTGGGGTACCGGTTTTTAAGTAAACCCAATAAGTAATAACATGAGCTGTTGTTGCATCTACTTTGTTCTTTGAAAGTGCTGCTTGTTTGTTGCCGGCAATCGAAAGATCCATTTCAACACCTAAAACTCCAGCTGTTTTTGCACTTGGATCAGCAACTTTGGCTATAGAAACAAAGCTGTCGCCCCAGCCTTTCCCAAATCCATTTGTTGTTGACTCAAAATCTGCTATAACCTGGGCAAACGCCCAACCAGACATGAGTAGAACACCAACAACTGTTAGTAATGCTTTTTTCATCTGACCTCCTAGAAGGATTTTTTATGGTTTTTTGTATTCATTAGTATATGAACTGATTTCCTACGCTTAAAAACTTTTGTGCCCAAGGAATGTCCTATCTTTGAATACTTTGAGTGAAACTAAGCTTGCATATATAGTGCCAATTCACTCGCCCCACTTTAATTGTTTAATAACTTTTATTCATACATTTTTTTCAATCAGACGCACTCTCTCTTTATCATTATAATAAATTTTATTAATACGATAAATGAAACCGGTCTTAGGAATTCCAACAATAGGAGGTTTTTTAAAACAAGAGGTTGTCTCAAAAGTGTGAATATTGTTGAAGCCGCAACTTTTAAGTTGCGCTTGCAACAATATTCCGCAAGCTAAAGCTTGCGACTACATCTGCTGTATGACTTATGAGACAGCCTCTTGTCAATCAAATATTATTTCCAATCATCTGTTCTAAATGATGAGGCCGGCAGTCCGGCAGAATTAAACAAGGTTCCTTCAGCAATGTCACTCCAGCAATATCTTACTGCTTTTGGCTCTTTAATTTCCGGTGCGGAGACGACTAATTTATTATCAACTATCGTTACTACTGCGTCTTGGAATATTTTATCATCACCGGCAATTTGGAAATTGGTTTTGCCATCGCGTGTTTTTAATTCCAGACCTTTTGCGTAATCGAAAGTTAAAATCATTTTATCTTTTTGAATTTCAGAAGATTTATAACTTGGTCCAGAGTAGACAACTTTTTTCCCGTAATCTTTGGCTAAAGCCCAGAGTGCAAGTCTTTCACCAACATCTTTTTTGTTACCCGGATGAATATTATCAACATTACCAATATCAAGTGTTACTGCCATTCCAGATTTTGGAACCGCTAAACTTTGGAACTGTGCCTCGCGAAGATATTGTGAGTTAGTTCCCACATCATATCTGAAAGGAGAAATTTGTGTAAAGTAAAATGAAAATTGACTCTTCCAATCGCTTCTCCAATTATTAATCATCATCGGGAAAACTGTTTTGTAAAGTTCAGGCTCACCGGTATTCGATTCACCTTGATACCATATAGCACCGCGAAGATTGTATGGAACAAGAGGAGAAATCATAGCATTGTAAAGTGTAGTTGGCATATAAGCTGAAATTTCAATCGAAAGTTTTGGTCTGTTCAAGTAGGCCAAAGTAGCCGCGTCAAAAACATAAAACTTACCGTTTCTATATTCTGCAACCGGAAGGTATTTCCATGTTCCCGCTATCGACATGTTTTCAGCGGTAGCTTTAAGATGTAAACGAAACTTTTCTGAAGTTCCATTAAATCCGCCGCCCCCTTGATTATCGAGAACGCGAATGGCAATTGTAAGTTTTTTATCTTTTACTAAATCGGCTGGAATTACATGAACTCGTTCAACTTGCCAAAAACCATCTTTTTCGAATCCGCCAACCTTTACACCATTAACGTAAGTAGCATCCATATCGTCTATTGGTCCAAGTTCGAGAACTAATTCTTTGTTAAGCCAAGTTTCCGGAATTTCGATTTGCTTTCTGTACCAGATTACTCCGTCAAAATTTGATAGACCTAGTTTATCGTAGTTGCATGGCATGCTTGCATCGAACCATTTGCTATCATCATAATTAACAGCAGAACATTCTTTGTCCTTCAAATCAACATCGCGCCATTTATTTTCATCTGCATTCTGACTGAGATCAATTTGCGGAAGTGCGGCTAACCATGCAACTAATTTTTCATATTCTCCTTTTGCATTTGCATACATGTCGATAATCTCTTTGTATTTGTGAATAGTGGAGAGATTTTTCGCGTCTGTCCATGCTTCAACCGGAGTTCCGCCCCAGCTAGAATGAATCAAACCAATTGGAATATTCAGTTCGGTCATTAATTTCTTGCCAAAGAAAAATGCAGTTGCACTAAATGATGCGGCGTTTTCCGGAGAACATTCACTCCATGTTCCGGTACAATCTTTTTCCGGAACAGTAGAAGTTGATCGTGTAACCGTAAACAATCTTAGGTTGGGATAATTTGCTGCCGGGATTTCTTTTGTTGCACCGTGAATTGTATCTCTGGGAGGCCAGCCGGCAAGAGGCATTTCCATATTAGATTGACCGGAACACAACCACACTTCTCCAATCAATACATTTTTATATGAGATTGTTTCGCTTCCGGAGGTAACTTTCACTTCAAATGGTCCACCGGCTTTCGGGGTTTTGATTTTCACCAGCCAAGTACCATCTTTCTTCGATTTTGTAGAAACATTTTTACCCCAGCTTGTAACTATACTAATTTTCTGATTCGGTTCAGCATTTCCCCAGAATGCAGCATCGGTTTTCTGTTGTAAAACCATATTGTCTGAGAATATTGCCGGTAGTTTTAACTTTGTCATTTCAGTCTGAGCAAAAAGCAAAGAGAAACAGATCAGCAAGAGAACAATTACTTTTTTCATCTTTAATCCTTTTTATTTCGAGTAACTTATTTCTGTTCTGCTAAGTTGAACATCACCCAGCAAAACAATTTTAACAAACTTAGCATTTTCGTTATCAATTTTTGCAGTATATCTGGCGGCGGGATAAAAACCATATTCATTTTTAGAAAATTCAAAAACTTGTTTTTCCAGATTCAGTTCAGAATAATCCGTACCATCTTCTGAAATGAATACTTTTATATCGCTCTCATTAGCAGCTAAAAAACCTTCTACTTTAATTTCACTGCTTCCGTTAGGCAATTTATAGCTTATAAAGCTTTCACTCTTTCCGGTTAAGCGACTTCTATCCTCTTTTGCTTTTCTGATGTTTTCCATAGTCAGCAATTGAAGTTCGCCGCTCTTTTCAATAACTCTATCAAGATTTTCATATTCGTCAATTAATTTCTTCGAGGCAACTGCAATAGGTCCAGCAATATTTGAAAAATCGGAAATTCCGGCTTCGTTTTTTGCTCTCAAGCGGTAGAAATAACGCTTGCCAATTTCTGCCGTTTCATCATTAAACAAAGGACGATATTGATATTTGCTTTCATCAATATTATCTCCGCGTGGAACCCAATCAGAAGCATATTCTTCTTTTCTTTCAAGTGTGTAACTTTTAGCACCGACAGAACCTTGCCAAGAGATAGCAGAGATATCATTTATCTCCAAAATTTTTGGAGCTTCCGGTATTACAACCGGCATTATTTTTTCATTGCCGATCTTTGCAGTTTTTTCTTTGATGAGATTAAACAGTTCACTCTCGCTATACATTTCTCCATTTGCAAATCCCGGAAATCTGTACGATTCAAAATTGCTATGCTCGGCGTGATGATAAAATCCACCATCTCTATTTCTGTTGCGCAAACTCCAGATCATTCCGCCAAGCAAACCTTGATTGATAACAGTATCAGCTAATTCTTTAATTTGATTCAACGGACGCAATCCGAATTCGCCGAGCAAATAAGGTTTCTTTCCTTTAGCAAGTTTCTGATTTGAAATAAGAGTGTTTACTGATGAATAATGAGTAGAAAGAATATCAAGATTCGGATCTTCGATTGCTTCATCCCGCAACTTCTGTATATGTGTTCCTTCCAAGAGCAAATGATTAGCATCTAATGATTTGATATAAGCGGCAATATGTTTAGTCCATTCAGCCGGAGCTTCCAGTTCATTTCCCGTTTCCCAGCAGAAAAGAGCTTTATCATCTTTGTACTGAACTCCGGTATAAAAATTCTTTCTGTTTATCATATAATCAATCGTCTTCTTGAAATCAGCAATGATTTCCGGATCGCTCCAGAATGCCGATTTATCTTTTCCTCTGAAAGCCGCATAATCCATTGGTCCGCCCCACCAAATCCAATTATCTACAAAAGGAATAATAATTCTTACCCCCTCTTCATTTGCAACTTGCATTACTTTATCAAGAACAAGGAATGCATCTTCATTAAACTTTCCGGGAGCTTCAATGTGGCGGACAAATTCTTTCGGTTCTCCATTCTTTCGCAACGAAGGCACATAAATGCGAGCGACTTTTCCTCCAATTTGTTTTATTGCTTTCAGTGCATCTCTAATTTCAAATTCATCCGGCAAGCGCCAAGGATTCACACTTTCGAATGGAAGGTAATCTTCATTATAGTGGAGATTAGGAATGTTAAACGAGAGAAAACGAACTTCTTTTTCCCCGTCGTAAACTTTATCTGCTTTGCGTGTAACAAAATTGTCGAAGTTGCTTGATGTACAATTAACCAAGATTAAGCTCACTAATAGAAATACAATTGAAAAATAAGTTTTCTGCATTTAATTCCTCTGGGAATAATTTGATGAAAAACTAATAGGTCTAAAACTGTGCCGCCGATTTATTGATCGATAATACCAAAACAATAACAAAATGATTATCACCCTTTATTATTTTAATAAAGTTATATCATATTGTTAATTGAAAACCTTTTATTTACTTAAAAAGCGAAGATTATTCCATTACATTGTTTAGCATAAAAATTGTACGGAGTTTGTATAAAACGGAAAGAAAATGAAACGGTTTTTATTAATATTTCTTTTGATTGTAACCTCGGCAATTTTCGTAGCCGCACAAGGCGACGAAGCCAAATCTTCAAAACAGAATTTCAAGCAAGCTGCTGCGCCGGAGGAAGTTGGTTTTTCATCGGAAAGATTAACTAGAATTGACAATTACTTTTCCGAACTTATTGAGAACAATAAACTTCCACACGCACAAGCATTTATTGCACGACACGGAAAAGTAGTATATTTCAAATCGTTCGGATTAAAAGACAACGAAAAGAAAACTCCTTTGCAGAACAGCGATATTTTCCGTCTCGCTTCTCAGACTAAAGCAATTACAACAACCGCATTAATGATTCTCTTTGAGGAAGCTAAGGTTAATCTAAGCGATCCGGTTTACAAATATATTCCCTCGTTCAAAGATGTTAAAGTTCAGATCAAATCCGGCACCGATTATTCGCCGGCTAATCTTGAAGATTTAAAAAAGCCGATTACAATTCACCATCTCTTAACGCACACTTCCGGAATTCCATACTGGTGGGATCCAAACGAATTCAAAATAATTATCTCTCCCGGTTATACTTTCGATAATGTAACCCTTGAAGATGTTATTAACGAGATGGCAAAGATGCCTCTGGCGCATCAGCCGGGCGCCGCATTAACATATGGTTATAATCTGGATGTGGTTGGAAGAATTATAGAAGTAGCATCCGGAATGAAACTTGACGAATTTTTTAGGAAAAGGATTTTTGAACCGCTCGGAATGAATGATACCTATTTCTATTTGCCTCAAGAGAAAGCTGGCCGGCTTGTTACTTTATCGGCAAAAGAAAAAGAGAATGAAGCGGCCGTAGCTTCAAACGAAGATTTGTTCTGCAACTATTCTGTTAAAGGCGCAAGAAAATTTTTATCCGGCGGTGCCGGCTTGGTAGGTCCTCTTGAAGATTATGCAAAATTCTGTCAGATGCTTCTTAACGGTGGCTCCTACAATAACAAGCAGATTATCAGTCCTAAGTCTGTTGAGATGATGACGAGAAATCATGTAGGCTCACTTCCTCTTGGGGAAACCGGAAATCAATTCGGCTTCGGTTTCGAAATAATGACAGAGAAAGGATTACAGAATATTTTAGGAACTCCCGGCTCTTACAAATGGGGCGGCGCATTCAGTACGGAATATGTAATCGATCCGAAAGAAGATTTAGTTATGATTTTTTACTGCAACGTTCGTCCTTTAGCCGGCAAAGTGGAAATACTAAACAAATATAGAACGCTTGTTTATCAAGCACTTATCAATTAAACTTTTTTAGAGAAAGCTATGAACCTAACAAAAACTATTGCAGATGAAATGCTCGATTCCCTTCAGAACGGAATACTTAAAAGATGGTATCCCTTGGTTATTGATGAAGAATTCGGCGGCTATTACACAAATGTTACATGGGATTGGAAACTGCCCGAAGAACAAGAAAAGATGATTGTTACGCAAGCACGCCATGTTTGGCTTTCCTCTAAGATGGCTGCTTTCCTAAACGATGATGAATTTGAAAAATACGCTTGGCACGGATACAAGTTTCTCCGTGCGTTTATGTGGGATCATAGATTCGGCGGATTCTTTCAAGTACGAAACCGTAATGGAGAATTTTCTCCCGTTGAAGGCTGGGGTGAAGAAAAGAGAACCTACGGAAACGCGTTCGCAATTTATTCTCTGGCAGCTCTTTACGAATTAACGCATGACTCGAGTGCTTTGAACTTTGCTAAAGAAGCATTCGATTGGATTGAAGAGAAAGCTTACGATCCCAAACTTGGAGGGTACTTCCAATTTTTGTTAAGGGATGGAGTTCCGTTCAATAAAGAAAGCAACTATGAAACCAAAGCAAGCGATAAACCGGAAGTCGGTTTTAAAGATCAGAATTCTTCAATTCATCTTCTTGAAGCATACACGGAACTTTACAATGTTTGGAAAGATGAAAAACTTAAAACTCAGCTTGAAAAAATTCTTCTTCTCATCCGAGACGTAATTACAACAAAGAAAGGCTACATGAATTTGTTTTTTACAAATGATTGGAAGCCGATCTCCTTCCGCGATGCCGATGAAGAAACTCGCAAAGAGTTTTACCGCTTGGATCATGTTTCTTTCGGTCACGATTATGAAACAGCCTTCCTAATGCTGGAAACTTCTCACATTCTCGGTTTGGAAAACGATACAAAGACTTTAGCCACAGCTAAGAAAATGGTTGACCATGCAATTGCAAATGGTTTCGATAATGAACTGGGCGGCTTCTACGATGGCGGATACTACTTTACAGAAGATGGTCCTTGTGAAATAATTAAATCAACAAAAAACTGGTGGGCACAAGCAGAAGGATTAAATGTTCTGCTAATTATGTCCAAGATATTCCCGGATGAGAAAAAGTATTACGAAACATTTTTAAAACAATGGGAATATGTTGATCAGTATATCATAGATCATGAGAACGGCGATTGGTTTGAAGGTGGAATAGATAAGGAGCCTCAGTTTAAGTTTGGACCGAGAAGTCATATCTGGAAATGCACATACCACACCGGACGCGCGTTAATGAACTGCATTAAAATGTTAGCCGATGATGAATTTGAATTGTATCGTTCAAATGAAAAGTTCAGAAAACAGAAAGATGAATTCGACCATTTCTTAAACCACTGGAAAGAAACTGCTGCAAAATTGTAATCCTTCTTTGTAGAGACGATGCGCTGCATCGTCTCACATTTGTGTTTTCCCAATAACAGCATTTATCTTGAGACGGCCCACCCCCGCATAAAACGCGGGGTAAACTAAGTCGTCTCGGCATTTTTAACTTATTACATATTAAAAATATTTTCCGGACTATTCTTTTCAATTTCCCATTTCAACGGATTCTCTGTAATGTATTTTCTGATTTTATATAATTCTTTTTCGTTACGGATTATCCGATCGTAGAAGCGCGGCTGCCATGAAAAATTGGTATAGCCATTTTCATTTGCCCAGCGAGTAACTGCCGCCTTAAATTTTCCAATAATATCCCCCAATGGTAGAGACGCCATACATGGCGTCTCCATATTTTGTTTGTTTTGAGACGGGATATATCCCGTCTCTACATTTGGTTTTATTATTATAATCCCATGAATATGATTTGGCATTATTACATAATAATCTGACTCAACATTCTTATAGTGATTTGGAATTTCTTTCCAACACCTTTCCGCCGCAATACCTAAATCGTTTAAAAACATTTTACTATTTACAACACTGCCAAAATATTCTATATGATCTTTCGTGTTAATGGTAACGTAATACCACCAAGGAGAAGAATAATCCCAACCATCTAATCGGGTTGTTTCTACGCGATATTTATTTTGGAACTTCGACATACTGACATAAAATAATAACTATACTTTTAGTTTACTAATAATAGTCGCCACTTAGTAGAGACGATGCGCTGCATCGTCTCATTTTTGAGTTTTCCCAATAGCAGCATTTATCTTGAGACGACCCACCCCGTACCTCCGAACAAAACGCAACCACGGGGCAGGCCGGGTCGTCTCTACATTATTATTCGCAGCACGCAACAAAATACTCCTTCCCGTTTAACACAAGAAGGAGTATTAGGAGTTAATTCAAAGGAGTCGGGGAAAAAATTAATTACTGTTGTTGAGAAGCGGCAGTTACCTTTGCTTTTCTTCCTACAGGCTTTTGATAAGTTTTAAGCCCGAAGTCTTCAACAACTAAATTCTGCTTGCCGTAGAAGCCGTAAATCTGAGAACATAGTTGTGAAAACAAGCGATCGCACTCATCATAAGCGGAACTGTATTCTTCCGATTTTTGATGAGCGAGATTTTCGGCATCATCAAACGCTTTTCTTTTTTGAGTAAAGGATGCTATACTTGCGTCAATCGAAGCCGCAGAAATGTTCGATGGAAATGATTCATCGGCGGCGTGTTTCTTCACTCCGTCCGATAAATTTTCCAGCTTTCCTTTTAACTCAAGGAAAGTCTTCGATTCTTCCGAAGGCATTTTGGAGCCCCTTACTTTGTTGATAAATACCCCGCTCCTAGTTCCGCGGGGAACCGCACGATATTTAGCAAATCTTATTTTTATAAACGATGCAAAAAATAATGAATGGTACTATTGCCCTATACCTTTAGGGTTAAAGAAATGCTGACCGTTTTTTATGAGTGGAAAACTCTTTTGGCGAGACAAATTATAACCCACTATTACAAAAATAAAATTAAGTGCCATTTGTCATTTCAAATATTTGCTTTTGCATGTGAGAAGCCTTAAAAATTATTTATGTGTTAAGGATGAAAGGCCTAACACGCTGTAGGTATTTTGCACTTATTCGATTTACTTCGAATTCTTTTAGGTATTTTATTTGGGAATGAAAAGCATAAAGTGTTTGTAAAACTATTTTTCCATTCTGTACTTTTCTTAGCGTAAGAAAAGTACCAAAAGAAACTGCACTTAAAAATAATTGCTAAATCTTCGTTCCGTTTCGGGAAGAAAAATAAACTCATCCCGATACAAATTATATGTATCGGGACTCAAACATATTTTTCTTCTTATCCTTCACTACACTCCCGTATAGAGCACGGGACAAGTCAGATTCTAAACGCAATTATTTTAATGTGCGTGAAAAGAAAAAAAATAATTATTCTTTTCAACAGACCTCAAAATATCAGCGTAAAAAGAATAAACGAACGAAGCGTTAAGTGAGAATTGCTGTCCGAAGTCCCGACACAACGTAAAAAGAGAGCATTTAGATAATTACTTATAGAAAACCATTAATTAATTACCGGGAACCGGCGGTTAATGATAATTAACCGGCGCGGAATGACAATTACACGCCATAGATTGAGCATTTGGTGAGACGGAATGAGCATTACTCGCCGCGGATTGAGCATTACTTAGCACGGAATGAACAATAAACGGGACGGAATGCCCTTTCCGCTGCATGGAATGAACATTACTTGCCATGGAATGAGCAATAACCGGCAAAGAATGAGCATTCTGCGGCACGGAAAGAGCAATAGTTGCCGTTCCTAAGTCATTATTTCTTCGTTTTTGAGCTAAAATGCGGGTTTTGGGGTAAAATAAGAACAAATTACGGTGAAACTTGGACCGCGCTAATTACGGGAGACGAGCGGGCAGAGATATTTGTTAGTTCTCTGAAAACTTCTTTTCACGCACTAACCCAATTAGAAAATCTAATAATTTTAATGCTTTGGATAATATCTCCTTAAATACAGATATTAAATCATGACTATCTATTCCAAACTCTTTCGCGATCTTTTGATAGTTTCCACCTTTACGATGTGCTGTACTGCTTGAACGGAGGTTTTGAAGTTTTCTCAAAAACGCTATATGATTTTCATAGTCCTCAACTCCAATAGAAACAAGCACTTGTTCTAACTTATTTATGCTTCCGTCAACTTCACAACTAATACTACCTTTTAATAACATATTCAATTTTTTTTCATTTATCGAATCAATCAAAATCTTTGTAAGACTTAAAATTTGTTCATCAAAATCACGTTGTTCATTTGTTGATGGAATTCTTAAACATGCAAAATAATGCGAGTCATGTTGGTCTAGGGGCAATAAGATTTTCCAGCCTAAGAATTCATCACAGATTTTCTGTAGTTCATTATATTTCATTTTAAATAAATGCTCTGGGCGATCCGAATCTGCAAATTGGGCTGCTATTTGACGCTTAAAAAAGGTTTTACTAACTCCACCTTCCGGTGGAATGTTATAAGACCTCCAATGTAATTGTTCTCCGTATGGAAGATCTCTTCCAAGATCACCTAACCATACACAGACTTTGTTATCATGGTGATTGTCCATTTGTAACCCCCAAAGACTTCCACACCTTAGATACGAATCTTCTACAGAATATTTACTTGGTTGTTGGAAATATTTTTCAAGTACTTGTTTTTTAAAATGTATCGGAGTTAGATAATTCGGTGCATCAGGGTTTGCACCAAAATAATTTGATAAAGAATTGGGATTAGATGTAAATAAAAACTCATCGCCAACGTCATCAATATTAACAATGAATTCAACATACTTTTTAAGTGGTTCATCTGCAAATCCATAAACTCCACTTTTGGATTTATGTAATGGTTCAATTAAACGTTTTCCTACAAGCCTACTGAATGATTGACAATCAGATAAACCCGCAAATTCTCCATAATGAAGTCCCCAACACATATGCTTAGTTTTAAAATCATCTCCACCTTTTTTTAATCCTATATTGTCAAGAGTAAGTGAAGAATGTTCTCTGCAGTCAAACTGGATTGATAAGTACATCTCCTTGATTGATAAAAATTGACGAATTTCCTTAGCTCTTATTTGTATGCGATTTTTCTCCACGATAGCTACAATAGCTTCATTTCCATCATCATCAAATTTGATATAGTTATTATTCTTTATATCATGAAACAAATGATGGAAATGTCTAAACTCTTCGCTAATCTCAAGATAGTCGTCTCTCATACCATAAAAATTAAGATCGAAAATCAATGGTTCAATGCCATTATCATCTCCGAATCTAAAATATTTTACTTGTTCCTCACCTTTGCTATGATAAACAACTGAACCCGGAAGACCACCACCATGAGATAAATCCCAGCTTGGATTTAATAACACATCATTTTTTTGACTAACAGGAATCAGCGCACAATAAATACCATAATTATGATATTCCGTATAATCAGAAAAGTAAACTGTTACAAATTCTGTAAGGCTGAATTCCTTTTGGAATCCATTCAGCAAGTCTGATTGGGACAATCTTAATTTTTCTTTTTCATCGTTCATGTGAATTTATAATTTATTGAGAGCTAACTATTACTTAATCCGGCAGAACACATCATTGCTTGATGCATAGGATCCGGCATTCATTTAATTAAATAAAAACAAACTTTTACGCTTGTTATCATTCACAACTACAAAACTGAATTTATTTGGCTTTACTTCTTATATCTACCTAAAAAACTGATCACTGTTTTTCGGTTCCCCGGTGTTTTGTTTACAGAGCGGAACCCCTCAATTACCTTTTGCAACTTTGTAATAGAGGTTTGCAATTTCAAGGAAAAACCATAAAAATTAGGAATTAGGAATTGGGAAATGCGGTTTGATGCTGGAAGTTCTGGATACTAGGTACTGGATTCTGGATGAAAAATTGGAATGGGTTTTACATTCATCGGTAAGTATTGAAGTCCTTACTAGAGTAGTAACGGAAGAATTATATTTTCACCGGCAGAGCCGGATATTTGACAACCTACAATCTAAATTGCAGAAGTTTAGAGTCGAGAACAAAAAATTCTTTCGGCCTTCCGCCGTTTGGATATTCACCGGAAGAAAGCAATTCTACTTTATGCCATCCGGCACCATCCGAAGGAACATCTATTTCATAATCGTACAGTTTGTTTGTTGCTAAAAACATAGCACTGTTTTCCAGCAAGAAAACTTCGCTTTTATCATGTGAATATGTAACTCTAATGTATAACGAGGAAGGACTAATATTCCCGTGCTCGATTATCATCAAAGTTAACTTGATATGAAAAAACAACTGTGTATACTCGACTATAACTTGCGCTGCATACTTTTTTCCGGGATAATGAAGTGAATTAGATGTACCGATAACTTCGTGTGCTCGTGATACATCTGTAAAAACAAGAGATGCTTTAGGCGGAATAGGCGCAGCTTTTTCTTGCGCTAATGAAAAAGCAGCGGGCATAAGAAGTGATAGAACTGCCAGCAAAGTTTTTAGTTTACTCATAGTAACGCCTTTAAAACGAATATGTTAGAATGTTGCTCCAAGCGGTAGCTTTATTTCCGCGTACAGCTCTGACGCGATAATATTTTGAGGATGTCCCCGACGGACTATATGAAGTGCCTCCAAGTTTAAAGGTATTTGTAATCCAAGAGAAACTCGAATTATTGCTTTCTTCTAATTCATAATATTCGGTGCCCTTAATTATGGACCAGCTTAGAAATCTACCGCCGGATTCAATACCAAAAGATTCGTGTAATGTTGGCGCATTTGGAATACCGAAAGTCCAGGCGTCTCCTATATTACCCGACATATTTTCATCAACGGAAGTATCCGAACAGCTAGAGCATATCACAACTAGCAGAAACGTAATTAGCAAAAGATAATTTTTACTATTCCGGTTTTTCATAAAGCTAATCCAGAAAGAATGAGGCATCAATGAATTTTATTTTGCTGTTTTCAACTGCAAATTGATTCTGTGGGTCCCACTCTTTAAGAACAATTTTGGCCAATCCTTTGGTCTTAACAGCTACATAGAATTGGTATTCGTGAAATTTATCGGGTGTAAGTTCATACCCATCAATATTCAATAGAGTAGATACCGAGAGGTCTCCTGGTAGAAAGCATGTTAAATCTATGGGACGGTTATATACAAATCCTTCACCGGATAATTTTAATGTTATGCTAACTTCGTAAACTAGTTTGTCTTTTATGTAGTTGTCCGAATATCGTCTCTCGCGGGTGTAGACTTTAGTATAGGTCGTATCAACACACTTAGCGGTAATAAACGCAAGCATTATTTCCGGTCTTGACAAACTTTGCGAATAGATAGAAACCCTTGATGAAAATATTATCATAAACAACAGGCATGCACTTTTTACATCGAGAAATGTCTTGTATGTAAGCAAATTGGAGCTAAGATCAGTGGTGATTTTGTGTGAAGAAGTATTTATCATTTTGGACCCCTATACTTTACTATTTACTGATTGTTAAACCAAGAACATTACTCCCATGTAGTAATTACTAATAAATCTATTTTTCTTCAAGCGAATAATTGATGGAGAAATATTTTAGCATGAGTGAGGGATCGTTTTAGAGACGACCCATCGGGTCGTCTCTACATTATTTGGAAAGAAACAGACATTAAATTGTAATCATTCCTTGTAGAGACGATGCGCTGCATCGTCTCTTCTCTTACTGTTGTAACTGAGTCACCTCACGGCAGAACTATCATTTTACAATTTACTTCTTTAGTCAAGTATTTAAGTCCTAACGCGAAATGATTTTTTGGACAGCTTGTTTTGAAGTTAGTCTTTTCTAAAAGACAATGCCAAGATTAACGCCAAACATAGATGGGTAAGCTTTTACGCTTTTAAGAGGTCCGGCGGAGTATTTAAGATAAGGCTCAATTAACAAAAGATTGCGGGAGTTAATAGGCAGTTCAACACCAATAGAAATATTTAATATCTTGGCAAAGAAGAAATTGTTAAACGAGCCGAGGGAATTAGTTTCTACCTCTTCTGTGCTTACAGTCTGCATTATACCAACGCCGTTCCCCTTTTCCAAAGTATTAACACCATATTTTGTTTCAATGCTTTCGTTTAGGAAAGTAAGAGAAGAAAATCCGGTTGAAACGAAGAAATCCGCCTCAGCAATATTAAAACGGTATTTAAGATTAACCGGAATATCCAGGCCGGTCAGTTTTAAGTCCTTGGATTTTACATGTTTGCCCAAAGCCAATGTCTGCTCTGCTGTATTCTGGTAATTAATTGTTTGATTGGTAAGAGAAACACCGGAATAGACAACAAGATTTTTAAGCAAAGGAATTTCGACAAACAATCCGCCGCCAACATTTAATTTGGAATTATTGTTTGCCTGATCATAATTAACAATAGAAGAAACATTCGCGCCGAATCTAACAGAACTTTTAGATTGTTTTTCCGATGCCGACAGCCGCAATTCGTTAATGCCGGGTGGTAAATCTTGTTTAGCAACGGCATTTACATTAACCGGAAGAAGAGATGAATCGGCTTTTTCAACTAAAGGCTTACTGCCCGCCTCTCTATTATTGGTAGCAAGTAAAGTATCGGTGCCGTTCTTAGCAGCTAAAGTGTTTTGTGCTGTAACATTATCATTTACCGCAATTGTATTTTCAGCTTTCCCGGTGAAGCTCTTCTTTCTTTTCGAAGCAGCGCTGTTAGAAACGTAGTTTGTTTTTCGAGGTGCAACTTGCTCACCGCTATTAGTTAGTGAACCGGCATTTATATTTTCTTTTCCGGAAGAATCAACCATTGTCTTTGAATTACCGGCATCATGTTTTGATATGAAACTTGTTCCGGAAGAAAACCGATTGTAAACAAAAACCAATGAAACACCTCCGGCTGCAAAAAGAAGAATAGTTGCGGCAATACGCAGAATGGAAGTAAAGCGTTTCTTTCTTTCCGAGTAAAGAAGTTTTGCTTCGAACCTATCCCAGCTTTCGGAAGTAAATTCCTCATGCTCTGTTTCGAGAGCGTCCTTAATTCTTTCTCTAAGCTTTAAATCAAATTCTTCGTTAGTCATGGTTATACTTTGATAATAACATTTTCAATTTGGACTTAGCGCGCAAAAGAAAAACGCGAGATGAATTAATGCTGATATTCAATTCACCGGCAATCTCTTCGTGGCTGTAATTTTCAATTTCGTAAAGATTAAAAACCAATCTGTGATGTTCCGGCAGTTTGTTCAGCAACTCCAATATTTCCTGAAGTCTCAATTTGCCGATTACATCTTCGCTAACTGCCGCTTCATTTAGCTCTTCAATATCCAGATGATAGTAGTGTTTTTTATTTTTTCTGTAAGTATCAATTGCGCGGTTGATGATGATTTTTCTGATAAGAGCTTTAAGCGGTTTCGAATCATCAATTGAAGCGATCGAAGAAAACAATTTCAAAAAACAATCATTTACAATTTCTTCGGCATCTTCTTTAGCATAAGTAAACAACCGGGAAATGTTTAAAGCATACCCATAATAGAGCTTAAAAAGTTCCTTTTGACTATTTCTATCAAAATTTCTGCAAGCTGCTATTAGTTTCTTTTCTTTCTCTATTTGCTGTTCAGGGGAAACACCCATCAATTAATACCGTCTGCTCTATCAAACTAAGATTAAAAATAAACTCAATTAGCGGAGAGTTATTGAATGCACAAATTTATTGAATTACATCAATAACTCTCACTATGATAATTGGTTACTGACCATCCGGTTTATCAGACGAATTAAGAACGCTGTAAACATTAAACACATAGTCTTTTGCGTTTTGTATACCAAGGTCTTTCAAACTGAACATGAGCTTTTCGATATATTTTGTGTTACCGTTAAAACCATTGGCATTATGAGTTAAGATAAGATTAGCGGGCATCGGATAAATCATTATACTTACATCTCCATCCCAGCACAAAGTAAAAGTGTGTTTAAGCTTTGTTCCCCAGAATGATACCGCTCCCAAATAAGAAACAGTTATTGCAAGACTGTCTTTTACAACTTCCACCTTTTCGATTGTAAACGGATCGCTAAAACCTTTACCCGATACGCGCTGTACATTAAGTTTTTGATACTCGTTTTTATCAACAATAACCTTAAGATCGGGATTGCCGGTTTGTTCGGTTGGTTCCGTTACATTGGTCTGATTGCAAGCACATACAAAAAGCAATAAAACAATTCCGAGAGAGGCTGCCATTTTCTTTAGCATAATTAGTTCCTTTCTTTTTTGTTTGAAAATCGGTTGCAAGTATTTCTTTTCACTTACCACTTATACGTAGAAAGGAATAAAAACGTTACACCCCCGCACTTTTTATTTCGCTTCTTTTTGGGCAAAAAAAAGCCATGCAGAGAAGAAACAATTGCATGGCAACATAGGAGGCACTATGTTTTTTTTATTTTTGGAGTTTTTTAATCACTTTAAGATTCTTACTTATCATCTGGTTTCTTGTCTGAACGCTGGCAGCGCTTCTTAATCCGTCTGACGGAGTATTTAGACAGTAATCCAATAACTTTTCAACGGTTGTAGATGCAACGTGCATGCGTGTATCGGAGGAAGCATAATAAATAAGCACTTCACCATTTTTCTTTTCTACCCAACCGTTGCTGAAAGTAACATTGGAAACATCTCCAACTCTTTCATCACCTTCCGGTGCAATAAAATAACCGGCTGGTTTTGCAATAACTTTGCTTGGATCATTCAAATCGGAAAGGAACACGTAAAGAACATAACGCAAACCGGCCGCGGTGTTTCTAACACCATGCGCCAACTGAAGCCATCCCTTTTTAGTTTTAATTGGTGCCGGACCTAAACCATTCTTAACTTCATAGATAGTGTGATAAACTTTTCTATCCATGATAATTTCTTCTTTAACTTCGGCGCGTTCCATACTGTCGGTAAATCCCCAGCCAATTCCGCCGCCGCTTCCGGTATCAATAAATCCATCTTGCGGACGTGTGTAAAGCGCATACTTGCCGTTAATAAATTCGGGATGAAGTACAACATTTCTCTGCTGACCGGAATAAGAAATTAAATCGGGCAACCTTTCCCAGTTAACCAAATCTTTTGTGCGGGCAATACCGCAAGCGGCTGTAGCAGCAGAAGTATCATCCGGCTTGCTGTCATCATGTCTTTCAGAGCAGAACAATCCGTAAATCCATCCATCTTCGTGCTGAACAAGGCGCATGTCATAAACATTAGTATCCGGGTCTTCCGTTTCCGGTAGTGTAATTGGGTAATCCCAGAATTTGAAATTATCGATACCGTTTTTTGATTCTGCAATTGCGAAGAAAGATTTTCTATCGGCACCTTCTACTCGAACGGCTAGAACAATCTTTCCATTAAATATCATTGCGCCGGAATTGAAAGCCGCATTAACACCAATTCTTTCCATCAGAAACGGATTTGTGGATTGATCTAAATCGTAACGCCAATGTATTGGGGTATGTTCTGCAGTTAAAATCGGATTAACGTAACGATCGTAAACGCCGTTTCTCTTTGATTGCTTTTTATTCTTCTTTGTAATAAGCTTTTTATGTTCGGCAAAAAGCTTTTTCACTTTACTGTTAAATTCTTTTTTAGTCATTCTTTACTCAATAATTATTTTGTACAATTAATAAACTTTTATGCGTTTGCCGCTCTGTCTTTTTCCAACTCTCCGCGAATATTGCCCATGTATTTTTCGCTAAGCGGATAGAAATACATGAAAACAACTCCTAGCAACGCTCCTAATCCAGCAAAAACCGTAAGCATTAATCTGATTCCTTCTAGTGCGTTGGGAGTTTGATCTACATTTGCTTGAAAGCCGTATGCAGAAAGCAACCATCCGTTTAACGCGCCCCCTAAAGTCCAGCCAAATTTTTGCGCCATGGTTGATGAAGAGAAAATCAATCCGGTAGCTCTGCGTTTGTTTTTCCATTCTGAATAATCAGCGATATCTGCATACATAGACCAAGCAAGAGGAAGAACGATACCGGCAGAAACACCAATCAAAATATTTGAGAAAAATATCAACCCGATTTGCTGAGGCTGTAAGAAGTAAATCATAAAACTTAGAACTGCGGAAGCAACAACACTTACCATGAAAGTATTTTTCTTTCCGATTTTAGCAGAAATTGGCTTTGCAAGAACTACACCCAAAATGTTTGTTGCTAACCAGATTGACATATAAGCAGAAGCTAAAACCGACTGGCTGAAACTATAATCTGTACCGAATAAACTAATTGTCTGATCTTTAATAAAATATTTGAAGTAGTATAAGATTGCGCCGTCTCTGAGTGAGTTGAATATAAGAACAGAGATACTTGCGCCAAGCATGATAAACCAAGGACCATTTTTAGCAATGTCTTTAAAGTCTGTTTTAAGAGCTGAGCTTTTTTCAACAGCCGGTTTCAATCTTTCTTTAGTTCCGGCAAAAGTTAACACGAAGAAAATGGCAGCAAGTACTGCGTAGATTCCAACTGTCCATTGATAGCCGGAAGCAACATTGCCGTCTTTTCCAAAATATTCAACTAGACTGTTTGCTGTTGCAGTTACAAATAAACCACCGGAGAATGCGCCGATGAATCTGAATGATGCTAAAGAAGTTCTGTCATCCGGATTATCGGTCATAACGCCGAGCATTGAAGAATAAGGAACATTAACAAGAGAATAAATCATCATCATAGAAGCATAAGTAACGTAAGCGTAAATAAGTTTGCCGCTTGCACTCAAATCGGGGGTGATAAAAGTGATAATACCGACAACTGCGAATGGAGCCGCGCCGAAGAGCAAATAAGGTCTAAACTTTCCCCATCGGGTTGTGGTTCTGTCACAAGCTGCGCCAATGAGCAAATCCATTACCGCGTCCCAAACTCTAACAACTAGGAACATAGTACCAACAGCGGCGGCGGCTATTCCAAAAACATCTGTATAGAAAAAGAGAAGAAACATTGAGAATAGTTTCCAGAACATAGAAGAAGCAAAATCGCCAAAGCTGTAGGCAATTTTTTCTTTAAGAGTAATTGAAGTGGTGTTATTAGAGCTCATTTTCCTTCTCGTGTGTAAATTGTTTTCGGAACATTAGTTGCAATTGAAGTAAACGATTTAATTTACGCATAAATAATGCCAGAGCTTGGATGCCCATAAATTGGCAGAATACACAATTAAGGAAAGGAATTGAGAGATTGGCTTTATCATAATAATAAATCTTATGAATTTGATAATTGAGAAAGCAATATCCCTTTAGGATGAGCGCAAAGCAGGCTAGTTAGATTCTCAATTGAGATTTTTCGGGTGAACCTACAAAAGCGGTTTCGAGCTCAGATACTTCATCAGCCCAATTTTCTTTTTCAAATCAAGATCTTTGATGCTATCATCGGTAAGTACTTCGGAATAAATCTTCGGCATATGATTTTCGAATAAAATTTTATCCTTATGATAGAACTCTACAAAATTTGAAGCGCTTGGATGTCCCGGATATGGCGCATAATGATGTTTTAAATCGTTGTTTCTCCAAACCATGGCAAAAGCAATTTTCACGGTGTCTACATTGAAAGATTTGTAAAGTCTATCTGTCCACCATGTATCATCGGGAATGCTTTCCAAACCGGTTTCGGTCATCGCGGCAAGTTTACTTTTCGCTATCGCAAAGTCGCTTACAATTTTTAATTTGTCCGTAACCGCTTGTAAGCCTTCGCCGTCCGGAGTAAAATCCCAGTAATTATCCATTCCAACTAAATCAACATATTCATCGCCGGGATATCTTTCCAAGAATTGTTCGAGCGTGCTGAATTTTCTATCCGGTGAAAATGCATAGATAAAATTTTTAACACCGCGCTTATCACGAAGATAAGTAACAGTTGTGCGCCAAAGTTCTTTAAATTCATCCGGCGTACAGTGAGGCTTTCCCCACCAGAACCACTCCCCGTCAAATTCATGAAACGGACGGAAAATAATTGGAATAGGTGTTCCATTAGTATCCACTGCTTGCTTTGCGAAATCAGCAATCTTATCGAGATCGCTAAGATACTTTAGATAGTAATCGCCTCCCGGAATTATTTTCCTCACAGCGATTGTTGTATCGTAAAAAGAGCCGCCGGTTACCGGATTGCCGTAATGCCAGCAGAAAGTAGTTATCCCATTCCGCTCGTAAACTTCTCTCAGTTTTGTTATTCTGTTTTCAATTGACTGTTCGAGATTACGATCCCAAGCAAGAAATCCAAAATCGGAACCAAACAAAGCCGGGTGACTTCCGACTATACTTTTTACATCTGATCGGTCTTTATCGCCACGCCAACCGATTCCGTAATCGGTTGCATCATGGTGGCCAAAAATTACTTTTGTTTCAGACAATTTTTTCAAATTGTGAAAAAGCAGAACTGTTTCTTTTGTTGCCGATGAGTCGGCAAGTTTTACATTTAGTTTCTTCTGAAACTCAATTGAATTGTATGCCGGTACACATGCTTGCATTATAACAACTGCCGAAATTAGTTTGATAAAATTATTAAACACACCTCTCATATCTCAGTCTCAATTGCCGGAGTTTTTCAAAACTTTCATTTTAGGAAATTCATTTTCTCTAAGCTTCAGCATCGCATCGCCATGTTGTTTAATGATTTGAAGAGTTGACTTATCGGAATCGAATATTGTATTTAGTCCTTGCGGCTCTTGAGGAGGGTCGCCAACAAACGGATCGCCAACACGCCATACATCATCACTGTTCTTTCCTCTACCTTCACCGCCCCAAGCCCAGAAGTTTGTTCCGGCAATTGGTGCACCGGCTTTCGCGCTGTCCTGAACCGCATCAAAAAGCATTTTATAATATTTGTCTCTGTAAGTTGTTGGCGAATTAGGATCGCAGCTTTCAAGATCGCGCCCTAAACCAAATTCTTCCATAGTTATTGGCTTGCCTAAGATTCGCGCATATTTCATATGCTTGTTAAAATAGTCAAAGGCGTTTGTAAGTGTTACTGGAAAAGTTTCTTCAGCACGCTTTGCATCATACCATCCCCAGTTCTTGGACCATAGATGGAATGTGGAGTAATCAATATACTTGCTTTGATGCGCCTTAATAAAAATTGAATCGACTTGAAGACTTCCGGCTAAACCTTCACTTCCGGTTGTAACCAAATGGTTTGGATCGAGCGACTTTATGTATTTAGCAGTTTCATCAATCCACTTACAGTAAACGTCTTGATTCTTGATAGCAGCATCACCATTTCCGGGACGAGGTTCATTTGCCAACTGCCAAGCCATAATTGTAGGTTCTTGAAAATAAAAGTTGCCTGTAAATTTATTTTGGCGCGTAATAATTTTAAGAATCAATTTTCTGAATAGATCATTTCCTTTTTCGTTAGTATAAAATTTTGCGGTGTAATTCATGAATGCATCCCAGCCTTGGTTTGGATTATCGGGATCGACAACTTCGCCGTGACCAAACCATTTATTATAGACTGCAAATCCGCCCGACCATTCCCAATAATTATTTAGAAAGACAACTGCATGCATATCGCGCTTAGCCATTTCCGCTAAAAGAAAATCCAATCCTTCAAGAATTTGTTCGTTATAAACTCCCGGCTCCGGCTGAATTGGAGGCTGAAGTGATTTTTTTATATACGAAGCTTCTGATCCGGCAAGCACTCTTAAATTAGTAATTCCTTGCTCTTTCAGATTATCTAATTCTCTCATTAACCTTTCACGGTTGCCCAGTTCACCGGGCGCACCAAGATAGCAACCGTACCATAAGTTTGTTCCAACGAAGTAATATGGTTTCCCATCAAGTTCAAATTGTGTTCCGCGCACGTGTACAAACTTCGGCTCGGATGTAAAAAAACTTGCGCAGCCTTGTAAAAAAAGAGTAAATGTTAGAACGATTAGAAGGATAACTTTTTTCATGATTCCTCAAATTATTTCAATAGAATTAATTTCTTTGTTTGAGTAAAATTTCCGGCTTGCAATCTATAAAAATAAACGCCGGAAGATAATTTAGAATTTAGAATTGAAAATTGAGAACTATATAATCCCGGCTGTTTGAATTCGTTTACCAAAGTTGAAACCTCATTTCCTAATACATCAAACACTTTCAGAGTTACTTTGGAGGGACTAGATATTGAATAGCTGATATTTGTTACCGGATTAAAGGGATTGGGATAATTTTGTTCGAGTTTATATTCAAACGGTAATTGATTTTCTTTTGCTAAATCTGTCGCATTTACTTTGCCGTAAACCTCAAATTCGTTAAGTACGTACCCTGAATCGGCAATAGAACGAACCGTACACAGAACTCTAACATACCGGGCGCTCCCACTTAAACCGGTCACATCATCTATTCCTCCATCGCCGGTTGTAGTGCTGTAAATATTTTTCATTGTACCGGCTTCACTTATAGATTGAAGAAAATAACTCTTCGCGTAAATGTTTCCCCAGTTCAAGACTACTCTACTTACTTCCATAGTCTTCAGCAGATCGATATAAATCCAAGGGGAAACTTCACTTCCGCTTTTCCAAAATGTGGCCGGGTCTCCATCAATAACATTTGCGGGAACGTATGATCTTACAACTGAAGAAGCTTTTACTCCACCGTTTAATGATCTGTTAATTTTATCAGCATCCAGAACTTGAACTGTTACTTTACTTGTTTCGGTAATATCACCTTTAGCAGCTAATTCATAAGTAGTTGTAACTTTAGGAGAAACAATTTTCGATCCGCTGACATCAACCGAAATTCCATCAAGAGTTACAGCAGAACCTTCTGAAGTCGTCCAGCTTATCGTGCTGGTTTCAGTGCTGTTCTTTTCAATCATACTCGGTTTAGGAACAAACGATTTTACTTTGCCGGGAGGAAAATATGTGACCGTAACTTGCGCAGTATCCGGAAATGCTCCCTTTGTGATTAATTTATAAGTAGTCGTTTGAGTTGGAAAAACAACAAGTGAATCAATTTCTTTTACTGAGTTTCCGTTTATAGTTGCTTGAGAACCCGCAGTTGTTTCCCAGAAGAGTGTAACTGATTTCCCTTTTTCAAACGTTGCTTGCATAGAATTGAAATAACGAATTACTCCGGATGGACTATTGAGAATTGTTGTGGCAGCAATTTGTCCCATCTGTTTATAGCCTTCGGTACTTGGATGAACGCCATCCGGAAATAAATTGCTCTTATCTACAAACGGAGTATAGAAATCCATCATATGAGTATTAGTAGCTTTTCTAACAGAATCCGCTAATGGAAGAATCTCTTCACGAATTATTGTACCGTTGATTCCAGCCAAAACTATAAAAGAAGGACAAGGCCGGGCAACATAAATCTGAGGATTGCGTCCATTCATTCTAAACTCTTTGATCAACGCAACATAATCTTGATAATATTCATTTTTATAAACCCAGTTTTGCGGCTTGCTGTCGTTTGTTCCAAGTTTAATTATTACTATATGAGGATCGTAATCTTTCGCATTTTGTAATGAGATTTCTTTCCAGTATGGGACATCTCCCTTCTTCAATAATGTTGTACCGGAAACACCAAAATTTTTAACTTCATAGTGACTGCCTAATAGAAGTCCAAGCTGATAAGGATAAGCCGTAGTTCCGCCGCCTCCATGAGTTATGCTATTTCCGACGCACGCAACACGAATCTGTTTTACTTGAGCAAGTGAAATACTAGCTATCAACAAAGAGATAATTAAGAAATAAAGTCTTTTCATTATTTCCGCCTCTATTTAATTAAAATCATTTTCTTAGTCTGAACAAATTCTCCGGCACGAAGTGTATAGAAATAAACACCGCTTGAGAGTGTAAAACGAAGCGTGATGAACGAAGAATTATAAAAGCCGGCTTGTTGGTATTCATCAACTAATCTGGTTATTTCTCTGCCGAGAGCATCATAAATTATTAGTGATATATATTCTGCTTTTGAAAGCTGATAACTGATAACGGTACTTGGATTAAATGGATTTGGATAATTCTGTGATAATGAAAATTCAGTTGGAATCATTTCTTTAACCAAGTCTGTTGAAACCGGCGTTCCATAGATTTCAATTTCGTTAACAGAAAAGTTTGCGCTTGTTCCCTTCTTATCGCAAAACATTTTGAAATATCTTCCCTTCGCAGTAAGATTTGTTAGCTCCTCATATCCGCCAGCACCGGTTGTAGAAGTTTTGAGCAGAGTCCAATTTACAAGATCGTTAGAAACACCAATGCGGTAGGTTTTTGCGTAAGCCGTTCCCCAAAACACAACTATCTTAGAAATATTATAACTCTTTGCCAAATCTATTTGAATCCACTGCGGCTCTACATTTTCACTTGTCCAGCTTGTAAAGAAATTTCCATCAATTGCTAAATCGGGAGTATTTGTTGGATCGTTTCCTAATGCTGATGAAGCTGTAATTGTTCTTCCCATTGCACGGTTTACTTCTCCGGCTGGAACAAGAGTAATTTCAACAGTAGTTTTTTCTGTAATCTCCCCTTTGGTTTCTAATGTGTAAACTGTTGGATTGCTTATCGGCTTAACTTCAAGAGAACCATCTTCCGGAACGGATTGACCATTAATTGTTACGGTTGAACCGGTTGAAGTTTCCCAAACAAGTGTAGAACTTTCTCCAGATGCAACAGGATTTTGCAATGCCTTAAATGAAATTATTTTGCCGGAAGGAATTACTTCAACAAAAACATTTTTGACAGAGTTTAAATCTCCGGAAGCCGTTAAAGTATGGGTTCCGGTTGCAGTTGGCGTTATAACTTTTGTTCCTTTATACTCTACAGTTTCACCATCAAGTTTAACTGTAGAACCTACTGAAGCTTTCCATTCTAAAGTAACTGCCTCTCCCTTATTAATAACTATTGAACTAGTTTTAAATGAATAAATTACGCCGCTTTTAGGAGCTACAACAACATCGTATGGATAGTTTTCATATATAGTTTTCATCTGCTCACGAATGCGTGCGTTGTCGGTAGAATAATCCCAATACCAAGTCATCGCTCCGGCATAACCATTCTGAATTAAGTTTGTAAATAAATCTTGATATTTAACTCCGCGCGAATCTTCAACTCTAAATTCTGCAACGATAAGAGGCTTATCCAAACTCCAGTCTTTATACGGATGATGAAATGGAGAAAGACCGGTTCCAAAATTGCTTGCGTAATAATGAACGCAGTAGAAATCCAATGTACCCTTTTGATCTCCTCCGGCGGCTATTAATCTATCATCTCTATAATAGTTAGAATTAGCTAACACTTTTATAAAGTTTTCTTTTATTTGATCGAACGAGAGATTAACACCATACTTCTCTTCAATCTGTTTTTGAACCACACTCTTTTCATCTGTTGAAAGTCCATCAAATAAAAGTTTGGGAGAAATTTTTGAAGCGTAATTCATATCTGTCATTGCGTAAAATGACCATGCGCCATTGGTTACCTTTGCGTTGGGATCAGTTCTGTGTATTGCACCGGCTACCATATTGGTAAAGCGCTGAATGTTAAACATTGGAATCTCTACAGTTGTAATATCCTTCCAGCCAAACTCAACACTCATTCCTTCCGGTTCATTAAAAACCTCCCAGCTTAACAAAGCCGGATGCCCTTTTGCTGCTTGAACCATTGGAATTAAGGCATTATTTATATAAGAACGAGTTGCAACTGAATCCATGAGGATTTTTTTTGTTTTAGCAAGAAGACTTGTACCAATTGTTTTACGTTGCATATCGAAAGACCATAAGCAAAGCATCAAACCAACTTTGTACTCCCACGCAGCATCAAGAATTGCTTTTATATCATCAGTCATACCAACCCCAGGTCCAGTAACCATTCCATCGGATGAGAACGCGGGCGTGTTAGCGCCGGTAGTGTGCATCCATATCCGAATAGAGTTTCCGCCGGCTTCGCTAAACTGCTTAAAATAATTTTTGAAGTCGGAAATTCTCATACTACTTGGGCCGAAATCATTGGCAAAGCTTATCCAGCCAACATTAGAGCCGCTCATGAACAAATTCTGGTTATTAAAATTAATTCTTGGTTGAGCATCTATAGTAATTAACGAAAGAATCCAGAATAAAAATATTGCTATCAATTTTACTACGTAATTTGCTTTCATGCTTCCTCTTTAGTGGGATAACCGCTTTTTAGTCCAGAAATTATGCCAACAGAATTGTACTAAAAAGTTGTTATTGAGGCTTAATTCGTTCATTTATTTATTTATGTATCGCAATAAAATTATGAAGCTAATAAAGACTTATTAAAATAATAAAGCATCTTCATTGCGATCAGTAAGAATAACTTTTGGTTATATGTTACTTCCAAATTTAAATCTTGCAAGCATAAATTTTAAACAGCAACTGCTAATAGCTTTTCTAGAAATAATTTTTGCACCAAAATTTTAAGATAATACGCAAACAAAGTTTATCTTTGTCGTCTAATTATTGAGAACAATGAAAATTCATTTTAACAACAAAATATTGATATATTTTTTTTATGAATAGAAAATTTCTTGTAGCAATATTATTTGCATGCGTTCTACTCTTCTTTTTCATTTTCGGCGGAAGTATTTTCGTGAGCAATAACATGAATGCATTCGCTCAAGTTCAGCCTACACATAATTGGATTATTAGTAGAGGTACGTCTGGTCAGATAAGCTCTATTGTAGTTGATTATATTACCGGTACGTCTAGTGGGAATGAAACAATTCAGTTCGATAGAGGCGAGGATGTTTCCTTTACATTTACAGATGTTCTGAGCAAGAAAAATAAAATCACTAAGGGCGATACAATCGCTGTCATTCAGTCGAGTCAGCTAAACGAAAGGCTAATCTCTCTTGAGGGAGAACTAGCAGTTACAAAAGCTAATCTACTTTCTCAAACAACCGGCGAAAAGGAGGAACTAGTAAAGGAAGCAGAAGCAAATTTGGAATTAGCTAAATCGCGTGTAGCGCAGAAAAGAATTATTTTCGATAGATATCAGCAGCTGTTTAACAAAAATCTTGTTTCTCAAGAAGAATTTGAAACGCATAAATGGGAATTTCGATTACTAGAAATTGACGTGCAGATTTATAAATCGAAACTCGACGCTTTAAGGACTGGTGTTAAACCGCAAGAAGCGGCTATTATTTCTTTGCAGATGGAAACAATTGCCAGACAACTGCAATTTATAAAAGAACGAACATCGAAGCTTTATATTACATCGCCGATAGATGGTGTAGCAGATCAAAAGTTTTCGTCCGATACTCTGCTAACTGTTTTCAAAACAGATAAAGTAATTTTAGACACACCGATTCGTATAGTTGATATGGACAAAATTGAAGTTGGCTTCTTGCTTAATATTGAACTGCAAAAAGATGATTTTACAGTTTCCGGAAAGATAATCTCGATCAGCAAGGAAGTTAAGATACTCGACGGAAATCAAATTGTCTTTGCAAGAATATTAATTGATAATTCAACTGGGAAACTTTTGCCCGGAATGGTTGTTGAGTGTAATTTAAGATTAGGCAAAATTTCTTTGAACAACTACTTGTACGATTTTATTTTTAATTGATATGAGCCGATTAGAATACAAATATTTGGTCTCTAGTAATGTTATTGATGAATTGCGATCTGAAATAACTCCATTTCTGAATCATGATAAATACACTCTTATAAGACCTAACAAAGAATATACTGTTAGAAGCATATATTTAGATACACTTTCATTATCAAGCTATTATGAAAAGCTATCCGGTGTAGCAGATCGTTCAAAATTTAGGATTAGAGTTTATAACGAACAGCTCCCAAATTCATACGGCTTTCTAGAAATAAAAAGCAAAAAATGCGACTTCGTATTTAAGGATCGAACAAAGATTCAATTGAGTGATGTTATAAATTTCCTCGAAGGTAATAACGGAAAGTCGCAAGATGGACATACCTCAATTCAAGAAAACGCCAACAACTTCCTCTTTCATTATAAATCGAAAAGATTAGTCCCAATCGTAAACATCATATATGATCGAGAAGCATTTGAGTGCAAACTTGGCTCTACACTTCGTGTTACGTTCGATAAGAACCTCCGCAGCTCCGTTGCTACGGGAATAAATGAATTGTATAACAATTCTAAAGTGAAAACAAGTTTGGACAATTTTTTCGTACTGGAAATAAAATTTCACAAGGTTCTCCCTTCTTGGGTTCCCAGAATCATAAACAAGTTTCATCTGAGAAGAGAAGCTGTTTCAAAGTACACTATCTCGGTGGAAAGACACCAAGTTAACGACCGTTTTTATCCACAGTATTTATCTTTAATGGAAAATTAATGATGCAAAATTTTCAAGCAGTTGATTTGTTTTCGCCAAGCGTATCTGAGATCATATTAAATATAGGATTAAGTCTACTGTGTAGTTTTTTTATAACGATTATTTACAGACTTACTTATCGCGGCCCCGGTTATTCAGATGGATTTGTTAATTCATTAATTTTTCTTTCTGCAATAACAGCTTTAGTACTTATGGTAATTGGTAATAATCTTGCACGTGCATTCGGTTTGGTTGGCGCACTTTCAATTATTCGTTTCCGTACAGCAATTAAAGACACCATAGACATTGTCTATATATTTTTAAGTCTCGCAATTGGAATGGCAGCCGGAGTTGGATATCATAAACTTGCAATAATAGGATCACTAATCATTGGGGCTATCCTCTATTTGTTTTCCCACTCAAACTTCTCAATAATGAAAGGAACTCAATACCTTCTCCAGTTCGAATATCTGGATTCTGAGAATAAAGGTATATACAAATCAATAATTGATAAGTATTGCAAACATTCCGAAGTTGTTGATATTAGAGCGGTTAATGGTGGACAAACATTGGGTTATACATTCTATGTGCAGATGAAACGAAAAGTTACACCTAACAGTTTGATTGAAGAATTAAACTCCTCTCCCGGAATTCAAAAAATCAGCTTATACTTTGATCAGCAAAATAGATAAGTACAAACGGTTGAAGGGTAGTATAAAATTTAGATTCTAGAGCAACATTTACAAATGAAGACTATTTCTCGAGCTATTCAATGAGCCAAGTTAGTGCTTTCTCTTTTTGGCTAAACACTTTTACATTGAAACCTTTATTGAGACATGCCGTTTCGTAAAATTTAACATCTTCCTTTGGAGATTTCAGTGAAGGAAGTAACAAAGCTTCCTTCATCCTATGTTGTAATCCAACTGATTCATAGAGAGAAATTAACCCGTACAAATCAACTACCGAATGACCGCCCTCCATCTCAGAACAATCAGCAAAAAACAATATACTATTGTTTTCGTTCGCTAGTTTTACAGCAGCCAGCAAAGCTTCTTGTAAATCAACTGGTGTAACTTTCCCCTTATAAATTAGCTCAACCAAATTATGTTCGTCATTATACTTTGCGTCCCAAGGCATAAATCGCTTCCCTTTATAGTAACGGAATTCAAAATCCTACTAAATAATTACTTTATTGCTGTTTTGATTTTTTTAATTGCTTCTTTAGAATAATAACTGCAAGCACCCTTTTTCATTTCCGGTTGTAGATTGAGAGCTTTAATAGTTTTGGATACTACTAAGCCGGATACTCCAAGTTCTTTTGCGATTGCACCGCCAGTTAATAAATTGGTCTTTTCTGCAGCCATTAGTTTCTCATTTTATTTATTTAAGGATAGAAGCAACTGACTTCCGAATTTTGATTTTAACTTAATTATCGCCATTCATAAAATCAATTTTTAGTTATACGCAAATTGATTCATTCATAACTTTCCCTCTATGTTAGGCCATCATTCTCTCCAATTTATTTACAACTTGAGAGATAGCAGCTAGATTTTTTTTTGCAGAGACAACCTTTTTGAGATTAACCTTGTATAGTTAAGTAATGGATAATGTAGAAAAATATATGAACAAATATTCCGATGAAGAATTGATCGCTTTGGTGTTGGAGAAAAACTCCAAAGCTTTAAAGATTCTATACGAGAGATATCATATTCCTTTCTACAATTTTGTTTTGCGCTATACAAATAACCGTGAAGTATCCGAAGACATTTTGCAAGAGACATTTACCCGTGTCTGGTTTGCTTCTCACCTATTCAACAGTGATAAAGGAAGTTTTAAAACTTGGCTTTTCACAATTGGAATTAACATTACACGCAATGAAATGATTAAGAAGAGATACACTTATCAATATATAGATTTTGAAGAAGTGCTAAATGAAGATGGAACCTCACAACAGTTAGATAATGAAGAACCGGAAAGTATCCTTGAAAAGACTGAATTAAAGGACACAATTAGTCAAGCACTGGAGAAACTTAATCCCTATTTGAAAGAAGTCATTTTGCTGAAGCATTACAACCAAATGAAATTTAGAGAAATTGCCGAGATTACAAACACACCAGAAGGTACTTTGAAAGCAAGATTTCATCACGGGATAGCAGAACTAAGAAAGTTGTTACAAAGATTGGAGTATTAAATGAACTGTCTAAATAAAAACCATGTAATTGATTTCTATTTTCTCGAAAAAAGCGAGACCGAGCTTGCAGAGATTAGAAATCATATTTCCTCTTGCGAAAATTGTCAAGAATATCTTAAAGAAGTAAAACAGACTATGGGCTTACTAACAAAAATGGAATCCGAGAAACCTTCGGAATTCATATTTGAAAATATTCTAAAAGAAATAGAGCCATCAGTTGTTAAACCCGCAAAGCCTTACAACTCACTCTCGGTAATTCCAATACTGCAGATAGCGTTCGGCCAAATTTTTCTTATAACATTGATTTATCTGGTACAGACGAAGCTAACAATTTCAACTGTATGGGAATCAATGAGCAATTCGTGGTTTGTTCAAGCATTCGGCAGTATAGGTGTTGCGTTTGCAATAGTCTTATGCATAGGCATTTTCATTGCACTTTCAATTTCACCGGTTTTATTATTTGAATCAAATAAGAACAAAAGTTTTAGTTAAAGAAAATTCAACAGGAGAAGAAATGAACAGAAGAAAATTAATTCGTAAGCTTGCCATTCCGGCTGTAGTAATAGCTGTTGTCTCGTTAGCAGTTATACTGCTTCAGTTTCCTTACAGAAGTTATAAGTTAAAAAATCACCAAGAAGAATTTAAAAAATATTTCACCTCATTCTTAGAAGAGAACAAAGCATATCTCAACGGAATTGCCGGCAAAATCAAATCGGTACCGATAAACCAAGTGCTGGTGAATGAACTTCAATCGGAATATGTTATCGAACATCAAAAAAATGACGCGCCAAAAAAATACCTCTGGATGTCGGATCAAAACGGTAGTACTTTATTTGGAATTCCCGAAAAAATAATTGAGAAGTTGAATATTAATTACGACAAATACTTAGCAACAATAAAAGCAGATGAATATTACAGTGACAGAAATGATTTTTTGTTAAAGTTAGTAGATAAAAGTGAAGAAATTGATTTCTCTCAGTTTGCCCAGAACGATATGCGAAACGATCGCTACAACGACAAGTACTGGAGATTTTACAAAGAAGATATTAATGATTGGAATATGCCGTATCTACAATCTACATCAACAATCTTCTCATCATCGGTGTACAACAGTAACGGTATGCTGCTTGGGAAACTTTACATGAAAGTTGATGACAGTGTAAATAAAGAAAAATATTATAATGAACGCGGCCTAAGACAAGACGACATATTCTTTACCCTAATTAATATATTCGGAACATTGCTTGGATTTGCATGCGCGTTTTTGTGGTTCTTGCTTCCAACTTGGGTTTATCTTGATGCGCAAGAGCGTGATGTAAAAACACCGGGCATCTGGGCTTTTCTCTCGTTGATCTCCCTATTCTTCGGCCTCACTATTTATCTAATAACAAGACCAAATACATTCAAGTCTTTCACATGTCCTAAGTGCGATGGTGAATTGAATGGAACGAGAGCTTACTGCCCTCATTGTGGAAACGATCTATCAAACACATTCTGTCAGCAGTGTCAATATCCAATTAAAGCTGAGTGGCAATTCTGTCCAAACTGCCGAGCTCAAACAAACGCAAAAACTATTAAGGAAGTAATTGCACATCAGCATAATGACATAGAGCCCCATACTCACTAAAAACTAAGAATAACGTTGAATAACAATTTACTGCACGGTCATAAGCCGTGCAGTTTTTTTTGAGCCAAATTTGGTGCACCTTTCTTCTAGTCAATATTGTCGAATCGTTCGCCCTTTTTGTCGAGACATCACTTCTATATTCTTTCAAAACCGTATTTTCTCTTCCTAAACACAATATTACTAATGGCACAATTCTTATTGAATAATAGCGAAACAATAACAAACACTTCATAGAGGAAGAAATGAAAAAACTACTTACAATAATCGTACTCTTCGGAATTTTTGCAATGTATGCTGAAATTTCGGCTCAAACTACTACTAATCCACCGGCAACACACGGCAAAAACTTTGTTGATAAAAACGGCGACGGCTACAACGACAATGCACCGGATGCAGACGGTGATGGAATTCCGAATGGCGTTGATCCGGATTACAAAGGCACAAAAGTGCAAAGAAATAAGTTTGTCGATTTGAACGGCGATGGAATAAATGATAACGCCGGCAAAGGTAGAAAAGGTGGCGCAAAAGGTAATGGCGGATTAGGTGCTGCCGGAAAAGGAATGAAAGGCTCACAAAACTGCACAACCACTGGCACAACAACCGGAACACAAACTGGAAATGGTCAAGGTTATAGAGGCGGTAGAAAGTAAAAAAAATATTTTCGCTAATCGGGACTCAATTGAGTCCCATTTTTTTGGTGCTAAATGAAACTTGTAAATAAAATAGTCTTAATTATTGTACTCACATTTCTATCAATTCCTCTATATGCACAATGGAGTTTTGGATTATCAACTGAACAAGAATACAACGATAATCCATTTCGTTCTAAGCTAGCCGAGAAATCATTCGTTTCTTCTTTTACCGGAAGTATTGAAAGAGATTTCGAATTTTTGAAAGTTGGTTACATTGGAAGTTATGCGGCATTTGATGTATTACCGGATAGAAATTTTTATTATCACCAAGCATCTATTTGGAAAGAATTTGAATCGGCTTCTGTCGGTCTTTCGTTTGAACAAAGACTAAACAAAGACATCTATACATATTTCGATTACAACAACTACAGTCTCTATTACAATTACCAATTCGAGTTTGATAATTTCTATGTTACTCTTTCACCAAATGTAACAATGACAAAGTATAAGAGCATTCCAATTCTTGATAATCTTACTACAAGTCTTAGCGCTGCAATTAACAAAGGATTTGAAACCGGAACAACTGTAATTTTGGGAAGCGCATTTAACTTTAAGAAATACCTCACTCCTACCCAAATCGGAACGTATTCATATCTTGATGAAACAGATAGCCTTGTTACAGAATCATACAGAGATAAAAATGTATCATCCGTATCTCAAGTGTTAACGTTTGCAAGAATTGCTCAATCGGTAACTGAAACAACCGGACTTGCATTTCAATTTACAAACAGAAGTATATTAAATGGTTTTGGTACATTTGTGAAAGATTTGAATATGATTTACGGTGATGAATCCGAGATGTTTGATGATCCGATAAATTACGAAGGAAACAATGTTGCAGTTGAACTAACACAAATTCTATTTGACGATTTGCAAATTAAAGCCGGTTATTATCTGAACAAAAAGAACTACCCATCGCAAGGACTTTATGATGAAGCGCTTTCTTATAACACGGATATTATGCGCAGCGATACCCAAAGCATCTTCAATTTATCCTTAACGAAAAGTATTCCTTTGGAATTTCTAAACGGGAACAATCTGTCTATTGGATTAAACTACCAGACAATTAAAAATAAATCTAACAGCTATTTGTTCGACTACAAAAGCAATTCAATAAATCTAACTCTAGGGTTTGAGCTTTAGGAACATTCATGAAAAAGAAATTTAGCTTTAGAGCCTTCATCAGTCTATACATTGTTTTATCCTTCTTAGTAATGACACTGTCTGGAATTATTTTGTACTTATCTCCTCCGGGGCGAGTAGCTAATTGGACAAACTGGCGCTACATAGGATTGCTTAAAAGCGAATGGCAGTCGGTTCACACAATTTTTACATTCATTTTTGTAATTGCAATCATGTTTCATTTATTTTTCAATTGGAGACCGATTTTGGTCTACTTAAAAACAAAAGTTGAAACAAAGGCAAAACCGCGTAAAGAAATTTTTGCCGCTATTATACTTGCCTCTCTAGTTTTTGTTCTAACCTTAAATCGAACTGTTCCATTTAGTTCGGTTATGGATTTTGGAGAGAGTCTTAAAGAATCATGGTCGGCACCAACTACAGAACCTCCAATTCCCCATGCAGAAGAACAAACCATTACAAAATTTGCCCAGACAATTAATCTTCCCAAGGAAAAATTATTACAGAGTCTTGAATCTAAAGGTGTAAAAGTTGACAGCGATTCAATTTCTATCGGTGAGCTTTCGAAAAAAAATAACATGACTCCGAGTGAGCTATATAAAATTGTATCGGAATCCAGCGGAAAAAATATTGAATCACCTAAAGAAGGAAGAGGTTGGGGAAGAAAAACGATTGAACAGATTTGCATGGAATTGAATCTTCCTATAACTGATGGAATAGCAAGATTAAAAGCAAAAGGAATTTCTGCTGATCAAGATGAAAAGTTGAAAGATATAGCAAGTAGGAATAATACCACTCCGGTTGAAATTGCCAATTTGATTACCAATTCAAGTAATTAGACACTAACTGAATTCATTTCAGATTTGGAGCATCCTATTGTTTAATGATTTTAGTAAATTGTAAAAGAATTAAATGGCAAAAAACGTGAAGCTCTTCAAGAACATTTTAGTCCATCCCAAAAGCTTATTATTAATTCTACTAGTTACAGCCATCATAGTAATTTCTTCAGTCGCAATCGAATTAAGCCAGAGCAAGAGTGAAATGCTTGAGCTTATGGAGAAACAAGGTCATTCTCTATTAGAAACACTACTCACCTCTTCTGAAAACGCACTTCTGTCTTATAACAAAATTGAAGATGAAGTGAAGCAGAGACTTCTAAGTAATGCTGTAATGATTAAAATGTTTTACGATAGAGGCATGGTTAATGAGCAAATGCTGGCCAATCTTGCTGAGAACAATCGCATATACCGGATAAATGTTTTTGACAGAACTGGAAAGAAAATATTAACAAGTTCGAAAGAAGAACACCCCGGTTTACCGGAAAAACACAATCCGATAGACTACCTTAGTCCAATCTTTGATGATGAAGTAGATACGCTTATAATTGGGATAAAACCAGCCAGATTCTTAGAAGGTCAACGTTATGCATTAGCTATTGCTGCTAAAAACAGAAATGCGATAGTTTTAAATATTGATGCAGAAGAATTATTAAGTTTCCGCAAACAAGTAGGCTTTGGTGTACTTCTTAAGAATGTTACTGAAAACAAACAGATACATTACGCAGTACTCCAAGATGAAAAAGGAATCATTGCCGGTTCCGGAAAGATTGATGCACTCGAAGATATTAATAGCTCCGAATTTTTGAAGAATATTATTTCGAAGAAGAGTTACAGATGGAGAGTGGTTGAACATTCGGGTATAGAAGTCTTTGAACTTTTACATCCCTTCATTCATGATGGAGAACTAATTGGGGTGTTTCGTTTGGGCTTGTCGATGGATCCCCTTTCGAAAATAACTGAACGGCTAACTAGGAGAATAGTATTCCTCGGAATCATATTCTTAGTGTTTGGTTTTATTACATTTTCGATGATATTCATTCGGCAAAATTTTGATTTGCTCTCGAAAAAATTTAAGGCTATAGAATCTTACTCATCAAAAATTATTGATAATGTAAGCGATGCAATAATTGTTCTGGATAAAAGCTTGAACATCAAATCAGCAAATAGTTCAGCGGAAAAACTACTTAACAAATCAAAAGATGAATTGCTCGGCAAAGAAGTAAAGAATCTTTTTGGTGAAGCTTGCAGCAAAGATTTAATAGAAAATCAATCAATTATTGCAGAAGTGGTTTGTACAGTTTCCGGCAAGAAAAGAACTCTTCTTACTTCAAGAAGTGAGTTTACAAATGAAAATCATGAAGTGAACATTATTCTGGTTATTAGAGATTTGACCGAGCAAAAAATGTTGGAGGAGCAGATTATCAGAAGCGAGCGATTGACTGCAATGGGAGAACTTGCTTCATCGGTTGCTCACGAAATTCGTAATCCGCTCAATTCTATTGGGACAATAACGCAGCAATTGGGCAAGGATTATTTACCGGCCGAGAATGGCGAAGAGTATAAAAATCTTACTCAGTTAGTTTACAGAGAAGTAAGAAGAATCAACGACACAATTGAAAGCTTTCTAAAATTTGCAAAGCCGAAGCCTATGCAAACTGAATCATTTATACTCCAAGAACTGTTTGCTCAAATGGAGAATCAATACAAGGAAGTTTTTAAGAGTAAGAATTTCAACTTCTTCATTAACAATTCCTATAACAAATCTGTTAACTGGGATAGAACAAAGATTACACAAGTAATTATAAACTTGATTGAGAACTCGCTAGATTCACTTTCCGGTGAAGGATCGCTTTCTATTGATTCACGTGAGAATGAAAAAGGATTAATTGAGTTTACATTTACAGATACCGGCAAAGGAATTTCACCAGACAACCTCAAAAAGATTTTCAATCTCTATTTCACTACAAAGACTAAAGGCAGTGGAATTGGTTTAAGCGTTGTTCAGCAAATTATAGCTGAACATAATGGAGTAATTAGTGTTGAAAGTTCACTTGGAAACGGAACAACATTTACAATTCAACTTCCTAAAAACATTTAAGGATTATTTATGCGAGAGTTTTCTGTAATTCTCATTGATGATGAAGAAGCGCAAGTTCAGTCTCTTAAAAGTTTTCTAACAAAAAGAAATTATAATGTTTTCACTTCTAACGATGGAGAGAAAGCACTAAAAATTGCTCAAGAAAATATGATTGACATTGTTCTTACGGATTTTCAAATGCCGGGCTGGGACGGATTGACAGTTCTTCGAGAAATGAAAAATCTAAATCCGGAAATTGATGTTGTTGTGATGACAGCCTTTGGAACGATTGAAAGCGCAGTTCAAATTATGAAGGCTGGCGCGTTCGATTATTTAATAAAACCAATTGATCTTGATGAACTAGAAACAATCCTTAATAGAATTAAAGAAAGAAAACATCTCTTAAGCGAAAACAAATTTTTGAAAGAGCAGTTGCAAGATAAATTCCGTTTTGACAGCATGATTACACAAAGCGCAATAATGGAAAATGTTCTAAGCACAGCCGGAAGAGTTGCATCTTCAAAAGCTTCAGTTTTAATACGTGGAGAAAGCGGTACCGGGAAAGAATTAATCGCCAAAGCGATCCACTTTGCAAGTCCAAGAAAAGATAAACCATTTATTACTGTGAATGTCGCTTCCCTTTCGGAAAATTTATTAGAAAGCGAATTATTCGGTCACGAAAAAGGTTCTTACACCGGAGCTATTAATCAAAGAATAGGAAGGTTTGAAGAAGCAAACGGCGGGACGATCTTTATTGATGAAGTTGGCGAAATTCCTTTACCAATACAAGTAAAACTTTTGAGAACAATACAATTTGGCGAGTATCAGAGAATCGGAAGCAATCAAACTGAAAAAACAGATGTAAGAATTATAACCGCGACTCACAGAAATTTAGAAGAGATGATGAAAAACGGATTATTCCGCGAGGATTTATTCTACCGACTAAACGTTGTAACTGTGCAGTTACCGGCACTTCGTCAGCGTAAAGAAGACATTCCAATTCTAGTAGATCATTTTGTCAAACGCTTTGCCAGTGATCTAGGCAAGGATGTAACTGGAATAAGTCGAGAAGCTTTGGACCAGCTCATCAAATATAGCTTTCCGGGTAATATTCGCGAGTTAGAAAATGTTATCCAGCGTGCTGTTGTTCTTGCCAGAGAAAATTTAATCACCACAAGCGATTTGCCTTTGCTCAGCGACTTGAAAGAAATTGATAAGAAATTCGATCCGCTTAATCTCGACGACAATTACGAAAGCAAAATGAAAGAGTTTGAACTAGCAATGATTAACGAAGCCTTAAAAAGAACCAACGGCAACAAAAGTGCAGCTGCTAGAATACTTGGAATTAGTGAAAGACATTTGAGATCAAGATTAGAAAGATTATAAGAAAGCCGCAAGAAAACTACTTGCGGCTTTTGTTTAGTTAGTTTATGTAGGAATCGTAAGTAGCTTTATCCATGTATTGAGGTGAATATGAAACACCTCGCGAACTAAGATTTCTAACAAACGCACGCAGATGATTTCCGGAAGCCTTCATTAAATTTTCATAAACAAATTTTATATCTGCATTGTCGGATAATTCGGCAATATGTTTCTGTAAATCAAGAATATCTATTTCCTCAATCGCCGCACCAACTTTTAACGCTTCAACATCAGAAACATTACCAGCAGCAATTAGCTTGTTGTAAAGTGTAAGCAGATCTGCATTTGTAAAAGAACCAACAGCATCATTTTTTACCGGATCTTCAATGTTATATTTAACCAAAAGTGCTTTAATTGCTTCCGTGTGAGTTTGTTCGCTCTTAGAAATATTTAGAAAAGCTCTTATCCCATATTTGTTATACATCGCTGTATAAACATCGCGGGCCAGTTTTTCTTCTTCGCGCATAAACTGCAACCCTTTTGCTTGAATATCTGTAGGATTATCGTATGTGGAATTGTTAATTGTTGCTGTCATTTCAGATAATGCTAATGCATCTCCGTTAGTTGATTCAACCGGTTCGCTTATGCTGGCTTCAGTACATGCAACAAGTGTTATACTTATTAGTAGTAAAGGAACCCGAAGCTTATTTATTATCTTTTTCATTTCTATTCTCCAATTTTTATTTATACAAAGAAGGCATGAAAATCATGCCTTCTGAAATCAATTATTTACGAAAGAATTACTTGTTTCCTCTACGAGCTGATGAACCTTTTGGACCGGTACCGTCATGAGTTCCGGTTGCAGTTGCATTACCGCCTTTGTTGCCAAATCCCGTTCCATCTTGTGGTCTTACTTGTGTTCCGCTGCCATCTTTCTTGCCGTAACCTTTACCGGCTTGTGCGGAACCTTGTGCTGGTGTACCCACATTGTCGCAAAGTCCATCGGCGTTAAGATCAACCCAGTTTGTTTTTACAGCGGATTGATTTCCCTTTCCATTTGACTGTGCATTTGAAGATGAAGCAAATACTGTAAGTGATAAAAGAATTGCGAGTGTGAATAAAGCTGCGTTTTTCATTTTGTACTCCTTTTTGTTTTGTTGTTCAATTATGTTGTTGTAGAGTACTTTATAAAGATTGTGCCAACTCATTTTTGTTTGTTATTGAAGCAAAAATGCACTTTGATCTTTTTCAACAAATAAATAAATGTTTATTGAGTCGAAGTGTTCGTCAAGAATGTCGAAACATTTTCTGAATCTTCTTTTATTTTTTTTCATCATATATACAACTAATAAATAGGAGATATAAAATGTTACAAACCAATCTAACACACGTACTATCTGAGCAAGACCACGCAAAACTTTTACAAGAAAATGAAAATGTAATGATCTGCTGCGGCAGAATGGGACCAATGTGTATTCCGGTTTACGAAGTAATGGAAGAGATTGAAGGCGAATACAAGAATATTAAATTTGCCGATATGGAATTTGATTCAGCCGATGCAAAAGTAATCCGCTCATTACCGGAATGCAGAAGTTTTCAAGGATTGCCATTTGTAGTTTATTACAAAAACGGAAAAGTTGTTAAAGCAACAAGCAGCATTCAAAGCAAAGAACAAGTAACTACAATTTTAGACGAAAACTTTGGCAAGTAATTTTGAGACGGAAATGAATAATCATTTTGATGTAATTGTTATAGGCGGCGGTGCAGCCGGTTTAACTGCCGGGATTTATCTTTCCAGAGCTAAACTTTCAACGCTAATTTTAAATGAAGGGACTATAGGCGGACAGATGGTGCTTACTCACGAAATTGCAAACTATCCCGGTGTTGAAAGTATCAGCGGTTACCAGCTTGCAAGAAACATGAAAGCCCAAGCTCAAAAATTTGGATGCACTATTAAATCCAATCTAAAAATTACCGGCTTGGAGTTAGATAAAGAGCCGAAGCAAGTGACGGTTAATGGAACTGAGGTTTATACTTCTTCAGCAGTAATCATTGCAACCGGAGGAAAATCCAGAACTATCGGAGTTCCGGGAGAAGAAGAACTGAAAGGTAAAGGAATCTCTTACTGTGCAACTTGCGATGGAGATTTCTTTCAAGACAAAGAAATAATTGTAGTTGGCGGTGGTAATTCTGCTCTTGAAGAAGCAGTATCATTAACAAAGTATGCTTCCAAAGTTACCATAGTTCATCAGTTCGATCACTTTCAAGCATTCGAACATTATATAGAAGAAGCAAAAGCTAATTCCAAAATAAATTTTATGATGGAATCCAAGATAGTTGAGTTTATAGGAGAAGAAAGATTAACCGGCGTTAAGATTCAAAATATCAGCAACAAAGAGATTAAAGAGTTTTCAATTGACGGTGTTTTCATCTTCATCGGATATGTACCAAACACTGAAAAGTTAGATGGTCTAATTGAACTTAACCAAAACAAAGAAATAGTTGTTGACAAAAACATGGCAACAAACTTACCCGGTGTATTTGCAGCCGGAGATTCAATTGCGAAACGGTATAGACAAGTCACAACCGCCGTTGCCGATGGAACAATTGCCGCATTAAGCGCAGCCGATTATGTGAATTCATTGAAGAAAGCTTTTATTCCAGTGGAAGCTTAACTTTATTGAATCCCTCTTGAAAGAGGCTGTCTCAAAAGGGCAGCCTTTTGTGAAAAAGGGAAAAGATTTAAATAAGTTTTGTCTCAAGAAGTAAGGGAAAATAAATGGGACAAAGCGGAAAAGTAGTATTCAAACCATATCA
>JBAYTN010000021.1:0-58318 GCA_041675645.1 Melioribacteraceae bacterium
CGCTGCTGGTTGTACGAGCTAAACCCACCGGAAGAATTTGGGAAGATAGATTAGTAGATCTTCGTGTTGAAGACAGTACCGAACCGTTGAAAGAACTTAGAAGACTAATAAATGTTCATACTGCTTACGGACACATGAACAATGGCGATCTTGCCATCGAGAGAAATGATATGGCTAAAGCGATGGAAGAATATTCTTCAGCTATGAAAATGTTTCCTAAAAATCTTGAAATGAAATATTGGACCGCAATTACTTTAGCCAACAAAGGTAAATTGGATGAAGCGCTTCCAATGCTAAAAGATATTTTTAAGAAAGATAAGAACTGGAAAACATTAACCGAGCGTCTTGTTCCAGTTGGATTGCTGACTGTTAGCGAAGAAGATTTGAAAAAGATATTGAAGTAAGATGAAATATTATTTCAACACTTTGACTATATTATTAACATAATTTATTTAACCTAGGAATAGTTTCTTCTTTTTTGAAGTGAAATAGACTTATTAAATAAACCTCTTGTGGGGAAGTGATGAAGACTACAATAGATTACTTACAACTTTCTTCGGAACATTTTAAAAGCGTGTTGGCTTTACATAAAGCAAATTCTAAAACTCTAGGTTTTTTGCCAGAAGGAGCTTTTAAGAAGGCTACAGATGAAAACAAGATTATAATCACTTTTGACAATAATAAGTTATTGGGGTATTTACTTTATAATGTTAATAAGAGAGGGAATTTTTTATACATAGTACATTTTTGTATCCTGAAAGAATCCCGAAGAAAAGGCATAGCAAAAAAATTGTTTAATTTCTTTATAGCAGAAACTAGTAAAAAATATCGAGGAATTAGAGTTAGCTGTAGAGAAGAATATGAAGCTTCAAAAGTATGGGAAAAACTTGGTTTTGTTTGTGAATTTGAAAAGGCAGGCAAAAAAAGAACTGGCTCAAGATTATTCATTTGGTGGTATGACTTCAACCATCCTGATCTTTTCACAATAAAACAAGAAAACAAAAAGACGAGAGTAGTTTTAGATAGCAACATCGTTATCGATTTAATGAACAAAGTTAGCCAAAGGAATATGAGCTCACATGCTTTATTATCAGATTGGCTAGCAGAAGATGTTGAATACTGCTATACTGAACAATTAAAAAATGATATAAGTCATCAAAAAGATCTATCACTAAGACAAGCAACTAGCGAGTTTATTACTCAATTTAAGTTGCTAAAAAACAATACAGATTCCTTGCAAAAAACAGTCACTGAGATCAAATCAATTTATAACAAAAGATTGACTTTACGTGAGGAATCTGATATTCGTCATTTGGCTAGAACAATCCATACCGAAGCAAATTATTTTTTAACAAAAGACGAGGGAATACTAAAAAGAGCTGATATTTTACTTGAGAGATATTCTTTATTAATTATGCGCCCCGAAGAATTCTTAATTAGGATATCCTCTTTAATTAATGAAGTTGATTATTATCCTTCCCGATTCTCTGGAGCAAATCTTTTAATCAATACTCCTAGTATAGTTGAATTAAGGGCAATAACTGAAGCTTTTTTTGAAAGCACGATCGAAAAGAAGAGAGAATTTTATTACAAAATACATTCAACATTATTAAACAAAAACAGTAGGCCTTTTTTAATTAAAGAAAAGAATGAAAATATCGCCTTCTATGTCATCGATAATTCTTCTGAAGTTTTTGAGGTTAAATTTCTGCGTTATATTAAGAACTACCGTAACATAACGGTAGTTAACCAGATATTGTTTAATTTCATTTCTGATGCCCTTCGATCCAATAATAAAATCATTAAAATTTCAGAAGGATTCATTAATAATGATATTGAAAGCACTCTAAAAAGTTATGGTTTTTTGAAAGTAGATGGTTCGTTCTATAAATATATCAGTAATGACATTATAGAATATTCAACCATTAGAGCCTATCTAGAGAAGAAACTCAATAACACCAACTTACTTGCTGAATACAAGAAAATATTACAAAGTGACAGTGCTTTTGAGCTTTCACCAAAATTTTTTATAGAAAAATTTTTCTTCCCATTAAAATTCAGACAGACTGAAATTCCTTGCTTTATTATTCCAATTCGACCACAATGGGCAATGAATCTTTTTCATTTACGCCTTTCTTCAGATGATCTTTTCGGAGGGAAACAAGAATTATTATTCAACAAGGAGAATGCTTATTATCGTTCCGCAAAGCAAAAAACACTTACAAATCAGTGCCGAATACTTTGGTACATAAGCAAAGGCAAATTTTCTGATACTATGAGTATATCTGCTAGTGCTTATGTCAACGAAGTAGAAATCGATAAACCCAAAATCCTGTTTAAGAAATATAAAAGATTGGGCGTTTACACTTGGGATAATATTTTTGATACAGCACATGGTGATGTTAATAACGAAATTATGGCATTCTCATTTGAATTGACTGAAAATTTCTTGACACCAATTGGATTTGAGCAACTTAATCAACTATACAACAAGCATTTAAAGCGAAATTTCTTTGCACCAATGATCCCAACTAAAATTCCAGAAAATCTTTTCTTTGAAATCTATAAATTAGGACAGCATAAAGGAAGCAGTTATGAATCATGATTCTATTCTATTGTCAATTAAACCTATGTACGCAGAAATGATTTTTAATGGAAAAAAAACAATTGAGTTAAGGCGTAAACTTCCCAAAAATATTAATAAAGGTAGTTTAATTTTAGTATATGCTAGTTCGCCACAGAAACTATTGTTAGGGGCATTCACTGTCAAAAAAATTATTTCTTCCCCTTTAATTTCCCTCTGGGAAAAAGTTAATAAAAAGTCTTGCATAGATATGAAAGATTTCGACACTTATTTTAGCGGTTGTAAAATCGGATATGGAATTTGTATTGACAATTACTGGTCATTTCCTAATCCGGTGAGTCTTGAAGACATAAGAACAATTGATGAAGGATTTAACATACCGCAAAGTTTTCGTTACTTGAAAGAAAGTGATCTACATCTTTTCAGTTATCAACTGGGTATAGTTTTTTAATTTCAGAGCATATTAGTATATCACAAAACAAAGTGCTCTTACTAAAAATTATTAAAACGGAAATTCTTCTTTGAGGTTTACATTCTTTTCAACTTTTAATTCGGTGTTCTTCTCTGCAGCAATGTGAATGGAATTACCTTCTACATAAATTGCTTTGTAAGGAGTAACCGGACAAGCATACTCGCAAGCGCCGCAGCCTATGCAATATTTTTCTCTTACTTCCGGTATTACAAGTTTTCCTTCGTAAGGAATCATGTGAACAGCTTTAGTTGGACAATGTTCCGAGCAAGCGCCGCAATCTGTTTTCTCTGTTTTAACAATGCAGTTGTCTTCAATAAATTTTGCCTTACCAAGCTGAACAAGCTTTTTCTTTTCCAGCTCAAGAGGAAGAATTGCTCCGGTAGGACAAACATCTCCGCACACTTTGCACTCAAAGTTGCAGAAACCGGCAATGTTATCTAATCGCGGCTGAAGCATTCCGGTAAATCCATATTCTAAAAACGAGGGCTGCAATACTTGTGTTGGACAAGCGCTCACACATAAATGGCAAGCAGTACATTTGGAATTAAATCTATCAACGCTTACGGAACCGGGAGGAGAAACTGCAATCTTTCTAAATATCTGAACTGTGCTTGGCTTAGTAGCTTTTATTTTCTTTTCAACTTGTGCCGCTATTGCAGAGAAAGACATTAGATATAAAGAAGTCTTTGTTAAGAAATCTCTCTTGGAATTATTTACTTCTTCACTCTTCTCTTTATTCTTGCCGAAAGAAAATGTGTAGGTAATACCTTCAGTAGGACAAGAAGTAAGACAGTTGAAGCAATCAACGCATCTTGTAACATCAATAGTTTTGTTTTTGCTGTCGATGCAGCTTGCTTTACATTCTCTTGCGCATGCGCCGCAGCTTAAACATTCCTCTTCTTTAATTACAACTCTGAATAGTGAGAGTTTGGAAATATATCCTAACAAAGTTCCTACCGGACAAATAGTATTGCAGTATAATCTTCCCTTTTTCCAAGCCATTACAAACACTAATGCAAAGAATGCAAATGTTATTGCGAAAGGAATAACATGAAACGCGTGTATTTCGAACGGTGAAAGCCAATAAACTTTGAAAGAATCTAATGCTGAGGAAAATAGATTATTTATGCCGGCTAAAATTGGTCTAAAAAAATTGCCCGCAAATCTTCCGTAGATGCTGTAAGGGTCCAATAAATTTATTGCCACAGCGCTTCCGAAAATAAAAACGACAATAGGCAGAGCAAGAAGTGATAGACGTAAAATTCTTAACTCTTTCAAAAAATTAAAACGGCGTTTCTTTTCCCTTTTTATTCGTCCGGAAATATTGTTTACCACATCTTGAAATGTTCCGAGCGGACAAATGCTGGAACAGTAAACTCTTCCAAACAAAATTGTAAGCAAAAATATGACAAGGAAGCCGAAAGTAGTAAACGATACAAGGGCAATAAACTTTAAAGCAGAAGGGACAAACTGGAGAAACACAATTTTGTTCGACACCTCGGGAGTGATGAGATTGAAGATATCAACAAACAAAAAAGTAGTTGCTATAAAAAACACCAGCGAGAGTGCAATTCTAATTTTCCGGAGAAGAGGTGAATTCATTTTATCAGCACTTTATAGAATTATACGCTTAATATTCATTTTCGATAAGTCCATTTTGCCAACGCCCATTGCGTCCGCATATTTAATATAACTTACATCCACCGGGTCCATACCAAACATTTTTGCAGCGGAAGCATCTGCCGCTACAATATCCGTTGCAAGAATTTGAGATTTCATTATAACTACATCATCTGTAGATACGCCGCGCGGGCCATTCTGTTTCATCATATAGTATGCATCAATAACATTTAGAACCGGTTTTTTGCTGTATGTAGAATAATCGGCTATACATTGATGTAAATCGTTTTTATGCCAGTAGCCGCGGTCCCAAACAACTCCCATCATATTTTTCATGCAGAGGGAAAGTTTTGTAGAGCCATGGTTTTTTAGAATTGGCATATTTATAAATACATCGGTGTCGAGTACAAGTTCGTGAACTTTAGCTTGAGTTAATCTCTTACCCGACTTAATTGAAACTTCTTGATACATGCTTTCGCTGTTTCCGGTAACCAGAGTTCCGCTGGCATCCTTAACGGCTTTTTCAATACCGCTGTTCGTATAGCTGCGTTTCCAATCATCGCAAGTATGATCGAACACATAAACTTCTTTTGCGCCCGCATCAAAACAATGTTTAATTACACGCGAAACTAATTTTGGATGAGTGTTGGCGCCCCGTTCCGGAATAGCATCCCAGCCAATGTTTGGTTTAATCAAAACTTTCTGATTTTTCTTAACGAAGGTTTTTATTCCGCCGAATTGTTTAATAGCTTCATCAAACATGGCATCGGGCTCACCACCTTTAATAGCAACTAGATCATATGCCGGCGGAGTTGTGGAACTTGTCCTAGCAAATAAATTTCCATAAACACCCGGTAAAGTAACTGTAGCACCGGCTAATAATCCCGATTTCAAAAAATCTCTTCGCTTCACAAAGTCTCCGTCAAAAAGTTTGAAAAATTTTGTGGCAACTTATCAATATGTTATCTTGTATTCAAGAAATTAATCGAGGTATTAATGAAATCAGTCGCTTTTCCACTTGAGAAGAAAAACATTAAAGACATTCTGTTCGATTTAGCTTCGTTCGCTTTTATAACATTAACACCGGCGCTTTCTCATGTAAGCACGCTACCGGTTTATCTTTTAGAACCAATGAGAATTGTTCTTCTTCTTAGTTTAGTTCACACTTCGAAAAAGAATACTTATTTATTAACAGTTGCTTTACCTCTGTTCTCATTTTTAATTTCTTCCCATCCTTCTTTCTTTAAAGCTGCTTTAATTTCTTCCGAGTTAGCATTGAATATTTTCTTATTCTTTATGCTGACCAAGATGATGAAAAGTTATTTCGGCGCGGCATTAGTTTCAATTTTTGTAAGCAAGCTTTATTACTACTTTATGAAATTTGGAATGCTGCAAACCGGATTGCTCGGCGGCGAGTTAACCGCATCACCTATTTGGCTCCAAACAATTCTAACTTTGGTTTTTGCCGCTTATTTAGGATGGTTTTATAAGAGAAGAATACAAATCTAAAATACTTTTAAGAACGTAGAGTTAACAAATGCTCTACGTTCTTCCCTCTAAGTTTTTAATTCTTCAATTGTGCTGCAAATACTATCCGGAGTATCCCGATAATAGATATAAGTTGGAAAATCTACCTTTGCAATTCTGTAATATTTTACTGCTCTCTCAAAAAAATCGGAATCATCGCTATACTTTAAATCGTTAAATCCGCCCAATTCTAAAAACATAGATCTCTTACCAAAAAAAGTTCCTCCAACAACACACTCGGATAAATGTATTTCCCGGGATAAATCATTTTTGTCTTTTACATAAGGATGCCCAATTATCTCAACTCCTCCATGAATCATATCAATCTGCTGATTTTCTTTTAGGAAATTTACTCGTTCCTCAAGATAGGTTGACTTGTATTCATCATCGCTGCCAAGAAATGCTATAAAATCTCCAGCCGATGCTAGTAATCCAACATTTTGAGAGAGAGGCGGGCGCCGGTTCGAATGTTTCATATATCTGATTTTTTCAAACTTTTCCAAATAAGAATTAACTACTGTAAAAGTATCATCGCTACTGCCGTCATCGATTATTATTAGCTCCCAATCCTTAAATGTTTGTTTAGCAACCGATTCTATTGCCCGTGGAAGCAGTTTTTCTCTATTGAAAGTGGGTAAAATGATGGAAACAAGCGGACTGAATGATTTGTAAACTTGCATAGATCTCGTTTTATATTGTAGGTCAATAATCAAATATAGTTTTTTTATTGTTCGTTTTTTTGATAATTTCACCACCCAAGTTGGGACTTCAGCAAATAAAAATGAGCCTAAAAGAGCAAAGGAACTACTTCGAAATCCTCAAACGGTACGAAAGGAAGTTTGACAGCAAGGAAACCGAAGTTTATAAGATTTTATGCATGAGGAACAAGGATGATGAGGATCTGGATAAGCTGGCTATGGAAAAATTGAGATTATTGTACGAAAAATATCACGTCAACAGAGAAAGAAAGAATTACGATCACCTCTTCAAGAAACCCGAAGAGAATTCCGAAAACCATTAGAAATTTTCCGGTGGACTAATGAGTCAAAAACTACTTAACAGAATATTTGCGGGAATTGTGTTTGCAATTTCGGCATTTACATTTTTTTCAACAGTGCAGCCAACGCTTTCATTTTGGGATTGCGGCGAGTTTGCGGCATCATCATATTTGATGCAAGTGCCTCACCCGCCCGGAACCCCCTTCTTCTTATTGATCGGGAAAATGTTTTCACTCATTCCATTTGCAGAAGATATCGGTTATAGAATAAACACTGTTTCCGTACTTTCAAGTGCCGGCACGGTTCTATTTCTATACTTAATCATTGTAAAAGTAATTCTAGCTTACTGGAAAAAAGAATTAACATCAGTTTATGATGGATTGACAGTTTATATCCCCGCAGCAATTGGTGCACTCTCATTAACATTCAGCGATACTTTCTGGTTTAGTGCTGTAGAATCCGAAGTTTATGCATTCTCAGTATTCTTTATCGGCGTTATTGTTTGGCTTATGATGATTTGGAATGAAAAGGCCGATGAACCGGAAAGCGAACGCTACATAATCATGATTTTTTACCTAATCGGTCTTTCTACCGGTGTTCACTTAATGTCTGTTCTCGCAATTGTTTCAGTAGTGATGGTTATTTACTTCAGAAAATATTTAACTGATGAAGCAGTTCTTAAGAAAACCGGAATTTATTTTATTATTCACTCCGTTATCATTCTTGTTGTTGGCGCTATGATGTGGGGTTCACAAACAAGCACAACGGCTCCTTCTCCGGAAGAATTTCAAGCCGCCGATTCCCGCTTCTTAATGATATTCGTAGCTATCAGTTTAATTTTCATGGGTGTTCTTTATAAGAAAATTTTTATAAAAAATTCTTTTTACTTACCAATCATTGCCGGCGGTGTTGCACTTGTAGCGGTTTATCCCGGATTAGTTAAATACTTGGCAAAAATTGTTTCAATGATTGGCAGAGAAAGCTTAACTCTTGGTGTAGTTGGACTATTCGTCATAATTGGAGCTATCATTTACGGAATTTTCTGGACAAGCAAGAATAAGAAAATGACATCGAACTTAGTTCTAAAATGTTTGTTGTTTGGTGTGCTTGGTGTAACAACTTATTCGCAAATTCTTATTCGCGCCAATCTTGAACCGCCGTTGAATATGAACAGTCCTAAAACTTTTACAGAATTGGAATCATATCTCAATCGTGAACAGTATGGCGATTTCCCGATCTGGAAAAGAAGATTTTCTAATGAGCCTCATCAGCAAAAAATCTTTTCCGATTACAAGAGCGATTTAGATTTTCTCTGGTCATATCAGATTAACCACATGTTCAACAGATATTTATTCTGGAACTACATTGGAAGAGAATCCAACTATCAAGATGCCGGTGTAAAATGGACTCAATTCTTGGGAATACCATTCTTGATGGGATTGTTTGGACTATATTATCATTTCCGAAAAGATTGGAAGATGGCATCTGTCTTTATTGTAATGTTTGTTTTCCTTGGTTACTTAACAGCGTTCTATCAGAACCAGCAAGAGCCGCAGCCGCGAGAGCGCGATTACTTTTATGTGGGGGCGTTCCTAGTCTTTTCTTTATGGATTGGACTTGGTGTGAGAGGAATCATCGAGATTCTGCAAGAGAAATTCTCCACACAAAGTTTTCTTAAGCCGGTTGTTATTGCGGTATTCGCTTTAGGAATAATTGCAGTTCCATTTAATATGGCAAAGGGCGGATGGTTCTGGCATAACCGAGCAAGAAATTATGTGCCGTGGGATTATGCATATAACATGCTTCAAAGTGTCGCTCCTAATGCAATCATTTTTACTAATGGCGATAACGATACTTTCCCACTTTGGTATTTACAAGATGTTCAAGGTGTAAGAAGAGATGTACGTTTAGCAAATTTGAGTTTATTAAATACACCATGGTATGTAAAACAGTTAAAGAACAATGAACCTTTTGGTTCTCAAAAAATAAACATCAGCTTTATGGATGAAGAGATCGACCAGTTAACTCCGGTCCGTTGGGAACCTCAAGAAGTATCTGTACCGGTTTCGCAAGAAGTAATAAAACAATTTGGTATTACGGATAGTGCAACTGTTAAAGACGGCAAGTTGAAATGGACGATGCAAGCACCGGCTCAGTTTGGCGATGTTCAAGCCGCTCGCGTTCAAGATTTAGTTGTGCTGGATATTATCCTTCAGTCTGGATGGAAACGCCCGGTTTACTTTGCTGTAACTGTTTCCGATGATTCAAAAATTAGTTTGGATGATTATTTAGTAATGGAAGGAATGGCTTGGCGTGTAGTACCAAAGAAAAATCCATCTAAACAATTAGAATACATCGATGAAAAAATTCTGCGCAAGCAATTGATGGAAGAACCGGAAGGATCCAGTAATTCTTATCAGCCCGGGTTCAAATTCCGCGGATTAAACGACAAGACTATTTTCTTTGACGAAAACCATGAGCGCTTAGTGCAGAATTATCGCAATGCTTTCATTAGATTGTCACTGCATTATCTCTATACAGAAAAGAATAATGCAAAAGTTGTTGAGGCATTAGAGAAAATGGAATCAAAAATTCCTCGCTCTGTAATTCCAATGGATTACAGAATCAAACACGATGTTTCAAAAGTATTATTCAATGCCGGCGCTACTAAGCTTTATGAAGAATATGCTAACGAAGTGATTGCAGCCGCAAAAGAAAAACTGGCTTTGGATCCTAGAGATTTCAACAGCTGGTATAATTCATACGATATTTTGCTTACTCATTACGAAAACCTTGGCAGATATAAAGACGCACTCGCTATCGTTCAGCAGTTAAAGACTTATGTTCCTAATGAACCAAGCATCATCCAACTTGAGGATAGATTTCAAAAACTTGCGGGCGAAGGTAAAAGTGAAATAGCCCCTCAAAAGTTAGAACAGAATAAATAATTAAAAAACCGGCAAAGAATCTTTGCCGGTTTTTTTTAACACTAAATCATAATGAGAATACTGGTAATTGCACTATCGGGCATTGGCGATGCTTTAATGTTTACACCGGCTTTGGTAAAACTTCGCGAAGCTATGCCAAGCGCAAAAATTGATGCTCTCGTTATGTTCAAAGGTGTTAAAGATGTTTTTGAAAAACTTCCTCAGTTGAATGAAGTTCATTTATTCGATTTTATGAATTCGAGCAAGAGCGCTTCCCTCTTTTACATTCTTAATCTTCGTAAAAAGTATGACGCAACGTTTAGTGTTTATCCTTCCAACCGGAAGGAATATAACATTATGAGTTTTCTGATTGGCGCTAAATACCGATTTGGAATCCGGTACAGAAGAAATGATTTACTCAATTTTGGATTTCTAAATAATGTAAGAAGTGATGAAAACAATAATCTTCACAATGTTGAAGAAAACTTTCACATGGTAGAGAAACTTCTTGCCGAGCAATTTGAAAACATTCCGCCATTGGCTTTTACATTAGAACACGACGATCTTTTATATGCAACTGATTTACTGCAAGAAAAAGGTATTTCGGATCAAGATTTAGTTGTAGGTTTTCATCCCGGCTGCAATACATTAAAAAATCATGATAAGCGTAGGTGGGAAGTTGAGAAATTTGCAGAGTTGGCAAAACTTTTAGTAAATAATCACAACGCTAAAGTTTTAATTTTTGGTGGTAGCGAAGAACAGCATCTTAAAGACGCAATTCACAAAGCAATTGACTCACCTAAAGTAATATCCATACAGACTTTTAGCTTAACAAACACGGCTGCTGTAATGAAACGCTGTAATTTATTTGTCTCTAATGATTCCAGTTTAATGCATGTGGCCGCGGCGCTGCAATTGAAGGTTGTGGCTATTATTGGTCCCACAAATACAAATTATATAGCGCCATGGAAAACAAAGAATGAAATCGCATCGTTGAATTTGGAATGTGCACCTTGCTTTTTCTACTCACCAAAACCATTATCATGCAGCAGAAAAGATGTGCAGTTTAAGTGCATCAAAGAATTGTCTGTTCAAAATGTTTACGAAAAAGTAAAAAAACTTTTATAACAAACTGTTTACAATAAACTCGCCGCATTTTTCAATATCATCAAAACATTTTACTAAACCGGTTTTCCTTTTTTCTTTTTCGATTTGTTTTTCCATCACCGGAACAATCTGATTCCAGATTGAACCGTGACAAGCGAATGGCTTAGCTTCAATCATATTTTTATTTATGTATTCCCAGACTAAAGAGAGTTCAACAAGCGTTCCCGTTCCACCTTGAAGCACAACAAACGCATCCCCAATTTCTATCAGATTTTTTAAGCGGTCAAAAAGCGAATGACATTTCATTTCTTCAGTTAGGTATTTAGAAGGAAGCGCATTATAAATATCCAGAGTTACTCCAACAGCTTTCCCGCCAGCTTCGCTGCATCCTTTGGAAACTGCATCCATCGTTCCTTGAAATCCTCCGGAACAAACATTAATACCACTCTTCGCGATTATTTTGCCTAGAATGTAAGCAGTTTCATATTCAGCTTCACCTTCTTTTGGAATCGAACTTCCGAAGACAGTAACAAATTTTTCACCTTTGTACATATTCATTCCTATATAAAAAAGCTCCCTCAGTTGAGGGAGCTTTACCGGCTCATATTTTATGCAGCTTCTATTTCTTTAATTGATTTCTCTATAATCGCTACAGCTTCTTTGATTTGTTCTGCAGTAATTACAAGCGGCGGTGCAAAACGAATTATATGCTGATGAGTAGGTTTTGCAAGCAAGCCATTCTCTTTCATTTTAACGCAAACATCCCAAGCTTCTTTTCCATTAGTAGGTTTAATTACAATCGCATTTAGTAATCCTTTTCCTCTTACAAGCTCTATCATATCAGATTTAATTTTTCCAACTTCTGCTCTAAACAATTGTCCCATCTTCTCCGCATTTTCAGCAAGCTTTTCTTCTTTCAATACTTCAAGGGCCGCAACAGCAACTTTGGATGCTAATGGATTACCACCAAAAGTAGAACCATGCTCACCCGGTTTAATCACTAGCATTACTTCATCATCAGCAAGTACAGCACTTATAGGCATTGTTCCGCCGCTTAATGCTTTGCCAAGAATTACAATATCTGGTTTTAATTCTTCATGATCGCAAGCAAGTAATTTTCCGGTTCTGCATAATCCGGTTTGCACTTCATCTGCAATGAAAAGTACATTTTTTTCTTTACACATATTGTATGCTTTTGTGAGATATCCATCGTCCGGAACCATTACTCCAGCTTCTCCTTGAATCGGCTCTACTAAAAATCCGGCTACGTTTGGATCTTGCAACGCTTTTTCTAATTCTGCTAAATCATTGTAGGGAATTTTTACGAAGCCCGGAGTATAAGGTCCAAATCCTTTAAATGAATCGGGATCGTTGGACATTGAAATTACAGTTATGGTTCTTCCATGAAAATTACCAAGACAAACAATAATCTTAGCTTCGTTTTCCGGAATTCCTTTTTTATCGTACGCCCATCTGCGGCAGAGTTTAAGAGCTGTTTCGTCTGCTTCTGCACCGGAATTCATTGGAAGCATTTTATCATAACCGAAATATTCAGTGATGTACTTCTCGTATGGTCCTAAACAATCATTGTAAAAAGCTCTTGATGTAAGCGTTAGTGTTTTAGCTTGCTCAATCATTGCGTTTACAATTTTAGGATGACAATGACCTTGGTTTACTGCTGAATAGGCTGAAAGAAAATCATAGTATTTCTTCCCTTCAACATCCCATAGAAATATGCCTTCTCCTTTGGAGAGCACAACCGGAAGCGGATGATAATTGTGTGCGCCATACTTTTCTTCTAATTCAATAAAATCTTTTGACTGCATTTGTTCCTCAGTTTCTTTATGAAGTGATCCAAATTTATTAAAAAGATGCGGTGGGAAAAAATGTATTTCTTAATGCTTAGCGTATAACCACTGGTCGATTGTAATCTTCAAGAAATGAATATTAATTGGTTTTGCGATATAATCGTCCATACCGGAGTTTAAGCATCTCTCACGGTCTTTCATACTTGAATGCGCAGTTACTGCAATAATTGGAATTTTCGAATATGGGCCGGCAAGTTCTCTAATTTTTTGTGTGGCTGTAATACCGTCCATATCGGTCATCTCAACATCCATAAGTACCAAATTGAATATACCGGTTTTAACAGCTTCAATTGCCTCTGTGCCGGATGATACTGCTTCAATATCATAACCAACTTCACGAAGAATTTTTGCTTCCAGATTTTGGCTTATAGGATTATCTTCTACCAAGAGTAATTTTTTCTTCTTAGAAGTCTCTACTAATGGTTCCGGGGTTTTAATTTCTTGTGCTTCTTGAGAAGGAGTTTCAAGATTTTCGTTTTCGGAAACAGATACAACTCTTTCCTTTGCTAAAGTAGGATTTAACTTGAGTTTAATTGTAAAAATAAATTTACTGCCAAGACCTACTTTACTCTCAACACGAATTTCTCCATCCATGAGACGAACAAATTCTTTAACGATCATCAAACCTAAACCAGAGCCCTCTTTTGCAGCCTTCTTTCCCTTTATCTGCATGAATGGTTCAAAGAGTAAATTAACTTTATCGCTAGGAATTCCGGGACCGGTATCTGCAATTGTAAATTGCAGCTCAATAAACTGATCATCTTTAGCTTTTGTTTTAATGTCTATCGAGATTTTACCATGCTCAGTAAACTTAACCGCATTACCAAGCAAATTTATAATGATTTGACGGACTCTGGTGGGGTCACCGTAAAGCAAGTTAGGAATGCTAGGGTCAAGCTGTAATTCTAATCCGAGTCCCTTTGTTTTTACGGTTTGTCCAATAATTGAAACCGCTTTATTGATTTCATCTCTTAAATCAAAACCGGACTCATCCAATTCCATTTTTCCCGATTCTACTTTGGAGATATCAAGAATATTATTGATAATATCTAAAAGTGATTCGGCAGCTAAATGCGCATCTCTTGCAAAGCCTTTTAATTCTTCTTTGCTTTCAAACAAATCATTCTCAATCAAGGTTAAAAAACCCATAACGGAATTCATTGGGGTGCGAACTTCATGACTCATGCTTGCGAGGAACTTAGATTTAAAATGACTTTCTTGCTGGGCCTTTTTTGCAGAAGTATCCGATTTAATTTTCTCAATTCGGAGTGCATCTAAAGCTTTTTGCTTCTCCATTTCAGCTTGTACTTGCTGTGTAATATCTTGAAGACTTCCCTCGTACATATCTTGCACATTCTGTTCGTCATCGTTAATACGAACATTCATTCGAACAGTAATTTCCGATCCATCTTTCTTTTTAAATGGTACACGGTAATTTCTAACTTTTCCTTGTTTCTCTACTAGCTTACTAAGTAATTCCCAATCACCTATACGCTTAAAAATATCATTCGGAAGAGAGTACTTTTTTATTTCCTCTTCGGAGGAAAAACCAAGAAGCTTTAACAGCGCTGGATTTACAGTTAAGAATTTTCCTTCGGCAGTAAATTGAAAAATTCCTTCGGCAGAATTTTCTACAAGTGTTCTAAATTTTTTCTCTGAAAAAGAGATTTCAAAATTCTTAACAACGGCTTCATGCCGTAAACGATAATTGATATAGCTGGCAACAACAGCCATTATACTTATTATTGATACCAGAACTACCGACTCAACCATATTAGGCAGTATAAAAATGTTTCTGTTACTCATTAATATGGAAACGGCAAAAACGAGGTTATAATAAATCGCAACTATTATCTGGTTGGTAACGTCCCAGCTTAGGAATAAAGCCGCAACAAATATTATTAAACTGATTATTTGCGAATTAAATATCAGAGTATCGGGAATTAAATAAATCATAACTCCGAAAGAGCTGACAATTGCAAATAATAAAATGTGTACTAAAACTACCGGATGCTTTTTACCAACTTTTGAATAGGATATAACAAGTAAAATAAATGCGATGAGAATTGCTGATAAGCGAGAGCTGTAAATCCAGAGGCTCTGTTTATGAAAGTAGCGGACTTCAAATACCATGGCTACTAATCCGGCAACAGATGTAAATTTAGCCAAGGCTTGGAAAGGAGCTATTAACGCTTTCTTACTCTCTTCCTTAAAGTATTCAAACCTTCTAAATTCAATGCTATTTTTGATCTTATTTGAAGCCACTAAGGTATCTGGATTTTATTAATAATCTATAATCGAGCATTTATGCTGTAAAATTAGGGTAAAAGTAATCAAAAAAATATTCGCTAATATTCTAATTTTTTCGGAGCTTAGATAAATAAATTTGTAGTAAATATCAATTAATAGGATTAGGACGAGAATTTGGACTTTCTATATCAAATAGATCTAAAGATATTTTACTTTATTAATCACACTTTATCGAACCCGTTATTTGACAAGTTTTTCCCCTTTATAACGGATGTAAAAAATTGGTATGTGGCGTACATAATTCTATTTCTGCTTATGATAATTAAAGGGGGCAGATTAGGTAGAATTACTGCAGTAGGTCTTATTTTATTGATCACCGTTACAGATCAATTTAGTAGTTCAGTTCTAAAGCAACTTTTTGAGCGAATTAGACCATGTAATGCACTCAATGATGTAAATATTCTTGTAACTTGTACTTCATCACTCTCGTTTCCATCATCGCATGCTGTAAACAATTTTGCGTTCGCACTTTTTTTCTCAATGATTTTTCCAAAATACAAAGCATGGTATTACACAATTGCTTTTCTACAAGCTTTTTCAAGACCATACGTTGGCGTGCATTATCCTTCAGATGTGATTGGCGGAGCTTTGATTGGCGCTGCAATAGGATATATTTTTGGACTAATAGTGCTCAAGGTAAACACATATTTTAATCAGAAGAAAACAACTATTACGGATAAATACCAAAGGATAGAATTCAAATAAGATGAAAACAAAATTAGAAATTGCAAAAAACTGGCTTCCCCGTTATACCGGATCACAAATTGATGAATTTGGCGATTATATGCTGCTTACAAATTTTCAGAATTATGTTGTAAAATTTGCTGAGCGGTTTAATTGTGAAGTTAAAGGGGAAGGTCGCCCGATGAAAATGGCTACAAACAGCAATGGATTATCAATAATAAATTTTGGAATTGGTTCTGCCAACGCTGCAACAATTATGGATTTATTAAGCGCGCGTCAGCCAAAAGGAGTTTTGTTTCTTGGCAAATGCGGAGGCTTAAAAGACTCTACGGAAATCGGTCATTTTATTTTGCCGACCGCGGCGATAAGAGGCGATGGAACGAGTAATGATTATTTTCCTCCCGAAGTACCGGCGCTCCCTTCATTCAAGCTGCACAAATTTGTTTCTGAAAAGATTATTCGAAGAGAATTGGAATATAGAACCGGCGTTATTTATACTACTAATAGACGCTTATGGGAATGGGATGAAGATTTTAAGAAATATCTTAATAAGATTGGCGCAATTGGAATAGATATGGAAACGGCGACAATGTTCATAGTTGGATACGCTAACCAGATTGCGCGCGGAGCTCTGCTGCTTGTTTCAGATTTGCCGATGATTCCCGAAGGCGTTAAAACAGAAGAATCGGATCAAAAAGTAACACAGAATTTTGTTGATCTGCATCTGGAAATTGGAATTGAAGCTATGACTGACATTGACAGTAAAGGCGAGCAGATAAAACACTTCACTTATTAAGATGAGTCTGCGCACATTGCCGAAAACCGGTGGAACAAAACCACTTTTCGGCTTTTGAAAGAAGTAACAAACGATCATCCGGATAAACAAATTAAACTACCGGATGAATAAGGAGATTAAAATGAACAAAATAAAATTTTCAACTGCGCTAATGATTGTTGCCGGCATTTTTTCAAGTATGACATTTGCTCAAAGCAGTGCTAAAGCTAGCCTTACTTCTTTATTTGAATTAAGCAAAGCTAAGTCTTTTGAAAAAGCGGCTGCGTTAATTGCTTATGATGGCGAGGATAAAGCAAGAATTAAAAAAAATGCATTTAATGTGGCAAATAAAGATGAACTAAGCCAAGTAAAAAGAATTTGCAAAAAGATTTCAGCATTGATAGAGCTTTCTTCCAAATATGATTTCGGAACTTCTTCTGTAAAACAAGAGGGAGAAAGTGAGATCCAACTGATCGAAGTTAATTTCATCAGCGGCGACCAAAAACTTGTTACCGAATTCTCATTTATCAAAACTGAAAAAGGTTATTTACTTTTTAACATGAATTAAAAACGTTAGTTGAAAATTTTACAAAAGCTGAAAGAAGAATAGAAATGAAAAACAAAACAATCATTTTAGGATTAAATGTAATTTCATTCCTATTCTTCTATTCATGTTCATCCACAAGTGTTAATCCCGATTTAGTAAAATCCCCCACAAGTTTTTCAAAACAATTAATTGTTGTTGAAACTGTTGATTGGAATTCCAATACCGGGATAATGCAATATTTTGAAAGAGAAAAAGCCGGTACGGATTGGAAAAGCACAAGCAGTAAAATTGAAATCGCGATTGGGAGAAAAGGACTTGCTTGGGGTACCGGACTTCATGGCGGAAACATATCTGATGGACCAATAAAAAAAGAAGGCGATGGAAAATCTCCGGCCGGCGCATTTAATTTAAGCGCAGTTTTTGGTTATGCTAAACGTGACAGCGTTGGATTTCTGAAAATGCCTTACTTCGTTGCCGATCCAAACTGTTTCTGCATTGATGACCCTAACTCCAAATACTATAATTTGGTTTTGGACAGTCTGCAAGTTGCCGATGCCGATTGGAAGAGCCGCGAAAAAATGAAACTTAGAAATGATTTATATAAATGGGGTATTGTAATTAATCATAACAGCGAGCCCAGAGTTGCGGGAGACGGTTCTTGTATTTTCTTTCATACATGGAATAATTCCAACAAGCCGACAGAGGGATGCACCGTGCTGGATCAGCCGACACTTTTTAAAATGATTAAATGGCTGGATAAAGAAAAGAATCCGATTGTAGTTCAGCTGCCTAAAGCTGAGTATGAAAGACTAAAAGTAAAATGGAATCTTCCATAAAGGTTATTGCTTATTTTTCACTTCCCTTCTTAACCAAAGTTACACCGGATAATATTACCAGAGACGCAAGAACAATCCATATTGATATTGGTTCATCCAGTACAAGCCAGCCGAGAAATAATGCAATAATAGGATTAACATAAGCGTACGTTGCTACAAGAGAAATTGGAAGATGAGCAATTGCGTAAACGTAAGAACCATATCCAAGAAGTGAACCGAAAACAACTAAATAGAGATATGCAAGCAGACTTGAATTTGTAAAATGAAACTGACTTGCTTCGCCGAGTATTAAACCAAAGATTGTAATTACAACTCCGGCAACAATCATTTGTCCGGCGGCACCCATTAAAGGATGAACAGAAACTTTTTTATATTTTGAATAAAGCGTTCCCGCTACCCAGCAAATTTCAGCAAGCATTAATCCCATTATGCCGCCGAAGTAGGATTTATCGAATAGTTTATGGAAATCTCCGCCAAAGATTATTGCAACTCCGGATAAACCAAGCACAAGTCCAATTGCCGTATAAGCATTTATTCTTTTTCCTTGAGGAAGGAGAGCTTCAATTCCAACAACCCAGAAAGGAACTGTTGTAATTAGAAGCGCGGTTAAACCGCTTGGAACCCATTGTTCAGCAAAAACTACAAGTCCGTTGCCGCCGCCGAGCAATAATAATCCGCTTATACCAAGATGAATCCAATCGTTTTTAGTAGGCATTTTGTATTTGCGTATAAGCAACAAGCCCATTAACAGTGGTCCGGCTAAAATCCATCTAAATCCGGTGAAAAGAACCGGAGGAAGATCTGCTACACCGATCCGGATTGCCAAATAAGTTGTTCCCCAAATGATGTAGATTGAGAATAAAGCTAAGTATGCGTTAAAATTTTTCTTTTCGGTCATGTATTTCCCTTTCGCGAGCGCAAAGATAGTAAAACAGCAAAACAGAATTTGGATTACATGGTTATTCTTTTTTGTAATTTTGGTAAAACAAAAAATGAAGAACTATGTTTCAAAAGCTGGTTAAATGGCTGCATACCTTACCTTGGATTTCCGACACACTTCTTTTCTTGATTATAGTCGGACTCTCTGCGCTTTCCTATTTCATCTTAAGAGGAATTGTTTTCGGCTTTCTAAGAAGCATTATAAAAAAGACTTCCACCCAGATTGACGACATTTTATTCTCGAAAACTTTTTTGAGACGAGTTTCATATCTGGCACCTCTTTTTATAATCTATCAATTCACAAGTTTAATTCCAGATGCAGAAAAAGAATTAGATAAACTGCTTTCGATTCTTTTTGTATTTGTAATATTTCTTTCGATTGGCGCTGTGCTTAGCTCTGTAATCGAACTGCATGATAGAGTTGAGAAGTTCAAAGAAAGGCCAATCAAAGGATACATTCAGATCATCAAAATTATTCTTTACTCCTTTATGGCAGTATTAATTGTAGGAATAATTTTCGGTCAAACTGTTTGGTCTATTGTAACGGGACTTGGTGCATTTACTGCCGTGCTGATCTTAATTTTCCGCGATACAATTTTAAATTTTATCGCAAGCATGCAGATATCTTCTTACGATCTTGTACACGTTGGGGACTGGATTGAAGTACCCAAATTTGGCGCAGACGGCGATGTAATTGATATTTCTCTTATGATTGTAAAAGTGCAGAACTTTGATAAGACCATTACAATCATTCCAACTTATAAATTGATTGAAGAAACATTTAAGAACTGGAGAGGAATGCAGCTATCCGGTGTGCGGAGAATTAAACGCGCGGTATATATCGATCAAACTTCTATTCAGTTTTGTTCTGAAGAAATGCTTAACCGTTTTCAGAACATACGATTGATTAGCGAATACATAAAAACAAAGCGGGTTGAAACGGAACAATCGAACGCGGATAATAAAATTACAGATGAAATTTCCGTTAACGGAAGAAGGCTTACTAATATCGGGACGTTTAGAATATATTTAATAGAATATCTTAGAGACAGAAACGATATTAGCAAAGATTTCAGTTTTCAAGTTAGACAGATGCCTTCGAGTCCCGACGGACTGCCGATTGAAATTTACGCATACGCTACAAAAACCAATTTTGTAGAATATGAAGATGCACAAGCGGATATATTCGATCATATTCTTGCCGTGGTGCCGGAGTTTGGTTTGCGCTTGTTCCAGAATCCCTCGGGCGGAGATTTTTCTTCATTTAAAAAATAACAATGTAGAGACGCGCCATGGCGCGTCTTTACTAAACAAGGGAAAATGCAGCAGAGACGCAATTTATTGCGTCTCTACGAAATGACAATAAATGACAAACGAAAAGAAAAATATTTTTGCCGGACTGCCGGAAAATTTGCCGGAAGAAATATTTGAAAGCATAATTGAAAGCAAAGACTTTTTACTGGAAAGAATTATTTCCGGCGGGCATACTTCTCCTCCTAATTTTTGGTATGACCAAGAGAAGAATGAATTTGTTATGTTAATGAGCGGAAGCGCAAAGATTATTTACGATGACGGAAAATCCTTTTCCCTTTCCGCCGGAGATTACTTGATAATTCCGGCTCATCAAAAACATAGAGTTGAAGAAACAGACAAAAATCAGAAAACAATTTGGCTGGCATTACATTACAAATGAAAAATACTTTAGGCATAATATTACTCGCGCTTCTATTCGGTGCAAATGCTTACGCGCAGATTAAATTTACCGGCGCCGGAGTTTCGCTCGGCATCGGTTCAATACAAGGAAATTCCACAAGTGTTTCGGCGTTAAGTGGAAGCGTTTCTACCGATTTCAAACTCTGGTTCAGCGATGCTGTTTCATTCCGTTTGGGATACTCACACGCGCGGATGGCGGAATATTTTCTGCCGGAAAACCGAACCAATAAATATTATCCCTTCTTCAATTTTTACACGCTTAAGGGTGTAATCTATCAGCCTCTTTACAAAAAACTTTTCATAGAAGAAACCGCCGGCATTCTTGTTCTTAACGATAGAACTTTTGGCGATACAAATGTTTGGGAGTTCGGCGGAACGTTTTCTTTGCTGGCCGGGCTGGACTTCCGCGATCCGGAAATGAAAGGTTTTACTTTAGGATTAAGCACTTCTTACGGAGTAACCCTCACTTCTACAAACGCAAGCTATTCCATATTCTCGGTCAACGCGAACTATTACTTTTAATGGATGATTGTTCTGAACTTGAACAAGAATAAGATTAAGAGTAAGAAAAGTGTAACGGCGGTTGTTTGGAATGGTTCGATCAAGCTTTAGAATGGTTGGATTAGATTTTTGAATGAAGCGATCAGACTTCGTAAAGGTTGGATGAGAGATTGGAACGACTGGATTAGAATTTGGAATGATCCGTTCAGACTTTGGAACGATTGGATCAGAGTTTAGTAAGAACCGATTAGACTTTAGAATTGCCGGATTAAAGTGCTGAATTGTTTGTCGGCAATTTAAAACGCTATTTTTGAGCTAAAAAGAGGAGTTTTGATAATTTCCGGCGAGTAAAAAGAGATAGCCCGCGGATGACGCGGATTAGGCAGATGTTCGCAGATTATTTTCCCCAGTCGTCAAGGTCCTACCGTGACGAACAAAAATTTATGTCGCGGAGTAGTCAGCGACAGCAAGTGCAACCAATATTTTTAAAATAAAAAAGCGGTTCAAGAGAACCGCTTTTTATCTATCTCTTCCGGCCTCCCGGCTACCACATCCCGATTAGATCGGGATTTTTTTTGCCAAAGTTCTGCCCCATTATTCCACCCGTTAATGATTGTAAGCTTGCAGGCATGTGCTTTTCTGTTCACAAAAAAGGCATTAACTTAAATCCAGTATATACAACTGATAGTTGTTAAATAGCAACAATATATAGCGTAATTACAACTAGAAGTGACTGTAGTTTTATTGATCATGGAAATGAATCCGAATATTTTTGTAGTGTCGACAAAATAAAATTATGTAAAATACAAGGAGATAGTAATTATGTTAAATACTAAGATTATTGGCAATAAAATTGCCGAAGCACGAAAGAAAATAAATATTTCTCAAGCCCAGCTTGCTCAGCGTCTATCCATCAGTTCACAGGCAGTCGGAAAGTGGGAGCGCGGAGAATCAATGCCAGATATCACTACTTTCAACCGTCTTGCGGAAATTCTGGGTGTTGACTTAAACTATTTCTCAGAAAACTTCCAATCTGCTGCCACTGAAATGACACTCGGTGAGCCTTTGGTAAAGCAATCGGCTGAATTACAGAAGGATAAACTTAGCTGGGATATGTCGCGCGGAAACTGGGTGGACGCTGACTTTTCCGGGTTGAAAAACCTACATGAAAAGTTCAGTTCATCCAACATGCAGCGTTGCAAGTTTATCGGTTCCGATTTGTCGGGACTTCTTCTAAAAACCAATAATGTTGATAGCTGTGACTTTTCATGTTCCGACATCAGCAACAGCCACATTCAGCTTTCTCACTTAAACAAAAATATATTTAAGGACTGTTCACTGAAAGAAGCTGAATTTTCAAGAAGCCATATCAATGTTTGCAATTTCTCCGGCGCTACTTTTAACGAAACAAAATTTTCAGAAAGTTATCTCTACGGCTGCGATTTCACCGGCGCCGATTTTACTGGAATGGTGATTAAATCCGGCGGCTTTACCGGAGTTGTTGTTAAATCTGGTGACTTCGAGAAAAATACAATTACAAATGCCGTGTGGAACCGTACCTCTTTTATTGATTCTCAGATTGCCGATATAGTTTTCGCCGGCACATTAGAAGACTGCTATTTTGAAAACTGCGCATTTACCAGAGTAGTGTTCCAGAATGCAACGCTTATTAACACCTTCTTTAAGAACAACAAAAATTTGAAACGAATCCGGTTTATAGACTGTAAAGCAGATCGGATGACCTATGAATTTCTTAAACAAGGCAATGCAGATTTAAATGGTATCACTTTGTTAACACAATAAAGGAGAGAATGATTTATATCGCAGAGTAGTCAGCTACAACAAGTACAACAAATATTTTTAAAATAAAAAAGCGGTCCAAGAGAACCGCTTTTTATATTAGATCAGCTAGCCATGTTTTTATGCGCAATTACTTTTGCCAGTGAATATTTGGTTTGATATTGTTTTGCGCACACTCCCTTAAATACATATTCATCAAATTCTGATAAGGGATATCAATTTCTGAAGCCAGTTTTTTGAAATACTCAACGGTTTCTTTTTCGATACGAATTGAAATCTGCTTTTTAAGTTTTTTTATATAAGGATTCTTAACGGAATCACTGAAATCATATTCTTTTTTCATTTCACTTCACCTTGTAATAATAATTTGTTTCAGTTTTAGTTGCTTTGCGTGCAGAAATGATTCTAATAACATCATCATTCTCTTTATAAGTATGAACAACAACTAAGAGTCTTAATTTGTTCGTAATACCTAAAATTATAAATCGTTCTTCAGATGCCGAATGTTCCGGATCGTGGATAAGTCTTGCTTTATCATCAAAAAACACAGTCCCGGCTTCTTCAAAAGATATTTTATGTTTCTTGATATTAGCGAGGTTTTTATTTTGATCCCAGACAAAACGCATATACAGTTTATCGCTATAATAATTATAATATAATGCAATTAGAAAATATTAAAATGGGCAGCAACATACAACTGTGTTTTCCTTAACAGCAAGTGCAGTTAGCATTTTTAAAATAAAAAAAGCGGTCCAGCAGAACCGCTTTTTATCTTTTAGCTATTACAACTAATTATAATTTGTACAAATCCTTCATCAAGCTTTCGAACTGTTCAAAATACAATGCCTGTTCTGCATCGCTAAGAGCTTTTGGCGGATCGGGATGAAACTCAATCATAATTCCATGCGCGCCAACAACCTTTGCGGCTTTAGCAAGCGGAATTACTTTATCGCGAACACCAATTGCGTGAGAAGGATCGGCAATAATTGGCAAGTGTGTTAATTCTTTAACAACCGGAATCGCGCTCAAGTCGAAAGTATTTCTTGTTGCGGTTTCAAATGTTCTAATTCCCCGCTCGCAAAGAATTACCTGTCTGTTTCCGTGAGCAAGAATATACTCTGCAGCGTTTAGCCATTCATCAATAGAAGCACTCAATCCTCGTTTTAACATTACGGGTCTGTGTGTTTTGCCAACTTCTTTAAGGAGAGCAAAGTTCTGCATGTTGCGCGCGCCAATCTGAAGTATGTCCGCAGTCTTTGCAACTTCGGGAACTTGTTCCGTATCCATGACTTCTGTAATCACAGGCATGTCATAATATTTACCGGCTTCCACTAGCAAGTTCAAGCCTTCGTAACCCATTCCTTGAAAACTGTAAGGAGAGGTTCTTGGCTTAAAACATCCGCCTCGTAAAATTTGAGCGCCGTTTTCTTTTGCCTCTAGTGCGCATTGCATAATCATTTCTTCATTTTCAACAGAACATGGTCCGGCCATAACAACAAAACCGTTTCCGCCAATTTCAACATTGCGCACTTTAATAATAGTGTCTTCGGATTTATATTCTCTGCTTGCTAAACGGTAACTCTTAGATTTTCCTTTTATGATTGCGGGAGCCGCGACAGTTTCTTTCTTAGGTTCAACCGCAATATCTTTATCATCAACAGCTAAGATTTTTGTGTACTCAAGTTCAGTTTTCACCAATTCTTGAGATGGATAGCTTCCAAGCACTTTTATAAAGCGAGTGTAATGACCAAGTTCATCCATCAATTTTTGAATTGGTTCATCGGCAATGTTCCCTTCAAAATCGAGGTAGAACATTTCTTCCCACGGATTTCCAATAATCGGGCGTGATTCCAACTTGGTTAAGTTCACCTCAAATTTTCTGAACACACCTAGCGCATCTACAAGAGAACCGGGTGTATGCGATGTTGCCATAACAACAGAAGTCTTGCAAGGAATTCTTGAATCAACATTTTGCGGCTTGCGCGTAGCAATTAAGAATCTGGTGTAGTTTTCCGGCTGGTTTGCTATGTCGGTTTTTAAAATTTTAAGACCATATAATTTAGCGGCTTCTTCGCTGGCAATTGCGGCAAAGTGAGGATTTCCCTCTTCTGCAACACGCTGAACAGACATAGCGGTATCTACAAAATATTCCAGAGCAACTTTAGGAATGCTTTCCAAAAATTTACTGCACTGCGCGGCAGCCTGATGATGCGCGTAAATCTTTTTTATTTTATTCAGAGGAATATCTGCAAACGCAACCAGACAATGTTTTACTTGAAACTTCTCTTCACCTACAATAGATAGTGTTGTGTGAAGAAGAAGATCATAAACTTCATTTATTCCGCCGGAAGTAGTATTCTCGATAGGAAGAATTGCATAATCAGCTTCACCCTTTTCTGCCGCTTCAACAACTTCGCTAAAAAGCTTCTTGAAAACAAAATTTAGCGAGTAGTTTGAATGAGCAAAATACTTTTGAGCTGCTAAATAGCTGTAAGAACCTTCAATTCCTTGAAAGGAAATTGAAATTGCAGACTTCTTTTCACCTTTATTCAACTTGTTTTGAATATAATTCTGCTGAAGCCGAACTGAATCCTCAATGATCTCATAAAAAACTTTGGTTAAGTAGTGAGAATCCAGCCCCTCTTTTTTACCCAATTTAATTAAACGGTTTAGTAAATCGGATTCGCGCTTCTGATCACGAATCGGACTCTGAGAATTTTCTTTAGCAAGAATTACTCCTTTGCTTAAATCTCTTCTTTTGGAAAGCAGTTTTATTAAGCTTTCATCAACTTTGTTAATATTCTCACGTATATGAGAAATATCTTTCTTTTTAGCCATGGTCTTTCGAATTGTCTGAAATTGAGGGCTGAATGTAAAGATTTTTTCAGCTTAAATAAAGGATGTCAACTATTTATCTTTTTTTGATTGACTCAAAATGTAGTTTGGAGTAAGTTTGAACTGGATAAAAGTATCCACTTAGGTTCTTTATTCCTCTTTTCGAAAGAGGTGAATAAAAAAAATATCTGGAGGAAGTTAAATGGCAAAACAATCACGAAGGGATTTTCTTAAGACCTCCGCGCTGATAGGTACTGCTACAGTTGGGCTAACAAGTTCTTCAAAGGCAGCACCGGAAAATGTACTATCCGAAGACAGAATGGGCGTTTTAGTTGATACAACTGTTTGTATCGGCTGCCGCAAATGCGAATGGGCTTGCAAAACTGCACACGATTTAGCGACAGATCCAATTGAGACTTATGAAGACCGAAGCGTTTATAAAGAAATGAGAAGACCAGACGATAAGGCTCTTACAGTTGTGAATGAATATAAAAACACAACATCGGATAAAGTGCCGATCAATGTAAAAGTACAATGTATGCACTGCGATAAACCGGCATGTGTTTCAGCTTGTATAGTTGGCGCATTCACTAAGAAAGAGAACGGTACAGTTAATTGGGATACGGATAAATGTATTGGATGCAGATACTGCATGGTTGCATGTCCATTCCAAATTCCGGCTTTCGAATTTGAAGAAGCGTTAAAACCGGACATCAAGAAATGCGATTTCTGTATTGAACGAACTGCCAAAGACCAACTACCGGCTTGTATAGAAATTTGTCCGGTTGAAGCAATTACATACGGCAGAAGAGAAGACTTATTGAAGGTTGCTAAAGACAGAATCAAGAATTATCCAAATAGATACGTTAATAGAGTCTTTGGCGAGCATGAAGTTGGCGGAACCGGATGGTTGTATTTATCAAGCCGTCAGTTTGAAGAAATTGGAATGCCTAAGCTTGGAAAAGATCCGGCACCCGGCGTAAGCGAAGCAATTCAACATGGAATTTTCTCTTACTTCGTTCCTCCGGTTTCTCTATATGCTCTGCTAGGCGGAGTAATGTGGCTAAATAAAAATAAGAAAAATCACGAGTCTGATACGGAGAACTAATATGGAAAATCTCAGACCAACACCAATGAATAGAAAATACTTTACACCTATTGTTATAGGTTTATCCGTTCTTGCACTAAACGGAATACTATTTCTTTTAGGCAGATTCATTTTTGGAATTGGAGCTGTTACTAATTTAGATAATCAACACCCTTGGGGAATTTGGATTGGAATAGATGTAGCTGCCGGTGTTGCACTTGCAGCGGGCGGATTTACAACTGCCGCACTTGGTCATATTATGCATAAAGATCAATACCACGCTATCATTCGCCCGGCATTATTAACTGCAACCTTGGGCTACACATTTGTTGCCGCAAGCGTAATGATCGATTTAGGAAGACCATACTTTATCTGGCATCCGCTTCTAATGTGGAATGCAAACTCGGTACTTTTTGAAGTTGGTATATGCGTTATGATTTATTTGACAGTTCTTTACATAGAATTTCTTCCGATAATTACCGAAAGATTTATTGGAAAAGTTAATCTGCCCGGATCACTTAAGAAGTTCAACCAGAAGGTTGATAAACTTTTACGTGTTCTTGATAAAGGATTGGAAAAGACAATGTTCATTTTCATTATTGCCGGCGTTGTGCTTTCTTGTCTGCATCAATCATCACTCGGCACTTTAATGGTAATTGCCGGACCTAAGATGCATCCACTCTGGCAGACACCAATATTGCCACTGCTCTTTTTAATTTCGGCAATATCAGTAGGATTCCCAATGGTTATAATGGAATCGGTAATTACTTCCCGTTCATTTAATTTGAAGCCGGAAACACCAATACTTTCGAGCTTAGGAACAATGGTTGCTCCAATTTTAGGAATATATCTTGCTTTCAAAATTGGCGATATGATGATTCGTCAAACATTTGTTTACTTATTCGAAGTTTCAACAGCGAGTGTAATGTTTACTCTTGAACTTGTGGTTGGTGTTATTATTCCACTTAGAATGTTTTTATCGCGCAGTTTAACGCAAACTCCGCTGGGATTACTAATTGCATCATGTTTAGTAGTATTTGGAGTTTTGATGAATAGAATAAACAACTTTCTTGTTGCATACACTCCACCTTACGAAATTCATTCATACTTCCCTTCAGTAGGGGAACTTTCAGTTACAATTGGTTTCGTTGCATTGGAAGTATTGATTTTCAGATTCTTGGTTATACATTTACCAATTGTCAGCGTACCGGATACTACAGCTCCTCAAACTAAATTTTCTATAAGAGGATAAACGCGATGAAAATGAAAATATTTTTATTAATACTTATTCTACCTCTCTTAGTTTTAGCACAAGGAAAGGTTACACAACTTCATCAGAATCAAAATTTAAACTGTAAAACATGCCATAGCTGCGATATTCCTACAAAAGAAAATCCATGCATTAAACCTTGTCCGCGTGAAAGATTAATTACGATTGAACAAACACCGTCAGACGCACCGGCAATTCTTACAATCAACAGACTAAAAAAGCAGTCCGACATATACGCACCGGTAACATTTTCACACAGACTACACGCGGAAATGGCTGATATGGGTGGCGGATGCAGAATGTGCCATCATTATAATCCTCCGGGAGAAGTTGTTGGCTGTGTAAACTGCCATGAAGTAAACCGTAAACGCACCGATTTAAGCAAGCCCGATTTGAAAGGCGCATATCATCAACAATGTATGAATTGCCACCGTCAGTGGAGCGGCAAAGTTGAATGTGAAAGCTGTCATGCGCAGAATGGCAAAACGCAGAAATCAACAGCTACACCCAAAGTAGAAAAAGCCGGAAAGAGAGTTCATCCAAAGGTTAATCCGCCGACACAAGTAAAGTATGACACACCAAAAACAAACGGAAAGTTGGTAACATTTAATCACTCAGACCACGTTAACACATTTTCAATTAGTTGCGAGAGTTGTCATTCAAACGAAAGCTGTAATAAATGCCATGCAAAGTACAAACCGGCATCACTTTCAAATAGAAGTGTAACTGATAAACATGCTGTGTGTGCTAATTGCCACAACACAAAAGCTTCATGTTCTAGCTGCCATAAAAATTCTGTTGCCGGATCATTCAATCATAAAACAAGAACCGGTTTTGATGTTGCAAAGAATCACTCAAAGCTGGCATGCAGCAGATGCCACGTTGAGAAAGGAAAATTTGCCGGTCTTAAATCCGATTGCAGCACTTGCCATGGTACCTGGACAAAAGAAAATTTCAAACATGCAGTCACCGGATTGCAGTTAGACGAAGCACATAGTGATTTCGAGTGTTCGGATTGTCATCAAGAGAAAAACTATGCAAATCCAACTTGCAAGAATTGTCACGAAGACAAAACATATCCAAAAGATAAACCGGGAAAGATGGTTAAGAAGAGTAAATAATGTTTAGAAAGATTGGAACGAAATTAATACTTGTTGTTAGTATCACTGCGGTAATTATTATTGGTGTCTTTTCATACTTAAACATCGAAAGACAAACCGAAGTACTGCGGTCGGAGGTTCAGCGGCATGCAAATCAATTAAGCGAGAGCGTTAAAAACGCTACTCGCTTTGTTATGTTAAAGAACGACCGCGATTATATTCAGCAAATTATTGATAGAATTGGCATTGATCCGGCAATTAATGATGTGAAGATTCTTAATAAAGAAGGCGAGATTATATATTCATCTCGTCCGGACGACATTGGCAAAATGCTTGATAAACAAGCCGAAAGCTGCTATGCATGTCATGCGGCTAATCAACCACTCGAAAAATTACCGATGAAAAACCGCACAAGATTTTTTACTGCAAATCCGGATTCGGCGCAAATTCTCGGAATTATTAATCCAATTTATAACGAACCAACTTGTTACGAATCCGATTGCCACGCGCACGAATCAAGCGCAAAAGTTCTCGGCGTACTTGATGTTACAATTTCCCTCAAGGATGTAGAAAACCAAATTAAGGCAAACGAAATTCAAGGAGCGATCTTTGCATTTGTTGCAATAATTGCAATCGGGTTTATTATCGGCCTTTTTGTTAAAAGATATGTTGATAAGCCGGTAAAGGAATTAGTTAATGCTACGGAACAAGTTGCTTCCGGAAATATTAACTATAAGATTACAAACCTTGGGAATGATGAACTTGGTAAGCTTGGTAAATCTTTTAATGATATGACGAAAAAGCTCGATGAAACAAGTCAGCAGCTTTACCAATCAACAAAAATGGCTTCACTGGGACAACTTGCAGCCGGTGTTGCACACGAGATAAATAATCCGTTAACCGGAGTTCTAACATACAGCAGTTTTCTTCTCAAGAGAACTAAAGACAATCCTCAGATGCAAGAGGACTTAAACGTAATTGTACGCGAGACAAAGAGAAGCCGCGAAATTGTAAAAGGATTGTTAGACTTTGCGCGCCAATCGGTACCAAAGAAAAGTTTGTGCGACATTAACGAAATACTGGATAGAGCTATTGCAGTAGTTAGTAATCAAGTAAAACTAAATAGAATTACGATTGAAAGAATTAACGATCCGGAACTGCCGAATATTACCGCCGATGCAAACCAGATTCAGCAAGTATTTCTCAATCTGTTTGTAAATGGAATTGATGCGATTGGACAAGATGGTAAAATTCAAGTAACTACTTCTCACATGAGTTTATCTCCGCGCGGAATTACACAAATTAAAAATGCTGTTTGTGGAAAAACTCATAGTCTAGTAGACCCGCAGCATAAAATTGGCGGAATGTCTTCGATAAGAATGAAAATAAAATCCAACGGTAACGAAGGATTTGTTCATCTCGATCCGGTTTATGGAATGCACCGTCATTACTTCGGTCTCAATTTCAATCAGAATGCTGTTAACCAATTAACTTGTCCTACATGCGATATTTCCCTTATAGATAAAAATGTAAAATGCCCGGAATGCAGCGGCGCGGTTTATAAAATTCAAGTTCCAAATCAAGGATATGTTGAAGGATGTGCTTCTTTCAAATGTAAATGGCAGCGCTGGGGATATATAGATGGCGCCGGTGAAAAGAAATTTGTTGAGATTGATATTGCAGATAGCGGCTGCGGCATTCCTCCGGAAAATTTGAACAAAATATTTGAACCATTCTTCTCAACTAAAGGTCAGCGCGGAACCGGTTTAGGTCTTTCAGTTATCTGGGGAATTATCGATAATCACAATGGAGTTATCACGGTTCAAAGTGAAGTTGGAAAAGGAACCACATTTTCAATTAGATTACCGCAAGGAAACATGAAAGCCTTTGTATGATTAAAGAACATTGCAACATATTAATAATTGATGACGAACAAGTGATCATCGATTCAATCAGCAAGATAGCGAGCTTCGAAGATCTTTCGGTTGATTTTGCCTTGCTAGGTAAAATTGCTTTCGAAAAACTTGACAAGAAAAATTTTGATTTGATTATATGCGATATAATGCTGCCCGAAATGGATGGCTTCCAAATACTAAGCGAAATTGAAAAAAGAAAAATTGATACTCCGGTGATTATGACGACCGGATATTCTACAATTGAAAATGCAGTAAAGTCGCTTTACCTTGGTGCAATAGATTTTATTCCAAAGCCATTCGAAATTGATGAAATGATTTCTCTAATTCACAGAGGAATGCGATATAGCAAGTTACTGGAAGCCAACAAGAATGGTATAGAAAAAATACTTTTGGTTCCGTGCCCCGCTAAGTATTACCGTCTTGGTTACTCTTGTTGGATGAGCCAAGAACTTGACGGTTCTGTATTAATTGGTTCAACCGATTTTTTTATAAAAACAATTGAACCCGTAAAACATGTTGAATTATTAAATTCCGGAGAAATTCTAACACAAGCTTCTCCATGCGCTAAATTTAATTCTGATGATGATTACACTCACCAACTATACTCGGTATTGAGCGGAAACATCATAGGAAGAAACGAAAAAGTAATTGAACAACCGGAGTTGCTGGAAAAAGATCCTTATTTCGAAGGTTGGCTGTATAGAATTATTCCAACAGAATTCGATTATGAAACAAAGATTTTAATTCCGTGCAGTTCGGACAGATAAAAAGAAAGTTTATCAAATAAAACGGAGACTATTATGGGATTCTCATTATTAATATTTGCATTCATAATATTCATTATTGCAGATATAATTATTCGTTACGCACTAAAATCAATAAATGAAAAAAAACTACGGAAAGAGCGCGAATCAATTCTTCAAGAAAGTATCAATGTGGATTTTTCTACAGAAGCTAAATCGCTTAAACGCGCAGAAGTGCCTAATCCAAAAGCTAAGATTCTTTGCGTTGATGATGAAGATGTAATACTTGATAGTTTTAGAAAAATTCTTGTGTTAGATGGTTATTCTGTGGATACAGTCAACTCCGGCCCGGAAGCATTTAATCTTATCAAGACTAATCATTACGATTTTCTCTTTACAGATTTGAAAATGCCCGATATGTCCGGAACAGAAGTTGCCAAGACAGTCAAATACTTACGCCCTGATATAGATGTAGTAATCATTACTGGTTATGCAACTGTTGAGACAGCAGTTGAGTGTATGAAATATGGCGCAATGGATTATGTTCAAAAGCCGTTTACTGAAGATGAATTGCTCGACTTCACAAAAAAATCTTTAGTTAAGAGATTAGACAGAATTCACAAACAATTGAAACCGCGCGTTCATATAACCCATTTATCCGATACAGAAAAATTAAGTGTAGGCGAGTTTGCAATTCCCGGCGGCGTTTTTATTTCCGAAGGACATACGTGGGCTGCGGTTGGACAAGATGGCGCAGTTAAAATTGGTATTGATGACTTTGCTAAAAAATTAATCGGCAAGATTGATGATATCTCCTTCCCTAACCTTGGAATGAATATTCAAAAAGGACAACCTCTTTTCAGCATTAAACAAGGAAAGAAAATTGCCCATTTCAATTCTCCAGTTAGCGGACTCGTATCAAAATTAAACCAAGATTTGAAAGAGGATTTACATTCCTTAGATTATTCTCCTTACGAGAAAAACTGGTTCTGTATAATAGATGCAGAAAAATTGGATTCGGAACTTTCGCTGCTTAAAATTGGACGCAACGCTGTTTCCTATTATCAAGAAGAAATTGACCGTTTTATCAAGCAGATGAAAGAACTTATTAAGGAAGAAAAGATTGACGATGAGATGTATTGGGGACAAATAGAAAAATTGGAAGAAAAAGATTGGTATTATGTAACGGGTGAGTTTTTCAAGAAATAGTGTAGAATCGGTATTTTGTTCCAGTAGTATGTTTGCATCTAAATTTTGAACTGAATATTTTGTGAGAGGATAACTAAGTCTTTTATCTGGTTTTAGGTATAAATAGTGTAATTTTTATGAAAAGTGTACTGAAGGGATTGAAATAAATCCCTTCGTTATTTAATAAAATAGTGCCATTTTCTATCGATAATAATAAGTCTTTAGTTTGTACTCAATTTAGAAGTTCAATCAAAGGAGTAGAATGAAGAGGTTTTTATTGTTTCTACTTTTGAGCAGTGCTGTCCTTGCTCAAAGTAAAGATGATCAAATTTGTCTTGATTGTCATGGAGATAAAACTTTAACCACCAACAGAAATGGGAAAGAATTTTCTTTGTTTGTGAATGGTAAAAGCTTTGCCTCTTCAGTACACGAAGAAGTCAGCTGCACTGGATGCCATTCCGATGTAGACCCTTCAAATCTACCTCATAACGAAAAATTAGAGAAAGTGAATTGCGCTACTTGCCACGAACAGCCGGTTCAACATTATGAAAGAAGCCTTCACGGACAAGCATATAAAAAAGGAAAGTCTTTAGCTCCGACTTGCGCAACATGTCACGGCAAACATGATATACTAAGCTCTAAAAACACGAAAGCAAGAACTTATGTTATGAATATCCCATCCCTTTGCGGCCAGTGCCACAAAGATGGAACTCCTGTTTCCGGCTTATCAACTGTTTCGGAAAGAAAAGTTTTAAATGAGTATTCGGAATCAATACACGGCGAAGGTTTATTTAAACGCGGGTTAATAGTAACTGCAGTTTGTACTAGTTGTCATACTTCGCACGATATTTTGCCTCACGAGAATCAGTTTTCTTCAATCAATAGAAATAATATTGTTAAAACATGTCTTCAGTGTCACAGACAAATCGAAACAGTACATCAAAAAGTTATTAACGGAAAATTGTGGGAAAACCAGCCTCACAAAATTCCGGTTTGCATTGAATGCCACGCGCCGCACAAAGTGAGAAGAGTCTTTTATACAGATAGTTACCCGGATGACATGTGTATGAAATGTCATTCCAACAAAGATTTATACAAAGTAGTTGATGGTAAAAAAGTATCGCTTTTTGTTAATCTTACAGAATTCAAAGGCTCAGTACATACTGTTAATTCTTGTGTAAAGTGCCATACTAATGTTAATCAAGCAAAAAACCCGGTATGTAAAACCAGTGGTAAAGTTGATTGCTCAATCTGCCATCAATCTCAAGTTGAAGATTATAACATTAGCATTCATGGACAAAAACATTATGGTGGAGATAAAAGTGCACCATATTGTGTCGATTGCCATTCGTCTCACAATGTACAATCGAAAAAGGCTGTAAACTCGCCAACTTTCGCAAGGAATGTTCCGGAATTGTGTGGTAAATGCCATCGCGAAGGTAAGAATATTGGAATGGCAATAGATGAACACGATAAGGGTATTGTTGCGAGCTACAAGGAAAGTATTCACGGTAAAGGATTATTACAAAGCGGCTTAATGGTGACAGCAACTTGTGTTGATTGTCATTCAAGTCATAAAGAATTGCCATTTAAAGATCCGCGTTCAACTGTAAACAGAAATAATATTTCTGCAACATGCGCTCAATGTCACTTGGGTATCTATGAGAAATTCAAGGTTAGCATTCATAGTTCTGAAGTGAATAAAACCGACAAGAAACTTCCGGTTTGTAATGATTGCCATTTCTCGCACGAAATAAATAGAGTTGATCAAAAAGATTTTCGTCAAGATATTATTCAGAAGTGTGGTAAATGCCACGAAGATGTTACAGAGACTTACTTTGATACTTTCCATGGTAAAGTTACAAAGCTTGGTTCTGCCGGCGCCGCTAAATGTTATGATTGTCACGGCTCTCATGAAATTCTTCCCGCCGGTAATCCTAAATCTATGTTGAGCAGAAAAAACATTATAGAGACATGCAGAACTTGTCACCCAAATTCTAACAGAAAATTTGTTGGATATTTGACACACGCAACTCATCACGATAAAGAACGTTACCCAGTTTTGTTTTACACATTCTGGGCAATGGTATCACTCTTAACCGGTACATTTTTGTTCTTTGGTGTTCATACACTTTTGTGGTTCCCTAGAGCACTGAAAGAAAGAAAGCGATTAAGAGCAAAAATAAAGGAAAGTGAAGAATCTCATGAGTGAAAATTTACCTAAAGGAAAATATTACGAGCGGTTCGACGCTTACTCCCGCTTTTTGCATTTGCTGATTATAACAAGTTTTATTTCATTGGCAATAACAGGAATGATAATTAAGTTTTCCGGAGTTGGGATTTTTCAATTTCTTTCGGATATGCTTGGCGGTTATGCTGTTACCGGTTTTATTCATCGCTTCGCCGCTGTAATTACATTTATTTATTTTGCACTGCATATTTTTTATTTGATCAGAAAGAAAAAACAGAAAAAGATTTCGTTCACATACTTCTTTAAAGGCGAAAATTCTCTTGTACCAAATAAAAAAGATTTGGAAGAACTTTGGCAAACTACCAAATGGTTTGTTGGCAAAGCTCCAAGACCACAGTATGGACGTTGGACTTACTGGGAAAAATTCGATTATTGGGCTGTATTCTGGGGTGTTGCGGTTATTGGATTTAGCGGCTTGCTGTTATGGTTCCCCGAATTTTTTACCAGCATAGGTTTACCGGGTTGGTTAATCAATGTTGCTACAATTATTCATAGTGATGAGGCTTTGCTCGCTGTTGGTTTTATATTTACATATCACTTCTTTAATACTCACTTTCGTCCAGATAAATTTCCGATTGATACAGTTATTTTTACGGGCAAAGTTCATATTGATGAGTTGAAAGAAGATAGACCTCGCGAATACGAACAGATAATGCAAAACGAGGAACTGCTTGAGAAGTTTGGCGATGCGCCTTCACCATTGCTTGTAAAAGTTGCAAGGATTTTCGGCTTTACAGCATTAGCTATTGGAATTAGTTTAGTTATACTGATCATTTATTCAATGATTTTCTTGTATCAATAATTTTCCTTATGGAGAAATAAATGTTCTTAAAGAAATTTTGGTTCTCTGGAATCATCCTTCTTCTGTTTGTAAGTGGTTTATCAGCTCAGCAATTTAATTGTCTAGATTGCCACGAAAATGTAATTCAAAAATCAGTACACAATGAAGCTATTGACTGCCAAAGCTGTCATCAAGATATAGTTGATGAGAGCCATGCTGAGAATAAAGACAAGATTAAAAAAGTACAATGCGAATCTTGCCATGATGATAAATCAGAATCGGTAAAGAATGATATACATCGCCGCTTAAAGGGAAAAGTAAAAAACCCGCCGGATTGTAAAAAATGTCATGGTACTCACGAAGTTCAAAAGCCACCGGTACTTAATGCTGCTAAGGCAAAAACTTATTGCCAAAAATGCCATACCAGTATGGTGGTAGCAAATAATTATCACTCTGTTATTGTTCCGAAAAACAAATGCTTAAGCTGCCATAAGAATGTTGATACAAAACTAACACTGCCCTCTTCTGTTCATAAAAATTTGCAGTGTGCAGATTGCCACAATTTTATTTCCAACAATTTAGCTAACCATCCAAAGAATGTTAAAGCTACACAAAAAGCCGATTGCTACATATGCCACTCTGATATTGCAAAAGAGCATAGAGAAAGCATTCATGGAATTTCTTTAGATGAAGGTGTTGACGAAGCTGCCAAATGTTGGGATTGCCACGGCTCTCATAACATACAGCATGTAAAAAATCCAACAAGCTTAGTCTTCCCCAAAAACTTAGCTGCTACATGTGGCAAATGCCATGACGATCCAAAATTAGTAGAGAAATTTGGTTTTGGCGTTAAGAATCCGGGCTTTATGTACTCTAACTCTGTTCATGGTAAGTTGGTTGAAAAAGGCAAACTTGATGCGGCTAACTGTAGTTTGTGTCACGGAGTTCATGATATTAAAAACCGTGTACAACAAGGAAGTAAAATTTCTTCCTTTAATGTTCCGCAAACATGCGGTCAGTGTCATCAAAAAATAGCTGAAGAATTTGAAACTTCTATTCACTGGATTCGAGCTAAAAAAGGAGTACGCGAATCCCCGGTTTGTAACGATTGCCATAATGAACATGGAATTGATGCTGTTAGTACAGTTGATAAAAAGGAAGAATCACGATTAATCCAAGAAAAAACTTGTATAGTTTGCCATACGAACCCTCGTATTGCAGAAAGATATGGTGTAGAAGCCGGAAACGTTAAACAATATCAAGATAGTTATCATGGTTTAGCAGTAATGCGTGGCGATAAAGATGCTGCAATGTGTGTTGATTGCCATAGTGTACATTCTATCTTGCCAAAGTCTCATTCTGCTTCAACTGTAAATAAAGCTAATGTTAAAGAAACATGTCAAAAATGTCACGCAGATGCTACAGACACATTTTCGCAAAGCTATTCTCATCAGACACAAGATAAACAAGCTTCAAAAATTGAGGGTATTGTTGCTAATCTATATTTCTGGTTAATCGTTTCTGTCATTGGCGGAATGATACTTCACAACCTTTTAATATTCTTCTATGAATTAAAGAAGAAACGAACCCGTCAATCTACTGATATAACAATTCCTAGATTTACAAAGAATGAAGTTGTTCAACATTTGCTGTTATTGACTTCATTCATAATGCTTGCAATTACCGGCTTTGCATTAAAATATTCCGAAAGCTGGTGGGCAGAAATGCTTCGAACTTTTGGTATGACTGAAACCGCAAGGCAGTATACACATAGAATATGTGCAGTTATAATGATTCTAACTGGTGTTTATCATGTTGGTTATCTATTCTTTACAGCACGTGGAAGAGATGTACTATACAACTTACTTCCCCGTTTCAGCGATTTGTTAGAAGCGAGAGACAACATTCTTTACTACTTGAAAATCAAGAAAGATAAACCACAGTTTGATAAATATGATTATGCCGAGAAGGCAGAATACTGGGCTTTAATCTGGGGAACAATTGTAATGGGCGCAACCGGGTTTATCCTTTGGTTCCCTACAGTAGTTGGTGATTGGGCTCCGGTTTGGCTAATCAAGGTTAGCGAACTGATCCATTTCTATGAAGCAATATTAGCAACACTTGCAATAGTTGTATGGCACTGGTTCTTTGTTATTTTCCATCCGCACGAATATCCTATGAGTTTAACATGGATGGATGGTAAAATGTCGTTACATAACTACCGCCATCATCATGAAAAACATTTCCGAAAAGTTGTGTTGGAATGGAAAGAGTACAATTCTGGAAAAAGGGATAAGAAAAAGGTAAGCAACTCTACTTTCTTATTTACTTCTGCGCTGGAAAAATCTGGATTAAATCCAGATTCAATCATTCAGCATGAGATTGACAATGATCACGATTTACGAACTTGGCTGGAACAAAAACTTCAACCTGTGGTCGAAAAAGAAGAAAAAGTTTAGAATTTATAGCATGTCTTATTAAAGAAAAGTTGTTAATTAGAGCCAATTCGGCTATATTAAAACAAGAGTTCTACGTTCTTTTATACAATTTAATCAACTCCAGCAACCAAAAATCCCTAGGAGGAAAAAATGCAGAAGAAGTTATTTGCAATATTCGTTCTTGTTGTTGCAGCTTATTTATTTGCACCGGCAACAAGCTTTGCTCAACCATATGGTTATGAAGGCACACAAGTTTGTGGTATGTGCCATAAAACTGAAAAACAAGGTCAACAATTAAAAATCTGGCAAGAAAGTGCTCATTCAAAAGCATATAAAACATTACAAACACCAGAAGCAGACAAAATTGCTGCTGAAAAAGGTTTTAAGACAAAAGCTGCTGAAACTGCAGAATGTTTAAAATGCCATACTTCAGGACATGATGTAGACAAGAAATTAATTGGCGCTAAATTCAAAATGGAAGATGGCGTACAGTGCGAAACTTGCCATGGTGCCGGTTCAGCATATAAAGCTATGGCTGTTATGAAAAACCGTGAAGAAGCAAAGAAAAAAGGTATGGTTGTTCATGAAGATGCAACTAAATTCTGCACTAGCTGTCATAACTCAGATAGCCCAACCTTCAAGGGTTTCAAGTATGAAGAAATGTGGAAAAAGATTGCTCATAATGTTCCGAAAGGATAATTCTTTCAACGGGATAACAAATGAAAAAATTTATTCTTAGTATTATTGTTGCTCTGCCGTTTCTGATTTCTGCACAGAATCTGAACGGCAGATTCACTTCTTCTTTCTATACATTCCAACGTTATGATAATTTGCAAAACTCAGATGCATTTCTACGCAATACCGAAGCATTAACTCTCAATTTCAATTACAATAAATTCTCATTGCGCACAAGAATGAATTTCGAAACTAACATCGGAGTTCCTCTTGATAACGATCCTCGTTTACGTTTCTACAACCTTTACTTGGAAGCAAGAGACTTATTCGATTTTGCTACGTTAAAAATTGGACGTCAACCTCTTTTCACTCCGGTTAGCGGCGGTTTATTTGATGGCGTAAATTTAAAATTGAAATATGAAGGATATTCAATCTCCGGTTTTTATGGTGGAAATCTACCAGCTTATCAGAAATTGGAATTTTTGAAAGACTTAAGTGATAATTATGTGATGGGTGCTCGCTTCGATGCTAATCCAATTGATCATTTAAATATTGGTATAAGTTATTTTGATAAAAATTATAAGACAATGGACTACAATAGTCTACGTTTAGATGAAGGCTTAGATCCTATTTCAATTCTTATTCAACAAAAATCAAATCAGTTCAAGTTTTTAGCCGGCGAAGCTTCTTATGAAATGCCCGGTATCTTTGATGTTAATGCCATGTATGAGCATGATTTGAATTACAAAGAAACATCTAAGATTGAAGCTAACGGACGTGTATGGGTAACTGAAAATATTGGTGTAACCGGTTATTACAACTGGCGTGAACCAAAAATTCGTTACAATTCTATCTTCTCAGTTTTCAACTTTGGACACACAGAAGAATATGAAGGTGGAATTGATTACAAGATTGATCAGAATTACACTGTGTTTGGAAAGTTCGGCAATGTTAAGTATGAAGATGAAAATTCTTCTCGCCTAACAATTGGCGCAACAACAGCATTAGGCAGCATCAGTTATAGAAAAAATTTAGGTTATGCCGGAGAGCTTGATAATATCTCAGTTTACTTAGCAAAAAGTTTTAGAGAAGGTTTAGTTACTCCTTCAATTGGTGTTTCTTATACTTCTTACAAACTTTCTAAAGATGCTGAATTGAATAATATTACAGCAATCCTAGCCGGCTTTAATCTTAGACCATGGAAAACTTGGTCATTCGATTTACAAGGTCAATTCTATAACAACAAAATTTATCGTGATGATTTCAGATTCTTATTCAAAATAAACCACTGGTTCAATACTAACTTTTAGAAAATTATGAAGATTAAATACTTTTACGCTGCATTCGGAATTTTACTTATCAGTTTTTTGACTATTGCGGCTATTGGTGCAAATGGAGACGAAGGTGAAAAATCCAATAAGGATATCATCAAGTTTTCTCATTCAGTTCATAAAGAAGTGATGGATTGCGCCGGATGCCATACAAAAGCTGGTGAAAGTACTTCTCTTAAAGACAGATTATTGCCCGATAAAGCTGTATGCGCTACATGTCATGATGTAAACGACGATAAGCAATGTTCAATGTGTCACATCGGCGATATTTATGAACCGCTGATGGTTAAGAAATCCGAGTTATTCTTTAATCACAAGGCACACCTTGGCGATTCAAAAGTAACTTGCGAATCTTGCCACAAAGGACTTTCCGATGTTGCATACAGCACAGAAGCTAAAGAAGCTCATCCTTCGATGGCAACATGCAATACATGCCATAGTAATCAAGCTGTAGCCTCAAACGAATGCAAGACTTGTCATATATCAACAGTTAATCTGCTTCCGCAAGATCACAAAAGTGTCTCCTTTATGAAGACACACAAGTTCAAAGCTAACGAAGCAAAAGCTGAATGCCAGATGTGTCATGATAATTCTTTCTGCGAAACATGTCACGCTGCTTCAACAATGATTGATGAAACAAACACAGCAAGAAATTTTGTCACTCCTTACTCTCCTCATAACTTTGTTGATAATACAAAACAGCAAAACATTAGTCGTGTTCATGATCTTAATTACCGCTTCACTCATGGAATCGATTTGAAAGGAAAAACAAGCGAATGCCAAACTTGTCACCAAACTGAAACTTTCTGTGCCGAATGCCATACTAACGGCAGTGGTGATTATTCATTAGAAGGAACAACGCCACAATCGCACAGAATGCCAAACTTTGTAACAATTGGTGTAGGCAGCGGCGGCGGTCAGCATGCGGTATTAGCAAGAAGGGATATCGAACGCTGTGCTTCTTGTCATGATGTACAAGGCGCTGATGCAAATTGCATTTTATGTCACGTAGATAACGATGGTATTAAAGGAACAAACCCAAGAACACACAAAGCAAGCTTTATGAGTGGCTCTGATGATGGTGACTGGCATAGCGACAAAAATTCTGTCTGCTATTCATGCCATACAGATGCTAACGCTCGTCCAGGTGGAATTGTTGGTGTTGGTTTCTGCGGCTATTGTCATAAATAATTAACTCAATCTCTGGAAATAATATGAGATCTATAAAATTTTATTCATTTCTTCTCTTAGCTGTAGGATTGTTTTCTTTTGGATGTAGTGAATTGCAAAACGATGTTACTCTTCCAACAAAAGTTGGAGTTCACGGACCGGATGTTTTAGTTCAAGCTGCTGATTCATTCCACGGCAAAAAATTAATTGGTACAAATCTTAATGCTTGCCGTCAATGCCATGCAAAAGATCTTTCGGGCGGAACTGCAAGTGTTGGATGCTCAACTTCTAATTGTCATCCTACAATTACTGTCCATACAGCTGATATTCAAAATCCAACTTCTCAAAATTTTCATGGTAAATATATTGCCGGTAAAAATTGGGATATGAGCGGATGTGTTCAGTGTCATGGATCCACATATGCTGGCGGAGTGGCAAGTCCAACTTGTAATACATGCCATACTCAGCCAGAAGGGCCTGAAGCTTGTAATACTTGTCATGGAGATTTCACTAAGGCAAGCAGCGTTGCACCGCCAAGAGCATTGAACAATGCAATTGTAACAACAGATCCTGGGGTTGGGGCACATACATTCCACTTGAGCGAAATTAATGATGCATCTAAAGTAGCTTGCAATGAATGTCATATAGTTCCAACAAAATTTGCTTCTGCCGGACATATAGATAATTCTACCAAAGCTGAAGTAACATTTGGTTCGTTCACAAACAGAGGACCATCTAATGGTTCTTACAATGCTTCGAACAATACTTGCGCTAATACTTACTGCCATGGCAATTTCGAGTTTTCAAAAGCTACTTCAGCATATCCGTTTGTTTATACTGAAGATAAAATGACCGGCAACAATTATTCACCTAAATGGACAAAGGTAGACGGAACTGAAGGAAAATGCGGAACTTGTCACGGCTTACCACCAACAGGTCATCAAGCTCAATCTTTGAAATCTTGCGCTACTTGCCATACTGGTGTTGTAAATAACTTAGGTAAGATTATCGATCCAACTAAACATATTAATGGTAAAGTAAATGTGTTTGGAAGTTGATTCTTATAGTCTGTAGAAATTAAAAAAGCCGCTACTAGTAGCGGCTTTTTTTTATCCTAATGTTTGAAAAGAAATCACTTATCCTCATCATCAACTTTAAGTGAAGGTGTAGTTCCTTCGAGAATTACTAAAGTGTAATTTTTGTCGTTGACCACCGTAAATCCGATTGCCGGAGAAACACTTTCCCCTTGAATTTCTGCGTTTGCGACACAATACCCTTCCGGGACTTCTATGAATGATGTCGTTTGTCCGGCAGCTACATCGTTAATATTAACAGTGTTACTTGTTCCAAACTTGAACTGAACATTAGCCTTAGTGGCACGCTGATTTCTTACTCTAATACTAGGCGATTCTTCAGAGCATGCAGTTGTGAGAATAAGAACCGATAGAAGCATAAATAACATTTTTTTCATGATTGACCTCTTAATGACAACTTTAAGCTAATAAATTTTCGAATAATGGATTGTGATTTGGTAAATTTGTTTATGGAAAATTCCACCGACACATCAAATCAAAAAGAAATAAATCTTGAAATTAATGAAGAGCTCGGTTCGGAATTTCCTAATCATAAAATTTCGATAAAGAATACATTCGCGGCACTCCAATTCAGAAATTACCGCTTATGGTTTTCCGGTCAGTTGGTTTCCCTTTTCGGTTCATGGATGCAGTCAACTGCCTACGGCTATTTTATTTTTGAACTAACACATTCTCCAGCCTTTTTGGGTTATGTAGGTTTCGCATCCGGGATACCGGCTTGGATATTAACTTTCTATGGAGGCGTAATTGCCGATAGATATCCGCGCAGAACAATTCTAATGATTACTCAAAGCTGGATGATGCTTCTCGCATTCATACTATCCGCCTTAACCTTTACCGGAGTTGTTCAGCCATGGCATTTAATACTAATTTCATTTTTTAATGGAATTGGAAATGCTTTTGATTCAACTGCGCGGCATGCTTTTGCCCGCGAACTGGTTGACAAAAAATATTTAACTAATGCAATTGCGCTAAATTCCACAATGTTCAATACTGCTACTGCTGTTGGTCCCGCTATAGCCGGAATAACATACGCTATTCTTGGTCCGGCATGGTGCTTTCTTATCAACGGTATTTCATTTATTGCTGTTCTTTATAATCTGTGGAGAATTAAAATCGAAGAGCAACTAGTTACAAACTCGAGGAGTTCTGTAATTAGTGAAGTTAAAGCCGGATTCAAGTATTTGATACTAAACAAAGACCTAGTAACAATTATTCTAATCACTTCACTGTTAAGTTTTTTTGGAATGGGTTTGGTAACGTTGTTTCCGGCGTGGGCTGTAAACATTTTACATGGTGACTCAATTACAAACGGATATTTACAATCTGCCCGTGGCTTAGGGGCTGTAATCTTTGCTTTGATTATCGCAGCGGTAAATCATGTAATTATTCGTGGTAAATACCTTACATATACAATGGCAATACTGCCTCTGCTTCTTTTTGCATTTTCCTTTAACCGAAGCTTTGTAATCTCAATTTCACTTTTAATTTTGATTGGCGGAATATTGATTTCAATGTTTAATCTTTCAAATGGACTGATCCAAACAATTGTAGATGAAGAATTCCGTGGAAGAATTCTAAGCTTCTATTCATTCAGTTTTTTTGCATTGTATCCAATTGGTTCTTTGTGGATCGGAATGCTTGCGGAACACTTTACTTCACCGGTTGCCGTGCTTATCAACTCAGTACTGTTAGGTATCGGATACTATCTGGTAAAATTGTATCACCCGAAATTGAAAATGATTAAATGATTATTTCCTTTGGATCATTTTCTCGCTCAACTATTCGCCACTCATTTTCATCCACATCAAAATCCGTGATTTTTTCTATCGGAACTTTTAGGTATTTACCATAGGCTGTAACCGCAATGTCGCCATTGCTTAAGACAATCTCACCGGTTCCTTCAAAAAATCGGCTGTTCTCCGAAGTAATTCTTCCAATAACTTTTAATTCTTCGTTAAGAGGAATCGGCTTTTTAAACTTTACCGACAAATCAATTGTAACTCCCCAAACTTCGGTTTCATATTTATTTAGAATTGCTCTTCCGATAGTTTCATCCAATACAGCAGATGCTATTCCGCCATGCAGTCTGCCCGGATAGCTCTGATGTTCTTCCGATGGTGTGAAAAGCGCAATCAGCTCTTGTGATTCGGTTATATAAAAATGTGCATGTATCCCAAATTTGTTTTTAAGTCCGCAGACAAAACACAATTTGGAATTGTGTTGTTTACCGGTAATAATATGGTGCATATCAATCCGTAAATACTATTGTAAGAAATTTTGGAAGCAAATATAAATAAGTGTTATGAATTAGGAGTTTTATATGTTCGCCAGCGCTGTAGAATAACCAAGACTCAACTCAATATGCCGTTAACACAATCCCCTTTCATTAAAAAATGAAGAATACTTTTTATCCTCTCCAGTAACATGATGTGCCAACCATTGCATTAAAGTATCACTTAAGTCTTCAGGTATAATTACTTTACCGGATTGATACCCTCTCATAAATACTTTTATTTGTTCAATTAGAGAGTTGTGCTGCTTTGCGTGCGAGTTTGTTTCCGGATAAGAATATTTTGCAAAAAGAGATTCTTCAAATGAGAAATGATACGATGTATACTCAACTAATTCATTTAAGACCGAATCGATTATTTCTTTTCCTTTGCCGGCTTTAATTGATTCATCTAGGCGATTAATCAATTTAACCAGCTTTTTATGTTGTGAGTCTATTTCTCTTACTTTAACTGAGTAACTATCATCCCAAGTAATTAAAGGCATATATTTCCATCATTGTAAACAATTGTGAATTATTCTGTAGGCTTATTTTGTATTGGATGGTACACAAAAAATTCCTCGTAGAATCGTGTTGTGTACAAATCTATCAGCTGCGTAAGACGGTTATAATCCGGTGATGCAATTATTAATCCCGCATGAAAGCGCTTGTTCATTCTCCAAACAATTTCTTCATCGGTAAACGATGATAAATCCGGGTATTCTTGCTTAGCAAGAGATATCATTATTGCCGAATAATCATGTTTAACTTCCGGAAGTATGTAGGTCTTTCTTTTTGATAGAGTTTCAATTTTCGCCCATTCGGCCCATAAGTTTATTCCGGTTGCAGCTTCAACCATCTCGGCAATATTAGCTCCCCCAACTCTTGCAGAAGTTTCTAAAAAGTAAAAATTGCCATCTTCCCCTTTTATAAATTCCGAGTGAGAAATTCCATGCACCAACCCAAGCGATTTAAGTAATTCTGCATTCAATTTTATCAAAACAATTTCATCTTCACTTCCCCTAATCATCGTTCTCGTAGTAAAGATTCTTCCCTCGTGCGCAACTTCCATAGGCGGCTTAGCATACTCATTAGCTACAGCAAAGACCACTTCTTTCTTATAAACAATACTGTCAACGTGATAAATGTTTCCCTTCACAAATTTTTCAAGCAGATAATTTGATTGTTTATCACCTAACTCCTCAAGAATCGGCCAAAGCTCATTTCCATTATTTATCTTCTTTATTCCAACTGCACCGGCTTGCATTCTTGGTTTTAACACATATGGACCGGGTACACTTTTTAGAAACTCATCAATCTTTTTATAGTTAAGAATATGAACAAATTCCGGAACTCTTATACCCAGCTCCTTTGCAAGCACTCGCATCGCAAGTTTATCTCTGAAATATCTTGCAGTTGTATCTCCCATTCCTCCAACGCGTAAGTGCTCGCGAAGCATTGCCGCTTTCTCAACATCAAAATCATCCAGCGCAACTATGCGGTCTATCTGTTCTGTCCTTGCCAAAAAGCTTACAGCATTAATCATGTGTTCAAGATTCCATTCTTTATTCACATCCGGCATATAAAATATTTCATCAATACTTTCTCTTGGCCATTCAACATCCCTCAAACTCTGCGATGTAAGAAGCAAAACTCTGCATCCTTCTCTGCTGCACTGACGAAGAAATTCAAATCCTTTTTCATAACTTGAGATGCAGAGAATTGTAAGATTTTTGTTTGCCATTTTGGTCTCGGATAATTTTACAATTGATGTTAAACAATCTAGAATATTTACTCAAGCACAAAACAATAATTTTTTCAAGATGAATTTCATTCCTTCATATAGAAATCTTCTTAAATCCGGCGAACTAAAAAGTAGAGTCGCTACAGCTAAGCAACTTCTATCGGAATGCAGAATCTGCCCTAGAGAATGTAAGATCGACAGAACAGCCGGCAATACCGGAGTCTGCCGCAGCTCTGAATTACCCATTATTTCTTCTTATACGGCCCACTACGGTGAAGAACCGGTACTCTCCGGTACAAAGGGCGCAGGGAATATCTTTTTTGGTAATTGTAATCTTAGCTGCGTTTACTGCCAGAATCATGAGATCAGTCAAAATTGGAAAAGCGAAACCGAGAATTCAGTTTCTGTAGAAAGACTTGCCGAGATTATGTTGGAACTCCAAGCAAAAGGGTGCCATAATATTGGATTAATATCTCCAACTCACTTCTCGGCTCAAATTATTGAAGCAATTTTTATTGCTGCTGAACAAGGTCTTTCTTTGCCAATAATTTATAATTCAAACGGATATGATTCTGTAGAAACGCTGAAGCTCTTCGAGGGAATTGTTGATATTTATCTGCCCGATTTTAAGTATGGAAATGATGAGTATGCAAATCGGTTTTCAAATGCACCGCATTATTTTAGAACTGCAAAGAATGCAATACGAGAAATGTACCGGCAAGTTGGAAGCAAAATGATTTATGAAAATGATATTCTGATGAGAGGAATGATAGTCCGTCATCTTGTTCTGCCAAATGATTTAGCTGAATCGGAAAAGGTATTTGAATTTATAGCCGGTGAGTTAAGTAACGAAATTAACATCTCTGTTATGTCTCAATACTTCCCGACACATATAGCAAACGAAAACGTTTTGCTGGATCGCAAGATTCGCCAAACCGAATATGAAAAAGTGATTTCACTACTTTCGAAATACAATTTGGAAAAAGGCTGGGTTCAAGATTTGGAAAGCAGCAATTACTGCCTTCCAAATTTTAACAGTGATCGGACAAATCCGTTTTCATTTTAGAAGAAAAATCTAAAGCCAACACGCATCATTACACCGCTCATATCAAACTTTCGTTCAAATGTTTTCTTTCTGCTTGTACTAATATCTTTCACATCATATTCCCAGCTCGGCTCGGAATTATGATAAGCCAATTCCACAAATGCATCGGATCGCTCTCCTAATTCATACAAAACACCGCCACCAAGTCTCCAAGCAAAATCAACCGCACCTTGGAATTCATCATTATCCGGGTTTTCGTAACTGCGGTAGAATATTAGCAAAACATTTAATCCGGCCGCTCCGGTTACAAACGCTCTCATTCTATGGCCGATTTGCCAGTTTCCGGTAATCGATCCCATAAGCGGTATAGAATGTAAATTTGTTTTGGCTCTAAGCTCGTTCAGTTCGCTATGTATAGCGCCGTAAAAATCATTGTACTCTTTAACCAACTTTCCATCAACATAATTTCTATGAAACCAATCGGCACCCCAGCCAATCATAAAATTATCATCGATATACTTTCCCCCTTCGTAGCCAATTATAAATCCGCCATCTGTTGCGGACGGGCTGTACATTCCAAACTTAACAGAACCAAACTTATCTTGGCCATACATTATGCAAGTGAGCATCAAAAATAAAATGAGAAATAGTTTTTTCATTTATTAATCCAATTTGTTTATCGATACCATACAATCTAAGTGCCAAACAAAGATTAGAAACCACACCTATTTTGATGCGCGAAAATTAATTTTGTTCTAAAGAATGAACAAGCCAAATATTTTTGTAGACACAAAAAAGCCCCGGCTAATTTTGCCGGGGCTTTTTCTAAATACTAACTACTTGATACTAAATACTAATTATTTCATCAGAAGCATTTTCTTAGCAATGTTAACATTGGAACCGGTTAAACGGTAGATGTACATTCCGCTCGCGTAACGGCTTGCATCAAATGTAACTTTGTGAAGTCCGGCGCTCATTTCTTTATTGAGCAGAACTGCTACTTCCTGACCAAGAATATTATATACCTTGAGAGAATATCTACCAGCTTTAGGCAATGCAACTTCAATTGTAGTTGTCGGATTAAATGGATTAGGATAATTCTGTGACAATTTGAATTCACTTGGAACTGTTCCATCTCCATCAACATCAGTTACATTGAAAGAAATTTTATAAATCTTTCCTTCGCGTGTTCCGGCTAATACATCACTCTGATTTGGACTCACAACCAAACTGCTTACTCCAAATCCGCCCATACCAAGTGGAGTCCATGTTACACCGTTATCGATAGAAGTAGAAACTCCACTCGTCCATGAAGTAACATAAATTCTTCCGCTCTTATCAACATTTATAGAATAGATGTATGGCTGAGTTAATGAAGTCTTTTCCCAGTTAGCGCCGTTATCAACAGAACGATACAAACCATCGCCGTATGTTGATGCGATTACCACAGTTGTATTTGAAGCGAGTGCCCACACTATATTATTGCCAAGATCGTATTGATACCACTTATCTTCACCTTTGAATAACTTGAATACACCACCGCCGACTGTTCCGGCAAATACATCTCCGGCTTTGCTAACGGTAACTGCTTGAACTGCTAAGAAGTTTTCCATTCCGGTTTTAATTTCAATCCAATTAGCACCGTTATCAGCGGAACTATAAACACCGCTTCCCCAAGTTCCGGCGTAGAGTACTGTTCCCGATGAAGCTATTGAACGAACATCAACATCTTTCAATCCGGCTTCACTCCATACTGAATTGCTGAATTTGAAAATACCTTTTTCAGTTGAAGCAAATAAAATGTTATTGTGGAATGCCAGCGACCAAATCCAGCCGACATTCATAGTGCTGTTAATTCTCGTCCAGTTCATTCCGCCATCAACGGATTTATAAATTTTACCGCCCATTGTTCCGGCGTATGTATTTCCATTTGCATCGAACGCCAATGAGTAGACAATTTCACCCGCAGCAAAAGAACCAACTTGCTGCCATGTGCCGCCGGTAGTTCCTCCACCCGGATTGCCGCCGCCCGGTGATTGATTTACAGCGTTAACATTAACTGTTACCAAAGAACTATTGTTATTCGAAACCGGATCGGTAGTTAGTGAACCGCTTATCGAAGCAATGTTAGTTACCTTCTTATCTGCTGGAATATTTCCAAAGAAGAGTGAGTTGTTAAACTGTCCTCTGCCGGTTAATGATTTACAAATCATTTGTCCATTCTGCACACCGCTTTCAAAGTTCACAGCGGCAAAAGGAGCTAAGATTGAACCGCGTACATCAATATTTTTTATCGTAATCGTTGTTGCTTGATAGAAATTATAAAGCACATTATTAATTGCTGTACCGTAAACTTCCAGTCCTCCGCTCCATGAAACATTTGTTCCGTCAATGTTAACAAGAACAGCAGATCCGTTTGGAACATCAACTGTAAAACTGTTAGCGGTAGATAGATCACTTCCTTTAACATAGAATACATTTAGGTAAGGATCGGTGCCGGTTAATGTTAATCCGCTGAACTGATATGAAGTTGTACCGGTTACAGTATATCCGCCAAGTGTAGCAGAGAGATTTTCCAGATATGTTTTTGCGTTAGCAAAATTAATCGGACTGTCATTTCTCAAACTACCATCAATCGATGTTTGATAAATCGGCAGATTAGTAGAATTGCCGTAAGCTACATCTCCATTATAAACACGGCCGCTTGTATAAGTTAAATTCCTTCCAACGATTAATACATCTCCGCTATTTGGAGAAAGCTTATCTCCAACACTATAATTTGCTAAACTTGCATCTCTTCCAACTGCAACTCTTCCTTCTGTGTCTGATGAAGGCTGTGTTAAATCTTGAATTACAAAGAGATTGTATTCTTTAGCTATTCCTAAATCGAAAACTGAATTATTGATAACGTCGCAGTCAACTTTAACAGATATTGTTAATGTTGTAGAGGCGCCGTTAGCAAGATTGCCAACGCTCCACAAACCGGTTGTTTCGTTATATGTTCCTTGTGCTGCATTGCTGGAAACATAAGTAGCACCGCTCGGAAGCTGATCAGTAACTTGAACCGCTTTAGCTTCGGCCGGTCCTTGGTTAGTTACTTTGATTGTGTATGTAAATGCTTCTCCGCACTTTGGAGTTTGTGTACTGGATGATTTTTCAATTTTAATATCCGCTTCATTTGATGGCGGCGGCGGACATACTGTTGGGTTCCAATACCATTTTTTTACAACTTCTTTTCCTAACGGATTCTTGTTGCAATCCAACACAAGAACTGAAACTTCTACTTCAACTAACTGATCAACCGGACGAACACCCGGCCAGTTAATATTCATCTGGAACGGTGTTGAACCGGTAATAGCAACAGTGGTTGTCTTCTTGGAATTATCTACACTTCCATCATTCGGATAAGTAATCTGCCATGAAGTAACTAAAAATCCGCTGCTTGGACTTGGAGTAACTGTTGCAGTTCCGCTAACATTAATTACTTTTGGCTCGTGATCACATAATCCTACATCATTACCAAGATCAACACTCCAATCTGTTGTACAAGTTGGACCGCAATCTACTTTTACAGTAAATGTAGATTTATCAGTTACGTAAGCCGAACCATCCGTAGGATGAGCTTCCGCTGTTACTTCATTTATCAAATCGCCGCAATCGGAATTCTTAACAGTGTATGTTGCAGTAAATGTTGTTGATTTAGTAGGATCCAGTAGATCAATATGTTTAATCAAGTAAGGAGATTTGCTATTGATCATCTTGTCAAAAATATCAATACCGCCATGGTGCTGAATGTCACCGCAATTCTCAACTGTGAAAGTATAAGTTATTTTATCACCCGGCTTAGCGGATTGTTTATCAGCTGTTTTTGTAATTGTAACGCAAGTTTTATAGAATCCAAAATCGAGCGTAACATTATCGCCGCAGTTTAATGTAACAGAAACTGATTCATTCTTTGCGGCATCGCTGTCTTTAGAATCATCAGAACCTTGGTTCTTCTTAGTGCTGTACCATTTTGTGTTTGATGTATTAAACAATACTCCGCCGCTGGCATAATTTGAAGCAGCAACTTTAACTGCGTAAGTACCATTTGCCAGATTAGTGAATTCATATTTACCATCAGCATCAGTTTTTGTTGTTGCGATTACTGCGTTGCTCTGAAGTAATTCAACAGTTACATCCTTAATTCCCTTTTCAGTTGCGTCTTGAATACCGTCAACATCGGTATCATGCCATACATAATCGCCAATCTTGTTTTTACATGCTTCTTGATAAATACCGGCATCCCATGTTAAATCATCTTCTCCGGCTACTAAATCAGTACAAATAGTTTTACCTGTTGATATATCAGCATCTGAATCTTTATCATCATCAGTTGCATCTTTAGTTGTAAATAAATAACCGCTCGGCAGTTCAAACTTCACATAGTAACTGCCCGGATTCAAATCCGCGAATAAATATAAACCATTTGCATCCGTTGTCTTTGTTCCAATTAAATTATTGGAGCAGTCGTATAATTTGACAGTAACATTTTGAACACCGTTTTCACCCGAATCTTGAACACCATCTTTGTCTGTATCAAACCAAACTTTATCTCCTATCGAAGCTTTTACATTTGCTTGCGAGCAAGTCAAGAATCCTTTATCAACTGTACCATTATCAAAGTTTTCGTTAATTGCAGTTGCGGCATCATTAAATTGCGAGAAAGTAAAGCCGCCTAATGAACCGCCGCCAACAGCAGTTTCTAATAATGCTAAAAATTGGTTTACGGTTTTTCCGCTGAATGGTCCGCTGGCAATTTTTAATTCACCAAGTTTTGTTGTATTACTTCCCAAATATCCTGCTGATGAATAAGCTACGTTACATTTCAATGCAACTAACTGTCCGCCCAGAACACCGGCACTTGTTGATTCTACATTATTATAATTTTGAGTATAAGCAGATGCAGTTCCACCTTGCGGTAAAAACTCTTTTACTTTTTCAGAATTGCTTAATGTTAATTTATATGTTCCTCCTACAACTAAACCACTCGGGAATACGGAACTGAAATATTGATCTCTGATCCTTGCCGGTACGCCGTTCTTGTTTCCCCAGCCCCCTTGTGTAAATGTAGTATATCCTTTAGTATCGCAAGGAGATGGTGCATACCATGTAACATTAGCCGAAGCAGTTCTTGTAATACCCGATGGAGTAGCTAAAACTAGCTTCTGCCATTTATCCGGTTCTACAGAATGTACATATCTGATACCTTGTGTAACTGCTACACTTGCTGTAGCTGTTACTACTGAAGAAAGTGAACCGCTTGTAAATGTAAACGATGGTGTGTTTCCATTGCTTCCGGTAGTTAAACTTGTTGTACTTAGCACACCATTATTTGATGTCAAATTAACAGTAACATTGCTAACCGGATTCCCGTTTGCATCAAACGCCGAAACGAAAAATGAAGCTGTTCCGCCGATTGGAATTGTTTGATCTGACGGAACAATCTGTAATGTTTCAAAAGGATAAAATGAAGAATAGTTGGCATCTGTATCTGTAATAATCTGCTGAGCTCTAACTTTAACATTCGTATTATCTACAGTCGATACATCAACATTATCTACATAATGCCATAATGCTACTTGCACCGCCGCTGCTTCAATCTGTTCTGAAGATGCCGCGCCGGTATAAGGATATGCTTTGAAGGGATAATAATTATTCAGAATGTATATTATTTGGCTATTTGCTTTTCCATTATCAGTATAAGTATGAGGCTGAGATTCAGTGTACCACTGTACATAATGGAAAAGGTCTATACAATAGAATTTTCCGTTAACTCCGTCCACTTCACCTTTAAAAGTTCCGCCGGAAGTGCTTATTGTTTTTGTGTTATCGGTTGGATTTGTAAACTTAACCGATACTGTTTTATCAACTCCAAAAACCTTTGCGGTGGTTCCGCCGGAGTTAACTTTCTTGAATGCTGAAAGAGGATAATTTGTTGCTTTCGATTTTCCACCTTCCGATACGCTTGCATTTACCGTAATCGTTAAGTTTAATAACATTAGACCTATTATTAACGAGAAAAACCTCATGTTATTCTTCATTATGGTCGTTTCCTTTGTTTTATTAAATGAACTAGTTATAAGTTACCCATTATCTATCATATATATCATCGAATAGGTCACAGAAAAGTTTAATTCGGAAATATTATTTGGTTTCAATCAGCTTCTTTTCTTAATGAGGCATAAAAACGGAGATAATAATGCGGTCATTTCGAGCGGAGCCGAGAAATGAGACTATATACATTGAATGATCTGTGTATTTTTTTATTTCACCATAGAGACCAGTTTACTAACCGTATTCCAGTTTCTTGCGGTTGCCGGAACCCCCAAACATTTTTCTACAATGGCTGCCAACTTTGAATCGCCTAATCCTTCCGGCGTAAAAAGGTAAAATATTTTTTTGTTGAGTTTATACTGCTCGCTCTTCTTCTTTACCAACGTCATCTTTTCTAAGTTTGGATTTACCGGTTCGGATTCGAGGAAAAAGAAATGAAGCGCTTTTCCCTCTTCTGTACTAAACGGATTGTTCTTAACCGCGCTTTCAAGTTCTCCTATTTCCAGCAGCATAACTTTTGGCGCAAAGCCTTTATTCTCCGAAACTTTATCACTTATTTCTTTTGCAATTTTTGTTTTACTTGCTTGCTTACTTTTGAACACAACATTCCCGCTCTGAATGTAGGTTTTAACATCTACGCATCCAAGATTTTCCAGTATTGCACTTAAATCTTTCATTGGCAGAATGCCCGAACCTCCAACATTTATTCCTCTGAATAACGCGATATATGTATTCAATTATTAACTCCAGATCCGCTTTTGTTTTTCACTTTCGGTTATAGCTTTTTCAAGTCGGGTGAGTCGGGTTTTTTCTTGTTTGGCGCTATTAATCCAATGAGCTACCATCTTTTGATATGATGGCGCTTGTGAAGTATAATATTCCCAAGCTTTTTTATTCACCTTAAACTGCTTTTCATACTGCGGAGGAAGTTTTTTCGCTTCATTTTCAAAGCTGTATACTTTCGACTTCTCCTCTTTTCGCTTATTAAAAGCCTCAAGTCCCGCCGGCTGCATCAGTCCATTTTCGATGAGCATTTCTACTTTTTTAATGTTTATAGCGCTCCAATTGCTGTTTGGCCTTCTAGGAGTAAAACGGTTGTAATAACTTTCACTGTCAATAGATCTTCTCACACCATCTATCCACCCGAAACAAAGCGCTTCATCTACCGATTGAGACCATGTAATACTTGGCTTTCCGCTAGCAACTTTATAGTAACCTACAAGAACTTCGGTTTCTTTTTTATGGTTTTCTTTTAACCATTTTCGAAATTCCGACTGCTTGGCAAAAAACAATGGTTTCATTAAAATTATTCTTTCTTCTGTTGTGTGGCAATGTTTGGAACCGGTATCAGCCCCTATTTCAAATCCTTCTTATTCTTCAAGTAGTTATGCATGAATTTACCGAACTTCTTATCCTTCTGCCTCTTTTCATAATATGTCATTTCGTGATACAAAGATTCTTTGTAAAGCTTTATATAATTATTGTATCTCTCTTCGCTAATTTCACCAAGCTCTACAGCCTTTAAAACAGCGCATCCTTTTTCAATTGTATGGGTGCAATCTGCAAAGCGGCAGTTCTTAGTATGTTCCGTAATTTCACCGAATGTATCATCTAATCCCGATTCAAGAGAAATAACCCCAAGCTCGCGCATGCCCGGACTGTCAATTACAATCGATCCATTATCCAGAACAATCAATTCTCTCCGTGTTGTTGTATGTTTCCCTCTGCCATCTTTTTCTCTAATAGGCTGAGTTTTGTATAACTCTTCGTGAATTAAATTATTAAGCAACGTGGTTTTGCCTACCCCGGATGAACCGAGCAGACAATAAGTTTGGAAAGGTGTAAAGTGAGTTTTAATAATTTCTATATCGGACAAATTGTTATTGCTGAATGAAGCTATTTTTATATCCGGAACAATATTTTTAATAGCATTCACTTTATTTTCTAATTCATCAGCACTTATAAGATCGCTTTTGCTTAGGAATATTACCGGAGTGATGTTGCTCTCATTAATCATTACCAGATAACGTTCCAGCCTTCTTAGATTAAAATTAGAATCGAGTGACTGCATAATAATTGCCGTATCGATGTTTGAACCAATAAGCTGGTACTCTACTTTCTTACCGGAAGTTTTTCTTTTCAATAAAGATTTCCGCGCCATTATATCGTGAATGATCGCCAAGGAATCATCATCGAAGATCTGTACATAAACCCAATCGCCTACAGTTGGAAAATCCAGAGAAGATTCCGAATTAAATAAATATTTACCGGTCAGTTCTGCGTAAATATCATTTTTCCCGGTTGAAACTACAAAACTGTTTTTGTTAACAGATATTACTCTGGCAATTTGAAAGGCATCTAATCTTGAGGTTTCGATTCTATCTTGGAACCATTGATCAAATCCTAATTTACCAATCTCATTCATATTCATTTGAACACCCTCATAGCTGCATTATGCAAACATCATAATGTTTTGCAACAGATTACTTTATTGAATATTAATTTCAATGTAAAAAATACATAAAATCAGATAATTCTATATTTATTTAAAAGCCACTAAGCAAACATTGTTCTTTGAAATTTGACTCTACTTTTTTACTTCCTTAAAATCTTCTCCATCGCTTTACCCTTTGCCAGTTCATCAATCAGCTTATCCAAATAACGGATCTCACGCATGAGAGGTTCTTTTATCTCTTCCACTCTGATGCCGCAGACTACTCCCGTAATCAAAGTTCGTGATGGATTTAATTTTGGAGCTTGGCCGAAAAAATTCTCGAAGTCAGTTTTCTTTTCCAGATGCGTTTCAAATTGCTTCTGTGTATAACCGGTTAGCCATCGGATAATTTCATCAACTTCCTCTTTTGTTCTTCCTTTTTTCTCCGCCTTATTTATGTAATGGGGATACACACCGGCAAAACTCATTTTATAAACTCTATTATTTTCCATCTTAACTCATCTGCATTTTTTTGATAATGAACTTATTTATACCTAAGTAAATTATTACATGCCGGTAGGGGGTTCCCACAGCTCAATTTTATTTCCTTCCGGATCAACAACATAGCCGAATTTTCCATATTCCGAATCTTCAGTTTTATCGAGCACTTGGCACCCTTCGGCGCGCAATGCGGCTAAAAGTCCGGCAAGATCGGCTACACGCAAGTTTATCATAAATGATGAAGTGCTCGGTTCAAAGTAGTTTGTATCATGTTTAAAGGGACTCCAGGTTGTAGTACCCTTTCCTTCAGAAGGATCTTCCGCCCATTGAAATACAACTCCTCCCCAGTCTTCCAGTTTCATTCCAAGATGATCAAGGTACCACTCGCCAAGCGCTTTTGGATCTTTTGCTTTGAAAAATATTCCGCCGATTCCCGTTACTCGCTTCATAACTTCCCTTTCTATATACTTTGTTTGTTATGGTTTCTTTTTAGAACAAGTTCTTCTCTAATCTAATTCATTTTCTAGTGATTGATAATTTTTTTGATGATCCACTTCTCTCCTTCTTTTTCAAGATAAGTGTAATCATATCCCATATTAATTCCACGAAGATGCATTGTTCCAACAACCGCATATTTTTTATCGGATGAAAAACCGGCGCGGGTAATCTGAAATACACTCGTTCCATATGAATGGGGATAATCTTTGCTGAACTCAATAAAACCGCTCATTCCTCCATCATTAATATGACGCGTTTTGGTGTAATAGCTTTTATACTTATCAAGACTAATCAGTTTAATGCTGCTTACACTTTTAGAATATTCATCTAAAGAATATCTTTTTGTATTGGCTGCTTCCAAATCATTTATCAGTTCTGATGCTATTCCATTGGAGACAAGTTTTTCTGCTCTGTTGTCTGCGCTATCTCCATTTGTGGAATCTATCAGCACATAGTTGTGTGCTAAATATTTTGGTTCGGTCTTTTTGGAAGCTCCCTTTATTTCTTTTTGATAATACAAACTGTCGATCACTAAAGAATAGATTTTGTATTCATCATTAGTGAAGGGAACGTTTCCATTATTCTTTGTCCCGCAAGAGACAAAGAGCATAACAATTACCAATGTGAATATTAATCGCATA
>JBAYTN010000022.1:0-57312 GCA_041675645.1 Melioribacteraceae bacterium
ATGCGGGAGTAACTCAGTTGGTAGAGTCACAGCCTTCCAAGCTGTTGGTCGCGGGTTCGAGTCCCGTCTCCCGCTCTCGATCATGCTGATGTAGCTCAGTTGGTAGAGCACTTCCTTGGTAAGGAAGAGGTCACCGGTTCAATCCCGGTCATCAGCTCAAAAGAATTGAAAAAGGTAAAAAAATGGCAAAATCAAAAAACGTTAGACAAATAATAATTTTAGAAAGCTCTGCTGGAACAGGGTTCCGCTACTCAACTACTAAGAATAAAAGAATTCATCCAAATAGAGTAGAGTACAAAAAATACGATCCCGTTGTTCGCAAACACGTTACTTTCAAAGAAACTAAATAATACGTCAGTAGCTCAATTGGCAGAGCAGCGGTCTCCAAAACCGCAGGCTGGGGGTTCGACTCCCTCCTGACGTGCAAGGAATAAATCTGCTGAGATATGAAAGAAAAAATTATCAATTTCGTAAATGATGTAGTCAAGGAAATGAAAAAAGTTACTTGGCCATCTAAAGAAGAACTCCAAGAGTCAACTTCTATAGTAATTGTAGTGTGCTTGATTCTCGCTGCTTTTACTTATGTTATAGATATGTCCTTGACTTGGATATTAAAAGGAATATTCTAAAAATTGGAAAATCCAAACGCAAAATGGTACGTGGTTCGTACTTTTTCTGGTCATGAGAACAAAGTAAAAACTCTCATTGAGTCTGAATTAAGAGATAGCGATGAGCTAAGAGCCCGTATTTTTGAAATCCTTGTACCTACCGAAAAGGTATTTGAGGTTAAGGATGGCAAAAAGAAGACCAAGAAGAAAAATTTCTTCCCCGGTTATATTCTTGTTTGTGCAGATTTGGACATTAAAGCTAAAGACTTTATTTCAAATACTCCTTCAGTAATGGGTTTCCTTGGAACTCAGAATAATCCGGTTCCTCTTCAAACTGAAGAAGTGAAAAGAATTGTAGGAAGAATTTCACAAAGTGAAGAAACTGAAAGAACAGATACAATTTACCGTACTGGTGATTTTGTGAAAATTGTAGATGGACCGTTCAATAATTTTTCTGGATTGGTTCAAGAAGTAAATGAAGAAAAAATGAAGATCAAAGTTATGGTTTCAATTTTTGGTAGAAAAACACCGGTTGAAATTGACTTTGCTCAGGGCGAATTAGAGAAATAAAAATATTATAGGTTAAGAAAATGGCAAAGAAAGTAGATGGCTTTATTAAGCTGCAAATTTCCGCCGGTGCTGCAAATCCGTCACCGCCAGTTGGACCTGCTTTAGGTCAAAAAGGCGTTAACATCATGGAGTTCTGTAAGCAATTCAACGCTAGAACATCCAGCCAACAAGGATTGATTATACCAGTTGTAATAACTGTGTTCTCCGATAAATCATTCACATTTATTACAAAAACTCCTCCGGCAGCAGTTCTATTAAAGAAAGCAGCTAAGCATGAAAAAGGTTCTGCCGAACCAAATAAAACTAAAGTTGCAAAAGTGACAAAAGCTCAAGTTAGAGAAATTGCTACTTTAAAGATGCCTGATTTAAATGCACACGATGTTGAACATGCATCAAGCATGATCGCTGGAACTGCAAGAAGTATGGGCTTCACTGTAGAAGATTAATCATAAATTTTGACTGGTAAGAAAAAATGAAAGTATCAAAAAGAGTTAAAGCCGTTAATAAAAGCGTTGATAAAAACAAAGAATATTCTCTTGTGGACGCAATCAAAACTTTGAAAGAGAATTCTAAAGTTAAATTCAATGAATCTCTAGACTGTGCTATTCGTCTTGGTGTAGATCCTCGCCACGCTGATCAAATGATTCGCGGTACAGTATCATTACCTCACGGAACCGGTAAGAAAGTATCCGTACTTGTTGTAGCTAAAGGCGCTCAAGCTGAAGCAGCTTTGCAAGCTGGTGCTGAATATGCCGGATTCGAAGAATATCTCGAAAAGATTAAAGCCGGATGGGCAGAAGTTGATGTAATTATTGCTACTCCAGATGTAATGGGGGAATTAGGAAAGTTAGGTCGTGTACTTGGACCTAAAGGTTTGATGCCGAATCCAAAAAGCGGCACTGTTACTCCAGACGTCGCAAAAGCTGTTAAAGAAGTGAAAGCTGGTAAGATTGAATTTCGCGTAGAGAAGGCTGGTATTGTTCATACTTCTTTAGGCAAAATGAATTTTACTCCAGAACAGCTTGCTGATAACGCAAAAGCATTTTTACACACTATTATTAAAATGAAGCCTTCTTCTGCTAAGGGTGTTTATGTTAGAAGTCTTTTCCTTTCTTCAACAATGGGACCCGGGTTAAAGATTTCCAAAGAAGAAACAGTTTTCAGTACAAAACACGATTAAGAAATTACGCACTAATCCCGGTTGTGAACGGGGTTATTAAATGCTTCTAATAAATAAGTAACGATGTTCTAACTAATTGTTTTAGGAGAACGATGAACAAAGCAGAAAAGGGAGAGGCGATTGAACAAATAAAAGAGCTTATACAAAACTCTTCCGCTATGTTTTTGGTTAACTACCGTGGAGTTAATGTTGCAGACATTAATAAACTCCGCTCTAGTTTCCGTAAGGATGGTGTAACGTATAAGGTCTTAAAAAATACCCTCTTCAAAAAAGCATTGCAACAAATTGGCGGATATGAAAAATTCGACAATTTGCTTGTTGGTATGATCGGCGTTGCTTTTGCTGGTGAAAATTTTGTAGCTCCGGCTAAAATCATCAAAAAGTATAACGACGATTCACAAAAATTAGCCTTTAAAGGTTGTTATTTAGATTCTGTATTCTATGGTGAAGAGCAGTTAGCAACTATAGCTTCTATGCCTACAAAAGAAGAAATCATTGCCGGTATTATTGGTAGTGTTGCAGCTCCAGCATCTGGAATCGTTGGTGCAATCAATGCAGTTATGCGCGATCTCGTTAGTGTTATTGACGAAGTTGCCAAGAAAAAAGCTGCATAATAAAGTTTGAATTGTAATATAAATTAAAGTAATAGGAGTAAATAAAATGTCAGAGAAAGTTCAAGAATTAGTTGAGAAGATCAAAGCTCTAACTTTAGTTGAAGCTTCTGAATTAAAGAAAGCATTAGAAGATGAATTTGGTGTTACTGCTGCTGCCCCAATGATGATGGCTGCTGCTCCAGGCGCTGCTGCTGCAGCTCCAGTTGAAGAACAAACTGAATTCGATGTTATTCTTCAAGCTGCTGGCGCTACAAAGATCAACGTAATTAAAGTTGTTCGCGCTCATACAGGCTTAGGCTTAAAAGAAGCAAAAGATTTAGTAGACGGCGCTCCAAAACCAGTTAAAGAAGCTGTTTCTAAAGACGAAGCTGAAAAGATTAAGAAAGAATTAGAAGAAGCTGGCGCTACAGTCACTGTTAAATAATATTCGCTTAATCTCGTCAAGATTAGAATTAAAACTTAAGTGGTAGGACGGTAAAGTACGTCCTGCCACTTTCTTTCATTATCAGAATGAAAGAACAACAAACCGAACTGGAGGTTAGGGTTGGAAAAAACAAAAATTAACAAGAGTACCGGAAGAATTACATTCTCTGCGATTTCTTCAGCTATAAAAATGCCGGACTTATTAAATATTCAGGTTGACTCTTTTGAAGATTTTCTTCAATTGCGAATTCCGGCTTCTCAAAGAGAAAACAAAGGTTTGCAAGCTGTTTTTAATGCTAACTTTCCGATACACGATAATAAAGAATTCTACAGATTAGACTTTGTAGAATATTATGTTGAGAAACCACGTTTCTCTATTGCTGAATGTGAAGAAAGAGGGTTGTCCTATTCCGCACCTTTAAAAGCAAAACTACGCCTTTCTACTAAAGACGATGAAACCGGTGAATACGTAAACTCAGTTGAACAAGAAGTTTATCTTGGCAACTTGCCATTTATGACGGAACGCGGAACGTTTATTATTAACGGTGCTGAGCGTGTTGTAGTTACGCAGTTACACCGTTCTCCCGGTGTTGCATTTGCTCAAACATTCCATCCAAACGGAACTCCAATTTACTCAGCTCGTATTATTCCTTTCAGAGGTTCTTGGGTTGAGTTTGCTACAGACATTAACAATGTTATGTATGTTTATATAGATCGCAGAAAGAAATTCCCATCTACTACTTTGCTCCGTGCTTTAGGATATGAAACAGTTGATTCTATTTTAAGATTGTTTGATTTGATTGAAGAAGTATCATTAAAACAACTATCAATTGAAAAACATGTTGGAAGAATTGCCGCAGCTGATATTATAGATACTGAAACCGGTGAAATTTATGCTACGAAAGATGCAGAACTAACTGAAGAAATTGTAGAAAGCATCAAAAGCTCCCATGTTCAAAAGTTGCAGTTGATAAGTTTAGAAACCTCCATCGATCAAGATTTAGTGCTGAATACCTTGAGAAAAGATACTTCAACAACTAAAGAAGAAGCTCTATTTGCAATATATCGTCAGCTACGTTCTGGTGAAGCTCCGGATATCGAAACTGCAATGGGACTGATTGATAAAATGTTCTTCAACGACAAACGTTACGATTTAGGTGAAGTTGGTCGTTTTAGAATGAATGATAAACTTAACCTTACCGTTGATGAAAACGTTCGTGTTTTAACACCGGAAGATATTATCGCTATCATGAAAAATATCATTATGCTTAAAAACGGCAACATGGCTGTTGATGATATTGATCACTTAGGAAATAGAAGAGTTAGAACAGTTGGCGAACAATTACAATCCCAATATAATGTTGGTTTAGCAAGAATGGCGCGCACTATTAAAGAAAGAATGAATATGCGCGACAACGAAAACATGCAACCGCAAGATTTAGTTAATGCTCGTACAATAAGCAGCGTAATCAATGCTTTCTTTGGTACAAACCAATTGTCTCAGTTCATGGATCAAACAAATCCACTTTCAGAACTAACACATAAGAGAAGAATTTCTGCTCTTGGACCAGGCGGTTTAACACGTGAGCGTGCCGGCTTCGAAGTACGTGACGTTCACCATTCACATTACGGACGCCTTTGCCCAATCGAAACTCCCGAAGGTCCGAACATTGGTCTTATTTCCTCGTTAACTATTTATACTAAAGTTAATAACTACGGATTTTTAGAAACACCTTATAGAAAAGTAAAAGATGGTCGCGTATCCAATAGCGTAGATTATTTAAGCGCAGATCAAGAAGATGAATTTATTATTGCTCAGTCAAATGTTCCTTACGATGATCAAGGACGTTTCATTGAAGAAAGAGTAAAATGCAGAGAACGTGGTGAATTTCCAGTTGCTCATCCGGAAGACGTTCATTACATGGATGTGGCTCCGGCACAAATTGTATCTGCAGCTGCTGCGTTAATTCCATTCCTTGAACATGATGATGCAAACCGCGCGCTCATGGGCTCGAACATGCAACGTCAAGCAGTTCCATTGATGGTTCCGGAAAACCCTATTGTTGGAACCGGTATGGAAGCTAAAATTGCTCGTGATTCTCGCGCTATTATGATTGCTGAAGACAACGGTGTTGTAGAGTATTCGGATGCTAAAAAGATTATTGTGAAATATGATATTGACATAGACGATCCCGAAACATTAGTTAGCTTTAATGATGAAAGAAGAGTAGAATATATTCTTACAAAGTTTGCCGGCACTAACCAAGAAACATGCTTTACTCAAAAGCCGATTGTTGTTACTGGACAGCGCCTCAAAAAAGGTGATGTACTTGCTGACGGTCCGGCAATTGAAAAAGGGGAACTTGGACTTGGCAGAAACGTTTCCGTTGCATTCATGCCTTGGAGAGGTTACAACTTTGAAGATGCTATCGTATTGAGTGAAAGACTTGTTGGCGACGACGTATTCACTTCTATTCATATAGAAGAATTTGAATTACAAGTTCGCGAAACAAAACGCGGCGAAGAAGAATTAACACGTGATATTCCAAACGTGAGTGAAGAAGCTACAAAAGACTTAGATGAAAATGGTATTGTTCGCGAAGGCGCCGAAGTTAAAGAAGGTGATATTCTTATTGGAAAGATCACACCAAAAGGCGAGACGGATCCTACTCCGGAAGAGAAACTTCTCAAAGCAATCTTTGGTGATAAGGCCGGCGACGTGAAGGATGCTTCTTTGAAAGCTCCTCCAGGTTTGAAAGGTGTTGTAATTAAAACAAGATTATTCAGCCGTAAGAAAAAAGATACCGAATCAAAGAAATTCGAAAAGAAATTGATGGATAATCTAGATTATTCATTCAAGACTAGAAAAGAAAACCACTACACAAAATTAGTTACTAAGCTAACTAAGATTACAGAAGGTAAAACTTCTTCCGGTGTACGTGATTTAGATGGTTCTGTTGTATTAAGAAGTGGAACTGCTATTAAAGAAGAAACATTTACAAACATAGAAGATATTACAAAACTTGATTATACTCGTGATTGGTTTGAGAAAAAACCGGTTAACGAAATGATCAAAAAGCTTTTCTCAAATTATTTCAATCTTCTTTCAGAAATTGAAGAAGATTACAAACGTGAGAAATTAAAAATTGCTTCCGGCGATGAACTTCCTCCGGGAATTACTCAACTTGCAAAAGTTTACGTTGCTAAGAAACGTAAAATTCAAGTTGGTGATAAGATGGCTGGTCGCCACGGTAACAAGGGTGTGGTTGCTAAAGTTGTTCCGGTTGAAGACATGCCTTACCACGAAGATGGAACTCCAGTTGATATAGTATTAAATCCGCTTGGTGTGCCTTCTCGTATGAACCTTGGACAGTTATATGAAACAGTTCTCGGCTGGGTAGGCAAGAAAATGGGTGTGAAATTCGAAACACCAATTTTCGATGGTGCTCACGTAGAAGATGTAGAAGGATATCTAAAACAAGCCGGATTACCTGAAGGTGGAAAAACTTGGTTAACCGACGGAAGAAGCGGTGAGAAATTCCATCAGAAAGTTACATGCGGTTATATTTATATGATGAAACTAGGTCACATGGTTGATGATAAGATTCATGCTCGCTCAATTGGACCATACTCTCTCATAACACAACAACCTCTTGGCGGTAAAGCTCAGTTTGGTGGTCAGAGATTTGGAGAAATGGAAGTTTGGGCGCTTGAAGGATACGGTGCTGCTCACGTACTGCAAGAGATTTTAACTGTAAAGAGTGATGACGTTACTGGTCGTGCTAAGACTTATGAAGCGATTGTAAAAGGTGATAACATTCCGGAACCAAACATACCGGAAGCATTCAACGTTATGATCAAGGAATTGCAAGGTCTTGGTCTCGATATTAAAGTTAACTAAGTCAGCCAAGTTTGATTAAAGGAGAATTACAATGCGAGTAAAACCGCAAGAAAATAAAACAAAGATGATTGAAAAGCTGACCATTGGTTTAGCAAGTCCCGATGATATATTAAGTAGATCTCATGGTGAAGTAACCAAACCGGAAACAATTAATTATCGTTCATTCAGACCTGAAAAAGATGGTTTGTTCTGCGAGAAAATTTTTGGTCCGGTTAAAGATTGGGAATGCGCGTGCGGAAAATATAAAGGCATCCGTTACAAAGGTATAGTATGCGACCGTTGCGGTGTTGAAGTAACACTAAAAGCAGTTCGTCGCGAAAGAATGGGGCACCTTGCACTTGCAGTTCCAATTGTGCACATATGGTTCTTCAAAGCATTACCATCCAAGATTGGTAATATTCTTGGAATGACTACTAAGGAATTAGAGAAGATTGTTTACTACGAATCTTATGTTGTACTTAATCCGGGTCCAACCGGCTTGAAGAGATTAGATCTCATAAGTGAAGATCAGTATTACGAAATATTAAATTCGCTTCCGCATGAAAACGATTCTTTGGAAGATAACGATCCCAAGAAATTTGTTGCTCGTATAGGCGGCGATGCAGTAAAAGAATTACTAAAAGAAACAGATATTGAAAGAGTGTTCGGCGAATTGAAATCTCAATTAGGTCCGGATACTTCACAGCAAAAACGTACTGATATTCTTAAGAGATTAAGAGTGTTGGAAGCCTTCCGCGAAAAAGAAGGTAAGATTCCTAACCGTCCGGAATGGATGGTAATGAACGTAGTGCCGGTTATTCCACCCGAACTTCGCCCGCTTGTACCACTCGAAGGTGGACGTTTTGCTACATCAGATTTAAATGACCTCTATAGAAGAGTAATCATTCGTAACAATCGTTTGAAAAGATTAATAGATATTAAAGCTCCGGAAGTAATTCTTCGTAACGAAAAAAGAATGCTTCAAGAATCTGTAGATGCATTATTTGATAACTCACGCCGTTCAAGTGCCGTTCGTAGCGATGGTAACAGACCATTGAAATCTTTGAGCGATATGCTTAAAGGTAAACAAGGTCGTTTCCGCCAGAACTTGTTAGGAAAGCGTGTTGATTATTCTGGTCGTTCAGTTATCGTAGTTGGTCCGGAATTAAAGTTGCATCAATGCGGTTTGCCAAAAGACATGGCCGTTGAATTGTTCAAACCGTTTGTTATTAGAAAATTAATTGATCGTGGACATTTCAAAACTGTAAAGAGTGCCCGTAAGGCTGTTGATAGAAAAGATGCGTTGATATGGGAAATCTTAGAGAAGTTGATTGATGGGCATCCGATAATGTTGAACCGCGCCCCAACTCTTCACCGTTTAGGCATTCAAGCTTTCCAACCGCTTTTAGTTGATGGAAAAGCTATCCAGTTGCATCCGCTTGTATGTACAGCTTTTAACGCGGATTTTGACGGTGATCAGATGGCGGTTCACGTTCCGCTTTCTTACGAAGCTCAACTTGAAGCTGGAATTTTGATGTTGTCTTCGCACAACATTTTATCTCCGCAGAACGGATTACCAATTGTGTTACCAACACAAGACATGGTTCTTGGACTTTACTATTTGACCAAAGTGCGCAATGGTGCAAAAGGTGAAGGAAAGTTGTTCGGTGATATTGAAGAAGTATTAATTGCTTATGATAATAAAGTTGTTGAATTACACTCAAAGATAAAAGTTAAGATTGATGGTCAAGTTATTGAAACAACGGTTGGCCGTGTCATTTTCAATCAAATTGTTCCAAAGGAATTAGGATTCATAAATGAATTGTTAATGAAGAAGAGTTTCTCCGGTTTTATTTATAGAATGTTCATTAAACTTGGTAACGTTGTTACTGCTAAGTTCTTGGATGATTTGAAAGATCTCGGATTCCGTTATGCTACTGCCGCCGGTATATCAATCAGCTTTATCGATATGATTATTCCGGATGAAAAAGATAAACTGATTGATGATTCCAATAAAAAGGTAAGCGGAATTTTAAGCGAGCATGAGCAAGGTTTGATTACAGATGCTGAACGTTATAATAAAATTATAGACGTTTGGACACACACTACTAACAACGTTGCTAAGCACTTGATGGATAGATTAAAGGTTGATCAAGGCGGATTCAACTCACTTCACATGATGGTTGACTCTGGTGCGCGTGGATCGCAAGATCAAGTTAAGCAGCTTGCTGGTATGCGTGGTCTTATGATGAAACCACAAAAATCTTTAAGTGGTCAAGCTGGTGAAATTATTGAAAATCCTATTGTTGCTAACTTCAAAGAAGGACTTTCGGTACTTGAGTATTTCATTTCTACTCACGGTGCTCGTAAAGGTCTTGCAGATACTGCTCTTAAAACAGCTGATGCTGGTTATTTGACAAGAAGATTATGCGACGTTGCTCAAGATGTTATTATTTCTGAAACAGATTGCGGTACAATTCGTGGTATCTATGTAACTGCTCTTAAAGATGTTGAGCAAGAAAGAGAGCCACTCGCAGAAAGAATTATTGGTCGTGTAGCTCAAGAAGATGTTTATGATCCGAAGACAGATGAAACATTAGTGGAAGCTGGTGATTTAATCAGCGAAGAAATTGCAGAGAAGATTGATGAGTCTAATATAGACCAAGTTTATATTCGTACAGTATTAACTTGCGAATCTAAACGTGGAGTTTGTGCAAAATGTTACGGTCGTAATTTAACAACTGGTGCTCTTGTAGAGATAGGTGAAGCAGTAGGAATTATTGCTGCACAGTCAATCGGTGAGCCTGGTACACAGCTTACGCTTCGTACTTTCCACTTAGGTGGTACATCTTCACGTATTGCTTCTCAATCACAAGTTGAAACAAACGTAGCTGGTACAGTGCGCTTTGATAAGATTAATCTAGTTGAAAAAACTGATTTCTTTGGTAAAGTAAAAGTTGTAATCGGTCGCCGTGGTTCTATGGGTCTTTTTGATGACGATAATCGTCAAATTAAAAAGTTTGATATTCCTTACGGCTCAGAAATAATGGTTAATGATGGTCAGGTTGTTAAAAAGGGTCAGCCTTTGTACAATCACGATCCTTACAACGCTGTTATTATCGCCGATTTTGGTGGTACTATTTCTTTTGTAGACTTGATTGATAACGTAACTCTTCAACAAGTAGCTGATGAACAAACCGGTCACGTTCAGAAGGTTGTTATTGAATCGAAAGATAAAAACCTTACACCGAGTATCATGGTTAAGGGCACAAATGGTCAGGAAAAAGTATTTAATATACCTACACGAGCATACCTCTCAGTTGAGGAAGGTGAATCTATACAACAGGGAACGATCCTAGCTAAGATTTCCAAACAAGCTTCGAAAACGAGAGATATCACTGGTGGTCTTCCAAGAGTAACGGAATTATTTGAAGCTAGAAGTCCACACGATCCAGCTGTTGTTTCTGAAATTGAAGGACGTGTAAAATTTGGAGCAAGGAAGAAAGGTTCAAGAGAAATAATTATTGAATCCTTAGATGGTACATTGCAAAAAGTTTATCCGGTTCCTTATGGTAAGCATATTTTAGTCCAAGAAGGTGATGAAATACCGGCTGGTGAAAAAATCACAGATGGACCAATTGATCCGCATGATATTTTGAAGATCAAAGGAACAAACGCAGTTCAAGAGTATTTAGTAAATGAAATTCAGGACGTTTATCGCTTGCAGGGTGTAAAGATTAACGATAAACACATTGAAGTTATTGTTCGCCAAATGCTTCAAAAATTGCAAATTATTTCAGCTGGTGATACAAACTTTATAGAAGAAGATCTTGTTGACCGTAACAAGCTTAACGATGAAAATGAACGTACAAAACAGATGGTTCATATTGAGGATCCTGGACAGTCAAAATATAAAGCTGGCCAATTGATTACGAAGATGAAATTCCGTGAACTAAATGCAGATTTGACTAAGAAAGCCAAAAAGCCAATTAAAGCTAGAGACGCAGAGCCGGGTACTTTTGATAATATTTTACTTGGTATTACGCATGCGGCACTTTCTACAGAAAGCTTTATTTCTGCAGCCTCGTTCCAAGAAACAACAAAAGTATTAACAAATGCTGCAACTGAAGCCAGGGTAGATAATCTAATTGGTTTAAAAGAGAATGTTGTTATGGGACATCTAATCCCGGCTGGTACTGGATTAAAAAAATATCTAGATATTATCCTTACTGCTGATGAAGTAGAAGTTCCTGTTGTAGAAGAAGTTGAAAATGTAGAAAAAGAATCTGCTTAAAAGGTGATTTTTTTCCCTTTATTTCTTGACAACATTGCAGATATTCGATAAATTTGAAGTCTGAATTTTAATAAAAATGTAAATATCGGAGGATAGTGCGTGCCAACGATTAATCAGTTGGTTAGAAAAGGTAGAAAAGTGGTAATTACCAAGAGTAAAGCTCCAGCTCTTGATAGTTGTCCTCAAAAAAGAGGAGTGTGTACTAGAGTATACACCACTACTCCTAAAAAACCTAACTCAGCCTTGAGAAAAGTAGCTCGTGTTCGTTTAACCAACCATATCGAAGTTACTGCATATATACCAGGAGAAGGCCACAATTTACAAGAGCATTCAATTGTTATGATTCGCGGTGGCAGAGTTAAGGATTTACCTGGTGTTCGCTATCACATTATAAGAGGAACATTAGACACAGCCGGTGTTGAAGATCGTAAAAAAGCTAGATCTAAATATGGCGCTAAGAAACCAAAAGCGAAATAACCTATGAGAAAGAAAAGAGCTGAAAAAAAGTATATTAAACCAGACCCAAAATTCAACGATTTTTTGGTTGCAAAACTGATTAATTATTTGACATGGCATGGTAAAAAATCTACTGCTAGAAATATTGTTTATGATAGTTTTGATTTAATGGAAGCTAAAGCAAAAAAGCCAGCTTTGGAAGTTTACAAGAAAGCACTTCAGAATGTTCAGCCTTTAGTTGAAGTTAGAAGTCGTCGTGTTGGCGGTGCTACTTATCAAGTTCCTATGGAAGTAAGACCAGAAAGAAGAATTGCACTAGCTTTAAGATGGATCAGAACATATTCAAGAGATAGAAAAGATAAATCAATGGCAGCAAAGTTAGCTGCTGAATTATTAGCAGCATCGAACAATGAAGGTTCGGCTGTAAAGAAAAAAGAAGATACACACAGAATGGCTGAGGCAAACAAAGCGTTTGCCCACTTCAAGTGGTAAGCAAAGGGATTTTGAGTTAGATGTCGAATAAAAGAGTTGAAATAAGCAAGGTTAGAAATATTGGTATCATGGCTCACATCGATGCTGGTAAGACTACGACAACTGAGCGTATTCTGTACTACACTGGTAAATTGCATCGTATGGGAGAAGTTCACGATGGTGGTGCTACCATGGATTGGATGGAGCAAGAAAAAGAACGTGGTATTACAATAACAAGTGCTGCAACTACAACCGAATGGAGAGATCATCAGATAAATATTATTGATACTCCTGGTCACGTAGATTTTACTGTTGAAGTTGAGAGATCCTTAAGAGTTTTAGATGGTGCAATAGCTCTTTTCTGTGCTGTTGGTGGTGTTGAACCTCAGTCTGAAACAGTATGGAGACAAGCCGATAAATATTCAGTTCCTCGTATTGCTTTTGTAAATAAGATGGATAGAGTTGGTGCGGATTTCTTTCATGCAGTTCAAATGATGAAAGAAAAATTAGGTGCTCATGCTATTCCAATTACAATTCCAGTGGGTGAAGGTGATTTGTTTAGGGGCATAATTGACTTGATGAGCATGAAAGCTATCATGTTCAACGAAGAGACTTTGGGCTCAACTTTTGAAACTGTTGATATTCCGGTTGATTTAGTTCAATTAGCTCAGACATATAGAACGCAGATGTTAGAAGCAGTTTCGGATGTAGATGATACTTTACTTGAGCAGTATTTGGAAGGTAAAGAAATTTCCGAAGCTGAGGTTAGAAGAGTTTTACGTGTTGCTACAGTTAAGTCAACTATAATTCCAGTTTTATGCGGTTCATCTTTCAAAAACAAAGGTGTTCAGCAGTTGCTTGATGCTGTTGTTGATTTTCTACCGTCTCCAATGGATTCGGGTAACCTTGAAGCACATCACGTTGATAAAAATGATCATATTGAAATAAAGATTGATCCTAAGGAAAAATTTGCTGCTCTAGCTTTCAAAATTATGACAGATCCTTTTGTTGGTAAACTTACGTTTATTCGTGTGTACACTGGTTCGTTAGAAGCTGGTTCATACATTTATAATTCAGTGAGTGATAAAAAAGAAAGAGTTGGTAGAGTCTTACAAATGCACGCAAATCACCGTGAAGATTTAGATAGTATTCGCGCTGGAGACATTGCGGCAGTAGTTGGTCTGAAGCATACGAGAACCGGTGATACTTTATGTACTGAAGATGATGCTATTATATTAGAGAGAATGGTATTTCCTGAGCCTGTTATACAAATTGCGATTGAGCCTAAGACAAAAGCAGATCAAGATAAGTTGTCTGACGCTATGGTTAAGTTGAGCGATGAAGATCCAACATTTAAAGTAAAAGTTGATGATGAAACTGGTCAGACATTGATTAGCGGTATGGGTGAACTTCACCTTGAAATTCTAGTTGATAGAATGAAACGCGAATTCAAAGTTGAAGCTAACGTTGGTAAACCTCAAGTAGCCTATAGAGAAACAATTACTAAGTTGGTTCAGGCTGAAGGTAAATTTGTTAAGCAGTCTGGTGGACGTGGTAAATTTGGTCACGTTTGGATTGAGTTTGAGCCGAATGAAGCTGGTAAAGGTTTTGAATTTGAAAATGCAATAGTTGGTGGATCTGTTCCGAAAGAATTTATTAATCCGGTTATAAATGGTTTAAAAGATGCATTACGTAATGGTGTTTTAGCTGGATTTCCAGTTGTGGATGTTAAAGCTAAATTATATGATGGATCTTATCATGATGTTGATTCAGATGAAATTTCATTTAAGGTTGCTGCTTCAATGGCCTTTAAGCAAGGCGCTTTGAAAGCTGGACCAATTCTTCTTGAACCGATGATGAGTGTTGAAATTACAACTCCGGAAGAGTATCTTGGAGATGTAATGGGAGACATTAACTCAAGAAGAGGAAAAATCGAAGGCTTTACTTCGAGAAAAGATGCGCAAGTAATCAGAGCAATGGTACCGCTTGCTCAAATGTTTGGATACGCAACTACGTTGCGATCTATGACACAAGGTCGTGCAATATATTCAATGCAGTTCTCGCACTACTCAGAAGTACCTAAATCCGTCGCTGAAGAGATTACTGAAAAAGCGCAAGTTAAAAAATCGGCAGCATCTGCTTAATTAGAATTACATATACAAAAAAATAATAATAAGGAGAGTACTTAGATGGCAAAAGAAAAATTTGACCGCAGTAAACCGCACGTCAATATTGGTACTATCGGACACGTTGACCATGGTAAAACTACTCTTACCGCAGCCATCACCATGGCACTTGCTAAAAAAGGTTTATCCGCAATCAGATCATTCGATAGTATTGACAACGCACCTGAAGAAAGAGAACGTGGTATTACTATTGCTACAGCTCACGTTGAATATTCTACTGCAAATAGACATTACGCTCACGTAGACTGCCCAGGTCACGCTGACTACGTTAAAAACATGATCACTGGTGCTGCTCAAATGGACGGTGCTATATTAGTAGTTGCTGCAACTGATGGTCCTATGCCTCAAACACGCGAACACATTCTTTTAGCTCGCCAAGTTGGTGTGCCGAAAATGGTTGTTTTCTTGAACAAAGTTGACGCTATGGATGATGCTGAATTAGTGGATTTGGTTGAAATGGAATTAAGAGAATTATTAACTAAATATGAATTCCCTGGCGACGAAATACCGATCGTTCGTGGTTCTGCTCTTCATGCATTGGAAGCTGGTTCTTCTAACGCTGATCCTTCAGACGAAAGATATACTTGCATTTGGAATCTTATGGAAGCTTGCGATACTTATATTCCAGTTCCAGAAAGAAGTGCTGATAAGCCGTTCTTAATGCCTGTGGAAGACGTTTTCTCTATTACCGGTCGTGGTACAGTTGCTACTGGTCGTGTTGAAAGAGGAACATTAAAATTGAACGAAGAAGTTGAATTAATTGGTCTTGGAATTCATAAGAAAACAGTTGTAACTGGTATCGAAATGTTCCGCAAAGAACTTGATATTGCTATGGCTGGTGATAACGCTGGTTTATTGTTACGTGGTGTTGATAAAACTGAAATTGAAAGAGGAATGGTTCTTGCTAAAACTGGTTCAATTACTCCTCATACAATTTTCGAAGGTAAAGTTTACATTCTTTCAAAAGAAGAAGGTGGCCGTCATACACCATTCTTCAACGGTTACAGACCTCAGTTCTACTTCAGAACAACGGACGTTACTGGTGTTGCTACTCTTCCTGAAGGAACAGAAATGGTTATGCCTGGTGATAACGTTCAATTGAAGATTGATTTGATTTCTGAAATCGCTATGGAAGAAGGTTTGAAGTTTGCTATCCGTGAGGGTGGTAGAACAGTAGGTGCTGGATTCGTAACTAAGATTATCAAATAATAATTGATGATAAAAAATGAAGGCGTTTGTATACCGAACGCCTTCAATGTGTATAACAAGGAGATTATTAAAAGTGCCCGGTCAGAAAATAAGAATCAAGTTAAAGTCATACGATCATATTTTGATTGACAAATCAACAGAGAAGATTATTAAAACTGTTAAAAGTACAGGTGCAGTTGTTAGCGGACCTATTCCGCTGCCAACACGCAGAACTGTGTTTACCGTATTGAGATCTCCACACGTTGATAAAAAGTCCAGAGAACAATTTGAAATTAGGGCTCACAAAAGAATCATTGATATTCACAATTCAAACAACAAAACTGTTGATGCGCTTAGCAAGTTAGAAATTCCTGCTGGCGTTGATATCGAGATTAAGTTATAGGAAGAATGAAATGCCTGGCTTGTTAGCTAAAAAATTAGGAATGACAAATATATTCTCAGAAGACGGACAAGTAATTCCGGTAACAGTTTTGGAAGCTGGTCCGTGTAAAGTTTATTCTGTCAAGACCAAAGAAAAAGACGGATACGAATCGTTACAAATTGGTTTTGGTGTAAAGAAAGATAAAAACATCAACAAACCGTTGAAAGGTTTTTATTCTAAAGTTGGTTTGAATGCTCCTCAGTTACTTAAGGAGTTCAAAAACTTTGATACTGCTGAATTCAAAGTTGGCGATGAAATTACAACAGCTATTTTCACCATTGGCGATAAAGTAAAAGTATCCGGCCGTAACAAAGGTAAAGGTTTTCAAGGTGTTGTTAGAAGACACGGTTTTGCCGGTGTTGGATCAGCTACTCACGGTCAAAGCGATAGACAAAGAGCTCCCGGTTCCATCGGTGCTTCATCCTATCCTTCACGTGTATTCAAAGGTCAGAGAATGGCTGGAAGAATGGGCTTCGAAAACACTACTATTAGAAATTTGAAAGTTGTAAAAATTATTGCAGAAAAGAATATTATCATGGTGAAAGGTGCTGTTCCTGGATCTATTAATTCAATTGTTGCCATCAATAAATAAGTTTGATAAAGATGAAATTAGAAGTTTATAAAAAAGACGGTACAAAATCTGGTGATAGTGTAGAACTATCAAAAGAGATTTTCGAAATCGAACCGAATGATCACGTACTTTACTTAGCAGTAAAGGCTTTCTTGGCTAACCAAAGACAAGGAACACATAAGAGTAAAGAAAGAAGTGAAGTTAGCGGTGGTGGAAAGAAACCTTGGAAGCAAAAAGGTCGTGGCGGTGCACGTGCCGGTACTTCTCGCTCTCCAATTTGGGTTGGCGGTGGAACTATCTTTGGACCAAAGCCTCATGGTTACAGACAAAAATTGAATAAAAAAGTTTTGTCCTTAGCTAGAAAATCTGCTCTTTCTTACAAAGCCAAAGCTACTCAAATTATGGTTGTTGAGGATTTTGATTTTGAAGGACCAAAGACAAAAGACTTTGTAACTATTCTCAATGCTCTTAACTTGAAAGGCAAGAAGACTTTATTCTTAACTGACGGTTATAAGAAAAATGTTTACATGAGCGGTAGAAATGTTGATAGAGTGAATGTTCTCGAAGCAAATAAAGCTTCTGCATACGACTTAGTTAATAACCAAGTATTGTTATTGCAGAAAAGCGCAGTTAATCTTTTAGAAAGTACAATTAACTAATCTGGTTTGAAAATGAAAAGTGTTTTAATACGCCCTTTGATTACAGAGAAGATGACAAAAATTAGCGAGAAGCTCCCTAATAAATTCGGTTTTATGGTTGCTGTAGACGCTAACAAAATTGAAATCGCAAAGGCAGTAAAAGATAAGTTTAATGTAGATGTTGAATCTGTGAATACAATACGTCATCCTGGTAAATCGAGAACTCAGTTTACAAAAAAGGGACGTTTCGCCGGAAGAACATCAAAGTTTAAGAAAGCAGTCGTTACCTTGAAAGAGGGTCAAACGATAGACATATTCGGTCAAGCATAGGTTGGAGCTGATTAATGGCAATTAGAAAATTAAAACCAAATACCCCCGGAACTAGATTCATGTCGATCTCTTCTTTCGATGAGATTACAAGATCTACACCCGAAAAATCTTTGACTGCCCCGATCAAGAAGTCCGGTGGAAGAAATAACCACGGACGTGTTACTTCTAGACATAGAGGCGGCGGACACAAACAGAAATACAGAATCATAGATTTCAAGAGAGATAAAAAGAATATTGCTGCTAAAGTATTTTCTATTGAATATGATCCGAACCGTACATCAAGAATAGCTTTGTTGCATTATGTTGATGGAGAGAAAAGATACATCATAGCTCCAAACGGTTTGAAAGTTGGTGATACAGTTATGAGCGGCAGCGGTGTTGAAATTAAAGTTGGTAACGCTCTTCCGTTAAAGGAAATGCCACTTGCATCATTCATTCACAATGTTGAATTGAAACCTGGTAAAGGCGGTCAGTTAGGAAGAACAGCTGGTGCATCAATTCAGTTGCTTGCTAAAGAAGGAAACATGGCTTTATTGAAAATGCCAAGCAGCGAAGTTAGAAAAGTTCCGATTGAATGTATGGCTACTTATGGTACTGTTGGTAATGCAGATCATGAAAACATTAGTTTAGGCAAAGCTGGTAGAAGCAAATGGTTAGGAATTCGCCCACACGTACGCGGTGTTGCAATGAACCCAGTAGATCACCCGATGGGTGGTGGTGAAGGTAAAACTTCTGGTGGCGGTCATCCGGTTTCACCATGGGGCCAAAAAGCAAAAGGTCTCAAGACTCGCAAGAGAAAGAATCCAACTAATAAATTTATTGTTAAGAGAAGAACTAAGTAAGAGTAGAATATGCCAAGATCAGTCAAAAAAGGTCCATTCATTGATGTTAAGCTTCTCAAAAAGATCACTTTACTCAATGACAAAAATCAGAAGAAAATTATTAAGACTTGGTCGAGATCAAGTACAATTACTCCTGACTTTGTTGGACACACAATTGCAGTGCATAATGGAAATAAAATGATACCGGTTTACATTTCTGAAAACATGGTCGGTCATAAGTTAGGCGAATTTTCACCGACAAGAATTTTCAGAGGTCATCCGGGAACAAAAGCAGAAAAAGCAACCAAAGTAAAGTGATATTGAGGTAATAGAGAATGGAAGCAAAAGCTACTCACAGATATATTGGATCCTCACCGCGTAAGATGAGATTGGTTATTGATTTGATCAGAGGAAAATCAGTTGATCAAGCTATAGAGATTTTACACTTCTCGCCAAAACATCCATCTAAACCGGCAGAGAAAATATTGAGATCGGCTGTCTCCAACTTGATGAACAAAGATGATAACGCTAAACATGAAGTTTCTGATTTGTTTGTTAAAGAGGCATTTGTTAATCAAGGTCCAACTATCAAAAGAATTTCGCCGGCTCCTATGGGTCGTGCATACAGAATAAGAAAAAGATCTAATCACGTTACAATTGTTGTAGCAACGAAAAAGTAATCGGAGGAAGTTTTGGGTCAGAAGACTAATCCAACTGGTTTTAGAGTCGGAGTTATTAAAGGATGGGATTCAAATTGGTACGAAAACAAAAGTTACGCGCCAAAATTGCTCGAGGATAAGAAGCTTAGAACTTATATCCGCAAAAGATTACAAAATGCTGGTATTTCTTCGATCAAGATTGATAGAACATCTAAAAACGTGATCTTAACAATTCATACTTCTAGACCTGGTGTTGTTATTGGAAAGAGCGGAAAAGAAATTGCTCAGATTGAAGAAGAATTAAAGAAAATCACAGACAAAGAAGTTAAGATTCAGATTACAGAAATTAAGAGACCAGAGTTAGATGCATTCTTAGTTGCTGAAAATATTGCAAAGCAAATTGAAGGTAGAGTTTCTTTCCGTAGAGCGATGAAGCAAGCAATTACATCCGCAATGAGAATGGGTGCTGAAGGTATAAGAATTATGTGTGCTGGTCGTCTTGGTGGAGCTGAAATGGCAAGAACGGAACAATATAAAGAAGGTAGAATTCCGCTTCACACAATCAGAGCCGATATTGATTACGCAAATGGCAGAGCAGAAACAATTTACGGATCCATCGGAATTAAAGTTTGGGTCTGCCGCGGTGAAATTTTAGGTAAACGTTCAACCGACTAAAGAATAGAAAAGAGTTTGAGGAGTTTTTCCAATGTTAATGCCGAAAAGAGTAAAATTTAGAAAAGCGCAAAGAGGAAGAAGAAAAGGTAAGGCTACGCGCGGTCACTTGGTTAATTTTGGTGACTATGGTTTGAAAGCTTTAGAACCAGCTTGGATTACCAGCCGTCAGATTGAAGCTTGCCGTGTTGCTTTATCACGTCAAATGAAAAGAGATGGTAAAGTTTGGATCAGAATCTTCCCCGATAAACCGGTTTCTAAAAAGCCACTTGAAACTAGAATGGGTAAAGGTAAAGGCGCTCCTGAATTTTGGGTAGCGGTAATTAAGCCCGGAAGAATAATGTTTGAAATTGGTGGTGTAGATCGTACTACCGCTCACGAAGCTTTAGTTCTTGCTTCACATAAATTACCAATTAAAACAAAAATTGTACAAAGACCGGATTTAGAATCATAACAAGGTTTGACTGAAAATGAAGATCTATCAAATAAGAGAAATGTCGACAGACGAAATCAAGAAAAGACTTCTTGAAGAACAAAAAAACATGATCGACTTAAGATTTCAACTTGAACTTAAGAATTTGACAAACACTGCAAAGATCACCAATACACGGAAAGATATTGCTAAGATGAACACAATTCTTAAGGAAAGAGAAACGCAAGAAGCAAAAACCTCAAAGGAAGTTAAATAAGGAGAATTTGGGTTTAAATGGAAACTAGAAGTTTAAGAAAAACTAAGATTGGTTCGGTAATCAGCAATAAAATGCAAAAGAGCATAGTAGTTGCCATTGAAAGACGTGTTGCACATCCGATCTATAAAAAGTATTTCAAGAAAACTACAAAACTAATGGCGCATGATGAGAACAACGAATGCAAAGTTGGTGATGTTGTAAAAATTATGGAAATACGTCCTTTGAGCAAAAGAAAAAAATGGCGTTTAGTAGAAATAGTTGAAAAAGCCAAGTAATAAAGTTTGATTAGGAGCAACTTGTCATGATACAAGAAGAAACAAATTTAGTTGTAGCGGATAATTCCGGAGCGAAAAAAGTTCGCTGCATTAGAGTATTAGGTGGTAGCAACCGCCGGTACGCATCAGTAGGTGATGTAATTGTTGTGAGTGTTAGAACCGCGATTCCTGGCGGCGGAGTTAAGAAAGGCGAAGTTTCTCGTGCGGTAATTGTTAGAACTACCAAAGAAGTTAGAAGAAATGACGGCTCTTATATTCGCTTCGATGAAAACGCAGCTGTACTACTCAACGCTCAAGGCGAACCAAGAGGTACACGTATCTTTGGGCCTGTTGCAAGAGAATTGAGAGATAAAAAATTCATGAAGATAATTTCTCTGGCTCCAGAGGTATTATAAGGAATAAGAGAAAATGAAAATAAGAAAGAACGATAGCGTAGTAGTAATTTCTGGAAACAACAACGGTAAGACCGGTAAGGTTTTGAAAGTTTTTGTTGATAAAAACAGAGTGATTGTTGAAGGTGTTAACATCCGCAAACGTCACACAAAACCAACTCAGAAAAATCCACAAGGTGGAATTACTGAAAAGGAAGCTCCGATAAATGTTTCCAATGTTATGATCCTCGATCCAAAATCCGGAAAGGGAACAAGAATCGGTGCTAACATCATAGTTGATGATAAAACCGGCAAAAAGAAAAGTGTTAGAGTAAGCAAATCAAGCGGCGAAATGCTTGGCTAATAAATAGGGATTTACGATGGCAAAAGAACAAAAAGTAAAAAAAGAGCAGAAACCTAAAAAAGAAGAAGTTGTGAAAGATCAAAAACCGGCTGTAAAGGTTATTGAAGAAAAAATTCCAGCTCGCTTAAAAGAAAAGTATGCTAAAGAGATTGTTCCTAAATTGAAAGAACAACTTGGTTATAAGACTTTGATGCAAGTTCCAAAGTTGCACAAGATTGTTCTTAACATGGGTGTTGGTCAAGCTACACAAGATCAAAAGATTATGGACGAAGCTGTTAAAGATCTAGAGACAATCACTGGACAAAAAATTTCTGTTCGTATAGCAAAACAAGCTATCTCTAACTTCAAGTTGCGCGAAGGAATGAAGATTGGCGCGAAAGTAACTTTGAGACGCGAAAGAATGTTTGAGTTTTTGGATAGATTTATTTCTGTAGCTCTACCTCGTATGCGCGACTTTAAGGGTATTCCGGATAAATCTTTTGACGGGCGTGGAAATTATACACTCGGACTTAAAGAGCAAATTATTTTCCCGGAAATTAATTCCGATAAAGTTACACGTGTTCTTGGAATGGACATTACATTTGTAACTTCTGCTAAGACAGATAAAGAAGCATACGAGCTCCTTGCAGCTTTTGGTATGCCGTTCAGAAAGAAAGAATAAACTAAAGGGTAATCATGGCAAGAAAGAGTTTATTAGCTCGCGAAGTTAAAAAACGTAAGTTGTACGCAAAGTACGCTGAGATTAGAAAAGAGTTGAAAGAAAAAGGTGATTATGATGCTCTTCAACTACTTCCAAGAAATTCTTCTGTTACGAGATTAAAAAATAGATGTCAAATGACAGGAAGACCAAGAGCTTATTACAGAAAATTTGGTGTGTCTCGTTTAGTATTGCGCGAAATGGCTTTGCGCGGTGAGATTCCTGGTCTTAAAAAATCAAGTTGGTAATTTGAAGGAGAGAATGTAAATGCCAGCAACAGATCCGATTGCAGATTTCTTAACACGTGTTAGAAACGCAGTTAAAGCAAGAAAAAAATACGTTGAAATTCCATCTTCCAAAATGAAAATAAGTCTTGCTGAAATATTAAAATCACAGAAGTTTATTAAAGACTTCAATGTTACTGAAGATAATAAACAGAACGTTTTAAGAGTTCACCTTCAGTATGTTAACGGAGTTCCATCAATCACTGGATTGAAGAGAATAAGCAAGCCTGGTTTAAGAACTTATGTGGGCAACGATGAAATTCCTAGAGTTCTTGGCGGTTTAGGTATATCAATTTTATCTACACCTAAAGGATTGTTAACAGATAAACAAGCAAAGAAAGAATCGGTTGGCGGCGAGTTAGTCTGCCAAGTTTGGTAAAAATTTTATACGAGGAAAACAAAAGTGTCACGTATTGGTAAAAAACCGGTTAAATTAGTTAAAGACGTTACGGTAACTCAGAAAGCCGACGTTCTTAATGTAAAAGGCAAATTGGGAGAGATGTTCTTAAAAGTTCATCCTAACATGAAAATCGAATTTCAAGGTGATGAAGTTATTGTAACCAGACCAGACGATACAAAAGAAAATAAATCTCTGCATGGTTTAACTCGCGCTCTACTTCAGAATATGGTTAAAGGTGTAAGCGAAGGTTATACTAAACAACTTGATATAGTTGGTGTTGGATACAAAGCAGAAGCTAAAGGCGAAGCGGTTTTATTCAACTTAGGTTTCTCTCACCCAATCTATTTTATTCCTCCGGTAGGAATTAAGATGGAAGTTGTTACACCTACTCAAGTAAAAGTAAACGGCTTCGATAAAGAATTAGTTGGAATGGTTGCTGCAAAAATTCGTTCATTTAAGAAACCGGAACCATATAAAGGCAAAGGCGTTAAGTATTCAACTGAAAAGATTATTCGTAAAGCTGGCAAAACAGCTGGTAAGTAATAGGAGAGTTTGAAAATGTTTTCACGTGATAATAAATCTAGAAGCAGAAAACACATTAGAGTACGTAAAAAAGTTTCCGGTACAGCTGAAAGACCAAGATTGTGTGTTTACCGCAGCTTAAGTAATATTTACGCTCAAGTTATTGATGATGTTGCTGGAGTTACTTTAGTTGAAGCTTCTTCAATTTCGAAAGAAGTTGCTGAGGAAATCAAAACTGCTAAAGGTAAAGTATCTAAAAGCAAATTGGTTGGTAAGTTGGTTGCTCAAAGAGCAAAAGAAAAAGGTATTGTATCAGTAGTTTTCGATCGCGGCGGTTTACAGTATCATGGCAGAATTAAAGCTGTTGCTGAAGGTGCCCGCGAAGGTGGCTTAAAAGTTTAGTTTACCGCCAACCGGCGGGTTACATTGCCGGGTCGTCTAATGGCAGGACAACGCCCTTTGGAGGCGTCTGTAGAGGTTCGACTCCTCTCTCGGCAGCAAAGATTTTAGTTGTGCTTGAATTGTTAAGCAGCTTAAATAAAAAAAGGTTCGTAAACAGGAGACACAAAATTGAATTTGAAGTACAAAAAAGTATCGGGTCTTGATAATCTTAAAGAGAAAATCGTTCATATCAATAGAGTTGCTAAAGTTGTAAAGGGCGGTCGCCGTTTTAGCTTTAATGCAATTGTTGTAGTTGGCGATGGAAACGGACACGTTGGTGTTGGTCTTGGAAAAGCAAATGAAGTAACTGATGCAATTTCGAAAGGAATTGACGATGCTAAAAAGAATGTCTATAAAGTTCCGCTCTTAAAAGGTACTGTTCCTCATCCAGTAATTGGAAAATTTGGAGCTGGCAAAGTTTTATTGAAACCGGCTACACCTGGTACTGGTTTGATTGCTGGTGGCGGAGTTCGCGCGGTGCTCGAATCTGCCGGAGTTTCTGATATTCTTACTAAGTCTTTAGGATCAAGCAATCCACATAATCAAGTTAAAGCTACTTTAATTGCTTTACTAAGCTTGATGGATGCTCGTGCCATGGCTGCTAAACGTAAAATGTCTGTTTCAGAGTTATTTAATTCGTAATTGAGGAAATGATGGCAAAGAAGATTAAAATTACACAGACCGGAAGTGTTATCGATAGACCGGTTCCACAGAAAAGAACAATTGAAGCTTTAGGTCTTGCTAGACCTAAACACTTTGTAGTACAAAACGATACTCCTCAGATTAGAGGCATGATCAATAAAGTTAAGCATCTTGTTAAAGTCGAAGAAATTGAAGCGTAAAGAGGAATAAATGGATATTTTAAGTAATCTGAAGCCCGCAAAAGGGTCGCATAAAAAAGTTAAGAGAATTGGACGTGGTGAAGGCAGCGGACATGGCGGAACAGCTACACGTGGAGAAAATGGTCAACGTTCTAGAGCTGGTGCAAAATTCCCGGCTTGGTTCGAAGGTGGACAAATGCCTCTTCAAAGACGTGTTCCAAAACGCGGTTTTCATTCACCTTTTAGAGTTGAATACCAAGTAGTTAATTTAGGTCAATTACAAAAATTAGTTGATGATAAGAAAATTACTGACGGCGTAATTAACGCAGTTAGTCTTTACAAAAGCGGTGCTATTTCTAAAGCCGCTGCACCATTCAAAATTTTAGGAAATGGTGAGTTGAAAGCAATATTGAATATTGAAGCTCATAAGTTCTCAGCTTCTGCAAAAGAAAAAATTGAATCTGTCGGCGGAACAACTAAAGAGATTAATGCTTAATGGCAAAGTTACAAGAAACCTTCCGTAATATTTTTAAGATTCATGAGTTAAGACAACGTATTCTATATACTGTTGCTTTACTCATTATTGTGAGAATTGGTTCTCACATTACCTTACCGGGAATTGATGCTCAATTACTAACTGCAGCTACAGAAAATACTTCTTCAAACAGTCTTTTTGGTTTTTACGATATGTTTGTAGGTGGTGCTTTTAAGAATGCTGCTATTTTCGCATTAGGAATAATGCCTTACATCTCAGCTTCAATCGTTTTGCAGATAGCCGGTGCTGTTGTGCCTTATTTGCAAAAATTACAGAAAGAGGGTGAAGATGGCAGAAAGAAGATTAATCAATTAACCCGCTACGGCACGGTTTTGATTAGTGTATTTCAGGCATGGGGTACAACCTCAATCCTTCTTAATATGAATAATAATAATATGCCCGTTGTTCCGGATCCGGTAAGAGGCTTTGCATGGATTCTTTCAACCATATTAATATTATCATCCGGCACAATGTTCTTGATGTGGATGGGTGAGCAGATTACCGAAAAAGGTTTGGGCAATGGTATTTCCCTTATCATCTTTATCGGAATTATAGATCGTTTTCCTTTTGCGATTTTAGATGAATATCAAATGATAGCAGCCGGACAACGCAATATCATTATCGAAGTAGTAATTGTTGCTTTGATGGTTCTAATTATTGCCGGTGTTATTTTTGTTACTCAAGGTACAAGAAGAATTCCAGTTCAATACGCCAAGCGTGTTGTGGGTAGAAAAGTTTATGGCGGTGTAACACAATATATACCTTTAAGAGTAAATACAGCCGGCGTAATGCCGATAATATTTGCTCAATCAATTGTGTTTATTCCCTCAACATTGTTGGGCTTTTTCCCGAATAATGATTTTCTTTCTGGTATTGCTCAGTATGTATCTTACGGATCATTATTCTATACAATGACCGAAGCTTTGTTAATTATATTCTTTACTTATTTTTACACTGCGATTGCTTTTAATCCGCAAGATGTATCCGATAACATGAAGAAGCAAGGCGGTTTCGTACCTGGTATTCGTCCTGGTAAGCAAACCGCAGATTTTATTGATAATATTTTGACAAAAATTACATTGCCCGGTTCTTTCTTCTTAGCAATTGTTGCAATTTTGCCGGTATTTGTAAGATACTTAGGAGTATCTCAAAGTTTTGCTTCCTTCTTCGGAGGCACAAGCCTACTGATTGTAGTTGGGGTTGCTTTAGATACTTTGCAGCAAATTGAATCTCACTTATTGATGAGACATTACGACGGATTTATGAAATCCGGAAAAATTAAAGGTAGAAGAGCGTAGTTAGATTGTGATTTTATTAAAGAGCAGAAACGAAATAGAATTAATTCGTGAAAGCTGTCAGATAGTAGCAGAGACTTTACAATTATTGAAGCGTTACACCAAACCTGGCGTAACGACATTAGAGCTGGATAAAATTGCAGAAGATTATATCAGAAGCAATGATGCCCGTCCAGCGTTCAAAGGTTATTCACAAGCTGGTTCCTTTGATTTTCCGGGCTCAATTTGTTCTTCAGTTGATGATGAGGTTGTTCACGGGATTCCCGGCAACAGAGTTCTTCAAGAAGGTGAAATTCTTTCTATTGATGTTGGTGTTGAGAAGAAAGGATATTTTGGCGATGCGGCTTTAACGGTTGCCGTCGGAAATATCTCGGAAGCTAAACAAAAACTAATGGATGCTACCGAAAAATCTCTTTACCTTGGTATCGAGCAAGCGGTAGAAAAGAATAGACTTGGTGAAATTTCCTATGCAATCCAAAATTATGTTGAACAGTTTGGATATGGTGTAGTAAGAGATTTATGCGGACACGGTTGCGGAAGATTTTTACATGAAGAGCCGCAAATTCCAAACTACGGAAAGAGAAACAACGGTCCTTTGTTGAAGAATGGAATGACGTTGGCAATCGAACCAATGATAAATGCTGGAACTCATAAAGTTTTAGTAGCAGAAGATGGTTGGACAGTATTTACAGCAGATGGCGAGCCTTCTGCACACTTTGAACATACAATTGCGATAATAGACGGTAAACCGGAGATATTGACAGTAAGCTAATGGCAAAACAAGGACCAATTAAAGTAGACGGAATAATCAGTGAAACGTTGCCGAACGCAACTTTCAAAGTCCGTTTAGATAACGGTCACGAAATATTAGCTCATATATCCGGCAAGATGCGAATGCATTTTATAAAAATTTTGGTTGGTGATAAGGTTGCAATAGAGCTTTCACCGTACGATTTGAACAAAGGTAGAATTACTTACAGATACAAATAACGGAGTTTTAGAATGAAGGTTAGAGCTTCAGTCAAAAAGATGTGCGAACATTGCAAGATTATCAGAAGAAAAGGCGTTGTGCGCGTAATCTGCAAGAATCCAAAACATAAACAAAGACAAGGTTAAAATTAGGAGGTTATAGATTTGGCTCGTTTAGCTGGTATCGATTTACCGAAGAATAAAAAAGCTTATATCGGATTGACCTATATATTCGGTATTGGTGAAAAATCATCAACGGATATTTTAGCAAAAGCTAATGTTAATCCTAATAAGAAAATATCTGAGCTCTCTGAAGAAGAATTAGCAAAGATTCGTTCTATAATGACTAATGAATATAAAGTTGAAGGTGCTCTAAGGAGTGAAGTTCAGCAGAATATTAAGAGATTAATGGATATTGGAACGTACAGAGGAATTAGACACAGAAGAGGATTACCTGCGCGCGGTCAGAGAACTAGAACGAACTCCAGAACCAGAAAAGGTAAACGCAAAACTGTAGCCGGCAAAAAGAAAGTTGCCGCTAAGAAGTAATAATTAATTTTTATTGTGAGGAGTTAAATTGGCTAAAGTTGTTAAAAAGACGAGAAAAAAAGTTCACGTTGATGCTGTTGGTGTAGCGCACATCAAAGCTTCTTTCAACAACGTGATAGTTACGATTACTGACATTTACGGCAACACTATCTCATGGTCTTCTGCCGGTAAAAATGGTTTTAAGGGTTCAAGAAAGAACACACCATTTGCTTCGCAAGTAACTGCTGAAGCTGCCGCAAAAGAAGCTCACGATCTTGGTTTAAGAAAAATCGATGTGCTTGTTAAAGGTCCGGGTGCAGGTCGTGAAGCAGCTATCAGAGCTTTGAATACTGCTGGATTGGAAATTTTATCTATAAAGGATCAAACGCCAATTCCACACAACGGATGCAGACCACCAAAACGTAGAAGAGTTTAATAGGAGAATTTTTAGATGGCAAGATACACAGGTTCAAGTTGCAAATTGTGCAGAAGAGAAAAAACTAAACTTTTTTTGAAAGGCACTAAATGTCTTTCTGAAAAATGTCCTTTGGAAAAAAGAAATTATGCGCCGGGACAACATGGACTTTCTAGACGCACCAAGTTTTCTGAGTATGGTGTTCAGTTAAGAGAAAAACAAAAAGTTAAGAGAATTTACGGTTTGTTAGAGACCCAATTCCGCAACTACTTTGAGAAAGCCAACCGCCAAAAAGGTGTTACTGGTGCTAACCTCATTAAGTTGTTGGAAAGAAGATTGGACAACGTTGTATTTCGTCTTGGTTTTGCTCCTTCAAGAAAATCTGCTCGTCAGCTGGTTTTACATGGTCACTTTACTGTGAATAACCAATCTGTCGATATTCCATCATATTTACTTGGCGCCGGCGATGTTATTGCTGTCCGCGAAAAAAGTAAAAAACTTGATGCAATTCACAATTCTTTAAGAAGAACCAAAGACAATGTATATGTTTGGCTTTCAGTTGATAAAGCTTCTTTGAGCGGCACTTTTATGAGTGTTCCGGAAAGAGAAGATATTCCATTGAACGCCAACGAACAACTCATCGTAGAGTTGTATTCTAAGTAAAAATTAAAGAGGATACTATAAATGAGCTATCCATTCATTAAAATGCCGGAAGGTATCGTTCTTGACGACACATCCAGCAATGAGAAGTTCGGAAGATTTTTTGTTCACCCCCTTGAAAGAGGTTTTGCAGTTACTTTAGGCAACGCTATGAGAAGAGTATTACTTTCTTCTTTAACTGGTATTGCTTTTACAGCTGTTAAAATTGAAGGTGTGTTGCATGAGTTTTCTACGATTCCCGGAGTGGTTGAAGATGTAACTGATATCATTCTTAACTTGAAAAAAGTTAGAATGAAATTGAATAATAAAAAAGTAACTAGCTGCGAAATTTCTTTAAGCGGTGCAAAAGCTTTTACTGCGGCTGATATCCAAAAAGCTTGTCCGGATTTGGAAATTCTTAATCCGCAACAACATATTGCACGCCTTAATGCCGAAGCTAAATTGAATATAGAATTGCGCATTGGAATTGGTAAGGGTTATGTTCCCAGCAACGAACAAAAAATTGCTGAATCCACAATCGGAACAATTCCAATCGATTCAATCTTTACACCAATAGTAAATGTTCGTTACGATATCGAAAATGTACGTATTGGCGAAAGAAACGATTTTGAGAAATTGACACTCGAAATAACAACTGATGGTTCCATTACTCCATCGGAAGCATTATCTAACGCAGGTAAGATTTTGAAAGACCATGTTGCAATGTTCATCAATTTCGAAGCTGAACCTGAAGAAGAAAAAGTTGAAAATGAGAAAGATGCAGAGACAGAAAGAGTTCGTAAGATTTTAACAACTAGCGTTGATGATTTGGAATTAAGCGTACGTTCGCATAACTGTCTTAAAGCTGCTAACATTAAATACTTAGCCGACCTAGTTCGTAAGGATGAAAGCGAAATGCTTAAATTTAGAAACTTTGGTCGCAAGTCGTTAGCCGAATTGCTTGAAATTGTTGACAACTACGGTCTTGAATTTGGTATGGACGTAGAAAAATATTTAAAAGATAAACCAGAAAACAACTAGTATTTCCATAAGGTTGAAGAATGAGACACAGTGTTAAAGGAAGAAAACTTGGTAGAACTGCAAGTCATAGAGCTGCAACATTAAGACTATTAGCTACCGCATTATTTAAGCATAAAAAAATTCAAACAACTTTAGCTAAAGCAAAAGAATTAAGAACTTATGCTGAGCCAATGATTACAAGAGCTAAGTCCGATTCTGTTCATGCAAGAAGAATAATTGCCGCGGATATTTGCGATAAAGAAATTGTTAAAGAATTGTTTACTGAAATAGTAGCAAAAATTGGTGATCGTCCCGGTGGTTACACTCGTGTTGTTCACTTAGGCCGAAGAAAAGGCGATGGCGCTGAAATGGCGATCATTGAATTAGTTGATTACAGCGGTGTTATTAAAGAAAAAGCTCCTAAGAAAGCTAAAACTGAAGATAAGCCTGCTGAAGAAAAAGCTGAAGCTGCTAAAGAAGTGAAAAAAGAAAAGAAAGCAGCTAAACCAAAAGCAGAGAAGGCGGAAAAAGCTGAAAAGAAACCTGCCAAGGCAAAAGCTAAAAAAGAAGCTGATGCCGAACCGAAAGAAAAGAAGACTAAGAAAACTGCAAAGAAGGCTGAATAAAATTTCTTATAGAGTTTGTAAAAAAGTCTCGCAAATGCGAGACTTTTTTGTTTTAAACAGTATCTGTGTCAAGTTAATGAAGTCCGCTTCCAGATGTGAATATATTCCACACATTTCAAAACTAAAATTATTATCCTAAAACATTTAGTATATCTGTATGTCAGCTATTATTTGAATATTTTTGTATTAGAATTATCACTCTGAGTTTTGAGTAAAAAGGGAAGATGAAAAATATAGAGTTCGTTAAAGCCGTTTATAAATTGAGTGAATTACCAAAGGAAATTCTGCCGGAAGTAGTACTTTGCGGCAGATCGAACGTAGGCAAGTCTTCTTTTATTAACTCGTTGCTGAATTCCAAAGTTGCTAAAACCAGCTCAACTCCCGGTAAAACACGTTCCATTAACTATTACAAAATTGAGAACAAATTTTACTTTGTAGATTTACCCGGTTTTGGATACGCTAAAGTTTCCAAAGGGGAAAGAGACGATTGGAAAAAACTACTCCATAGTTTTTTCTCTTTAAGAAAAGAGAACCAAATTGTGTTTCACTTAATAGACAGTCGCCATGAACCAATGCAGACAGATATTGAGTTGAATGAGTTCATCAATTCACTAGGGTTGCCATATTTTGTTTTTCTTAACAAAGTTGACAAACTCAATCAGAAAGAATTAGCATCAAGCAAAAAAGTGGTTCAGCAATTTTTCCCGGAGCTTCTGTTCGGCGACAATCTCTTTCATTTCTCCGCAATTAAAGGCACCGGGAGGAAAGAGACAATAAGTATAATCAGTAAACTCTTCCTTTCATGAAAAATTCTCTGAACTTTATTATTATTGATTTGAGAAATAAAATATTATCTGTCATTCAAAACTAATTGGTATTAAATGGGTTTCAACGACAAAAGCAAAAGACGAGTTTTAATATTTTCCATTATTCCAATTCTCTTGGCAATCCCATTTTTTACCGAAGATATAATGTACCGAGGAATAACCGCTGTTATTCTAGTTATATATGTCGGGTTCATTATCTTTCTACGCGATGCTAATAAGCAAGAAGAACTTCCTCCACTAGTCGATAATCGGCTTGAAGAACCGGCAATTTATAGAGCCGGTGGTTATGAGACCGATAGCGGTGAAGAATTCAAAATCATTTCTAAGAATAAAAATCTCGAGATCATCACTGCAGAGAACTTTAATACACCACTACCACGAAGCGGTGGCGGAGATGTTTTCAAACCGGCGGATTTCAAAAAGAATTTTGAAAGCATCGTACTCGAAGAACTTCCGGGTGATGTGAGTCAGGACGAACAATTCGGTTTCGTTTTAGAAAAAATTCTTAGTGTGATTAAAGATGCTTACATGGCTCACACCGCTGCATTCTTCTGGTACAACGCCAAAAGAAAAAGATTAACACTAGAACGTTTCGTATCAGCTTCGACCGAGCTAACAAAGCAAAAATTTGAACTGGAAGATGATGTTCTAGGCAAGATTGTTCTGAAAGAAGAGCCGGAGATTTTAACAGATATAACTTCCAATGCCGAAACTGATAACCTTCGCTATTATAATCAGCCTCAAGGAATAAAAAGTTTTGTAGGCGTTCCTCTTTTTTATGGAAAGACACTTACCGGAATACTTGTTCTCGACTCGAAGATGAATGATGCTTTTGGGATTGAACAAGTTTATGCGCTTGGAAGAATAGTCCGTGTAATTTCGGTTATAATTAGTTTATTCGAAGAAAAGTTTGCCGAATCTCAAGCTGAACAGCGATTGAAAACGCTTGTTGATATTTTTTCTTTCGATAGGAAATATGAATCAGAAAGCGAGTTGTTCCAAGCAATAGAAACTGCTGTTCATGGATTAATTGACTGGGATGTTTTTACGCTTGTTACCTACGAACCTATTGAACACAAATTCAAAACAGCAAAAATTATAAACAAGACGTCACTTAAATATATTGGTCATGGTTTAGAAATCGATTTGACGGGCACTCTTGTTGGCAAAGCAATATTAAGCACAACTCCGGTTAAAATTGATGATACCTCCAATGCCGATATTCCTCCTCGCTTTGCCAAAAACGAAGGCTTCACTTTTGACGGCTCTTTCCTAGCTGTTCCACTCGTGTATGACGATCAGAATTATGGTGTGCTTTGCTTTGAGAGTCTAAAAAAGAATGTTTATTCTAACAGCGAAGTTGGATTCATCAAAAACGCTACAAAGATTTTTGCTTTCATTCTACATTCATATTCATCGTTAAATTTATTGCGTTCATTTCTCTCACACGATATTGAAACAAAAGCGCTTAACTACGATTCTTTCTTGGAAAGGTTTGCTGTTGATCTTGTTAAAAGCAAAGAACTAACTGTACAAGGTGCTGTTGCGTTAATCAAAGTGGATGAACTTCTTGAGCAGCAATCTCTTTTTGAAGGCGATCCATTCCCTAAAGTTTTTCGCGCTGTAGCACAAATGATTAAAGAAGAAATGACTCCAATGAATCTATTCGGTCGCATAAGCGAAAAAGTTTTTGCGGTTTATTTCTTCAATACACCTCCAAAAGATGTTTTCTTATGGGCTGAAAAATTGAGAATTAAAATCGCTCGTAAGCCAATTGCAGTTGTTTCAAAACAATCTACCTTTACCGTTTCTATTGGTGTTGCATCAACTATTGGAAAAATTGATGCACAAGAAATTTTATACAATGCTGAACTTGCTTTGAAAAAAGCTATTGAGAAGGGCGGCAATTCTGTAAAAAGTACCAACTAGAGGAATTCCATTGAATAACTTTATTGTAATCGTTCTCGATGGAGTCGGGATAGGTGAGTTGCCCGATTCTGAAAAATATGGTGACAAAGGAAGCGACACGCTGGGTAATATGGCTGTAAAACTTGGCGGTTTAAGTTTGCCTAATCTCCAAAAATTTGGTCTTGGAAATATTAATCCGATTGAAGGAGTTGAATTAGAGGATGCGCCTTTAGCTTCCTTTGGAAAACTTGCAGAGCAGTCAGTCGGTAAAGATTCTACAACCGGGCATTGGGAACTTGGCGGTGTAATTACTAGAAAAGAATTTCCGGTTTATCCAAACGGATTTCCAAAGGATGTTGTTGATCTGTTTCTTGCTGAAACCGGCTTGAAAGGAATTCTAGGCAATTGTGTCGCTTCTGGTACTCAAATTATTGAAGAACTTGGTGACGAACATTGCAAAACCGGATTCCCGATTGTTTATACATCTGCAGATAGTGTCTTCCAAATAGCTGCGCATGAAGAAATTATTCCAATCGAAAAACAATATGAGATTTGTAAAATAGCTCGCGAAAATGTTATGGTTGGCGTGCACGAAGTAGGGAGAATAATCGCCCGCCCGTTCATTACCAAAGATGGAAAGTTTGCTAGGACGACAAACAGAAAAGATTTTTCAATTGATCCATCCTCGCCGACGATTCTTAATTATCTCTCTGAACTGGGTATTGAAACCTATGCAATTGGAAAGATCAACGATCTGTTCAATTACAGCGGTATTAAGCACCAGCTTAAAACCAAATCGAACAATGAGGGAATTGAGAAAATAATATCGACTAACAAATTGGTTAAGAATAGCTTTCTCTTTGCCAACTTGGTTGATTTTGATGTTTACTATGGCCATCGAAATGATACAGAAGGTTATTATAAAGCTTTGCAAGACTTCGATAAGAGACTGCCCGAAATTGTAGATGCAATGGATGAAACCGATCACTTAATTTTAACTGCTGATCATGGTAATGATCCGACTGATATTAGCACAGATCATACAAGGGAATATGTTCCCCTTCTTCATTTTCAGAAGAATGTTCCCGGCAAAAATCTGGGTATTAGAGATACCTTTGCGGATGTAGCTCAAACTGTTGCACACTTCTTCAAAATTAACAATGGTTTGGAAGGAAAGAGTTTTCTGAATGAATGAAAATCTTAATAATATCCGGGAAGATGAACATAGCATTAACTCAACGAAAGAGGAGATGTTTTCGCTTATAAAAGAATTACAAAAATTGCCGGATGAAGTTGTGGAGAAATTTTTGCAGTCGAAAGGCAAACTGGCCAATGTCGAATTTTCAATCCAACCATTTACTAAATGAAAACAAAGAGCGAGTTTCTGATTGAAACCGATATCATTGTTGACCACTTAACACAAAAAGATTTATCTTGCCCATCGATTTTGGAAACTGCAATGACTAAAGGTGTCTGTTTTACTTCAGTAATAACAGCATCAGAATTGTACTTTATTGCAGCAGATGGATTCCGGAAAGAAGCTGTTGATTCTGTCCTTTATGCAATAAATGTACTGGGAATTCACCCGCGTTACAGTTTGAACATTTCTGAATTTTTTAATAAAGTTGCGTCCACGCGAGACGCTCTTGTTTGTTCTCTCGCGAAAAACAATAAACTTCCAATCCTCACTAGAGAGATTGAGCGTTTCAAGAATAGCGGAATCAAATTAATTTCACCAAAAGAATTACGAGGCTAAATTGTTACTAGGAAAAGTTATTGGTACTGTGTGGTCAACTAGAAAAGATGAAGCACTTGTTGGTGCAAAATTTTTAATCGTTCGGCAACTGGATCTCGACTACAATCCGAAAGATTCAACAGTAATTGCGGTGGACAGCGTTGGTGCTGGTGTTGGTGAAATTGTTATCGTAGCTCAAGGAAGTTCTGCCCGTCAAACTACAATCACTAAAAATAAACCGGTCGATGCTGTAATCATGGCAATTGTTGATAAGCTTGATATATCGGTTAAAGACAATATGAAAAAAACGGTTGACGCATAATGTATTTTGGACAAGTTATTGGTACAATTTGGGCAACAAGAAAATATGAAGCCGTAAATGGCTACAAGATGATGTTTGTGCAGCCGATTAATTCTTTGATGGAAAAAAATGGCGAGCCTCTTATTGCGCTTGATACTGTTGGCGCCGGGCCCGGTGAAATAATATTTTATGTTACTGCTAGTGAAGCCGTTATTCCCCTTGATGTTGATATGGCTCCCGTTGATGCAACCATTGTGGGGATAGTTGATTCAATTAACGTCGATCGTAAGTAGGAGGTTGTTTGAAAATCTCAAAGCAATTCACAAACAGAGAAAGTCAGTCGTTAGATAAATATCTTCAAGAAATTGGTAAAGTTGATCTCTTAACACCGGATGAAGAAATTGAACTCGCGATACGGATTAGACAGAATGATAGACTCGCGCTGGAAAAAATTGTAAAAGCCAATCTTCGCTTTGTGGTTTCCGTAGCAAAGCAATATCAGAATCAAGGTCTCTCGCTCGGCGATTTAATTAACGAAGGTAATCTTGGATTAATTAAAGCTGCTCATCGTTTTGATGAAACACGCGGATTCAAATTTATATCATATGCCGTATGGTGGATTCGCCAATCAATTCTACAAGCACTTGCAGAGCAGTCTAGGATTGTCCGCTTGCCTCTTAACAGAGTGGGTGCGTTAAATAAGATTGGAAAGGCTTACAGCAATCTGGAACAAGAATATGAGCGTGAACCGAGCGCGCAAGAATTAGCTCAAGAACTTCAGATGGATATTTCTGAAGTTTCCGACACGCTAAAAATTGCCGGTCGTGCAGTATCTATGGATGCTCCTTTTTCTCAAGGTGAAGAGAACCGCTTGCTCGATATTTTAGAAAGTGATGAAGAACCTTCGCCGGATCAAAAACTGATGAATGAATCTCTGAAAAGGGAAATTGAAAGAGCGCTTTCAACTTTATCTGAAAGAGAAGCTGAAGTAATTAAACTCTACTTCGGGTTGAGCAAGGAACATTCTATGACTCTTGAAGAGATTGGTGAAAAATTCCATCTTACGCGCGAGAGAGTAAGACAGATAAAAGAAAAAGCCATCCGAAGACTGCGCCACGCTTCGCGCAGCAAAAATCTTAGAGCTTATTTAGGATAACCCAAGAATGAATCAGCTATTCAAAAAAATTATTCTGGGGATTATCAGCTTTATGCTAATTTCCGCATGTTCACCTTCATCTAGTGCGCAGCGTTACGGATCGAAGAAAGAAGTTGCTGCACAACAAAAGAAGAAAACCACTCCCAAGAAAAACACCAAAACAAGTTCAAAGAAAACATCTGAACCAAGAATTGTTGAAGAAAGTTTGCCCGACTCCACTGAAGAAGAATTTGATGAAGCCCCGCCACAAGAAAGCATAATCGATAGAAAAGAATTTATTGCCAACTACAAAAATTACATTAATCCCGATGTGCCGCTTGGCTTCCGTGAAGAAATACTTTTGCAAGTGATTAAGTATCTCGAAACTCCTTACAAGTATGGAGGCAATACTGAAAAAGGTATTGATTGTTCCGGATTTACATTGCAAGTATTTGAAAAATCGACCGGTATAAAATTACCACGCTCTGCAAGAGAACAATTTACTGTTGGAGAAAAAGTTGAACGTGAAGATTTATCTTTTGGCGACTTGGTTTTCTTCAATACACGCAGAAGATCGAACCCCGGGCATGTTGGAATTTATATTGGCGACGATCAGTTTATTCATTCCAGTACATCGCTTGGAGTTACAATTTCTTCTCTACAAGAAGCTTACTACAAAAAACGCTACGTTGGAGCAAGAAGAGTTGATGAAGGCAGCGAAGGCCAAGAGTAAGTCCATTTCATTTTAGAACCCATTCTGCAATTCTTTCATCTTACCGTTTGAAAATAAAATAGCTTTGTCCTAATTTGATCACGAAATAAAAATTAATGGAGAGCAGAATGGAATACCGCATCGAAACCGACAGCATGGGCGAAATACAAGTTCCAACAAACAAATACTATGGCGCTCAGACGGCAAGATCGTTAATGAATTTTAAGATTGGCGGAGAGAGATTCCCGGCAGAATTTATCCGCGCAATGGCTATTGTTAAGAAAGCTGCCGCGTTGATTAACAACGAACTTGGTACACTTCCAAAAGAAAAACTTGATTTGATTTTATTAGCAGCCGATGAAGTGATTGAAGGAAAGCTGAATGATCATTTTCCCTTGGTTGTTTGGCAGACGGGAAGCGGCACACAGACAAACATGAATGTGAATGAAGTTATCAGCAACCGCGCTATTGAAATGGCCGGCGGTGTTTTAGGAAGCAAGAAACCCATTCATCCGAATGATGATGTGAACAAAGCTCAATCTACTAACGATGCGTTTCCTACTGCGATTCATGTTGCTTCGGTTGAAGAAATTCACCGCAGATTGATTCCAATGGTTGCAAAATTGCGCGATGCTCTCGATGCAAAAGCTAAAGAGTTTAAAGACATTATTAAGATCGGTAGAACACACTTAATGGATGCAACTCCTTTAACTTTGGGACAAGAATTCTCCGGTTATGCTCAGCAATTAACAAATGGATTGGAAAGAGTTAACGATGCATTGAAGCGTTTGAGCGAAATTCCTTTAGGCGGAACTGCAGTTGGTACCGGACTAAATACACATCCGGAATATGCTGTTAAAGTTGCAGCAAAGATTTCCGAACTTACCGGCAAGCAATTCAAAACAGCTCCAAACAAATTTGAAGCAATGGCTGCAAAAGACGCACTGGTTGAAATGAGCGGAGTGCTCAAAACATTAGCAGCTTCGTTAATGAAAATTGCTAATGATGCACGCTGGCTTGGCAGCGGTCCCCGCTGCGGCATTGGAGAAATCTCTTTGCCCGAAAATGAGCCGGGCAGTTCTATCATGCCGGGAAAAGTAAACCCTACACAATCCGAAGCAATGACTATGGTTTGTGCTCAAGTATTCGGTAACGATGTTACAATTAACTTTGCCGGTGCCAGCGGTAACTTCGAGTTGAACGTATTCATGCCGATTATTGCTTTCAATATTCTTCAATCAATAAAATTAATTGCAGATGCTTGCGAAAGCTTTACAGATAACTGTGTTGTTGGTATTGTTGCAAACGATTTGAATATCAAAAAGCATCTTGAAAATTCTTTGATGCTTGTTACTTCTCTTAATCCGGTTATTGGTTACGATAACGCCGCTAAAGTTGCTAAGAAAGCTCATAAAGAAAACAAGACCTTGAAGGAAGCCGCAATGGAACTTGGCTTGCTTACTTCCGAAAAATTTGACGAAGTAGTTCGCCCGGAAAAAATGGTTGGCCCAAAAGGTTAAAATTTATTATGCTTCCCTCTGAAAAAGAGGGAGGCATTCCAATGAGAATGTTTCAAAGATTACTGCTTATAGTTCTATCAATTACTTTCTTATCGGCTTGCTCAATTCTGGATGGCGATAATGATAATGAGTTAAAAACCGGAACTGTCGTTCATCTTGATTTTGAAGGAGGTTTTTGGGGAATCGTCTCGGATGATAATCAGAATTTAGACCCACTGAATTTACCTAAAGAATATTGTGTTGCCGGTAAGCGAATCTGGTTTTCTTACAAAGAAAAAGCTGATATGATGAGTACTCACATGTGGGGAACTATAATTGAACTTATAGAAGTAAAAGAATTAAAATAAATTTTCCGTAACATGTTTTTTCTAATCATTTGGAATGAACCATGAAGAAAGCTCTCTTTCTTTTCCTAATAGTTGTTTTCACATTTGCTTCTTTTGCAGAAGCTCAGACATTGCCATTCCCTCCGGAGAAAAATCCGTGGCTAAGAATTAGAAAAGAACGAATCCAAAAATTACTTCCGGATGCAATGAAAAATGCCGGAGTAGATGCATGGATAGTTGTCTGCAGAGAAAACAATAACGATCCTTTGGCTTTGCATGTTGGCGGTGAGAATGCTGGCGGTACTGCTGCTTTCATGTTCTTCCTTAAAGATGGAGTTATAAAAAATATTGCAATCTCGCCGGAAGGTGAGGCAAAAGCTTTGCAAGACTTAAAACTACAGGATGAAGTAGTTGTTATTCCGCGTGGTTCGGATATTTGGGGAGTAATTGCAGATCAAATAAAAAAATATGATCCAAAGAAAATCGCCATCAATTCTTCCGAGTATAACATTGCAGATGGACTATCATACACGCAGCGAAAGTTTTTTGAAAATGCGCTTGATGAAACATACAAAGTTAGATTGGTCTCTTCCTTAGATTTAGTAATGGAATGGCTTTCAGTTAAGCTTCCGGAAGAAATTGAAATAATGAAAAAAGCTGCAGTGATAACTTCTCAACTTCAATATGAAGCTTATAATACTGTGATACCGGGAGTTACTAAGGATTCGGATGTTGCTAAGTATCTTAAGAAAAGAATGTCTGAGCTTGGTGTAACAGATGGCTGGGCGGCCGATCAAAACCCGAATGTAAACTCTGGTCCGGATAGAGGTCATTCAAATGCAACTGAAAAAGTTATTATGGGCGGCGATGTTATTCAAACCGATTTTGGAATAAGAGTTTACGATGTTTGGTCAAGCGATATTCAAAGATTCGCTTATGTTCTGAAACCGGGAGAATCTGAAGCTCCGCAAGAAATCAAAAAGTATTTTGATAACTCTATTAAAGGGCACAGACTTGTTTTGAAAGCAATGAAACCGGGTGTAACCGGATGGAGTGTTGATAAAGCTCAAAGAGATTGGATGAAAGAGTGTGGTTCTCTTCCGGTTATGTGGGGCACTGGCCATCCGGTTGGATATTGGGCACACGATGCCGGTCCGGCACTTAGCGGTGCAGCAAGAAGCGATAAACCTATTGGAAACAGTGCTAGATTGCTTAGGGTTGGACAAACTTTTGCTTACGATGGATTTTTCTGCTGGAACATTGGCAACAACGAGACAAAGACAATTTCAGTTGAAGAGATGGCAGTAGTTACTGAAAATGGCGCTGAATATATGTGCGAGCCTCAAGAAGAATTAATAATCATTTCACAAAAATGAAACGGTGAAAATTGAATATCTCCGATATGTCTCATAAGAAACTTGGCTTTTTCCCAACCCCGCTTCACAAACTTGAAAACTTAACTAAGTATTTCGGCGGTCCACAAATTTACATTAAGCGGGATGATATGACCGGACTCGCATTCGGTGGCAACAAAACTCGCAAGCTCGAATTCCTTATTGGTGATGCGCTGGTAAATAACTGCGATTGTGTTATTACCGGCGGAGCGGCTCAATCTAACCATTGCAGACAAACTGCAGCCGCAGCTGCTATGAGCGGTCTTGAATGCCATCTCGCACTTCGGGGCGAAGAAACAAATGAGTATGCTGGAAATCTTCTTCTGGACAAACTCTTCAACGCTAAAATTCACTGGTCAACAGAATTCCGTAAAGGAGAAAATATTCCTCTCATTGCTCAACAACTGATGATGGAAGGTAAAAGACCATACATAATTCCTTACGGCGGATCGAATAGAGTTGGCGCGCTGGGATATGTTGATGCTGTAAATGAACTTCAGAAGCAAATGAAGGAATTGGATTTAAGTATCGGCAGTGTGATTTTCGCATCAAGTTCCGGAGGAACACATGCCGGTTTGATAGCTGGAAAAGCACTCTATGACTGCGCATCAAAAATTATTGGTGTTCAAATTGATAAAGGGGAAGCGGGAGATAAACCTTACAATCTTCACATAAAAGATTTAGCCAATGAACTCTCCGACGAACTTGAAATTGGAAAAACCTTTTCATTGAATGATGTTATTCTCCGCGATGAGTTTATTGAAAATGATTACGGTGTTGTTGGCGAACTTGAACGACGGGCAATTAAATTGCTGGCCGAGAAGGAAGGACTTTTAATCGATCCCGTTTATACCGGAAGAGTATTCGGCGGTTTAATTAGAATGATTGAGGAGAAAGAGTTTTCTAACGATGAGAATATTCTTTTCTGGCACACCGGCGGAACTCCGGCACTTTTTTCTTATTCATCGGAATTAATTAGGTAAATAAATGAATTCATTTGACGGAGTTGTTTCTCTCCTAATTGCTTGTATGGAGTTAGTCTTTATTGTTAACCTTTTAATCTTTGCTAAAAAGAATAAGGTTAACAAGCTTGTTATCACTATGATTGGAATACTGTTTGGCTATCAGTTTTTAGAGTTTCTAATTTGCTTTGTTGGGCTTAAACAGCAGTTTATTATTTATTTAGCATTTGCAGATATCTCATTATTGCCACCGCTTGGTCTTTACACAGTTTTAACATATACAGAGAAACTTGGAAAACACCATAAACTAATTTTCATCCCGGCATTATTCTTTATCATTTTCTATTTATTTGCAATCGATCAATTAGCAGTTACTAAGTGTACTGTGCTTTATGCATCATATTATTATCCGCTGGGACAGCTTTACGGTGTAGTTTATTATTTGCCTATTATCGGCTCAATGATAATCCTAAATAAAAAATGGGGAGGCGAAGAAGACCCAAAGAAAAAAGCGCTGACAAGAACATTCTTCTTTGGATATCTATTTACGTTTCTACCCTCAATGATCTTTGCGATTTTCTTTCCAACATTTTTAACCGCGGCAGAAAGCTTGATCTGCAAAATGGCTTTTGTGTTTGCTTGTTTCTTGGCTTTATTTGTATTGAGGAATAAAGAATAATTTATGACAATAGTGAAAATTGCATTAGTGCAGCAGAAGGCTTCAGTAAACAAAGAAGAAAACATCAGCAAAGGAATTGAAGCTGTTAAGAAAGCTGCTTCCGATGGAGCAAAAATTATCTGTTTTGCGGAATTAGCCTTCACAAAATTTTTCCCTCAGAACCGTTCTGCCAAACCTTTGGATATTGCCGAATCTGTTCCCGGTAAAACGACCGAATTGTTTTCCAAACTAGCCAAAGAATTAGGCGTTGTTATAATTCTAAATTTGTATGAGCAAGATCGGGAGAATACATACGATTCCTCTCCGGTGATAAATGCAGATGGAAAAATTCTGGGCGTTACAAGAATGATTCACATTACCGATTACGAATGTTTCTATGAAAAAGATTTTTATACTCCGGGCAATACAGGCGCTCCGGTTTACGAAACTGCATTTGGAAAAATTGCAGTCGCAATCTGCTATGACCGCCACTATCCCGAATACATGCGCGCATTAGCTATTAACGGTGCCCAAATAGTTTTCATTCCGCAAGCCGGTGCTGTGGGCGAATGGCCGGAAGGTTTGTACGAAGCTGAAATGAGAGTGGCCGCTTTTCAAAATGGTTATTACACTGCGCTTTGCAACCGTGTAGGGGAAGAGGAATGTCTAAATTTTTCCGGAGAATCTTTTGTCTGCGACCCGGATGGGGAAGTCATTGCACGCGCCGGAATTGGAACAGATGAAATTCTCTTCTGCAATATCGATTTGGAAAAAAATGATAATTCTCACGCAAAGAGATTATTTATGAGAGATAGAAGACCGGAACTTTATAAAGAGTGGTTCGGAAAATAAATCCGCATATATTAATTAAAGAAATATCTTATTGATTCTTTATTTCTTTGACATCGCTTTACCGGTACTTATCGGTTTGAATAAGCGGATATTGGACTAAAGTCCGATAAGGTTAGGTTTGTTTTATAGCCCCACGCTTAAGCGTGGGGTTATAAAAAGCACACACAAAATGGGCTTTAGCCCAAATCTTTTTTCCTAACTTACTAACCTATTATTTTCAGATTTATCTATAACAAAGCATTGAAGGAAAGACTATGGGCGAAACAATTTTGAATGTTTACTTGATAATTGACAACGGCGCCGTAACTGCTTTTAAAGCAAAAGCATATCAGAGCGATGAAGGAGATCTGCAAAAAATTGAGTTCTTAAAAGAGCATGCTAAAGTAGATTTCGATTCGGCATATACTTTTGATGCGCCTAGAAACAAAAAGGGGGAATTTATGCCTTACAAAAAATTCTCCAAGCTGGAAAAGCAAGGTTTACAGTATCGGCTTTTCGAAGAGATATTCGAGAAGTTCAAGGTTCCCCAAAACCCTCTGATTTGCGTTACACCGGTAGTTGATGGTGTTGTTTTCTCAGCAGCTAAATAGGCGGATAGTTAAAAAGATAACTTATCCGCGCCCATTCCTAATCTTCTTCTTAGAATGCCTAAAAACCGGCACTTTTGCGGCTACTCCGTAAAAAGTGCGAAAATGAGCCATTTTCCTATCCTCAACTAGAACAAATGGGGTTCCAACTAGAACGCGTTTGGGTCAAAATAGAACCGGTTTGGGTTGGAACAGAACGCGTTTATCTCCGGATAGAACCGGTTTACCTCAAAGTAGAACAATTGGAGGGTAAAATAGAACCGGTTTGGGCTGGAACAAAACGCGTTTATCTTGAGACAAAACCGGTTTATCACAAAGTAAAACAAACGGCTGTTAAAACAGAACCGGTTCATGCTGGGGCAGAACAACCGGAGTTCTACATAGAACACGTTTATCTCCGAATAGAACCGGTTCTACTACAGATAGAACAATTGCATCTCCGGACAAAACAGGCCTATCCCGGAACTAAACCGGCTTATGTTTAGGGCGGAATTGTTCTAATCATTAATAAAAAGTGAAACTGCTGAAATAATTTTGTAACATTTTAAGGGAAATTGAATCTATTTACAGACGCAATTATTTCGGGAAAGGGATGAATCAAAAAGAGAATAACGTAAAGGAGCTGTTCGACCGCTACTCCAATGATATTCTCAATTATTCGATGAGTCTGCTTAAAGATTCCGATGATGCAAAAGATGCTCTGCAAGAAGTATTTGTCCGTTTTATTAATAGTCAAAATACTTTTAGAGGAGAATGCAGTTACAAAACCTACCTTCTTGTTATCACGCGCAATTACTGCTATAAAAAATTGAATGGAAAAGCTTCTAACGTAGTTTCGATAGATGAGAGCATAACGGAAAGAATTGATTCCAATCTTGATGAAAAAATTACTCTTAATGATGCAATGAAGAAGCTGAACAAAGAGGAATATGAATTGATTTATCTGCGTGAGTACGCGTGTCATTCATATCAAGAAATTGCGGACATTTTAGGCATTACAATAGACAATGTAAAAGTAAAACTGTTCCGTGTACGTGAACAGCTTAGAAAATATTTGAAATGAGGTGAACCATGAAACACTTTAATGAAGAAATAAATTTATTTGTTGATGGGGAACTGGAGAGCGAGAAGCAATCGGAAATGTTTGCTCACACTGCTGAATGTACTGAATGCCGAAAGCTCTTTTCCGATTTGATTATTCTAAAAGAAAAATCGAGAATTTTCTGCGCGGAAAATCTGGATGAAATAAAGAATAAGCCGAAAGCTCAAACCATCGGCAAGTTTTATAGAGCAGCGTTTTATACAAGCAGTGCGGCGGCAATATTGCTGTTGTTTTTATTAGCTACCGCAAAACCAAAAGAAGTTTTAGTAACAAAAAACGAAGTCAGAGTCGACACTGTCTTTGTGGAGAAAGAAGTTTCAGTACAAAAAACACCTAAAAGACATATAACAATTGTGGCTACAAAAAGAAAAGATAATTCTCAAATAAAGTATTTAGACTATATAAATTCTCTAAAAACAGAAAAGGTAGTGTTTAATAATACCTTTGATTCTAAAGAAGGATTTGAATTATGAAAAAAATAGTAATATTATTTTTGGCATTAGCTAATCTGATTTTATCCCAAGGAAAAGACACAAAATTGTCTTATGAGTTTTTAGTCAAGTCTAAATCGTATGAAATAATACTCAATAATTCACAAGATGAAAATGGAAATATGCGTGGGACTCTTATGGGAAAGAATGATGGGTCTCAAAATGGAGTTGCCTCTTCGCTTGATTCTATTTTTATAAAATATTCTAGTCTAGTGAAGAATAAAAAAACATACTTAAACGGAATTAATAATACACTGCAACCAGATGATTACGTAATTGATTTTAATCTTCACCCGAAAAAGATAATGAATGATTCAGTAAACCTTACTTTTAATTATGTCCTATTCGAAAAAAAAGGTAGCATTAGTTCTAATAAGTATGCTTATAATATTAGTTTTTATGAAAAAGAATTAACATTCCCACTAAACATTGCGACAAGTTTTACACTTTTCGATTCATTTTATCCAAATAGTTCAATTAAGTTAAGATTGTTTTGGCAAAAATCAGCCCCATACCAACCTCTTTTAAAGAAAAAACTATTTAATGATTTTGATGCTGGAACTTACAATCCAGATGAAATATTTAATGAAGCTAATATTAAATGGTTGCTTGAACGTTCTGTTCTGCCTACAACAAATCTAGGGCTAAGTCTAGAATGGCTAAGACAAAGCAACGATAAGATTATCTTTCAACGCATATCTTCTCCCTTAAGACTATATAAGGAAACAATAAAGACAAAAGAAACAACAAAAGAAGCGCATTTTTATTCGGGTTTAGTATCTGTTCCTTATACATCCTATTTTGAAGGAGAAAAGTTCCTAGATACATTAGCACAAAATATACGTGACAGTCAAGTGAGATTATGTGTTGCAATGACTCCGATTGTTAAGGAAAAAGATATTTACACTGTTGATGTATTAATTTGCCAAGTTACAGCAAACACTAAATTCTATACTAGCAAAAGAGTAAATCTCTCTGTTGGAGAAAAGGTTAAGATCGATATCTTACCATTAGTATCATTAAAAGACTACAAATTAGCAGATGCTAAAAATGAAGCTGTTAGGAAGCCAGAAAATACTAGTCACAAAGATTCGATTATAATATCTGTACTAAACGAATAATAATTTTATTTAGGGTTATCAAACCGGAAACATTCGTTTCCGGTTTTTTTTATCCGTTATTGCAAATAAATCACTCCCGCCTTATCTTGACGCCAAACTTCTGAGGAGAGTTGCATGGCGCTTTACAAAGAATTCAAAACGATTTCTCAGCTTTACCAAATAATGACGAAGGAATTCGGGAAAGGAATGGAACGCCCGGCGCTGAAACACCGCGTTGGAGATCAATGGGTTGGGGTAACTTATGATGAATTGGCAAGGCAGACGGAATTGTTTGCGCTTGGTCTTGCATCAATGGGTTTCAAACGGAACGATAAGATTGCGATAATTGCAGAGAACAGACCCGAATGGGTTTACTCCGATTTCGCTATTCTTGGTCTGGGCGGCGTTGATGTTCCTCTCTATCCAATCTCTACTTCCGAAACAATTGAGTTCTGCACAAACAATTCTGAAGCAGTAGGAATAATTGTTTCAAATAAGTTTCAACTTAACAAAGTTTTGAAAGTCCGCAACGAATGCAGAACTCTTCGCTTCATAATTGTAATGAACAATGATGAAAAGGGAACAGAGAAAGATGTGTTTACTTTTGCCGATGTTCAGGCAAAAGGTGTCGAGTTTAAGAAAACAAATTCATCTCACTTTGAAGACAGTTTAAGACTTTGCCAGGAGAATGATCTTTGTACAATCATTTATACTTCGGGAACAACCGGAGTGCCTAAAGGTGTGGTTTTAACTCATAAGAATATCACATCAAATGTTAAAGGCGCTCACGAAGTATTTGATATTGGCGCGACCGATACATTCCTCTCGTTTCTCCCGCTGTGCCATATCTTTGAGAGAATGGCCGGCTACTATACTGCTTTCTCAGCGGGATCAATAATAGCTTATGCCGAAAGCATCGAAAAAGTATCGCAGAACTTAAAAGAAATTCAGCCTACAATTATGACGGCCGTCCCCCGTTTGTTCGAGAGAATTTATTCGAAGATTAAACGCAATGTTGAAAGTCAGCCGGAGAAAAAACAAAAAATATTTAACTGGGCAATTGAACTTGGAAAAGAATTCCAAGTAGCTAAAAAATCGGGGCAACCGATTCCGATCTTTCTCTCACTAAAGAGAAAACTTGCAGATAAACTAGTTTTTCATAAACTGCGTGAAGCAACCGGCGGCAATCTGCGTTTCTTTATTTCTGGAGGTGCTGCTTTATCAAGAGAACTAGGACAGTTTTTTGAAGCTGTGGGAATTTTAGTAATTGAGGGATACGGACTAACAGAATCATCTCCGGTTCTCGCATGCAACAGAATTAATGATTACAAATTCGGTACTGTCGGTAAGCCATATCCAGGTGTAGAAATTAAAATTGCTAAGGATGGTGAAATTCTTGCCTACGGTCCTAACATTATGCAAGGCTACTACAAGAACAAGAAAGAAACAGATGAGACAATTAAAGATGGGTGGCTTCATACCGGAGATATCGGTGTGTTTGACGCTGAAGGTTTCTTGATCATTACTGACAGAAAGAAACATCTCTTCAAGACTTCCGGCGGAAAATATATTGCACCGACTCCAATAGAAAACATGTTCCTCGCCAGCAAGTATATCGATCAATTTATTCTTATCGGTGATAGAAGGATGTTCTTAAGCGCATTAATCGTTCCCGATTACGAAGCTCTGAAAGAATATGCCGACGCCAACAGAATTCAGTACAAGACTGTTGAAGATCTTGTTGATAAAAAACAGATTTATGAATTGCTCGATAAGGAACTTGATATCTTCCAGAAGAAACTTGCCAATTTTGAGCGTGTACGCAAGTTTGCGATTTTAGATAAACCTTTTACAATAGAAACCGGCGAGTTAACTCCTAAACTTTCCGTCAAGCGTAAAGTAATTGAAGAACGTTACAAAGGTTTGATAGAGGATATGTACAAGGGTCTCGAAGGCTGATTTTTCTTACTCTTGATCTTACTCATGATCTTGATCCAATATTCAAAGACGATTAAGATTAAGAATATGATCATGATCAAGAAGGAACTGAGAAACTGAAATGGATGATAACCGCTTGATTGTTAATCATGAAATTGTTCTCAAACCGATTGGCTATTTGAAATCAGATTTAGTTTATCGTTACGAAACTCCCCGGCAAGGAATACTTGCCGGGGAGGATATTTCGGTAATTGAATTACTCCCACACAACAATTTCGAGCAAGCTGTTTCTCAATTAGATGGATTTGAAAGAATTTGGGTTATCTATCAATTCCACTTGAACAATAATTGGAAACCTCTGGTAAATCCGCCCCGGCATACAAGAAAGAAGGTTGGAGTTTTTGCCAGCCGCGCTCCGTACCGTCCAAACCAAATTGGAATGAGCTGTGTTAAGCTAGAAAAAGTTGAAGGATTGAAAATCTACATTTCCCAGTCGGATATACTTGACGGTTCGCCGGTGCTAGATATAAAACCATATCTGCCATACTCTGATTCATTTCCGAACGCCGCAACCGGCTGGGTGAAGAAAAACTTAGATGAAAAATATGATGTTACTTTTTCTGATGTAGCTGAAAAACAAACTGCGTGGCTTAAAGAGAAAGCGAATATTAATCTGGTGAATTTTGCCCGCCTCCAACTGGAGTTTTATCCGAAAGATGATTCTAGAAAACGCATATCTATAAATGAAGATGAATATACTCTGGCTTACCGCACGTGGCGAATTGTCTATGATGTTGACGATGATACTAAAATTGTATCCATTAAGAACATTCACTCCGGCTATTCTTCAGATGAGTTGAATTCTAGTGATAATAAGTACGAGGATAAGGAACTGCATAAGACGTTTATTGCAGAGTGCCTAAGATCCTGAGCGCCAGAGAAATTGATTATTTTTTGCTCAGGTACATTGGCACTCAGTTACTCAGTCACTCCTAAAGAAGATTTTTCCTATATTTGCCCACAATTATTAAACATTTCCGGGTTTGTTTTGGCTAAAGAAAAGATTTTAGTTACATCTGCACTGCCCTACGCAAATGGCAATATACATTTGGGCCATTTAAGCGGAGCTTATCTTCCGGCGGATATTTATGTACGCTATAAACGCTTAAAAGGGGATGATATAATCTATATCTGCGGTTCCGATGAGCATGGTGTGCCAATTACAGTTACTGCAGATAAAGAAAAAATCACTCCTAAAGAGGTTATAGACAGATTTCACGAAGCAAACAAGAAAGCGTTTGAAAAATTTGGAATGAGTTTCGACATTTACTCCCGCACCAGCATACCTATTCATCATGCAACCGCTCAAGAATTCTTTAAATGTTTTTACGACCAAGGATTGCTTGTTGAAAAGAAAACAATGCAGTTCTATGATGAGAAAGTAAATAAGTTTTTACCCGATAGATATGTAGAAGGAACTTGTCCAAAGTGTGGCAATGAAGAAGCAAGAAGCGACGAGTGCGAAAAGTGCGGCTCTCTTTACGATCCTACGGAATTGAAGAATCCGAAGAGCAAAATGACCGGAGAAACTCCGGTGTGGAAAGAAACTTCTCACTGGTATTTCCCGCTAGGAAAATTTCAAGAACGTTTGGAAAAGTATGTTAACGAGATGGATGAAAAGTATAAGTGGAAAGAGAATGTTCTTCAATACTGCCGCGGCTGGTTTAACGATGTTCTAAAAGACCGCGCAATAACACGCGATTTGGATTGGGGCGTTAAAGTTCCGCTGGATGGTGTACAAAATAAAGTTCTCTATGTTTGGTTCGAAGCTGTGCTAGGTTATATCTCGGCGGCAAAAGAGCTATCGGAAAAACGAGGCGAACCGGAATTATGGAAAAAGTATTGGCAAGATGAACAAACTAAATACATCGCTTTCATAGGCAAGGATAATGTGGTTTTTCATACCATCATTTTCCCCGCAATTTTAATGGGCTGGAATGATGTTAACAAAGTGAAATACTGTTTGCCGCAGAATGTACCGGCAAACGAGTTCCTTAATTTTGAAGGGAAGAAGTTTTCAAAATCTCGCGGATGGGGAATTGACGTTGATGAATTTTTGGAATTATTCCCGGCTGATACATTACGTTATACGCTTGGCGCAAATCTTCCGGAAGGGAAAGACACAGATTTCTACTGGAAGGAATTTCAGTCCCGCACAAACGGAGAACTTGCTGATATATTAGGCAATTTTGTTAACCGGACTTTCACCTTTGCACATAAACATTTCGAAGGAAAAGTTCCGGCTAGAGGCACGCTTGCACCGATAGATGCAGAAATGCTTGAAATTCTGAAAAACTCTCCGGTGAAAGTTGCTGAACTTCTTGAGCGCTACAAGGTAAAAGACGCAATCTTTGAAATGATGAATCTAGCCCGCGCTGGTAATAAATATTTTAATGACTCTGAACCGTGGAAGAGTTCTAAGGCTAACAAAGAGCAATGCGGCACTACAATAAATATTTGCTTAAACATTATTTACACGCTTGCGGAAATTTTTAGTCCGGTAATACCATTTGCAAGCGAAAAGATTTTCGAAATGCTTAATGCAAAGCCAACTAATTGGCTGGAATCGGGCAATACAAATTTGGCAGAGGGACAATTACTAAACGAACCTCAAATTCTATTCACAAAATTGGAAGACAAAGTGATTGAAGAACAAGTTAATAAACTTCCTCAAATTGTTGAAGAGGCTCCAAAAGAAATAGTAGAAGAAATCACGATAGATGAATTCAAACGGGTGAAATTGAAAGTCGGCAAAATAGTAGCCGCAGAAAATGTTAAGAAGAGCGATAAACTGCTTAAACTGCAAATTGATCTTGGCAGTGAAAAACGTCAGTTGGTTGCCGGAATTGCTAAGAGCTATTCTCCGGAAGAACTGATAGGCAAAAAAATATTGATGGTGGCCAATTTAAAACCGGCTAAGTTATTCGGAGTTGAATCGCAAGGAATGGTACTTGCATTAGACACTGCCGAAGAAGGAAAAGTTAAACTCATCGAGATTGATGACGCAATCGAACTTGGTAAGACAGCAAAATAATTTAATTGTCCCGCTATTTGCGGGACTTATCTTTTTGAATGCCAAAATCGCCCCTTAATAAAACTATAAAATTGAACCGTGCGGAGGTAAGCCAGTTTTCATCAAGGCTTATCACATTAACTGCGGATACCAACGCTAAAAAACTTGTGAATAAAACTATTCATCAAGATTTATTCGAAGCGCTTCAGTTTTTGCCGGAAAAGTTTGTTGACTTGATGATTATTGATCCGCCCTATAACATGAATAAACAGTTCAATTCGATTGCGTTTCAAAAAAAATCAATAAATGATTATGCTTCATATCTTGATGAGTTTATAATCAAACTGAAGCCGCTCCTTAAACCGAATGCATCAATTTACGTTTGCGGCGATTGGCACTCTTCCATTTCAATTCCGCTGGTACTTGAAAAGCATTTTATAATCCGTAACCGGATAACATGGGAAAGAGAAAAGGGAAGAGGCTCCAAAACAAATTGGAAGAACAGCTCTGAAGATATCTGGTTTTGCACAATGTCTAATAAATTCACCTTCAACACAGAAAAAGTGAAACTGCTTCGCAAGGTTTTGGCTCCTTATAGAGAAGAAAACGGCGATCCCAAAGACTGGAAATCGATTGGCGAAAATGGATATCGTTTAACTTTTCCTTCTAATATTTGGACGGATATTTCTGTCCCTTTTTGGTCAATGCCGGAAAACACAGATCACCCAACTCAAAAACCGGAAAAACTGATTGCTAAATTGATACTGGCAAGCAGCAGAAAAGGGGATTTGGTTTTCGATCCCTTTTTAGGAAGCGGCACTTCTTCAGTAGTAGCTAAAAAGCTGGGCAGAAAATATTTGGGTGTTGAAATTGATAAAACATATGCTTGTCTAACCGAAAAAAGACTTCAGTTAGCTGAGGCAAACAAGTCAATTCAAGGATATGATTTTGAAACGTTCTGGGAGCGAAATACCAGACCATTTCCTTTGAAACAATCTTTAGATTAATGTAGTTAAAGCAAGCCTAGGGCAAACTCCTTTCCTTGATTTTCAGAGCCCCTTTGGATAAAATAGCACACTTAAAAAATACCATTTTGGAGGAATTTGATGCGTTTTGTAAAACTCTTACTAGTTCTCGCTTCAATAGTTGTTTTTATCTCATGTTCCGCACAGAACGGAAGAATAGTGGTTGCCGAATATGGCAAACAGCAAATTTATCTTGACGAATTTGAAAAAGCTTATCTTAAAAACTCTGGTGGAGTTGAAAAGGCTAAAACTGATTCTGCAGCCGCACTAAACAAGTTTTTAGATCTCTATACCAACTATAAAATGAAATTGCGCGATGCTGAGGTACGAGGTTTTGGTTCAGATCCGGATATGAAAAAAGAATACGATGATTATAAGGCGAACATCGGTACAACTTTAATGCTTGAAAAAGAGATTTATGAACCAAGTATGAAAAAGCTTTACGAAAGAAGAAATACAGAATACCGTGCAAGTCACATTTTTATTTCTGTAGATTCAACTAGAACAAAGGAACAAGCAGAAGCATTTGCAAATGAATTAATTGCAAGATTAAACAAAGGGGAAGATTTTACAAAATTAGCTGCCGAGTATTCCAAAGATCAGAACACTGCTAAACGCGGCGGAGATGTATATTATTTTTCTGCCGGAATGATAAACCTTCCTACTATTGAAGATGCAATCTATAGTTTGGAAGTTGGTCAAGTTTTCCAAAAGCCGATTTTCTCCGGTTATGGTTTTCACATTTTGAAAGCAACAGAAAAACGTCCGCGTAGAGTAACCGTCCGCGCAGATCATATTTTGATTCGCACCGAGGATTCAACCGGTGTAAAAGACACAGTAAAAGCACTGAAGAAGATTCAAGATATCGAGCAAAGAATTAAGAATGGCGAAGACTTCAACGAACTTGCCTTTAATTATTCTGAAGAGCCAAACAGCAAGACAAGCAAAGGTGATGTTGGATTTTTTGATCGCGGAAGAATGGTTCAAGAATTTGATGAAGCAGCTTTCAATCTAAAAGTTGGCGAAATTTCAAAGATTGTGAAAACTCAATTTGGTTATCATATAATAAAGCTTACTGGCGAATCATTCCAGAAACCTTACGAAGAAGAAAAGACAAATTTGAGAGAAATGGTTCAGAGATATAGATACAAACCGGAATATGATAATCTGGTTGAACGTTTTAAGAAAGAATACAACTTTACATTAACTCCGGGTGTAGTCGAAAAAATAGTTGCTAATGCAGATACAACAAAAATTACTCAAGGTTATTCCGAAAGCAAAATTGCTAAAGTTGTTGGCAAGGATGTTTTATTTTCTTTTAATAATAAATCCTTCACAGTTGATAGCTTATTTAACTACATGATTAAAAATGGAACTTATTTAGGTAGAGGAATAGACCAAAAAACCATTGATGCTGCAATAGCAACATACTCGAGTGATTTAGTAGTAAAAGAAAAAGCTATGAATTATGATAAAGTTGACCCGGAATTTTCTACACTGATGCAAGAGTATAGAAATGGTATGTATTTATTCAAAATTCTTGAAGAAGAAGTCTGGCAGAAAATTAATGTTGATTCAGCAAAAACGAAAAATTATTGGGAAGCTAACAAAGACAAATTCCGTTGGGGCAATAGAGTTGAGTTCAAAGAAATATTTGTAGAACAAGATTCTATGCAAGCAAAAGTTGCTTCAGCACTTAGCACGGGAGAATCGTTCGATTCGCTTTATGCAAAGTACAACAAGCGTACTGGATATGAAAATAAGCCGGGTTATGTTGGATTGGTTGAAATTGCATCGAATGAGCTATCTAAGCAAGCTAACGCATTACAAAAGCCGGGCGATATTTCAAAATCTTTCAAATTTGAGTCGGGCTGGTCATTCGTTAAACTTATACGTAAAGACGCTTCACGTTTGAAAACATTTGAAGAAGCAAAACCGGAAGCAGCAAGTATGCTTCAAGAGGTAGAGAGTAAAAGACTTGAAGATGAATATTTGATCAAACTAAAGAAACTTTATAATCCTACTTTGAATTATGAGGCGCTTAAAAACGCGTTTAAGAATTAGAAAAATTTTTGGTTTGCTGACTTTTACACTGATCTTTGCCGCTTGCGGCGAAGATCAGAAAAGTGAAAAACTTGTTGTGAAAGTAAATGATGCTTCGCTTACAAAGTCTATGCTTGACTCTGCGCTCTCTGCAAAGGCAAATACAGCTAAGCTTAGAGATGAGTTTGTTAATGATTGGATTGAAACAGAGATTCTTTATCAAGAAGCTGTGAAAGAAGGAATTCTTGATGATAAAGAATTTAATTCGATCTTGAATAGGAGTAAAAAAGAATTAGCCGGCGTCTATCTAATAGATAAACTTTTGTTGGAAAATGATCAGACGCCATCTGATGAAGAAGTTGAGAAATACTACAAGGACTACAAAGAAGATTTCAAACTGCAAGACGATTTGTACAAGCTAAATGTTTTACATACTAATGATTACGAAAAAGCTGTACAAGCAAGAATTAGAATTATTGAAAACGGATGGGACAAAGGAAAGGATTTTTTTAGAACTGATTCCACTTTAAGCTTTAGTTCTCGAAATAGCTTTAGAAGTGAAATATCTTCCGCTCTGTTCTTAAGAGTTATAGATGCTCTAATGCTAAAAGAAGTTAGTGTTGTACTAGAAACCGAAACCGGCTCTTATTCTATAGTGCAGATTGTGGAGAAATATCCGGCTGGCTCAATTGCTCCTTTTGAAATTGAAAAGGAGAATGCAAAGGAAAGATTAACAGTTTTGAAGAAAAAAGAATTTGTAAAAGAACATATCAAGAAATTAGTTTCTGAACATAATTTGGACATTGAGAGGTACACTGAATGAAAAAAATACTTATGCTGTTGTTTGTGGCAGTTTCGCTACAAGCTCAAATTTTAGATAAAGTGATCGCAGTAGTTGATAATGAAATCATCTTAAGATCGGAATTGGAATTCCGTGTGAACATGGAAGCTACACAAAGAAATATGAATCCGGCAGATTCTACTTTGCGTCGTGCTATTCTAAATTCTCTTATAGAAGAAAAATTAATGTATGCTCAAGCTGAAATGGACACAATAAAAGTAACCGACGAACAAGTTACCCAACAGCTCGAGTATCAGATTAACTATTTCATTCAGCAGTATGGTTCAAGAGAAAAGCTTGAGCAAGTATACGGAATGCCGATTGAAAAAATTAAGCGTTCCTTACATGACGATACTAGAAAAAACTTAATGGCTCAGATGCTTCAGCAAAAAAAGTTTGGTCAAATTGAGTCATCTCGTAAAGAGGTAGAGGAATTTTTTAGTACCATACAAGATTCACTCCCGATTGTTCAGCAGAAATTTCAGATTTATCACATATTCCAAAACCCCAAAACCGGTGAAAGAATTAAACAGAAAGCAAAAGAGTTTGCTAAGTCGCTTCTTGATTCTATAAAGGCCGGAGCTGATTTTTCAGCACTTGCAAAAAAATATTCAGATGATACCGGAAGTCAGCAAGCTGGCGGCGATTTGGGTTTCCAAAAACGTGGATTACTTGTGCCGGAATTTGAAGCTGCCGCATACGCGCTGGCACCAAATCAATTATCCGGAATTGTTGAATCGCCATTTGGATATCATATAATCCAATTGATTGAAAGACGCGGCGATGCAATCCATGCTCGCCACATTCTAGTCAAAGTTAAGGCTGATGACGAAGCTGATCTCAGAAGTATAGAGTTTCTTAATGAAATTAGAGATAGCATAGTTCGCAAAGTAAATACATTTGAATATTATGCAAAAAAGTACAGCGATGATAAAGAGAATGCTCGCTTTGGTGGAGAGATCGGAACTTTTGAACAGAGTCAGTTAGATAAAGCACTTACAGATGTAATTTATAAACTCAAAGAAGGTGAAATTAGCTATCCTAAGAGAATTGAAATTGATCGTAACACTTATGGATATCATCTAGTTAAACTGGCTCAAAGAATTCCGGAACATAAAGCAAACTTGGATTTAGATTATCCGGAAGTAAAACGATTAGCAGATTACGCTAAAAAACAAAAACTCTACACAAAGTGGATGAAAGAAATAAAAGAAAAGATTTTTTGGGAAATTCGTGCGTAACTAAGCTATATATTTTCGAAAATTTGTTAAGGAAATAAATTGATACAGAATAATTCTTCCGATGATGTTAAGGCAGTTGAACAATTAGCTGATTCGATTAAAAATATTAAAAACGAAATTGCTAAAGTCATCATCGGTCAAGACCAAGTTGTCAATGAATTATTAATTAGTTTAGTTGCACGTGGTCACTGTTTGCTGGTTGGTGTTCCGGGACTTGCAAAAACTCTTCTTATCAAAACACTTTCTGAAGTTCTTGATCTTAAGTTTAACAGAATTCAATTTACTCCCGATTTAATGCCGAGTGATATAACGGGAACAGAAATTATTGATGAAGATCCTATTACTAAAAAGCGCGGCTTCCGTTTTATTCAAGGTCCAATTTTCGCAAATATTATTTTAGCAGATGAAATAAATAGAACACCTCCAAAAACTCAAGCGGCTCTTCTTGAAGCTATGCAAGAACACAAAGTAACTGCTGCTGGTGTTACACATTCTTTAGGCGAACCATTCTTTGTTTTAGCAACCCAGAACCCGATTGAACAAGAAGGAACGTATCCGCTTCCAGAAGCTCAGTTGGATCGCTTTATGTTCAATCTGTGGCTGGATTATCCAAAGTTTTCTGAAGAAGTACAAATTATAAAGACTAC
>JBAYTN010000023.1:0-57259 GCA_041675645.1 Melioribacteraceae bacterium
AATATTTGCAGTATGTCTTTGAGTAGTTTTATGAAGATGAGTATTAACTAAATAACATAAAAAGTAAATCGTGTTATTGGCGGCGTAAACTGTTCGGCAGCCGCTTAAACACAACGCTGTTAGCCAAAACTATAAGATGAAAGATTATCAAAATAAACGAGCATTTACTATTACCATAGTAATTAGTTGTTTCATTATTTTATGCTCGGATTACGGAATTAGTCAAACAAAAAATAATATCGATCAAATGTTTATTCGGCACATAGATGTTGATGGAGACGGGTTAGAAGATGATGTCAATTTATATTTGAATGGAGAAGGATGGGATAAACCATTAAACTGGATACTTTCTATATCAACAAAAGGTCAAGTGATATTTGAACATAAGTCTAATGATGCTTTAATTGATAGCTTTTTTAATGATAATGCTTTTGTGGACCAAAAATGTAAATCGTATTTGGAGTGTAAAAAAAAATATTATTTGGAAGACCTGTTGTATTACCTGTTTATTAAGACCGATCTTTCACAAAATATGCATGCTTTTGACAAAAACAATACTGGTTCAATATACTATGTGGCTAAAAATGAGTTAATGACCAAATATTCTTTAACTGAAACAGAAGCAAATGAAACCGTTGAATGGATGATCAAGAAAATAAAGTTAAATGAAGTCAATATACTTTACATTCCTTTAACACCTGTATTGACCGAACTTCCTCGAATGTTTGTAAATCGTGTTGGAAAGTTTGTTACTATTTATGAGTGGTAATAAATATTAAAATTTGGCTAACACGCGTCTCAAGCGGAACGCTGTAGCCGGTCGTGACATTTGTAGTATTAGTTGACGTAGCTTGTTCTGTATTTGTGCAAGTGAATTATATAAACAATAAATCAAGTAATTAGCAGCGGACACTTCGTGGCGGCGGCTTAAAAACAACGCCGTTATATTGCAATAAAAAATGGGAAGTAAGATGAAATAATTTTTACGGGTTCCTAATTAACTTATTTAATAAAAAAGCCCGGAGCAGAAATGAAAAATCAAATCATATCCTCACTTCTCATAATATTTTTATTCATTGGTTGTTCAGAGAACAATTCAATTGAACCAATTGCTACACTTGATTCTGAGTTGCAAGCAAAGATTGTAGGTACTTGGTCGAGTGACTATTTAACAATTAGTTATGATGCAAATGGTACTTTTCTAAAAACAGTTAACTACATTTACGCTGATAATAGCCTCAATCAAGAACAAGCAGAAACAATAAAGGGAACCTATAATATTAGAAAAGGAATTCTAATGTATAATATTAGCGAGTGGAAGGTCACGAATACTTCACCTAATAATTTAGAAGAGCATCATAAGACTATGCATGGATTCCAAATTAATAAAATGTACCGTATGAATATCGTGAACAATTCAACTAATCAATTGTCCCTTATTGCATCCATTCCTGACTTTAAGATTCAGTTTGAAGGAGATCTAATGTATTTCTATCCTTTAGATATTTTAACCAGTAATGGTACAAATAATGAAGGAATATGGGGCGAGTGGTTTACTACTCAATGGGCAATTGGTAGGAGTTCTAATTCTCAAAATTCTATTTTATTGGGAAAATTAGAGTGGATATATAAGTTCAATAAAGATTCAATGACAGTTACTTATGGTAGTAAATTCCAAATGGATTCAAGTGGAACATATAATTTTCAGACGGATAAAGTTAAATATTCACTGCCAAATTTGAGCTGGGGAGAATATTATAATAAAACGATAGAGATTAATGATGGGCAGATTTATATGTATGAAAAGCTAAAAACATCTCCTATGCCACTGAAGAAAATGAAGTAATTGGAGAGCAATATAACCCCGCCAATCAAGCGGACGCCCCCGCAATAAAGCTGCGGGGCAGGCTGTTTTCGCTTTTGGCATTTTAGAAATTATCGGGTTAGTCGTTCCGTCTCGGCTAACTTGTTCAAAGTTGTCGTTCTAACTTAACAAACTGGCAAACTGTGCTCACGAGAAAGTTAAGCACAGTTTGCTAAATCATCGGCAGTTGTTTTTAAGTGGCATTCTTGTTTTGGGGCGCCCCCGCTTAAAACGTCCCGATCAAAAACATCGGGATAAACTTGGGCAAGCTGCCTATCGGCAACGTCGTTATACGCACATAAAATAAGGATTGTGAATGAATAATACTTTTACCATCATCTCTCACAAAAAAGGAAGGTAAAAATGTTAAAATCAATTATCAGCAATTTTGTAGTCCTAATTCTGCTACTTATTCTTTATAGCTGTTCATCACCAAGTGAGAATAAAGATAGTCTAGATTTAAGTAATTCATACACACCTTTAAATGTTGGTGTTGTTAAACAATATGTCTATGCTTCTGATGGCACATATTTAAATATTCAGATTTCTGGAAAAGCAATTAGAGAAGATGGTCAAGAGGTATACGTAGAAGAAGTTAGTTCATCTTCACTAATTAATCCAAGTATACATACAGATTATGTATTTATACGAAATGGATACTTTTATTCTTCATCACTTATAAATAGAAAATTAAATGAAAGTCCTTATCAAGAAATAAGAGTAGCAAAACCATTTCCCCAAAAATGGCGATGTCTGGAATTCATATGAGAATGAAAAAGGAACAGTAGAATTCAAATCAATCTATGTTGGGAAGATGATAACTCCAGCTGGTTTATTTAAAGATGTATACAATTTTCGATATGTTGATAAAAATGCTAGAGATACAGCAAATGTATTCTATGCAAGAGGAATTGGATATATTGGAACAACGAGCAAAACTGAAACGATTTTGTTGAACTATATAAAAATAGGGGATATAGTGTATGGGAAACAGCAACCGTATGCAATATTGCCTAAAAAGCAGAATTAAATAATGCGTATAACAAGCCGCTCAACACGGACATCGTTTTCATTACGGCATCCCGATTTCGCTTAAGCTCATCGGGACAGGTTTGTGCAATTATAAATTTTCGTTTGCAAAACAAAGTTGCTCTTTAAAGTAGTTTGTTCTAAGAAATAATTTTAATAAAAATAAGTATTTGCTGTTATTCGGCGTCCTTGTTCTGGGGCGCCCCCGCTTAAAACGTCCCGATCAAAAACATCGGGATAAACTTGGGCAAGCTGCTTATCGGCAACGTCGTTAGGCTAATGGTCAATTATTACTAATGGTCGATATTAAAATTACAATGTTAATATTTCGTTTAGTGAAATAATTTAACACAATTATGTTGAAAAATTGCAAGGAGGCGTAAAATGAATTATAAAATTCATTACATATCCGTTCATTTTATTTTATTATTAATTCTTATTGGATGTTCTCATACTAATGAACCTGAAAATCCTACAATTATTAATGTTCTAAACGAAAGTCAAAAACAAGCTGGGAAATATGTAGTCGCATGGTATCAGATAGATAATAACAGTCAAAAAGTTACAGCCGGAAATTATAATGTGCAGATAGAAACCAAAAACATGAAGCGAAATGTCTGGAATGCATATTTCACAATCTCTTCGACGGCAAAACATATTCCTGCAATTAGTAATATTGTTGATAAAACAGAAAAACCGAAGTCGTATTTCTTAGATGTGAATTCATCAACTTACGCTCTAGGTGATACTGTTTTAATTTATTTTGATCTTCCTAAAGATGAGGAATATATAAAAATAGATTTAGTGAAATAGAATTTTAATGTTACATTTTAAAATTAGCCTAACCTGCAATTCCCCGACAAAAAACGTCGGGACAGGCAAAACCGCCTGCTCCCGCAATAAACTGCGGGATAAATTCCGCCGGTCTTAATGTTTGCAGTTTAGCTTTGTAGTGTTTTTTGAAAGTGAGAAGTAACTAAATAACATAAACAGTAAATCGTGGTGTTGGCGGCGTAAACCCCCGCACAGAACGCGGGATCTAAGACTTTAGGTGCCACGGCGTTATTTGGTTAGCATAAACTTAGGTAGTATGGCAAATAAAAAGTTGAAAAAGAAGAATACCGAAATTGTTCAGAATAAATATTGGAAATGGATTCCTTTAATTATCTCAATACTTATAGTTTTTGTAATCTTGTTTATTGTTATTAGAACACCGAAACCAGTATTCGATGGGAAACGAGCATATAAAGAGTTGATTAAACAAGTTGAATTCGGGCCAAGAATATCCGGCACAGTCAGCCATGTTAAGACCAAAGAATATTTAGTTTCGCATTTGAGAAAATATGCAGATATGGTTTCAGAACAAACATTCGATTTCACTGACAAGCACGATTCAACAAAAATTTATAAAGGTGTAAATATTGTTGCTTCATTCAATGTCACGGAAGAAGTATCAAAGAGAATACTTTTATGTGCTCATTGGGATTCACGTCCATTCGCTGATAATGATCCAGATACAACTAAACATAAATTGCCAGTACCGGCGGCAAATGATGGTGCTTCCGGCGTTGTAGTATTGTTAGAGATGGCTCGATTGTTCGCTGAATCAAAACCTAAAGTTGGTGTTGATATAGTGCTTTTTGATCTGGAAGATATTGGAGATGAAATTGATTCAAGTAATGCAAATTCTCCAAGAAATCCCTTTGCAATTGGTTCTGAAATGTTTGTGAAGAGCAATCCGGACTACTATCCCGAATATGGTATTCTGCTTGATATGGTCGGAGATAAAGAATTGAGAATACCAAAGGAAGCTTACTCGGTTAGCCGAGCTGGAAACGTTGTAGAAAAAGTTTGGAAAGCCGCATCAGTAGTTGGTTCAATTGCATTTATTGATGAACAAGGTGGTGCAGTTATGGACGATCATATTGCTTTCTTGAAGAAATCAATTCCAGTCATAGATTTAATTCATTTACCATTTCCCAAAACTTGGCATACAGTAAATGATAAACCAGAATATTGCAGTAGTGCCAGTTTACAGCAAGTTGGGAATGTTTTGGTTGAGGTTATCTATAATGAAAAATAAATTATCATCTTATAACCTGTATCTCAGCGGTCTTCTGTAATAGGTCGTAACATTTGCAGTTTAGGTTGAAGTGTTTCAGAAAGAGAGCAGTAATTAAATAACATAAAAAGTAAAACGTAATATGTGACAGCGTAAATCTTTTGGCAGCTGCTTAAACACCACGTTGTTATTTGGCTAAGTAAAGTATGCTAATATGAAAATAATTATTGTTTTATCTCTGTTATTATGTTTGGATGTTGCAAAAGCTATTAATAATAGCCTTGAGGTGAATATTATTAATGATAAATATCTTCCAATCAGTAAAAAAGAATTTATTTCAATTGCCAAAGAAATATATCTGTATGAATGCGCACGACTAAAATATTACAAAAGCATGAAGATTTCTGTTGAGATAAAGTCTTGGAAAAGGATTTTAGAGGAATAGTAGTTTCAACTATATCAAAGAATGTAATGTATCTCGAAAAAGATAGTATTAAAGTATTATCTAGATTAAAGGGAATATTTGCTCATGAATTAGGTCATATAATTCATTTTAATTGGCTTAATTCAATTAGCGGTACAAATAACAAGTATTGGGATGAAGGATTTGCCAGCTGGATTGCGGGGAAATATTATTTGGAGTGGCAAGGATTTGATAATTATAAATCGGCAATAAAGTCAACAGACACTCTGAAAACGAAATATGAGCTTAAAAATGTTTGTTCGGAAAAAACTCAGCTAGCGTGTGTTAGAGATATTATATATAGTAAGATGGACTTCATTCATCGATTATTTGATTGAGAAATACTCTATTTATAAATCTATTACTCTAAGTAAACTTTTTATTAAATCAGTCAAAAGGGAAAGCAAACTCAATGATCTAAAGCCGATAAAAAATAAATCAGAGAAAGATGCACTATTAGAGTTAACTGCATATACTAAAGAACGATTTGAAAAGTGGTCGAAGGAAAATGAATTGAGCTTTAGGGAATCTTACCTCAAAGTGTATAATAGAAGCTTTGAAGATTAGCTAAAAGAGTGGAAATCATATAATGCCATATAACATGCAACTCCCCGACAAAAAACGTCGGGACAGGCAAAACCGACTGCTCCAGCAATAAAACTGCGGGATAAATTCCGCCGGTCATGTTGTTTGTAGATTAGTTTGCTAGTGAAAGAAAAGTATTGTTGTAATTAAATAACATAATCAGTGAAAAAACATTGGCAGCATAAACCCCCGCACAGAACGCGGGATCTAAGAGTTTAGTTGCCACATCGTTAGGTGGATAACAAATGGAGGAGATAATTGTAAACGAAAAAAACAATAAGCTGATCAAAATGTTAGCTTGGATATTAATTGTTCTTTCAGCCATTTTATTGATTAGAAGTCTTTTCGCATTATTTTTTTACTCATATGTTTTAAACCAACTTATTACTCCGGATCATCCTTTTCATTTTACAAAACCCTATTATTTTGTATATATAATTGAATTTGTTATTGAATTTATCATTTGTGCATTTATACTTATCTCTTCCATATTTGTCTTAAAACTTAAAAACAATTGGAGAAAAGGGTTAGTTAATGTTTTAGCTGTGGGTCTTCTGTATTTAATAGTATACCCAATTGTGAATTATTACAATCATCTTACTTTACAGACTTTAACAAACAAATTAATTGAAAAGAATTTGAATAACGGATTCAATGAGTCTTACAGTATTTGGTATTATGTTCCAACTGTTCTGATAGCAGTATTATTCATTTATGTGATCAAAAAATTATCTGAAGCAGAAATAAAATCTATATTTGTTCAATCCGCATCTCCCGTAAAGAGCATGCGATCTTCGACTTAAAAACAATGCCGTTATCATTGTAAATCCTTTACAGTTATAAAAATGTTAGTACCAATAAAATGCCCCGGCAAAAAGAGCCGGGGTTTTTTGTTATGTTTGCATCATCAATGGCAATAAAAAAATATTGCGTGCTTCAATAAGTAAAGATGAAGTTGAATGAATCATTACATAATAGATGGCAATAATTTGATTGGCAAAGTGAAATCACTTGCCAAGGTTCAAGCAAAAGATAAACAGGCGAGCCGTGCGCAGCTTGTTCTCTTTTTGAATTCATATTTTGCCGGAAAGAAATGTCATCTTACACTTCATCTGGATGGACATGCAAATTCCCCTTTGCATCTTTCAAAAGGGAAGATTGTTTACTCGGAAAACCGGATCTCCGATTATCATATCCGGCAGGAAATAGATAAATCCAAAAACAAAAAACTGATTATCCTTGTTACCTCTGACCATAGTTTAATGAATTATGGAAAGGTGAACAGTTGTACGGTTATACGCTCGGAGGATTTTAGCAAGGAAATGGGGAAGAAAGGGGAGAATAACCAAGAATTAGAGGTTGTAAAGCAGTTGGAGAAGGAAAAGACATTTTTTAAAGAACTATTTTTAAACAAGTAAGTGCTGATTTAGACATTCTTATCCTTGATTTTAGAGGCTATCCTCACTATTTTGGCACCACTTCAAACATATCAATTGGAGGTTAATATGACAAATGAAGATAATGGAATGGGAAAAGGATTATTGATTGGATTTTTAACCGGCGCAGCCGTTGGATCAATCATAGCTCTTCTCTATGCACCAAAATCCGGAAAAGAATTACGTACGGATATTAAGAATAAATCTCAAGAATTTATTGATGACGCCGAAGGCTATCTCTCTAATGCAAAAGAGAAAGCTTCTCAGTTAATAAACGAAGGAAAAAAAAAGTCCGAACGTTTAGTAGCGGAGACAAAAGAGAAAGTTGATTCTCTTTTGGATGAAGCGGAAAAAATCTTAGTAGAAGCAAAAGACAAAGCCGGCTATGTAGCAACAGCCGGAAAAGACAAAATCGAAAAGGAAAGCGAGCGTTTAAAATCTGCTCTTAAAGCAGGTATGGATGCTTACAAATCTGAGAAGGAAGCATAATTCATCATGTCAACCTTAGTGGAAGTTTTACTCGCTATTTTAATAATAGTAGCAACTGCTTTATGTATTTATTTAATTGCGGTGCTTAAGAAGCTGGTTGTTCAGTTAAGCGATCTGCAAAAAGACATAAAGCAGTTAGTCGATACAACAATCCCCGTTCTAAAAAACCTCAATGAAGTCACACTCAAAGCAAGCCGGATAGTTTCTTCAGCAGAAAATTATTGGGAAGGAATCGAAAGATCGATAGAGACTGTGCGCATGAAGTTTTCGAATATTACTTCACTCTCTCGATTCGACGGAACGGAATATCCGGCACGCAGTGTAGTCCAGAATGTAAAAGCATTTGTTAAAGGCGCTACAGCATTCTGGCAAGAGTTAAAAAGAAGGTAATTCTAAATCGTTTAACAAGGAGATAATAACTTGAAAGAGTATCAAGCCGAAGCTATTAGGAATATTGCGCTCATTGGGCACGGCGGAAGTGGAAAAACAACAGTTTCCGAAATCTTGTTATTTACTGCCGGCGAAATTAACCGCATCGGTAGAATCGAAGAAGGAAACACCACTTCCGATTTCAACCAGAACGAAGTTGATAGACAAATATCAATTGCAACAAGTCCATTACACGTTGAATGGAATAACACAAAAATTAATTTTTTAGATACTCCGGGATTTCCGGATTTTGTTGGACAAGTAATTTCATCGCTTCATGTTGTAGATCTGGCAGTATCGGTTGTTAAAAGTGCGGAAGGTGTTGAAGTAGGAACAGAGTTGACTTGGGATTTAGTAAAGAAAAACAAATTACCAGCAGCAATTGTTATTAATAAAGTTGATAATGAACACTCAAAGTTTTTTGAAACATTTCAACAAGCAAAAAGTAAATTGAGCGCAGACGCTACTGTAGTATCATTTCCGGCTAAAGAAGGCGCAAACTTTACTTCTGTTGTTGATCTTGTAAAAATGAAAATGATAACTCACGGCGAAGCCGGAAGTAAGAAAGTTACCGAAGAAGAAATTCCGGCTGATTTAAAAGCCCAAGCAGATAAATTACGCGAAGAATTGATTGAGAAAGTTGCCGAAAGCGATGAAGTTTTGATGAATAAGTTTTTTGAAGAGGGAACGCTATCTGATGAAGAATTAGTAAAAGGATTAAAAGCATCAATAGTTCAATGCGGATTAATTCCAGTATTTGCATTCTCAGCAGTAAAAGCTGTTGGCACTAATACATTTATGGAATTCGCTTCTAAGTATTTTCCATCTCCGGCTGAAAGACCGGCTGTAGAAGCAAAGATGAAGGATAATGGAAATCCGGTTAAAGTAGCTTGCGATGTAAAAGGCGAACCGGCATTATTTATCTTCAAATCACTTTCTGAAAAACATGTTGGCGAACTTTCTATTTTCAAAGTCTACTCAGGCTCTCTAGCTGCGGGTCAAGATATGCAAAATACTCACAGAGATAAAATTGAGCGCTTGGGACAAATTTTTGTTCTTAACGGAAGAAACAGAAAAGAAATTGGTAAACTAAATGCCGGTGATATAGGCGCAGTTGTTAAGTTGAAGGACAGCCATACAGGTGATACTCTTAGCTCGAAGAACTTCTCAATACTTCTTCCGGAAATGAAATATCCGGAGCCTGTAATTCGCTTTGCAGTTAAACCAAAAGCTAAGGGAGATGAAGATAAGATTTCCGCAGCTCTTCATACAGCTCACGAAGAAGAACCGACATTGCGTTCGAGATTTGATGGAGAAATTTCACAGTCAATCGTTTCGGGACAAGGCGAGCTTCAGTTGAATCTTGCTGTGAAGTTATTGAAAGACCGTTACGGCGTTGAAGTTGATTTAGTTGAACCAAGAATTCCTTATCGCGAAACAATCCGCGGAAGATGTGAAGACGCCGAATTCAAACATAAAAAACAATCGGGCGGACGCGGGCAATATGGACACGTTCATTTGAAATTAGAACCGACAGTACGCGGTGCCGGTTATGAATTTGTTGACGCGATTGTAGGCGGCGTTGTTCCGGGAAGATTTATTCCGGCTGTTGAAAAGGGTCTAAAAGAAATTATGACCAGAGGAATTTTAACCGGAAGTAAAGTTATTGATGTTAAGGTTACTTTGTTCGACGGTACATATCACGATGTAGATTCCGATGAAGTTTCCTTTAAGTTAGCTGCTTCTCAAGCATTTAAAAAAGGATTCATGGAAGCTAAGCCGGTTATTCTAGAACCGATTTACGATGTAACCGTAAGAATTCCGGAAGAGTACATGGGCGATGTAATGGGAGATTTCTCATCTCACCGCGGTAAAATTCAAGGTATGGATTCCGAAAGCCCGTTCCAGATTATTAAAGCAAAAGTTCCGCTCGCGGAATTACATAAATATTCAACTCAGCTTCGCAGCTTAACTCAAGGTCGCGGACAGTTCAGTATGGTATTCTCTCATTACGAAGAAGTTCCGAAAGACGTTGAAGCTAAGATTATTGACGAATATCAAAAATCCAAAGAGCACGAAGAAGAGTAAAAATTCTTTTCCTCAAGGCGGAAGAAGTACTTCCGCCTTTTTCTTTTTTAAACCAACCGTGTTAAATTAGAAACAACAATATGTGATTTGTATGGAAAAACTCTGGTCCCCATGGCGTTCCAACTATATTGAGTCTTTCAAGAAGAAAAAAGAAGCTGAAAGCTGTGTTTTTTGCAGAGCTCAAAATGAAAGTATTGAAAGTGATGACTGCCTTGTAGTTTACAAAGGTGAAAACTGCTTTGTAACACTTAATTTGTATCCTTACAATAGCGGCCACTTAATGGTAATTCCAAATCGTCATACATGCGATTTCAGCAGTATTACAGCTGAAGAGATGAAAGAAATAATGGATACTGTTCAGTTAACTATGAAAGCATTAGATTTGGTGATGAAGCCGCAAGGTTATAATTTTGGCGCCAATCTTGGAAAGGCTGCGGGCGCTGGAATAGATGAGCATATCCACTTTCATGTTTTGCCTAGATGGAACGGAGACACTAACTTTATGCCGGCAATTGGAGAGGTGAAGGTTATTTCTCAAGATTTACTTGTTACAAAGAAAAATTTATTAACCGCTTTTAAGGAAGCACAAAAACAGAATTGAATTATGGAAAACAAAAAATTTAATATCCTCATTGCTCCAAACAGTTTTAAGGAATGCGCAGACTCTGTAGAGATTTCCGAATATATTAAAACATCATTGTTCAGATTGCTTCCCGATGAAATTAGAAGTCAGATCAATTTTGATTTGAAGCCGATTTCAGATGGCGGTGACGGATTTCTGCAAGTCGCACAAAGAAACTTCGGATTGGAGTTTTTACACTTCGAAATTACTTATCCCTACAGCGATGATAAATTTTTCTGTCCGGTCGCATTTTCGGAACAGACAAAAACTCTTTATGTAGAGACTGCAGAGGTTCTCGGGCTTAAATTAATTCCTACCGAGTTAAGAAATCCAATGCATCTTTCTTCTAAAGGAATGGGTGATCTATTAATTCATATAAATGATTCTGTGGAAAATTCAGTGCTGCCGATTGAAAAAGTTGTTATAGGTGTTGGCGGAACAGCTATAAATGATTTAGGATTGGGAATGCTTCAGACTGTGGGCTGGAAATTTTTTGATGATGATGAAAATGAAGTTGATCCTATTCCGGCGAACTTTTCTAAAATAAAAGGTTTTGAAGGAGAAAAAATTGAAGTACCGTTTAAGATAGAATTGATTGTGGATGTAGATAATCCACTTATCGGCGATCAAGGTGCAAGCCTAATGTTCTCTCTTCAAAAAGGTGCCAGCGAAGAGGAAGCGGAAGAAATGGACAAAGGATTTCAAGATGTCCTCGCCGTACTTGGTATAAGTGAAAAGAAAATTGATTTATTGAATGGTTCCGGCGGAGGATTGACCGCAGCTTTTGAATTGTTTTTTGATGTTGAAGTTAAATATGCTCCGGATTTTATCGTAGACGAATTAAAAATTCATGACACAATAAATAATAATTACGATTTAGTAGTTACCGGTGAAGGTCAGCTCGATTCGAAATCATTGATGAACAAGGGCGCAATGCTTGTTGTTAATGAATTTGCTGAGAAAGAAGTTCCTATCTATTTGGTTTGCGGACAAACGGAAGGCGACTTGCCGGCAGTAGAAAATTTACACGTGATTGAAGTTGCTGAGTATTTCAATTCTGAAGAAGAATCAATCCAGAAGATTGACAAGGGAATAGAGATGGCTTGCAAGAAAATTGGCAAAGATGTAATAAAGTTATTCGCAGCAAAAAATTCTGATAAATAATTTGAACTTGGGCGACATGGAAAACGAAGAAAAGTTAGAACAAATAAAAGTTGAAGCGTTAGACGAAATTTTAGGAAAGAAATTCCCGGTACTGGATGACGGCTTTGTCCGCGTTGTTGATTACATGGGCTCGGATGAAGCCATTGTACAAGCCGCGCGTGTTTCTTATGGAAAAGGAACAAAGAAAGTTAGCGAAGACAGAGGATTGATTCGTTATCTTCTTAGAAACCGTCACACAACTCCATTCGAAATGTGCGAAATTAAATTGCATGTTCGCGTTCCTATGGATGCATGGCGCCAGTGGATTCGTCACCGCACAGCCAATGTTAATGAATATTCTACAAGATATTCGCTTGCGATTGATTCTTCACAAAAGACTACTGATGGTGAATGGAGAATGCAGTCGAAGGATAACAAACAAGGAAGTGAAGGATTTTTCCCGACTGAAATAGGGGGCAAGTTAACAGAGCGCGAACAAGAGTTTCAAAATTTTGCCAGAGAGATTTACCAAGAAAGATTAAATCTTGGTGTTGCCCGCGAACAAGCGCGTAAAGATCTGCCTCTTTCTACATACACAGAAGCATATTGGAAAATTGATTTACACAATCTACTGAACTTTCTCGCTTTAAGAATGGATTCTCACGCACAGTTTGAAATTCGCTCTTATGCTTCCACAATTGGAAATGAAATTGTATCCCGCTGGTGCCCAGTTGCGTGGGAAGCGTTCAAAGATTACCGAATGAATTCGATGGAATTATCTTCTATGGAAGTTGAAGTATTGAAAGCGATGCTTTCCGGCAAAGAAGTAGATACACTTGCAGCAGCTGAAAAATATGGCTGGCTGAGAAAAGTAGAAGGCAAACTTGCCGGAAACAGAGAAAGAAACGAATTCGAAGATAAGCTGGCAAAGCTTGGTTTAACATCACCTTGGAAACAATAAGAAAAACTGTTTAGGTTGGAAAAGATAATTATAGCGGCTGTATCTAGTAATGGTGTAATTGGTAACGAGGGCAAAATTCCTTGGAGTTGCAAGGCTGAGCTTCAACATTTCAAAATGACCACAGTTGGATTTCCGGTAATAATGGGGAGCAGAACTTGGGAAGCTATCGGCTCGCCGCTGAAGAATAGAATCAACATTGTTCTCTCTAAAAGTGGTAAGGCGAAAGCAACAGAAAGTATTGTTGTTTTTGATTCACTTATCACAGCACTTCAATTCTGCGAAGAACAAAATTACTCAAAGTGTTTCATAATCGGCGGTGCGCAAGTTTATGCTTCAGCACTCGGGCTTTCTGATAAAATGATAATTACGAAAATGAAGTTCGAAGTCGAAGGTGATGTGAGCTTTCCCAAATTCAATGAAAACGAATGGATAGAAACGCAATTGGATGATTTCAGGGAATTCGCAATTCATACGTATATTAGAAACGAAAAAATAAAGAGTAAGTAATTGTCGCAGCGAATTAAAATATTACCGGAAAATTTATCCAACAAAATTGCGGCCGGCGAGGTTGTAAACCGCCCGGAATCGGTTGTGAAGGAATTAGTCGAAAACTCGATTGATGCCGGAGCTACTGAAATTGAAGTTGTAATTAAAAATGCCGGTAAGAATCTAATTCAAGTTGTAGATAACGGCGATGGAATGGATGAAGAAGATGCTCTGCTTTCAATTCAGCGCCATGCTACAAGTAAAATCACTTCTATAGAAGATTTGGAAGCGATTCAAACATTCGGATTCCGCGGCGAAGCTTTGGCTTCTATTGCAGCGGTTTCAATTTTTGAATTGAGAACTCAGCAAAAGGACCAAGAACTCGGTACTTTGATTCGAATTGAAGAGGATTCTTCGATAACTAAAGAGAAGGGTTCTTTCCCAAAAGGTACTTCAATTTCAATTAAGAATTTGTTCTACAATACTCCGGCAAGAAGAAATTTCCTTAAGAGCAATACAACTGAGCTTAAACACATTATTGAAACATTCCGGAAAATATCTTTAAGTCATCCCGAAATTACATTCAAGTTTTACAATGATGATGATTTAACGTTCGATTTTGCTGCCGGAAATCTGAATGACAGAATGAAGCAAGTTTTTGCAGATAACATACACGATGCTGTTCTGTTTGTAAACGAGCCAACAGATTATATAAGTGTAACGGGATTTGTAGCCAAGCCGGCTTATTTACGAAAGAGCAAAGGAGAACAGTATTTCTTTTTGAACAATCGGTTTGTTCAGAGTAAGATTGTCAATCACGCTGTCTTTTCTGCGTTCGAAAACATTTTAGATAAAGGAGATTATCCTTTCTTTGTTTTGTTTTTGCAGATAGACCCAAAACGCGTTGATGTGAATGTGCATCCCTCGAAGCTGGAAGTAAAATTTGATGATGAAAGAGAAATATATTCGTTTGTTCACGCAGTGATTAAAAAAACAATCGGCAGTTACGATTTGGTGCCGAATATGTCATTCCAAAATGGAATGCAAGAAAACGAATCGCTGAAATTTCAGACGCATCAAAGAAGCGAGCGGGAAGATTTTTCCGACCGTCCGATCAACCGTGAAAAAAGAAATCCAATTATGGGTGAAGAGGAAATTGATCTTCTTTTTGGTACCTTGAATAAGGAAGTGAGATCATCTTCTCCACAAGAAGCAGTTGCAGCGCCTTTCGATGAGAAACAGCCTACACAAGTTTATCATGAATCGCCAAGCTCCGATCTGGAAACGCCCTTCATTGTTTTACTACACAATAAATACATTCTTTCTCAGATTAAAAGCGGATTGATGATAATCGATTCTCACGTTGCTCATGAAAGAATCCTTTACGAACAAGCTATGCAGTCGTTTGACGCGAACATACCGTTTTCTCAGCATTTATTGTTTCCGCAAACTGTAAAACTGGATCCTGCCGATTATCTGCTGCTGAAAGAATTGGAATCTTATCTTACCAATTTAGGTTTTGAAATAAAATTTCAAGCAAAGAACACAGTTTTAATTGTTGGAATCCCTTCCGATATTAAGATTGAGCATGAGGTTGAAACTCTTCTTGGAATTTTAGACGAGTTCAGAAAGAATGAGCAGTTCAAGCAGCTAGAAGTAAGAGACAATTTGGCAAAATCTTATTCTTGCAAAGCTGCAATCAAAGCGGGCGATAGACTGACTGAAACTGAAATGAGAATTCTTGTAGATAAGCTTTTTGCGACATCGATGCCTTATGTTTGCCCACACGGCAGGCCAATAGTAATTAAAATACCGCTCGAAGAGTTCGACAAAAGATTTGGACGGACTTGAACCATTTCCTAATTTTATCCAAAACAATTAAACTTTGAAAGCGAGGAGCTATGTTCTCTGAAGATTACAAGAGGGCAAAAGATTCTTTTCAAAATAAATTAGATAAATTAGCCGATACCGGAATGAAGTTTACAACGGTATCCGGTGAACCTATAAATCCAATTTATTCTCCGGATGATGTAGAACAGATTGATTATTTACGTGATCTCAATTTTCCCGGTGAGTATCCTTTTACACGCGGAATTCATACTAACGGATACCGTGGAAAAGTCTGGACGATGCGCCAGTTTGCCGGATTCGGTTCTCCGGAAGATACAAACCAGCGCTTCAAGTATTTGCTAGAGCATGGGCAGACCGGTTTATCAGTTGCTTTTGATCTTCCAACTTTAATGGGTTGGGATGCTGATTCTCCGGTTAGTGAAGGTGAAGTTGGAATATGTGGCGTTGCAATTTCTTCTCTAAAGGATATGGAAATTCTTTTCGGCGGAATACCGCTCGACAAAGTTTCCACTTCAATGACTATTAATTCTCCAGCAGCGATGATTTTCGCTTTCTATCTGGCGATTGCGCAAAAACAAAATGTGCCATTTTCGCAACTACGCGGAACCCTTCAAAACGATATTTTGAAAGAATACATAGCTCAGAAGGAATACATTTATCCGCCGCGCCCTTCAATGAGAATTATTACAGACATGATTGAGTATTGTGCTAAGGAAGTCCCTCAATGGAATCCGGTTTCAGTAAGCGGTTATCATATTAGAGAAGCCGGTTCAACATCAGTTCAAGAATTAGCTTACACTTTGGCTGATGGCTTTGCTTATATAGAAGCTTGCTTGGAACGGGGAATGGATATAGATCATTTTGCGCCGCGCCTTTCTTTCTTCTTCAATTCGCATCTGGATTTCTTTGAAGAGGTTGCAAAGTTTAGAGCCGCGCGTAGAATTTACGCTAAGCGAATGAAAGAAAAGTATGGAGCAAAAAATCCACGCTCTTGGTGGCTTCGCTTTCATACACAAACCGCTGGATGCACATTAACAGCTCAGCAGCCGGAAAACAATATAGTACGAACTGCTTTTCAAGCTTTGGCAGCAGTATTAGGCGGCACACAATCTTTACATACAAATTCTATGGATGAAACTCTTGCACTGCCAAGCGAGAAAGCTGTAAAGATTGCACTACGCACCCAGCAACTTCTTGCTTACGAAACCGGTGTAACAAACACAGTAGATCCGTTGGGTGGGAGTTATTTTGTTGAATCGTTAACAAATAAAATGGAAGAGCAAGCCAACAAAATTTTTGATGAAATCGATTCTTTAGGCGGTGTTATTAACGCGATTGAAGCGGGATATTTCCAGAAGGAAATAGCTGATTCTGCTTACCGCTATCAAAGAGAACTGGAGAAAAAAGAAAAGTATATTGTAGGTGTAAACGAGTTCGTTGAGGAAAATGAAAAAATAGATATCCCAATTTTGCAGATTTCGCCGGAAGTTGAAGCAACACAGAAAAAGCGTTTAGCAGAATTGCGGAACGGAAGGAGCCAAGCAGAAGTTGATATTTGTTTAACAGAGCTTGGTACAGCTGCAAAAGATGGAACGAATTTAATGCCGGTATTGGTTAAAGCGGCTCATAATTATGTAACGCTTGGCGAAATGGTTGGTGAATTAAAAGAGCATTTTGGTACTTACGAGGAAACAGTTGTTTTCTAAAATCTTTACATATGCAAAACTTTTGCGCGTAACAAGCTGGGCAAAAAACTTGTTTGTTTTCGTCCCATTAATTTTTGCTAAACACCTTTTCGATAAAACAGAACTGCTGGAAGTCGCTGCCGGATTTATTCTATTTTCTATTGCAGCAAGTTCGATATATGTTGTTAACGATATTTATGATGCAAAGAAAGACGCAATTCATCCGTTAAAGAAAACACGTCCAATTGCCAGTGGTAAAGTCTCTGTTAATGAAGCGAAAATTATTAGCGTAATTTTATTTGTTATCGTCGCTTCACTTTCCATTGTTATGAATCATTCTTTTGTTGCAATTGTATGGTTCTATATCATCTTAAATCTTCTTTATACAAATTATCTAAAGCAGATTGTTATTGTTGATATATTCTGCATTGCGCTCGGGTTTATGCTAAGAGTAATTGGCGGAGCTTTAATAATTTCAGTCAACATCTCCAGCTGGTTAATTCTTACAACATTGTTTTTATCTCTCTTTCTTGCTGTTATGAAGCGCAGAGTTGAAATAGCAACAAGTGAGAATGCAATTGAACAAAGAAATGTTTTGAAAGAATACAGTCTTAGTTTTATCGACCAAATATCATCAATTACCGGCGGCGGAGTTATAATAAGTTATGCGCTTTATACTGTCTCCGAAAGAACTATTTTAATGTTCGGATCAGAGTATTTTGTATTCACTACGATATTTGTAATCTTTGGTATATTTCGGTATATGTATCTCGTCTTTAAGCGGGATAAAGGTGAAAATGTTGTAGATGCTTTAATTTCAGATTGGCCGATGATAATTAATGCCGCCCTATATATAATTACGGCTCTACTATTTATTTACGATAGATAACATGCTCAACGAACTATTAATTCTAATTCTACTACTAACTTTAAGTGCGTTCTTTTCTTCATCAGAAATTGCATTTATAGTTTCAAACAAAATTAAGATTGAACTGCGCGCCAGAAAAAAGTATCTGATGGCGCTCAATGCAAAATACTTTGTCAATAATCCGGATATTTTCTTTTCTACAATACTTATCTCAAATAACATTGTTAATGTTACGTTTGCGTCGCTAAGCTCAGTTGTGTTACTGGAATTATTCGGATTATCAGAATTTCAGATACTGCTCGTTTCAACATTACTTCTATTGGTAATAGGGGAATTAATACCGAAGTTTCTTGGCAGAGACCTTGCCGATAGTTTAGTTTTGTTTTCAGCTATTCCAATTAGAATAGTTACAATAGTACTATTTCCAATTGCGAAGCTCACTTCAACAATCTCTTCTGTTTTAAGTAGAACTAATCTAAAAGAAGAAGAAGAGATTCTTCAAATGGTCGATAAAGAGGATTTGCAAAATCTTCTGGAAGAGAGTTCCGAAGCCGGAAAGATGGATGAAGCGCAATCCGACATTATCAGCAAGGTGATTGATATTCGTGAGCAGAGAGTTTACGAAGCAATGACGCCGAGAACCGATATGGTGGGAGTTGATCTTACTTCAACTATGGAAGATGTACTTGATATATTCATTCAATCCGGTTACTCAAAAATTTTAGTTTATGATGAAAACCTCGATACGATTAAAGGCTGGCTTTTTACAAAGGACATTTTTAAGCAGCCGTCCGACTGGAAATCGATTATACGCGAAGTTTTGTTTGTGCCGGAAACCAAAAAAAGTTTGGAAATGCTGAACGAGTTTCTGAATAAACAAATTAGTGTAGCAGTTGTTGTTGATGAATTTGGCGGAACTGCTGGATTAATTACTGTAGAGGATTTGATCGAAGAATTGTTTGGCGAAATCCGTGATGAGTATGATGATGCTGAAGAAAAGATGATCAGAAAAGTACAAGGCAATGCTTATGTGCTTAGCGGAAAAGTTGAAATTGATATTCTTAATGAAGAGTACGATCTCTCAATCCCGGAAGGAGATTACGAGACAATTGCCGGCTACATCATGTACAAAATTGGAAGGATTCCCCTCAAAGGAGAATCATTCAAAATTGATAACTACACGATAATGATTTTACGTTCGGATAAAACAAAGATTGATTTAGTTAAACTTACTTTAGAACAGAACGATTCAGAATAATTTTAGAAAATAGAAAGGGATTCAATGTTAGCCTCAATTTTCAGCAAGATTCATGTTAACCATTTAGAAGCGGAAGCTTTCGAACAGAAAATTAAAGAAACACCGGACGCTGTTATATTAGATGTGCGTACCGAAGAAGAATTCTATCATACTAGAATTCCAAATTCGGTATTAGTTGATATCTACGAGGAAACATTCCCAAATGAAATTCTAAAACTTGATAAATCTAAAGCATACTTTGTTTATTGCCGCAGCGGAAGCAGAAGCAATTCAGCTTGCCAATTCATGATGAAGAATGGATTTGAGAAGGTCTACAACCTTGAGGATGGTATAATTAGTTGGGTTGGAAAACTTGAGCAAGGGGAGTAAATACGCCGATTTTGACACTTCAAACCAGTAATCCGTTAGATGTAATAGAGCCAATTTTTGGTTATCTTTCCCATCGAAAAAACACTGAGAATATTGTTACCATTTTCTGTAATTCATACTGATAAAAATTCTAAAGCAAGAGTTGGAGAGTTCAAAACCGGGCATGGAACGGTTCAAACTCCTATTTTTATGCCAGTTGGAACGCAAGGTACAGTTAAAGCTGTAACTCAGCGAGTTCTTGAAAATGAAATTAATGCTGAAATAGTTCTTTCAAATACTTACCATCTTTATCTTAGACCCGGAACGGAAATCTTGGAGAAGGCCGGCGGTCTTCACCGCTTTATGAATTGGAACCGCCCTATTCTTACAGACAGCGGCGGATTTCAGATTTATAGTCTCTCCGATTTGAGAAAAATCAAAAAAGATGGTGTTGAGTTTAAGTCACATCTCGATGGATCAAATCATTATTTCACACCCCGCAAGGTAATTGAGATACAGAGAAGCATTGGTTCAGACATTCTGATGCCTCTTGATGAATGCACTCCTTATCCGTGCGAATTTGAGTATGCTAAGAAATCGAAAGATCTAACTTCCCGCTGGGCAATTCTGAATAAGGAAGCTTTTGAACAAACTACGCCGCTTTACGGACACGAACAATTCTTATTCGGAATTATTCAAGGAAGTGTATATAAAGAGCTACGAGAAAGTTCTGCAAACGATTTGGTTAAGCTGGATTTTGACGGTTACTCAATTGGCGGTTTAGCTGTTGGAGAACCGACTGAAGAAATGTATGACATGGTTGACTTCACTACTGATTTTATTCCCCAAACAAAACCGCGCTATTTAATGGGAGTTGGACGACCGGAAAATATATTGGAAGCGATTGCGCGCGGAGTAGATATGTTCGATTGTGTTATGCCGACAAGGAATGCAAGGAACGCTTACTTGTTCACCTCGCAAGGTATCGTTTCGATGCGTAACGCAGCTTATAAAGATGATATGACTCCGCTAGATCCGAAGTGTGGTTGTTATACTTGCCAAAATTTTAGCCGTTCTTATATTAGGCACTTGTTCAACGCAAAAGAAGTTTTGGCGTTGGAACTTGCTACTATACACAATCTAACTTTTTACTTAAATTTGGTACGTGAAGCTAGAAAAAGAATTATAGATGGAAGTTTTATCGAATGGAAAAATGAATTCATTAAAACAATTTCAATAAATGTACAATCAAAAAAGGAGCAGTAAATGGATTTCTTGTTAGCAATGGCACCGCCGGCTGGCGGAGAAGGCGGTGGCGGAGGAATGGTTAGCACATTAATTATGTTCGGTGCTATCTTCGCAATTTTTTATTTCATGATTATTCGCCCTCAACAAAAGAGGCAGAAAGAACATAAGAACATGTTGGAGGCTCTGCAGAAAGGCGATAAAGTGATTATGAGCGGTGGTATGCATGGAACAGTTGCCGGTTTGGAAGACAAAACTCTTCTTGTAGATGTTGGCAACAATGTTAAGATAAAATTTGAACGTTCTGCCATTACATCGGTTAACAAATCAAAAGAAGAAACAAAATAATTTAAGAGCGGCTTCTGCCGCTTTTTTTATAGGTGTTTAATGAAAGTAGCAGATAAGAAAAATAATTTTCTAGCTCTCGATAAAAAGTACTCCACATTAGATCAATCAAAAGCAGTGATCCTTCCTTTGGTCTATTCCGAACAGAAGCAAGCTAAATCAAATGTTTTGAAAGCGGCGAAAGAAATAATTAAATCTTCTGCTAAACTGGAAGCATACGATGAGGAACTGGGAGGAGAACTTTGTTTCGAAATGGGAATTTGCACTCTCGAAGCATTGAACCTTCAAAAATTATCCTACAATAAAGCTATTGAAAAATTAGAGAAAGAAATTTCTTCGCTGATTGAAGCTAATAAACTAGTTGCTTTAATCGGCGGGTGTCATTCTGTATCTTTCGGCGCTGTCAAGGCATTCCAGAAGAAATATGATTCTTTATCAATCCTTCATATAGATTCTCGTGCTAACATGAAGCAAGATTGGCAGACAAAATCACCGCATGAAAGTTTGATAGCACGTATTGCCGAAATAAATTCTCAAATAACTCAAGTTGGAATTCGTTCACAGAGTAAAGAAGAGAATGAATTTAGAGTTGAGAAGCAGATACACCAATTTCTTGCATGCGAAATTAAACTTGGAATGTATGGTGAAGATTGGCAAGAATTAGTAAATAAAAATCTGTCTGATAATGTATATATTACATTAGACTTAAGTGCATTCGATCCTTCGGTAATTCACTCAGTTGAGTTTCCTGAACCGGGCGGATTATTTTGGGATGAAGTAATGTACTTATTCAAAATTATTGGTCAAGACAGAACAATAGTTGGTTTCGATGTTATGGGTCTTGCGCCAAAAGCTTCAGATTCTTTTTCCAGTTATTCTACTGCGAAATTGATTTACAAATTATTTAACTATGCACTTAGTAAAAGTTAGTCTCTAAACCAGAGGCCCAAATGAAACGCTCAGCAATATTATTCGTACTTCTAACATTATTTTTCTCATCCTTTAACTACGCACAAAAAGTTTACATTGCCTACATTGATGGCGATATTGATCTCGGTCTGGCCCCGTATATAAAACGAGTTGTAAATGAAGCGGAGAAAAATTCCGCTAAGGCAATCATTTTCAAGATCAATACTTTTGGTGGAAGAGTTGACGCGGCAACACAAATTAAAGATGCCATTCTTAACAGCAAAGTAAAGACAATTGCATTTATTGATAAACGCGCAATTTCAGCCGGCGCTTTAATAGCTCTCTCTTGCGAAAAGATTGTGATGGTTCCGGGTGCTTCTATTGGAGCCTCAACAGTTGTGGATCAAGAGGGGAAGAAACAAGCCGAGAAATATCAATCCTATATGCGCTCTGAAATGCGTGCTACTGCAGAAAAAAATGGGAGACGCACAGACATTGCTCAAGCTATGGTTGATGAAACAGTTGTAGTCCCCGATATGGAAGATGACAGCACTAAGCTGGTTACCCTAACTACCGAAGAAGCAGTTAAATTCAATATTGCAGATACAACATTAACATCCATTGAAGAAGTGAAAAAAGTTTTTGGCTTAATCAATGAAGAAGATGTTGATATTAGCTCTAACTGGGCGGAAGATATTGTACGCTTTATAAATAATCCGGTAATCTCTTCACTTCTTATAATGATTGGAATGATTGGACTCTTCACAGAAATTAAAACACCCGGTTGGGGATTAGCCGGTACAGCCGGTGTAATAGCACTCGCTCTGTTCTTTGGAACAAGTTACATTTTGCAGCTTGCAACTATATGGGAAATCATAATTTTTGTAGTAGGTGTAATTTTGCTGATTGTTGAAATCTTTGTTATTCCGGGATTTGGTATTGCTGGTTTTGCCGGAATTGTGCTAATGATACTAGGCTTGTTCTTCGGGTTAGTTTCCGATCTTGATATCGCATCAACTAATTCGATTTCTATAGCTATTATTCAACTGGCAGCTAGTTTTGTAATGACAGCTGTTGTGATTTATTTCTTATGGAAATTGCTGCCAAAGTCGGAAACGTTTAACCGGCTTATTTTACATGACAATCTACCAGCCAAATCGGGCTATGCAGCTAATTCACAATATGAAAACTTAGTTGGCGTTTCCGGAACTGCTATTACTGATCTTCGTCCGGCCGGAACTGCAATGCTGAATGGTGTTCGAACTGATGTAGTTACTGATGGAGATTATGTTAATAAGAATTCGGAAGTAGTTGTTAAAGGGGTAGAAGGTTCGAAAGTAGTTGTTGTGAAGAAATAATTTTCTGTCATTCTGATGAGCCACGTCAGTCTGAGCGAAGTCGAAGACAAGGGGCGAAGAAGAATCTCATTTTAGCTATAAGCTATAAGCTTTCTTAAAAACAAAATGAACCGGAAGTGAACGAAAAGCTAATTCAAAAACACTACCGATGTATGTTAGAGTTTATGATTGGCGGGTTAATTAATAGTTATACATAACGAAATGGCATTATGAATATTACTAATCAATATGGTTTAACAAGAACAATTCCTCCAGATATTAAATTGAAAGTCAGACAAAATTCTGGTTTCGGATGTGTGATATGTGGTATCGCGATTTGTGAATATGAGCATGTTGACCCAGAATTTAAGGATGCAAAAGAACATAATTCAGAAAATATTACATTACTATGTCCTACATGTCACTCCAAAGTCACAAGAAAATTTATTTCTAAAGAAGTCGTAAAACAAAGAATGATGAACCCCTGGTGCATTGATAATGGTAAATGTCATGATTCTTTCAGATTTCCTCACTCTGAAATATCAATTTCGATTGGTAGTTGTAATTTTAAAAATACAAGAATACTTACACTTGAAGATGAAACCTATTTATCTATAGTTTCTTCGGGAGATGAGAAAATACCTCTTTTAATAAATGCTAAATTTTGTGATTCTGAATCAAAAGAATATCTAATTATAACTGATAATGAATGGCAAGCCAGTTCTGACATTTGGGATTTAGATGTTAGTTCTGGTTCAATAATTATTCGTAAAAATCATAGAGTTATTTCATTTAGACTAAATAATATTTCATCAAATAATTTATCGATAGATCGGCTCAATATGCTAGTTAATTATATGCATGTTAGAGTAGAAAAAGAGAAGATATTGTTAAATGTAGTGAATAACGATAGTGCCAAAATTGAAATTAGTAACATAATTTTTATTGGTAGTGGTATTAACTCATCAGCTATAAAATTTAAGGCAAACGGTGATTTGTTGGTCGGCAGCAATCCACTAAAATTTGAGAGCTTCCAAAATGGTGCAATCGTCCTTAAGGGTAGTGGTAACACAAAATTTCTTGTTTGAAGAAGTTATGTATAACAAGCCGCTCAACACGGACAGCCTTTTCCAGTGCGGTATATGTTCAGTTATAATGTTGCATTTACAGAATAAAATTGCTCTTTAAGGTAGGTTGTTCTAATAAACATTTTATATAAATAAAAGTTGTGCAACTATTTGGCATCCTTGTTCTGGACTGCCGGTTAGCGGCAACGTTGTTAAGCATACTTGATGAATCTAAATAATGGTGAAAAATATAATTATGAAAAATATGGTGTTCTCACGAGTTTAAGTAATTCTACATATTTTTATTCCTCTCATAAGAAAATGAATTCTCTGAAATCTTTATATGGCCAGAAAGAAATTATTGCATTTAGCATTACTGAAGAGTTTAATAAAATTGATTTATATATTCAATTACCCCCCAACTTTGAATGTTGTCATTATTTCAAAAGTAAAATCACTCAGAAAACTATAAGTAACTCAAATACCCATCTTACATATCATGGAAGCGCTAAGGGTAAAAAGCAAAGTGGTGAGATTCATTTAAAAATTAATGACATTAATACACATTTGGGAAAATCTAATTTTCTCGAAGCTCCATTAGCATATTCGGATGATTTAGAAAAGTATCCACTACCTATATGTCGTTTTGAACTTTCTGATTTTATAGAAGAGATTATACCACGCAAGCCTATTAAAAATTATTTTCAAATTTATGATACTGATATGTATCGAAATACTCTTGATATATATCTTTCTAAAAATGGCTTTATTGAAAAGTTATTAAATGGAACATTAGGGGTCCCAGAAATTTCCTATTCCATGTTTACCCATACAAATCTCGAAGTGTTCAAAACTGGTGAAATAATTCGTAGAAGAGATTCTCAACCTCAAGTATATGTCATTCAAACAAAAAAATATGAATTGATAATTTTTAATATGCAAGAAGCACAAAACGCAAGATACCTATGTAATAAATTAATTTATTTTCACAGTAGAGATTATCTCAAAACTCTTTTTGATCGAAATGCTCAAAAAGTTGGTAATGGTTATTTTATCGACTTAAAAAAAGGTCTTCCTAATAAAGGTGGCGGATTCTTTAATATTTTAGATACAATATGATGTATACCTAACCGCTTAAAAAAGGTTTAAGTCAATAGGCAATAAAATATGAGTGGACAACTATTGAGTTCTTCAAAAAAATTGTTCTTCAAAAGATGAATTTAGAAAAGGTTACTGCCGCGGAGTGATCCGCGACAGAGTAATGTATACTATAATAGCTCTACTAAATTTCTGTTGATAGAACTTGTTGTTCTTTTAGTCTTTCTTACTTTGCCGGTAGCATCTTTTCCTTCCATTCTCATGGACATCTTGACATCAGTTCCGGTATCAGCTTTAATCAATTTGCCGCTTTCGAAATCAAAAATAATTGTTCCGTCACCGCCAATTTTCGGTTCGCTGAAATTATAGTTGATTCCATTTTCTGTGCCTTGTCTTGGACCGGAAACAGTAGCCGAAAGGTTTGCGGAAATTTTAGCGGCTTTGCTATCGCCGACTTTAACAAAATCGATTACAGTAAATTTCGCTGTATTATCAATTGTCATACTTCCCATTGTCTGCGGGTATTTTCTTATCCATGAGGAATCCTTTGCTACATCATTTGCTGGAAGTTCTCTGAATAGCATTTGAGTAATTGGGCGAATTGCAGATTCGCCAAGTTGTCTTGCATAAGCTACTTTTTGATCAGTAGTTAGATTTTGTTTTTGCGGAGACATTTCATTCATTTTCTCTACCATTTTTTCAATTCGGCTTACATCTAAAACCTCGCCGCGCTGATTTACTCTTGCTCTATAAGGTGTGTTATGAATGGTTTCGTATTCCATGAATTTATATTTTTCTTGATCTGAGATTTTAGCAGATGAAGAATAACTAATCTTCTGCCCATTCATTTCTCCATTAAACTTAACGTCAGAAATTTTAATTGAAAGCTCAGCTACATTGTCTTCATCAACGTCAAGAATATCGCAATCGAAAATGTAGGTTAATGTTTGGCTTCCTTTACTTTTCATAACAGAATCGGCTTCAACAACTTCATCGTTAGTAGAAATAGTAGTGAGCTTATATTTGAATGTCTCGCCTTTAGTGAATTTATACTTCAGGTAAATTTTCTCTGCTCCAACGCTAACGCTTTCAAGTTTCTCGGTTTGAATTGATGAACCGGTTTTAGCTTCCTTTCCGCCGCAAGAAATAAACAGCGCCGCAAAGAGAAGGCTGATTAATGTTAGTGAAATTACTTTTTTCATTTAATACTCTCTTATAATAAAAACTCCCCAAAAGGGGAGCCGGTTTTATTTCCAACCGTTGATTTCTAAAAGTTCCTTCCTAGAAAAGAAGTGTGAAATTTCCTTTGCTGCATTTTCATCAGAGTCTGAACCGTGAACAATATTCTCTTGGATGCTTTCTGCATATAACTTTCTGATAGTTCCTTCAGCTGCTTTAGTCGGGTCAGTTGCGCCTATAAGTTTACGGTAATCTTCTACTGCATTTTCTTTCTCTAAAGCTATCGGCACACATGGACCAGAAGTCATATACTCGATCAAATCGTTAAAGAATGGTCTCTCTTTATGTACTTCATAAAATCCTTTTGCAGAATCTTCGGTTAAATGAACCATCTTCATTGCACTAACTTTGAAGCCGGCTTCTTGTATTTGTGCTATTACTTTTCCAATTAAATTCTTTCTTACACAATCCGGTTTTAGGATTGCTAATGTTTTGTTGCTCAATGTAGTCTCCGGTTTATTACATGTTTGTTGTTAGTGATTTGCGATTGGTGATTAAAAAAACACCAACCACTAATAACCAATCACTTACTTTTCTTAATAACTTTTTTAACAGACTTCTTTACAGCAGCTTTCTTAACCGGCTTAGCAGCCTTTTTTACAACTTTAGTTTTTTTCTTTGCAACCGGTTTTGCGGCAGTCTTAGCTTTTAGTTTATCTAAAGCCCTTTTCATTGTTATGCCGATTTCTGCCGGGCTTTCGACAACATAAATACCGGCTTTTTTCATAGCGGCCATTTTCTCTGTGGCTGTTCCTTTTCCACCAGAAATAATTGCTCCGGCATGACCCATTCTTCTACCTGGAGGTGCTGTTCTTCCGGCAATGAAACCAACAACCGGTTTCTTAACATTCTTTTTAATGAATTCGGCAGCCTCTTCTTCAGCGCTACCGCCAATTTCACCAATCATAATTATTCCTTCTGTACCTTTATCCTCGTTGAAGAGCTTGATAACATCGATAAAGCGAGAACCGATGATTGGATCACCTCCAATTCCAACGCAAGTTGATTGGCCGATACCCAAATCAGATAACTGCTTCACAGCTTCATAAGTTAAAGTTCCACTGCGGGAAACAACGCCAATCTTTCCTTGTTTATGAATAAAGCCGGGCATGATGCCAATCTTTGCTTTACCTGGAGAAATAACTCCGGGGCAATTTGGTCCAACAAGAGTAACGTTTTTCTCTTTGATAAGATTGTAAACGCTAACCATATCTTTCGTTGGGATACCTTCGGTTATGCAAACAACAAATTTAATTCCGGCGTTTGCAGATTCAAGAATTGCGTCGGCGGCAAAAGCCGGCGGAACGAAGATTGCTGAAGCTTCAGCTTTAACTTCGCGCACTGCGTCTGCTACCGTATTGAATATTGGAATGTTTGTGTCTTCAAACTTTTGACCGCCTTTGCCGGGAGTAACACCCGCTACTACATTGGTTCCATATTCAATCATCTGTTTTGTATGAAAAGAACCTTCTCCACCAGTGATGCCTTGTACAACGACTCGGGTTTTCTTGTCGAGTAGGATGCTCATGATTTTCCTTAAAGTTAATTTGAAATTCTTGGGGTAAAATTAAGAAAGGCGGATGAAATTTCCTTAATCAATTTTAGAAATAGCGCATTCTTATTGCTAAATTTGCTTCGTAAGAAACTGAAGGAATAACGTCATCGATAGACAGAAAGTCTCAGCAGTTATAATAGCCTTTAATGAAGAGCTGAATCTAAATGAATGCCTTGAAAGCGTTAAGTGGGTAGATGAAATAGTAGTTATAGACTCTTATAGTACAGACAAAACTGTTGAAATTGCCAGTAAATTCACCGATAAAGTTTATCAGAAAAAATGGGAAGGCTTTGCCGCTCAGCGTAAATTTTCGCTGGAAATGGCCTCAAATGAATGGGTTCTAAGTTTGGACGCAGATGAACGGGTTACTGATGAATTAAAAGATTCTATAAAGAAAATTTTGGATAATAGAACGGAAACTGATGGCTTCAAAGTAGCGAGGCGAAATTATTTTTTAGGGAAATGGATAACCGGCGCTCACTGGTATCCGGATCATCAGTTAAGATTTTTCAGAAAAGAAAAAGCCAGCATGACGGAAGTTTTGGTTCATGAGGGATTTGAAGTAGATGGAAAAACAGAAATTATTAGAGGGGATATAATCCATTATTCGTATAGATCTTTGGACGAAGCTTACAGAAAGATTAATCACTATTCATCTCTTGCAGCTAAGCAACGGGCGGATAAAAAAGTTAGTGCGTTAGACATTATTCTTCATCCTATTGCTGCATTTTTGACCGATTATTTTTCACGCAAGGCTTATAAGGATGGGGTTCACGGTTTGCTAGTTGCTATCATGCACGCGATGACAAACTTGATGACCTATACTAAAATCTGGGAAATCCAGAACGTGAAATCAAAAGGGAAGTTGTAGCTATCTTACAAGCATCATCTTTTTTGTTTCAACAAAACCTTGTCCTGAGCCAGCCGAAGGATTTCCGGCGCGGAGTTGATAGAAATAAATTCCGGAAGAAATAAGGTCCTCATCAGTATTCCATTCAACAAAATAATTGCCCGGCTGTTTCTCTTCATTTACTAAAGTTTTAACAACTCTTCCGAGAAGGTCATAAACTACAATTAAAACATTGCTGACATGTGGTAACCGATAAGAAATTATTGTAGTCGGATTAAACGGATTCGGGAAGTTTTGATTCAACAAAAATTTTACTGGAATGGTTGATTGAGTTTGTTTAATCTTGGTGCTATTGAGATCATCTTTGCCGGGCGAGCCATTCATTGAGTAGGAAGCGCGCCAATTTGCTGCATCGTTTAAATCTCCAAACGGATTAGCTTCTTTAGTAACAAGAGAATACCCGCCGCCATCTGGTGTTGTAACCCAAGGAGAAGCATCATCATACTTAACGGAAAATACTGTGTCGTTTGTTGCAGATAATAAAACGAGTTTTTCCCCGCTGTTATCTAACTGACCTCCATATTCAGCAAATGGTTCAATGCTATACCGTACTTTGAATTCACTTTTGTTTGAAGCTAATACAATAAAACTATTCGGCTCAATCTTCGTTCCCATTGGAAAAGTATAATCAATACCGCTGGGAAATTTTGATCCCGATAGATCAAGTGTAGTGTTGCTGATGTTTTTTAATTCCAAAAACTCATATTCACCATCATCAATAGAGCCGTTATCAAGCGGATGATAATGTATTTCGGTCACCTTCAAATTTTTTAGATCAGCATTCATGTTAAGAGAAACTTCATGAAGTGCGCTCCAGTTTGTTCCATTGAAAACACGCGCTTTTAGTATAATTGGCTGAGTAACAGTTAACTCGAAATCATCTCCGCCATCGATTGATGAAACTGAGGGTGTTCCGCCAATTGCTCTTGGGTCAATTCCATCTGTGGTATAGATTATCGTTCCATCGGGTTTATGTGGATTAGAAAGTTTTATTTTATCACCAATAGCTACTAATATTTTTGTCCCGGTAATATTCTGATTAGCAATTTCAAAGACCGGTGGATTGATGGAAGAATAAAGATTTGCATTCAAAAGCTGGCTTAGAACCACACCGGGTCGAAATGAGAAATAGTTTTTTACAATATCATCAATTGCCGGTTGCCAGTGGTCGTCTTTTGTTCTTGCCGGAGAAAAGTAAGTATCGCCCCAGCGTGCCGATTCGCCAATTATTGCAAGCTCAATTTCTTTTGCCCGTGCTTTGAAGAGAGCTGTGGTCTTTGGCGTTGTCAATATTCCGTCATTAAAGAAATGCTTATAAACACGATCTGCAAATTTCATTCTATATTCGGAATTCGAAGAGAGTCTATAATGAAGCCACTGCGGATTAAAAGAACTAAGGCTTGTTATGTTCATTTTAATATTTACGCGGTTCTCATAAAGTCCAATACCGGGACCCTCTCCGGCTGTTGTACGTAAAGAATGCTCAGCATCATGCTGGAAAAACTTAAATCCCTCGTTTGAATTTCTGTTGTAGATAGCAAAAAAATTGTTGATCATATTGTCGCTGCCAAACTTTGAAACGGGCGCATCGTAATTGCCGGTATAAAATATTGTTAACATGTAATCGATTAGATTATCAATATCAACTAACTTTTTGTAACTGTTGTTAGGAGTTCCATCTACATTAAGACCTTGTACTTTAAAATATTCACCATAAGATATGTAACCAACTTTGCATGAATTCCAAAGTGCAGTGTATGCGGTTAAATTCCCGGAAGTAGCTTCAATTTGTTTGTTGTCGTCCGGCTTAATAACATCATAGTCTTCTTCGTTACCTCCAAGGTAACTTTCGGCAAAATTTTCTTCTGCTCTTTCTTGTGTTTGATAAAGTCCCCAATAAACTCCGTTTAGATAAAGATGATAATGACGGCTTCTTGTATAAGGCTGTCCCATCTTACCTTGAACATCTCTAGAAAAAACTTCTGAAATAAAAGTATTGTACTCACCCATGTGGCCGGGATAGCTCCAAGCATAATTCTGTGCTGTACGCAAATCAATTTTATCAAATTCATCTGTACCTTCATCGCCAAATAATGGATAGCGCAGCTTGCTGTCGCCATAATCACTTCTAAAGAATAAACGAAACGCATGTTTGGGATTATCGCCATGACTACTCCAGCCGCCACGTATTCTAATTCCGGCATTTACTTGAAATCCAGTACTTCCATCCGGATTGATTAGCTCAACAGAAGTAGGTCTTTCCCAATCGCTTCCGCTTTTAAGCGCGTTCATGTAAATACCGGTTGCGGTTGAAAAGAAATGCTCAATATTTGTCGCAATAGAAATAGAGGGTATAGCAAGCATTGCATCTCGCAAAACACTTTTATACCGGGGATCGTTATAAACATCCGGGTCCATTCCGTAATCAATCATTTGAGGAGTTGAACTTGTGGTTGCTGTGGGCCAATTTGCCGCTGGTTTTTGCCCTTGCGGAGAAAGCGTATTGATTTTATCTATAAAAATATATGTATGTGTTTCGGTTTTACTCAATAAGTTATCGCTGGTTTTTACACACGCTCTTACAATAACACATGGGGATTTTGGTTTATTACCAATTGTTGTCTCCGGATCAATTCTAATTGTATGTGGTGAGTTTTGAGTAATTGCTGTGGGCGATGTTTGTGGATCGGAACAATCGAGCGTTAATTTAATTACGGCACCGGCAATTTGGGATGTAATTTGCAGATCGAAAATTTGCGTGTAAAAACCATGTTTAACGGAAAATGTAGGCGGTTCTACAACAGTCTGAGCAAAACCCTCTAACGAATAAAAAATGAATAAGCAAAACGGAACTAGAGCAAGAAGCTTTTTCATGAAGTGCAACCTTAAAACAGTATTGAAATTGGAGTAATTGAATAAAAATTCGAACGAAATATAATGCTAACTTGAGCAAATAAATGAGGTAAGAAATAATAGACTAGCTTTCTGCAAAATAAAAAATGTAGTTCAGCTTATTGCACAGAATACTTCTTTGTCAGCGTTACAATTTTGTCTAAATCAATCATCGAAATGCACTCGAGATTATTCGGGCAAACCTTTTTCCAGCAAGGAGAACACTCTAAATCCTTTTGATACAATTTCTCTCCGCGTCCATAGATTTCGATTTCTGCAACACATGAAAGCCCGAACCATGCGATCACATGTTTCTTTAGTCCAATTGCCATGTGCATACCGAATGAATCGCCGGTAATTACCAGATCGGCAATGCTCATAAAACAAGCGCCTCGTCGCAATCCCAGAGTTGAAGGAGTATTCAAAACTTTAGATTGAATCTCTTTTGGAAGCGAATCGATTATTTGCTGATTGCGCTCGGTGTCTTCACGTCCGCCAAATAAAACTATTTTGAGATTATCTTCTTTTGCAAATTCCTTGATGAGATGAACATGCTGTTCAATTGTCATTTTCTTATTTGGGAAAAGAAATGAACAGCCGGTATTAAAACCTACATAGTATTTAGTCGAATCGTAATTTATTTCTTTCTTGTACTCTTCTATAAAGCTTTTCTCTTCCTCTGTGAATTCAAAAACATATTCATTTTTCTGATAATCAAGCTCGAGAACTTCATGAACTATGTCTAATCCCGATCTCTGGTTAACGCGGAATTTCAGATTATCATCCACACCCAGTATGTAGCTGTACATAGCAGATTTGTTGGCTGGAACAATCTTGCCATCTTCATTAAGAACAAAACCAAGTTTGTTCTTTGCATTAACTTCATTAAGAAATGCGCATGCGTAGTTCGATTTATCGGTATTGTATGCGTAATCAAATTTAATTTGGCGGAGAATCATTCTGTTCTCATCTGTCCATGTAAGAACTTTATCTATTAGCTGGTTATTGAAAAGAATTTTTTCAGCAGCCGGCATAGTAATCCAGTATATAGTACTGATTGGGAATTTCCTTTTTATTGAAGGAAGAATGGCTGTGTTCATCAAAACAGTTCCTAATGCATCAAGTGAAATCATTAAAATCTTAGTGCCAATTTGGTTCTCTTCACAATCGAGCTGACAGCCTTCTTCAAGACAGTTCTTATAGGAGACGCAAGGTTTATAGCCGTTGAACTTTTTGCACTTCGGTATATTTAACTCATTGAATTCCATTTAGATCTCACTCAATAGTAAGTAGTTTTTGAAAAGCTTGCAGAACATCTTCTTCATTCAATCCGGTTTGGATTGCGCATTTTTCTTTATCAGCACTACAATGTTTGTTGCAAAACTCTTCCGTTACTTCAAGGTTGATAGAACGATCATTTAATACTCCATGCAATTTAGGACGGCTTGCATTACGATGGCAGAATAAACCGACACACTTTATGTTGAGAGCATCTGCAATATGAAGCGGTCCGGTTGATGGTGCAAAAAATAAATCCGCTTGCGAAATGATTCTAATCATGTCTCTAAGATCGCCAATGTCACTAGAAATATCACGTATTCGTGAATTGTTGAGTTCAGCAATTTTGTGCTTAAACTCAGCAGACATTTCTTTTGCCGTAAGTATAACTCTATAAGACTTATCTGAATAAGCGGCGCAGAATTTTTTGACAAGTGAAAGATATTTTTCTTCGTTCCAATGAGGCGCAGAACCAAGTGAACCGAAATGAAAGAAAACTTTCAAATCGTTCTCGGCCATGCCATGTTTTATAAAGAAATCATTTGCCTCTTTTTTCTCTTGTTCAGTAAGAAAAATTTCGAGTTTTAGATTATCTGTTACAACGCCAATTTTTCTAGCAAGGTCCATGCAGTAATCTGCTTCGTGCCGAAGGGGAATATACTTATTGCGGGAAACGCTTCTCATGAAGGTTATAACTTCATAAAGGATTCTTCCAACACCAACACGATAAGGAATTCCGGCAAAGAAAAGTTGGTAAGCCGCTCGTTCAGTCGGCTGCATTAAAAGGGCATGTGTAAACTTATGTTTGCGCAATTCACTTACTACATTCCAAAATTTATTCTTATCGAGATCATCAACTATTATAGAATCAACATAAGGGTTATTCTTTATAAGGTTGCTGGTATGCGGCTGTGTTAATGTTGCTATGTAAGCATCTGGAAAAGTACGTTTCAATTCTCTTAAAGAGGGAGTGATGTAACAAACATCTCCAACTCTGTCTGTGCGGACAACGAGGATTCTTTTTTGTTTCTTTCTGTTAAACATTTTCTCTGCTAAGCAATCTGTTTAGAGAATTGGAGGAGTTTTTCTTCTTGAAATTGATCTGCCATTAGCTGCATCCCGATTGGTAAGCCTTCGCTGTTGAAGCCGATTGGGACACTAATACCGGGAATTCCAACAAGATTTGCCGATGTGGTGTAAATATCTTCAAGATACATTGCAAGCGGATCATTTGTTTTTTCGCCAATCTTAAAAGCTACGCTTGGAGCAGTTGGAGTTAATATCAAATCGACTGATTTAAATGCTTCATCAAAATCATTTTTTAGCAATCTTCTAACTTTCTGAGCCTTACGGTAATAAGCATCATAATATCCAGCGGAAAGAACGTAAGTGCCTAGCATTATTCTTCTTTTAACTTCGCTACCAAATCCTTCTGTTCTTGAAGACGAATAGAGCTCAGTTAGATTATGAGAATCGGAAGAACGGTGGCCATAGTGTGCACCATCATAACGCGCTAGATTTGATGAAGCCTCTGCAGTTGTTAAAATATAGTAAGTAGCAATTGAGTATTCAGTATGGGGGAGTTTAATATCAACAAAAGTATGTCCTTGCGATTTCAACAGCGCAATCTTAGCTTTAATAGCTTCACGGATTTCTGAATTTAATCCTTCAGCAAAATATTCTTGTGGAATTCCAATCTTAAATTTTTTCTCTTCGCCTAATTGCTTTGTGAATTCCGGGACAGAAACTTTCTGGCAAGTTGAATCCTTTTTATCCTCACCCGCTATAACTTCCATTATAAGTGCAATGTCTTCAATAGAATTTGCAAAAGGACCAACCGAATCGAATGAGGAAGCAAAAGCAGTTAACCCAAAACGGGATACTCTGCCGTAGGTGGGCTTCAGTCCAATTATGCCGCAGAAGGATGCCGGCTGGCGAATGGAGCCTCCAGTATCGGTTCCAAGAGCTACATCGCAGAGTTTAGCAGCAACTGCGACAGCTGAACCGCCGCTTGAACCGCCCGGTACACGTGAATTATCAATCGGATTTAGGACTTTGCCGAATGCGGAGTTCTCATTAGAAGAACCCATTGCAAACTCGTCGCAATTTGTCTTACCGATTATTATTGCATCTTCATCAATTAATTTTTGAACGGATGTTGCTGTGTATAATGACTCGAAATTTCGAAGAATGTTTGAAGAGCAAGTAAGTGGTTTATTAGCGACTGCAAGTACATCCTTAATTGCTATAACCATACCGGCAAGTTTACCATGTTTGCCGGATTTGATTTTCTCTTCAATCAGTTTAGCTTTTTCAAGACTCTCAGCAAAAACAAAGTTGAACGCATTTAGCTGTTTGTTTTTCTCAATAGCAGAAAGAAAGAAGGAAACATTCTCAGTTAGAGAAAGCTTACCTTCTTTGATTAAACGAAGTTTTTCCTCGTGGTTTTTGTATGAGAGCAAATTGTATCCGGCAGAAATTGGATTATTTTTTTTCTTCGGGCTTATCGGCGTTCTTAACTTCTTCTTGAACGTCGTTAAGTGCTTTTTTGAATTCACGCATTCCTTTGCCAACGCCTTGCGCAAGTTCCGGAATCTTTTTGGCACCGAAGAGAATTAAAATAACAAGAACAATTAGAATTATTTCCCCGGCTCCTAAATTTCCAAACATGATAACACCTTTCTAAATTTTATTAAATATTGTCTGCAACGGATTTAAATATTAACGCGCCGTCTGTCTTCGAAAGTATTGGATCGCAAGCATTTTCGGGATGAGGCATCATACCCATTACATTTTTTTTCTTGTTCATAATGCCGGCAATATTAAGTAAAGCTCCGTTTGGATTGGCTGTCGGCTCAATTTTGCCTTCGCTTGTGCAATACTTGAATAGTATCTGATTATTAGTTTGCAATTCTCTTAATGTGTCTTCATCGGTATAGTAATTACCTTCGCCATGTTTAATCGGAATTTTGATTGTCTCTTTTCCAATTCCCTTTGTAAAAATTGAATCTGTGTTTTGAACCGATAAATAAGAATCCTTACAGACAAACTTCAAGGATTCGTTTTGTATCATCACTCCGGGAAGTAAACCAATTTCCAGCAATATTTGAAAGCCGTTGCAAATCCCGATTACAATACCACCTTTCTCTGCAAATGAATAAACCGAATCCATGATTGGAGAGAATTGTGCAATTGCGCCGGTTCTAAGATAATCGCCATAAGAAAAACCGCCGGGAAGAATTACAACATCACTTCCTTTCAATTCTTTTTCTTTATGCCATAAAAACTCTGCTTCGTAACCGAGAACCTTTTTAACTGCATAGTAAGCATCATGATCGCAGTTGGAGCCGGGAAAAACTACAACGCCGAATTTCGGTCTCATTTCACCTCTTCCAGCGTGAATTCAAAATCTTCCATAATAGGATTAGAAAGAAGCTTCTCGCTATATTCTTTTACTTCTTTTTCAGCAAGAGATTGGTCGGTAGTATCAACAAAGAATTCGATGTATTTACCAATACGAGTTTTTCTTACATTGTTAAATCCTAGAAGCTTTGCGCCTTGTTCAACTGCTTTCCCTTGCGGGTCAACAATCTTCGGGCGTCTTTTAACTATTACAGTCGCTTTAAACAATTTAATTCTCCGAGACTTTTATTTCGTTTTCAATTTCACTTTTTGATCCGGCAATAAGATAATACAGTGCGCGGAAAACGCCGAACAGTACCATACCAAGAAAAATAAAAAATATAATTACTCCATCGGTTAAGAATGTTAATACCAACCCAATCACTAAAACAATTATGTACAACAATTTCTGCTTTAAATTTTTGTCCTTCATCTTAGGTAAAGCATTATATCTAATTTTGCTTACCATTAATGCTGCAAGACCAATTACAATTGGAATAGAGAGATAATTATATGGCGTTTGCATCACTCCATCTTTGTGAAAAGAAAAAACAAGCAACGCAACAGTAATTGCAGACATTGGAATCGGTAGTCCGGAGAAATCTCCTTTAGAGTTGAGATCTTCTACAGAAATGTTGAAGCGTGCTAATCTTAACGCGCCGAAAATCAAAAGTAAAGAACTAAGTACTATACCAGCTACGCCTAGCTGATAAGCATAGGCTTTGTAAATAAGAAATGCCGGAGCTGCGCCGAAGCTAACAACATCAGAAAGAGAATCAAGTTCAACCCCGAAGCGGGATGAAGTTCCTAATAGTCTTGCTACAATTCCATCAAAAGCATCAAAGATAGCGGCACAGAAAATAAAAACTGCCGCCATCCGGAAATCATGCTGAGATGCGTAGAGTAAAGAGAGGAATCCGCAGAAAACGTTTAACGATGTAACAGTATTTGCAATTATTGCTTTGGAAAAACTTTGTCTCATTTATCTAACTCAAAAAGTATTGTTTCGCCGGCGGTAACTTTATCGCCCATCTTAACTTTTAATTTCCATTTCTTAGGTGCAAAGACATCGGAGCGGCTGCCAAATTTAATCATGCCGAATCTATTTCCCATAGTAACCGATTCACCTTCTTTCAACGGGCAAACAATTCTTCTAGCGACGAATCCGGCAACTTGTGTAAACATCATTTTACCATGCTTGCTGTCTATTCCAATCTCAGTTCGTTCGTTTCTTTTGTCAGCTTTTTCGTATGAAGCAACCAAATATTCACCTTCGATATATTTCATCATCCCAATGCTTCCGGTTATCGGAATTCTATTAACGTGTACATTGAGTGGAGACATAAAAATGGAAATCTGGGTAGTAGTGTCTTTTACAAATTCTTCTTCTAATATGTCTTTAATGATGATTACAGTACCGTCAGCCGGCGATACTATAACGTCATCTCTGGATGGGGGAGTTCTATCGGGATCGCGGAAAAAGTTGAGTGTAAAAAGGAAGAAGCCAACACCTATAATAAACAGCGGATACTTAATCCATCCATTGTTAACTAAAAAGCCAATAATTACAAGTGCGACAGCAAAAGCCGAGCAGATCAAAAATGTATTTAAGCCGTATTTTGTAACCATTTATGAGATTTAGAGTTGTTGAAAGACGGCACAAATGTAATATTTTCTCTCTTTAATTTCTTGTCATTCTTTTTTTTGCTAATTTTTCACTAAGAATGAAAGAATACAAATCAATTACAATCCTATAAATCAAACCTAAAAGTTTCCGGAGGCACAATGAAGCTGGATATGGGCAGTATGATGAAACAAGTTCAGAAAATGCAAGCTGATATGGCAAAGGTGCAAGCTGAACTCGAAAATAAAATAGTTACGGAAGAAAGCGGCGGCGGAATGGTAAAAGCTACTGTTAACGGCAAGAAAGAATTAGTTTCTCTTTCTATTGACGAAAGTGTAATGAAAGACAGCGATAAAGAAATGCTGGAAGACCTTGTAGTCGCCGCCGTTAATAAAGCACTTCAGAAAGCCGGTAAAATGGCTGAAGATGAAATGTCGAGCTTAACTAAAGGCATGCTTCCTCCAGGCATGAACATTCCGGGATTTTAATTGTGTTAATTGCAGAACCATTACAGAAAGCTATTGATGAGCTAAGTAAACTGCCGTCGATTGGAAAAAAAACAGCCCAGCGTTTAGCTATACATCTATTGAAAAACGATAAGGAAACTGTTGAATCACTTATTCTAGCGCTTCGTGAGTTGAAAGAAAAGATTCGCTTTTGCACTGAATGTTTTAATATTTCTGTCGAAGAAACTTGCGACATCTGTAAAAGCGCAAAAAGAGATCGGGCAATAATGTGTGTTGTAGAAGATGCCAGCGATGTTATATCTATCGAAAAAACTAACGAGTACAATGGCCTTTATCATGTACTTGGCGGTGTCTTAGACCCACTTTCCGGAATTACTGCAGATCGTCTGAAAATAAAAGAGCTGCTTACAAGAATTTCCAACAACGATGTTAGAGAAATAATTCTTGCCTTAAACCCAAATGCTGAAGGCGATGCAACATCGTTGTACTTAAACAGACTTTTAAAAGAAACTAGTGTGAAGATTTCCCGAATAGCCCGCGGTTTACCGATTGGCGGTGATATAGAATTTGCTGATTCTGCTACTATCGGCAGAGCATTTATTGGAAGAATTCAACTCTGATGAAGGAATGGTATAAAGACTGGTTCAGTTCCGAACTTTATCTTTCTGTTTATCAGCACAGAAACGATGAAGACGCAAAGCAGTTGTGCGATTTAATTTTGAGCTCGACAAATTTAGTGAAAGGTGCTAAAATTTTAGACGCTGCATGCGGCGCGGGAAGACACGCGAACATTTTTAGCGAGCTCGGTTTTGATGTCGTTGGTTTCGACTTAAGTAAGACTTTACTTCGGATTGCTGTTGAAAGTTGCAAGCAGAAATTACTTTCAACAAAGTTTTTTTGCTCAGATATTAGAAATGTTCCACTCAATACGAAGTTTAGCTTGATTGTGAATTTGTTTACCAGCTTTGGCTACTTTAATACCGATGGGGAGAACTTTAGATTTATTAAACAAGCTTACAATCTACTCGACTCCGGCGGATATTATGTACTCGATTACTTGAATGAGAAACTACTAAGAAAGAATTTAGTAGCCGAAAGTGAAAAAGAAATTAATGGCGGAAAGATTTTCGAGAAAAGGGAAATTTCAAATAATCGAGTTGTCAAAGAAATTAAAGTTCTTTCTGGTGGAGAGGAGATTAAGTTTTACGAATCAGTAGCCCTATATTCGAAAGAGGAAATCCTTTCAACATGCAGCTATTTAGGGTTTGAGTGTTTTAATATTTTTGGTGATTATGCGGGTAGTAAATTTGATGAATTGAAATCAAATAGGCTTATCCTAGTAATGCAAAAATGAAATACATATTAAGCATAGTGCTTTTGTTTATACTTACTTCGTGCGATCTCTTTTCCACACGGGACCCTGAGCTTCCAACAACCGCATCCACTACACAAATCCCGGCAACTACTCCCAATATTCTATTCAGTAATTTCAAATCATCAATTGAAGATAAAGTCTTAGACAATTATTTAGGCTGCTTTGCCGACCAATCGTATAGTTCAAAAAAATATTATTTCACAGCTTCAGCGGGAGCTTTTGCGCAGTTTCCCGTATTAAGTAATTGGGGACTAGAAGCCGAGCGCCAGTACTTTAATAATCTCAATACTATTTCTCTTACCGGCAAATCTATTTCGCTTACTATTTCCAATCAGTTCAATACACCGCTTGGTGATAGCGCAGTTTACCAGCTTGATTATACACTTACTGTAAATACAAAAGATCAATCAGTTACCGGAGAGTACAGCGGCTCGGCACAATTTAAAATTTATCTTGATAAGAGAAATCAATGGGTGATTGGAAATTGGGACGACATTCGTAAGAATAATCAAAAATCTTGGAGCGACCTAAAAGGGAGGCTTTATTAAAAGGGTTTTTATATTTCTTGGATTTGTTGGTTTGATTTACAGTTGTAATCCGTTTGCCCCCGAACTGGATGAAACATTAGGATCGGGCAGCGGTTTAATAAGCGATCAATCATCAGTTCAAGGTATATTCCAAAATTTTCAGTATGCTTATACTTTTAAGGACACATTAATTTATAGCCAATTGCTTAACAGTGATTTTACGTTCAGTTACCGTGATTATGATTTAGGAGTTGATGCAAGTTGGGGACGCGATGAAGATATGAGAGTAACTAATGGATTATTCCAAAATACTCAGAGACTTGATTTAACGTGGAATAACATAATTACCATGACTACTGATTCCACAAGAATTGTAAGGAGTTTTAATTTAACCATTACTTTTAACCCGACAGACATTATCTTTATAGACGGTAAAGTGAACTTGACGCTGGGAAAAAACGAAAATGGAAAATGGAAAATAATACACTGGATTGACGAATCTAATTTTTAGGTATAATGATTACATTTTATTTAACTGAAGCATTTAGATTATTTAGAAAAAGCGGTTACAACTCAGTTGTGCTGATTTTCGTAACATCATTAGCGGTATTTGTTACGATTGCCTCTTTATTTATTGTGATCGGAGTTCAAGAATTAGACAGTAGTATAAAGTCGGGCATTAAACTAAATGTATTCTTAAATTCAAATCTATCGAATCAAAAAATTGATTCAATAAAAATTGAATTAGAGAAAATCAGCCAGGTTAAATCTGCCGAATATATCAACAGTGAAACAGCCAGCAGTAAATTCATACTTGAAACGGGGGAGAATTTTAGAGAAGTACTTGATGAAAATCCTCTTCCAAATTCGTTTAAAGTATCATTAAAGTTAGCGCAAGTTGATGGCAGTTCTGTTGAATTACTTGCCTCCCGGATAAAACAAATTAATGGAATTGATGATGTTATTTATGATTATCAGACTACATTTAAACTTTTGAAAACACTAAAGATGATTCAATACTTCTTCTATCCGCTGGCTATCCTTTTGGTTTTACTTTCTATTTATCTGGTATATAGCAATAACAAGTTATTAATCAAACAAAATGCTAACCTATTTAGGACTATGAGGTTGGTTGGTGGAAAAGTTGGAAGCATAAGAATTCCAATAATACTTAATGGTTTTATTATAGGTGTGATATCGGCAATAATATGTTTGCTGCTTTTTAATTTAACCATGCTTTTATTGACTGCCGCTCTAAATAATCTTAAATTCGACCGTTATTATTTCATAATAAATGCTACTATTATTGTGATTAGCATCTCATTAGGAATTGTGGGCAGTTATTTATCTTCGCGCGAAATAAAAAAGCTAAAAAATTAATCTTCACGAATGGAGTTGTTTAATGAAAAGAATTTCCATCTTATTACTATTTGTTTTAGTCAGTGTTAGTTTTGGGCAATCAAAAGGTTATGATTTAGGATCCTCCGGAGTTCGAACTTTTCAACAAAGCGGTTTTTTTGATCTCTCGGATCCGGAAACCGTAAATATTACTGTTTCTGTTTGGGGATGGGTTAGATATCCGGGTAAATATAAAATCCCGGTTAATACTGATATAAGCGATCTGATCTCTTTCGCCGGCGGTCCGGTTGAAGGTGCCGACCTCGAAGATATAAGAGTTGTGCGTGTTCTTGAAGACTCTACCCAACAAATGATAAAGTTTAGTTTTAATGATGTCATGTATGAATCTAAATTGCAGAATAGATATAGGAAAGTCCCAAAACTTGACGCTGGTGATGTACTTGTAATGCCGGGAGAACCTAAATTATACTTTAGAGATCACTTTACAATATGGATGTCAGTTATTAGTATGCTTATCTCATTATCAATTTTAGCATTAAACATCATTAAAGGGTAGTAGGAGCAATTGTGAATAAAGCAGCCGTTCAACCGCACGTTCAGGAAACTCACACCTTACGAGACTACATAAATTTAGTAAAGCTAAATTTTGTCCCAATATTTTTGATTGCTTTAACCGGACTCTTAGTGGCAATCATATATGCTGTGAATGCACCGGATATATATAAGTCCACTACTGTATTGAAGCTTTCAAAACCGCAAGGTTCTGTACTTTCCGGTTCACTTCTGCCGGAATTTCAAGATTTTGGCAGTGACAGATTTATTGCTAATGAAATTGAAATTCTTAAAAGCTACAAACTAAGATCAAAAGTTGCTAATGCACTTTTGGATAGTTTCAGTATTTCCCCTTCGAAGAATAAGTACTATATGATATTCGAGGATCCTTCTGAACTTAAACAAGGTAAGTTTAGACTCAAAACAGTTGAACAAATAGTTGCAATGCTTCCCTCAAAAGTTTCTATTGATCAAAAGCGTGGTCTAGATATAGTCGAAATTTCGGTTGAATCACCATCTCCACTTGAATCATCTATGATAGTTAATTGTTACGCTGATTCTTATAAAGGAATTAATCTTTCCTACAATAGGGAACAGCTAACGAGAGTAAAAAATTTCTTAGCTACTCAGCGAGATGAAAAACAATCTGAACTTATTAGTGTTGAAGAAACATTAAAAAACTATCAAGAGCAGAGAGGCATTGTAGAGCTACCGGAACAAGCCAGAGCCTTGATTGATCAGTCTTCAGATATTCAAGCTAAGATGAACGCTACGAAAATCGACTTGACTATTACCGAGAAGACTTTGAATCAGTATAAAGATGAATTGAAGAAAAGAAATCCGGAAATCCAGAATTACATTGATAATCTTGCAACTGAACCTTATATAAAAAGAATGCAAGAAGAACTAGCCGAGCAAAAATCTCAACGTGATAGAGCAATAAAAGATGCCGGACCAAATTCGCCGTTAGTTAAAAGGGCTGAAACCAAGATTACTGAAGTTGAGAATAGATTGAAAAGTCAGTTATCTGTATTTAAAGCCGGTGTTTTAGCTGCTACTCCAGAGGAAATTAAAACTCTTACTTCTAAAGTGCTCGAAGAAGAAACAAAATACCAATCGCTAAGTGCATCTTACAGAAAGCTTAATGAGATTGGAGGCGATTATGATAGAAAGCTTAGCGCCTTGCCAACCAGCAGCACAGATTTAGCTCGTTTAACTAGAGAAAAATCAGCTTACGAAAAATTATATCTTCAAGTAGAAGAACGTTACCAAGAAGCTATTATTAGTGAACAATCGGTACCAGGTAACGTATTAATAATTGATGAAGGGTTGCTTCCAAATAAACCAGCAAAACCAAATCGTTTACTAATTGTAATTATAGGGCTAGTGCTAGGTATAGGTATGGGTATTGGTTTTGCCTTCGTTCGAAATTATTTAGACAATACTGTTAAAACGCCGGAAGATATTCAGAGCAAGAACTTAAATATTCTTGCATGGATTCCTCAAATAGAGGGGCTGGAAAGCGGCGTTAAAGATTTTGAATTTGTTGTAGCAAGGAAGCCCGATGCAAGTGCAAGCGAAGCTTACCGCGCTCTGCGTACCAGAATTAAATTTTCCAAACTGGACAAGGAAGCGCTCAAAGTTTTACTTGTTACTTCTCCAACTTCCGGCGAAGGTAAAACAACAACTACAGTTAATTTAGCCGGTAGTTTTGCACAAGCTAATTTCAGGACGATAATTCTTGATGCAGATTTAAGAAAGCCACGTTTACACTCAGTATTTAATGCTAAGAGATATCCCGGTTTTACAGATTATTTCTTTGGACAAGCTAGTTTTGACGAAGTAGTAAGAAAAAGCGAATTGGCTAACCTTGATTATATCACTGCCGGAACCATTCCGCCAAATCCATCTGAAATATTAAGCTCTACACAGATGGAAGCCTTTATTGAAAAACTCAAAACCATGTATGATTATATATTAATAGATTCACCGCCGGTTATTGCTGTAACCGATTCCGAAATTCTATCAAGCATTGTTGATGCTACTGTATTAGTAGTTTCTGCCGGTAATACTGAAATGGAATTGATGGAAAAAGCTGTAGAGTTGCTCAATCACGAACAAGGTTCATTCATTGGAATTGTACTCAACAACTTTACCTATAGAAGCGGTTACGGTTCTTATTATAAGTATTATTACTATTATTCAAGACCGAAAGATGGTCAATCCAAGAAAAGTAAATTAAAAGTTTGATGATGAAGAAAGTAGCCGTAGTAACCGGCGGGGCCGGATTTTTAGGTTCGCATTTATGTGATAGACTGATTGCTGAAGATATATCTGTGATTTGCATAGATAACTTTCTTACGGGAAGAATCGAGAACATTGAGCATTTATTTGGAAATCCAAATTTTCAATTCATCAAATTCGATGTCACTAATTTTATACATATACCGGGCAGAGTGGACTATATACTTCACTTTGCCTCTCCGGCAAGTCCGATTGACTATCTAAAATTTCCGATTCAGACTTTGAAAGTTGGTTCGCTCGGAACACACAAAGCGCTAGGTCTAGCCAAGGAAAAAAACGCAAGATTTCTAATTGCATCAACTTCAGAAGTATATGGAGATCCGCTCATTCATCCTCAGCAAGAAGATTACTGGGGTAATGTAAATCCGGTTGGTCCGCGTGGAGTATACGATGAAGCTAAGCGTTTCGCAGAAGCTATGACAATGGCCTACCATCGGTATCATGGACTGGAAACGCGTATCGTACGTATTTTTAATACATACGGTCCCAGGATGCGTCTAGATGATGGACGAGCACTTCCTGCATTCATTTCTCAAGCATTAAAAGGAGAAGACTTAACTGTATTTGGAGATGGCAAACAAACCCGCAGTTTTTGTTTTGTTAGCGATTTGATAGATGGTATTTACAAGTTACTATTATCAAATGAACCAATGCCGGTTAACATTGGCAATCCGAATGAGATTACAATTGAAGATTTCGCAAAAGAAGTAATAAAGCTTACCGGTTCCAAGTCGAAACTCATTTATCAAGAGCTACCTGTTGATGATCCAAAAGTTAGACAGCCCGATATAACACGCGCAAAAAATATTTTAGGCTGGTCTCCCAAAGTTGATAGGGAAGAAGGTCTTAAGATTACACTCGAGTATTTTAAGACAGCTATAAGCAGTTAGCCGTAGGCAATAAGCTATAAGCTATAAGCTATAAGCAGTAAGCAGTAAGTAAAAACATTTTTAACCAATAAAAAAACCCCAAGAGACTTGGGGTTTTTTATTTTTAAGCTGATTGCTTATAGCTTAAAGCTAACTGCTTATCAATACATTCCGTCCATGCCGCCGCCGTGAGGCATTTGAGGCATTGGTTTTTCATCTTCTTTTTTCTCATATACAACTGCTTCGGTTGTTAGGAGAAGTGAAGAAACTGAAGCTGCATTTTCAAGAGCAGTTCTTGTAACTTTTGTTGGATCGATAACACCAGACTTAACTAAGTTCTCATATTTTTCTGTAGCTGCGTTAAATCCGAAATCATCTTTTCCTTCAAGAACTTTATTAAGAACTACTGCGCCTTCAAGACCTGCGTTAGCAGAAATTTGTTTGAGAGGTTCTTCTAGTGCTTTTCTGATGATCTTAACACCAGTTGTTTGATCTAAATTAGCACCTTCCAATTTATCGAGGCTGGAAATTGCGCGAACGAGTGCAACACCACCGCCTGCAACAATACCTTCTTCAACAGCAGCACGTGTAGCGTGAAGAGCATCTTCAACGCGAGCTTTTTTCTCTTTCATTTCAACTTCGGTAGCAGCACCAATTTTCAATACTGCAACACCGCCGCTTAATTTAGCCAAACGTTCTTGCAATTTTTCTCTATCATAATCAGATGTTGTTTTTTCAATCTGAGCTTTGATTTCGTTGATTCTTTTCTTGATATCATCTGATGTGCCGTAACCTTCAACGATAGTTGTATTGTCTTTATCGATGTTGATCTTTTTAGCGCGTCCAAGATAATCCAAAGTAGCGTTCTCTAATTTGAATCCTCTTTCTTCAGAAATAACAGTACCGCCAGTTAGAACAGCGATGTCTTCCAACATTGCTTTTCTTCTATCACCAAAGCCTGGAGCTTTAACAGCTGCAACTTTTAGTGTACCGCGTAATTTATTTACTACTAAGGTAGCTAATGCTTCACCTTCCAAATCTTCAGCAATGATTAACATCTGACGACCAGACTGAGCGATTTTCTCTAAGATTGGGAGAAGATCTTTCATTGCAGAGATTTTTTTGTCATGAATCAAGATATATGGTTCTTCAAGGTTAGCTTCCATTGTCTCAGAGTTAGAAACAAAGTAAGGGGAGATATAACCACGATCAAACTGCATACCTTCTACAACTTCAAGATTGGTTTCTGCTGATTTGCTTTCTTCAACAGTGATAACACCATCTTTACCAACTTTTTCCATTGCATCAGCAATTAAATCACCAATAGTTTTATCGTTATTAGCAGAGATAGAACCAACCTGAGCGATTTCTTCTCTTCCGCCAACTTCTTTGCTCATTTTCTTTAGAGTCTCAATGACTTTTGCAACTGCTAAGTCAATTCCTCTTTTTAGATCCATTGGGTTAGCGCCGGCAGTAACGTTTTTTAAGCCTTCACGGTAAATTGCTTGAGCTAGAACAGTTGCTGTAGTAGTACCGTCACCGGCAACATCACTAGTTTTAGAAGCAACTTCGCGAACCATTTGAGCGCCCATATTTTCTACCGGGTTTTCAAGTTCAATTTCTTTTGCTACGGTAACACCGTCTTTAGTAACAGTTGGCGCTCCGAATTTTTTATCGATGATAACGTTGCGGCCTTTCGGTCCCAAAGTAACTTTAACAGCGTTAGCTAACTTATCAACACCGGCTTTTAGTTGTGAACGAGCATCGGTGCTATATTCAATTATTTTAGATGCCATTTTATATTCTCCTTTTCAAACTTATTTTACGATTCCGTAAATGTCGCTTTCGCGCATGATTAAATAATCTTCACCTTCAACTTTAATTTCTGTTCCGGAATATTTTCCGTAAAGAACAACATCGCCAGCTTTAACAGTTAGTTTTGTTACAGTACCGTTTTCAGCAACTTTGCCTTCGCCGACAGCTACTATAGTACCTTCGATTGGTTTTTCCTTAACTGTATCGGGCAGAATGATACCGCCCTTTGTTGTTTCTTCAGCCTCTTTTGGTTTTACAATTACTCTATCCTGAAGAGGTTGAATTTTGAAATTTGCCATTTGTACCTCCGATTAATGATTTATTGTTTAGCACTCTTTATTAACGAGTGCTAATATAAGAAGTAGTAAAAAGCTTGTCAAGAGTTATTAAATAGAACTGTATGACAATATGGCGGGTATACGGCTCACTAATTTAGGCTGTTCACAGGCTTGTTAGAGGCCGAGTAGAGGCTTGAAGAAGGCTATGACAGAATGGCGTTGAGAACGTAGAACGTAGAGTGAAGAACGAAGGAAAAAGTGATTAGTGATTGGCTGTTTGATAGAGCAAACATAAATTTTAAAAAGAAACAGAAAGGCAGACGCTCCATGGAGCGTCTCTACGTTAGATGAATGCAAAAATCAAAGCGCAATATCATATCATTTTTCTACTGAGCGGGCAAAGATGTAATCCAAATTCTTAAGTAGCTTTTCTGAATTAAACAGTTCATGAATTTCTTCTTCGGAGAGATAATTGCGAACACTTTCAGAAGCAAGTAATTCATCTTTTAAATTTTTATTTACATCAGCCCAGACATCCATGGCTGACTTTTGAACGAATGCATAAGCCTCTTCGCGCGTCATTCCTTTTTCTGTTAAGCGAAGAAGAACTGTTTGAGAGAAGATTAATCCACGAGTAAGATTAAGATTCTTAATCATGTTCTCAGGATAAATAACCAGATTGCTTACAAGCTTTGTTGCAAGCGACAAAATATAATCGAGTGCAATACAGCTATCGGGAATTATGATTCGTTCAACTGAAGAGTGAGAGATATCTCTTTCGTGCCAGAGAGCTACATTCTCAAGAGCTGCCATTGCATTGCCTCGAAGAAGTCGGGCAATACCTGTAATGCGCTCACTAACAATAGGATTGCGTTTATGAGGCATTGCAGAGGAACCTTTTTGTCCTTTAGAGAAATATTCTTCAGCTTCCAGAACTTCTGTCCTTTGTAGATGCCGTATTTCAATAGCGATCTTCTCAAGTGTTGAGCCGATTATTGCAATAGTTGATAGGAAATGTGCATGGCGGTCTCTTTGAACTACTTGAGTTGCAACCGGTTCAGCTGAGAGGCCAAGTTTTTCGCAAACATATTCTTCCACTTTAGGAGAGAGATGTTCGAATGTTCCAACGGCACCCGAAATTTTTCCGCATGAAACAGATTTAACTGCATGCTCAAGGCGTTCGATGTTTCTATTAGTTTCTTCAAACCAGAGAGCAAATTTTAATCCCATCGAATAAGCTTCGGCGTGAATACCGTGGGAGCGGCCTACGCAGATTGTTCTTTTATGTTCGAGTGCTCTTACTTTTAGAGCATCGCGAAGCAAAGTTAAATCCTTTAGTAGAATCTCTCCGGCACTTTTAATTTGATAGGCAAGCGCAGTATCCAGTACATCTGATGATGTCATTCCATAATGAATATGTCGCGATGCCGGACCAACATTTTCAGCAACATTAGTTAAGAAAGCGATCACATCATGTTTAGTGGTTTCTTCAATTTCGAGAACCCTCTTTACATCGAATTTTGCCTTCGATTTAATTTCATCAAGATCAGCTTGAGGAACCTCACCCATTAAAGCTCTGGCTTCACATGCTAAGACTTCAACTTTTAACCAGGATTCAAGTTTAAATTCATCTGTCCATATTTTACCCATTTCAGGGCGAGTATATCTTTCTATCATGATTTCTTCTCCAGCTTCATTTTCTTAGTCATCTCTTTTTCACCCCTAATAAATTTTATTTCAACTGTATCGCCGGTTCTATATTCTTGAATATAGCTAAGGAAAGATTCCAGGTTATTGATTTTATAATCATCCAAACCAATGATAATATCAGCAACAGTTAAGCCCACTTTATCGGCAGGAGAGTTTTTTGCAAGCTGAGTAATTATTACTCCGCGGTTAGCAAATAGATTATATGTCTTAGCAAAATTTTCATCTACGGTTAAGATATTAAGTCCGGTCCAGAAATCTCTATCAACTTTACCCTTTGTTTTAAGGTCTTGCACGATATTCTTTATCTTATTAACTGGTATTGCAAAACCAACACCAATACTTCCAATGTTCAGTCCATACTTCGTTGCATCTTGTGATTGAGCGATAATAGTATTCATACCTATTAATTCTCCAACAGAGTTTACGAGGGGCCCTCCGCTGTTACCCGGATTAATAGCAGCATCAGTCTGCAACATATTTACATAGTAGCGATTATTTGCAGGAGAGATAGTCATACCAGTTGCAGAAATTACCCCAACTGTTACGGTAGGTTTATCATTTATATCAAAAAGTCCAAATGGATTACCGAGTGCGATCACCCATTCTCCGATCATGATGTCGTCCGAGTTTCCCAGTTTAACATAAGGTAAATCTTTCGCGTCAATTTTAAGAAGGCAAATATCTGAAGCGGGATCACTGATTATTGTTTTTTGAGCTGTGAAGATTCTTCCATCGGTTAGAGTAACTGTTGCCTCTACAGCATTTCCGGCAACGTGATCATTTGTCAGTATGTACCCATCCGGTGAAATAATTACACCGCTTCCTAAACTTTTTACTTTCTGATTATATACTCTAGGAGCGAAAAACTGGCTCCAGAATGGATCAGCATTCCATACATTCTGATATTGCCTTATTTCCGTAACGTTAATTCCAACAACCGCCGGGCTAACTTCCTTTACGGTTTTGGTAATTATTGTTTGGCGCGAGGAATAGATTTCATCAGTTGCTTTTGAGCGGTCTGCATTTTGAGCATGCAAAGCGGCGGCAAAAGCAAAAAAGAAATAGAACGCGGATTTAGCTGATTTAAGTGATTTACGCTGATCAAAAAATGATAGAAAAATAGAATTCATTTTATTGTTCCTTTTTATTATTCAAAGATTTTATGTAATCCCTCATAGGGATAATATGTTTTGATAAAATAATAATCATAATTATGGTAACTGAAATACCATACTCAATAACCGAAGAGGGAATTTTGAAGGAGAACATGATCATCAGCTGGGGATATGTGAAAGCGCTAACTGCTGTAAACAATGTAGCCATAAAATTGCCAAGGTGAATACTTTTGCTGAACAAATAAACAGCTACCCAGTTAAGAGCCCAAACTATAATCACAGGAATAGAAATGAATAGCGCTCCTCCGGCAGCTGTTGCAAGCCCTCTTCCTCCCTTGAACTTAAGCCAAGGAGTGTAGCAGTGAGAAAACACCGCGGCTGCAATTCCTACTATTGCAACTAGAAAAGTTTCGCCAAAAAAAGTATAAGTAATAAATGCACTAAGCCATCCCTTAAGTGCATCTACAATAAGAACAATCATTCCTATCTTTTTGGAACTAGTTACCTCAAAAGAGTTCATAGCCCCAACATTGCCCGAGCCATTTTGGGTTATGTCAAGTCCATGTGATCTTTTTAACAGCAAGTATGCTGTGGGAAAAGACCCGAGCAGGTAACCGATTATAAAACTATATATATAATTCATAAGCAATAGAACGCAGATTTAACGGATTAAACAGATTCCCGCTGATAAAGAATAAACAATTAATTAAGTTTTGATTCATAAGTAAATTTAAGAAATAAAGCATGGTTGAAAAAATCCGCTTTATGTTCTTTTATTGTGTAAGAAACTAGTTTGTTCCCGAACAGGCAATAGGCAGTAGTAATTAGTATTGAGTATTTAGTATTGAGTTTGGGGAAAAGTGATTAGGCAATAGGCACGAGATGAAGATGGTGTTGGTGATTGATAAACGGGAAAGGAAAAAGTGTGAACTGACTGAGAAATCTGAAAAATTGTTTGCTTGTCATTCTGATCCCGACTGGGCGGGAGAAGAATATATCTCTGAATTATTAGCTCACCTTAAGCAGAGTTTGAACTTTTGGGACTAAAGTCCAGCTTGTTTTTCGCGTTGAACTAACCCCAGACTTAAGTCTGGAGTTAGTTCAACAATAATAAACTTCGGCTTTAGCCACACCTTGAGTAAGGCGAATTATTAATTTAGTGTCATGGTTCGACAAGCCTGCCTACCGGCAGGTAGGCTCACCATGACTTAGGCTTAGAGACGTCTGAAAAATTATTTTTGAATGTCCTTGCGAGAAATGGCTGCTTGTCCCGCAGTTTTGTTGCGGGAGGGCAATCTCGATTTTGATTCAAAAAGTTAGTTCTGAGTTTGTTTCACCCGCCAAAGGCGGATTCGCAAAGACAATAGTTGCAATATTGCAGAAGTTTCTTTTAATATTTCAGAGGTCACTAATAGTAAAATTCGGGTTAATTTTATTACAGTTAGCGCTAATCTAATTTTCACGGGTAACTATTTTTTTTTATTTTGAGTAGCAAATCAAAAGAATCGCAACGGAGGCACGTTTGATTAACTATGTAGGTCGTTTTAATGTAACCCCATCGCTACCGGAGAAATTAGAGCCGTTAAGAACGATTGTCTATAATTTATACTGGACATGGAACCATGACGCAATTGAACTCTTTAGGAGATTAGATAGAAAACTTTGGGAAGAAACACATCATAATCCTGTTATGATGCTGGGCAAGTTAAGCCAAGAGAGATTGAATCAGGTATGTAATGATGACAGTTTCATTTCTCATATGAACCGTGTGAAAGATCAGCTTAACGTTTATATGCAAGAGCGCACATGGTATCAAAAACATTATGAAATAAAAGAAAAAAATATAATAGCATATTTCTCGGCTGAATTTGGTCTTACAGAATGTCTGCAAGTTTACTCAGGCGGTCTGGGAGTTTTATCCGGCGATCACTTAAAATCTGCTAGTGATTTAGGATTACCTCTGGTTGCCATAGGATTATGTTATAAGGAAGGATACTTCCAGCAGTATTTAACAAACGATGGCTGGCAGCAGGAGCGCTACGAGATTACTGATTTTTACAATCAGCCTATGGAACTGGTTCTTGATAAAGAGAATCAGCCGGTAAAAATTGATCTGGAATTTCCGGGTAGGAATGTTGTATTTCAGATCTGGAGAATTCAGGTAGGAAGATTACCACTATTTTTACTTGATACTAATGTTCCGGAAAATGCCGAAGAGGATAAAAAAATTACACGCTCTCTCTATGGTGGAAATGTTGAAACAAGAATTCAGCAGGAAATAATTTTAGGTATAGGCGGTATTCGCGCGCTAATTGCAATGGATATTAAGCCTGTAGTCTGCCATATGAATGAAGGGCATTCGGCATTCCTATCACTTGAAAGAATACGCAACTTAATTAAGCATCATAACCTTTCTTTTAATGAAGCAAAGGATATGAATTTTTATTCGAACGTATTTACAACGCACACTCCAGTACCGGCAGGAATAGACATATTTCCAAATGATCTGATAGAAAAGTATTTTGGATTTTACTACCGCAATGAACTTCAGATAAATGATAAAACATTTTACGGTTTAGGCACAATCATAAAAGATAAAGCTCCGAGCAATTTTAACATGGCGCACTTAGCTATGAATATGGCCGGTTATGTTAACGGAGTTAGCAAGCTGCATGGCCTAGTGAGTAAGAAAATGTGGATGGCCGGATTTCCGGAGATTCCATTTGATGAAATACCGATTGATTATGTAACAAACGGAGTTCACACACCGACTCATCTTTCCAATGATATGAATGAACTTCTCTACAGATACTTAGGCGATAAGTTTGTTCGCAATCCCTCGGATGCCGAGGTTTGGAAATCGATAGATGAAATTCCCGATGAAGAATTATGGCGCACGCATGAAAGAAGAAGAGAACGCTTGGTTGCCTTTGCGCGCAGCAGATTATCAAAACAAATTACCACGCGGGGCGGATCAAAATCGGAATTAGCTTTTGCCCGTGAAGTTTTGGATGTGCAGGCATTAACAATCGGTTTTGCAAGACGCTTTGCAACATATAAGAGAGCTACATTAATCTTTAGAGATTTAGATAGACTTGTTAGCATTCTCAGCAATCCCGATTATCCGGTTCAGTTTATTATTGCTGGCAAAGCGCATCCAAAAGATGAAGAGGGAAAAAAATTAATTCAAGAAATTGTTGCTTTATCGAAAGATCCGCTACTTAGAAAGAAAATAGTATTCCTTGAAAACTATGATATGAATGTTGCTCGCTATTTAGTTGAAGGATGCGACGTTTGGCTGAATAATCCGAGAAGACCACTTGAGGCAAGCGGAACATCGGGTATGAAAGTTATTGCCAACGGAGGACTTAATTTCAGCGTAATGGATGGATGGTGGGATGAAGCTTATACACCGGATGTAGGCTGGAAGATAGGCAACCGTGAAGAATATGAAAATTTAGAATATCATGATGAAGTTGAATCGCGCTTAATCTATGAAGCAATTGAAAAAGATATTGTTCCACTCTTTTACAGCAGAGGAGAGGATAAACTTCCAAGAGGCTGGATATCTACAATGAAAGCATCCATGAAAGCATTAGGGCCGGTTTATAATACTCATAGAATGGTGAAAGAATATTCACGCAAGTTCTACTTTGCTTCTTATGAAAAAAGAACGGATCTAATGAAGAATAGCTGGCACCGTGGAAAAGAGTTTTCATCATGGAAAAATAAATTAAATGAAAACTGGAACAGGGTACGCTTCTTAAGCATCACCGAGGAAAATAAGGATGAGAAGTTAAAAGTTGGTTTAACCTATCCAATAGTTGCCGAAGTTGAGCTTGGCGATCTTACTCCCGATGATGTTGAAGTACAGATATATTATGGTAAAATAGATGGCGCGGCAGAAAATACAAAATCGGTTGTAAAGATGGCGCACGTTCCGAAGAAGGGTAAAACCGCTCATTACATCTATCGCGGCGAGATTGACTGCAAAGATACCGGGCAGTTTGGATACACTTTAAGAATTCTTCCAAAGCATGAAATCTTAATCAACTCATTTGAAATGGGACTGATTAGATGGGCGTGAGGAGAGGGTTGAATTATGAATTATGAGTTTTGAGTTAAGAGCAAAAAGCAAAAACAAATAAGAGTCACTGATTAGAATTAAGTTATGAATTATGAGTTTTGATCCCTCGACAAGCTCGGGACAGGGTTTTGAGTTAAGAGCAAAAAGCAAAAACAAATAAGAGTCACTGATTAGAATTGAGTTTTGAATTATGAAGTATGAATTTTGAGTTAAGAGCAAAAAGCAAAAACAAATAAGAGCCACGGCTAGAATTGAGTTATGAAAGTGAAAGAAAAGAGATTAAATTAGAATAGATGTTTTAGTCTTTTGGATTTTCTGATGGAAAAGAGCAATAAGATTAAAGAGAGAAGTTTCAATTTTGCTTTGAGTATTATTGCTCTTTATAGAGAATTAAATATTAAATCAGAGTTTGTTTTATCCAAACAATTGTTAAGAAGCGGTACAAGTATTGGTGCAAATGTGCATGAAGCTTCCGCAGCTTCTTCCAAAAGAGATTTTCTAAATAAAATGTCTATTGCTTCTAAGGAAGCACGCGAAACTGAGTATTGGCTTAAGTTGCTTTCTGAAAGTAATTTGTTCAAGATTGATTTTAAATTATATCTACTGGAAATAGTTGAGTTAAATAAAATTCTAACATCGATTGTTAAAACAACTAAGGAATCTTTAACTCAAGGGTCAGCACTCAAATAAAATTGGAAAATATAATTTAATTCATAATTTATAACTCTAGACTCAGAACTTAAAAAATCATCATTAACTCAAAATTATAAAAGAATCTTTAACTCATAATTCATAACTCAAAACTCAGAACTAATAAAATGCTGCTTGAAACTTTAGACTTAAGACGAAATGATGTTTTGATTTACTCTCAGAACAGATTCAACTTCAATGATAATTTCAAAATTATTTATAAAAATGAGAAGATCAAGAGAGTTAGAAGCATCAACTATTTTGATGTATGTAATTTTGTTAAAGAAGCTACCCCTAAGAATCTAATTGTATACAGATTACTCACCAATGTAAGTCACTTAGATGCGTTTTCGACAAAGTATGGATATTTTATTAAAGTAAGTGGAAAGGCTGAGCTGGTTTACTTCGATCCGATTTTTGCAATAAAAGATTTACGCCACTTACGCTTTGATTTTGATCCCGATCAGTTCCGCTTTAAGATACAGCAACTTGGACTTACCTCACTAACTAAAAGAGATGTATCAAGTACATCAGCTCCGGGAGCTGAAGCCGAATTTGCCGAAGTGTATTCGTTTGACTTAAAGGCTTTTGAAGCGCAAAATCAGAATGACAAAATATTCTCTGACGCAATTTTTGCTTTTGAAGAGGTGATTGGCGAAGAAGAACAAACTCCACTTAAGGAGAAAATAAATGAAACAGGCACCAATGAGAAATATCAGCCTAAGAGATTTGAGGTAGCTGAGAATCTTGAAATTAATGAAGACCGCCTTATTACTAAACAAAATTTGAATAGGGTAGAGGCACCCTCTCCGGATAAGATACAAGATTTAAGAGAAGAAATAGTTGATCTACTAAAGCAAGCTCTCGGCATTCAGGAAGCAGCTAAAAGTAAAGAGAGCGGATATTTGCCGAAAACTAATATTGAACTTGATGCAGGTAAAGAAACCGAGCATTTATTTGATCTATTTAAGACTACAAATAAAAGCGATAATCTGCCGAGCAAGGATAGAGATACTGTCGTCTTGAAATTTGGGAAAAATAAAGGGGAAGAGGTAAATCCATACAGGTAATAGTTATTAGTTTTGACCCCCGAAAAAGGCTCGGGGCAGGTTATGAATTGAGAAATAAGAAGTAAGAATTGAGAAATAAGAAGTGAAAAGTGAAAAGTAAGAAAGATAATTACTTTTATTTACGTGTGTAGATAAAGAGAAAAAGTTTGTTTATTTTTCAAGCAGTTATTTAGGAGGGAATAGAAATTGTTAATCAAAAAAGCTTTTCGATATTACTACTTTTATGTGAAGATAAATGGATAAGGAATAATTAATATTCTTTTAGATTTTTATTTTTGCTATGATAAAAATCATAGAATTATCTTTTCAATTTTTGTAAATTGTTTTGAAGTGTAAAAGATATTGCTTGTAATTATACTAAGTGGAAATATTTTACTTTTGATATAAAAAGAGTATTTAACCCGTTGTATGAATTAATCTTTATGAAGTCAAAAGCAATTATATATTCAAAAAATGGAACGCGGATTGAACGG
>JBAYTN010000024.1:0-56600 GCA_041675645.1 Melioribacteraceae bacterium
CCTCTTCTTCGTGTATCAAATTCAAATGTACCGTCGGGGCTTACATTAAATTTTTGAATTACTTCTCTGGGAAATTTTTCCGGATTACCAACCCAAACAATGTCGGCTCGTTTCATTGGCTGATTATCTGCACCAAGAACTTTTCCTTTTATTACATATTGAGCAAAAACTAGATGCGGTAATAACACAAAGACAAGAATTGCAAAAGAGTTTTTCATATAACCCCTTCTAAAAACAGTTTCTTTAAAAGTACATTTTCAATTTGTAATTTATAGTCAATATATGCAACAGTATTTTTTAGTACTCTGCGCAGATTTATTTAGTAAAAGGATAGCTATATTTAGGCACAAATTATCGAAGTGTGAGCAATGAGCATCATAGTAAAAAAAGTTTCCAGCAGAAGCGATCTTAAAAAGTTCATCGTATTCCCCTTTAGTCTTTATCAGAATAATCCTTGCTGGATTCCCCCCTTGCTTATGGATGAATTTAAAACTTTGGGGAAAGACAAAAATCCGGCGTTCGATTTCTGCGAAGCCGAATACTGGCTTGCTTACAAAGACAATAAGCCCGTTGGCAGAATTGCCGGAATTATACATCATAAATACAATGAAAAATTTAACGTAAAGTATGCGCGCTTCGGGTGGATAGACTTTATAGATGACATCGAAGTTTCTACTGCGCTCATAAATACTTTTGAAGCATGGGCAAAAGAAAAAGGAATGAATCATATTCACGGTCCGCTTGGCTTTACAGATATGGACGGCGAAGGAATGCTGATAGAGGGATTTAATGAGATAAGTACCTTCGGCTCAATTTACAACAATGAATATTATCCGAAACACATTGAAAAATTTGGTTATGAAAAAGATGCCGACTGGGTTGAATTCCGTGTTACACTTAACAAAGCGATTCCGGAAAAAGTATCGCGCATTGCAGATGCAGTTGCCGCTCGTGAAAAGCTTCATGTTCTAAAAGTAAAGAAAGCAAAAGAAATGCTACCTTACGCAAGAGATATTTTCTATCTGATAAACGATGCATACAAAGACTTGTACGGATTTGTTGAGTTGACCGATAAACAAATTGATATGTATGTAAAAGCTTACTTCGGTTTCATCAAACCGGATTTTGTACCGATTGTTCTTGATGAGAATAATAAAGTAGCCGCTTTTGGAATTACAATGCCTTCCTTATCCGATGCAATGAAAAAAGCAAACGGCAGACTTTTACCTTTTGGCTTTATTCATGTGCTAAATGCAATGAAGAACAATCCGAGTGTTGATCTCTACCTAACAGCTGTTAGACCCGAGTTACAGAACAAAGGTGTTAACGCAATGATTATTAACGAGATCAATAAAGTGTTCGTCCGCAACAACATTAAATATGTTGAAACTAACCGTGAGCTAGAAGTTAATACAAAAGTACAAGCGCAGTGGCGCCATTACGAAAACCGCCAGCATAAACGCAGACGATGCTATAAAAAGGATTTATAATTTTTTATATTTGCTTAAATTCTGTAAGAGTTTAGAATTATGGTAAACTTATTGAACACAATTAATATTGGTGGGGGGAGAGATGGTAAGCGATTTAGTTGAGCTTATTGAGAAATTAGCTGAATTATACAATTTGCCCAAATGGTTAGTTAACGGGATTACGATATACATTTTATTTCTTTTTATAGTCTACTTTGTTTTAAAAATCATTGTTAAAAAAATAATCCTTTTACGAAACCAAGAACTGCTAAATCGCGACTTAGCTCCATATTTTACAACTAGCGATATTGAAAGAGCAACACGATATTACATTCCGACAAAATATCAAAATGTTTCACCGTCAGAAGATGATGAGCCTGGGAGAAAATACATTGCTTCAGCTAAAAACTCATTAATCCCTTTATTTCTGAATAAAGTTTTCGAGTTTGCTAGAACTGACAACAAATTTTATTTATTGTTAGCAGATAGCGGTATGGGGAAAACTACTTTCATGATAAATCTTTTTATTAATTATAAGAAAGCGAACTCGTATTTCTACTCTATTCCCAAATATAAAATACGTCTCTTCCCATTAGGACTCCCAAAAGTGTTAGATGAAATAAAGAAGATTGAAGAACAGGAGAATACAATTCTATTGTTAGATGCCTTCGACGAAGATACCAATGCAGAAGGTAGACATAAAGAGCGTATGAATGAAATCCTAGAAGCTACAAATAGATTCAGAGCTATAGTAATTACATGCAGAACTCAGTTTTTTCCTTCTAGACATGAAGAGCCGCACGAGACTGGGTTTTTCTCATACGGGGAATATGGTGAACATAAATTTCAAAAATTGTATATATCTACATTTGATGAAAAGGATATTAATAGGTACTTACGATTGAGGTTTCCAGGGTTACATTTCTATCAAAGAAAACGCGGCAGAAAAATCGTAGGGAAAATACCAAACTTAGTCGTCAGGCCGATGCTATTAAGCCATATTGAAGACTTAGTCAATAACAACAAAATAATCAGTTATTCTTTTGAAGTTTATCAGCAATTAATAGACAAGTGGATTGAAAGGGAGTCCAAAAAGCCTGCTATAATTAAGAAATATACATCGAGTGAAGAATATGGAGCTTTGTTATTAGAATTTTCGAAAAAACTTGCACTTCATTTATACCAAAACCGAAAAGCTAAAGGAGGCTTTTATGTCACTACAGAAGATAACTTTGGTGAAAAACTAAATTCCATTTTTTCCGATATAGAAACTGCGATGTTAAGTGAAACGGAAAGGAGAAGTCGCTCTTTATTAAATAGAGATTCTGAGGGCAAGTACAAATTCTCTCATAAATCAATTATGGAATATTTTCTAGCATTAGAACTGTTCAACAATTCAAATTTCGTTGAAAATTTTGAATTTGATGGCATGGATGCTGCAAATTTATTTCTAAAGGAATTCCTCATGAAATATTTAAAGGAAGAGCAACTTGAACAAAATAACTATATTATTTCAAACAGGAAGAAGTCAATCGGCCAACTCGAATTTAATGATCTGGATTTAGTTTCAGAAATACGCATTGTTCTTAAGGGTAATTTTAACGTCCATACTCTAAAAGTACTTCCGCACCTCAAATCTATTTTATTTGATTGTTCAGAACTAGAAGGCTTTTATCGACTTTTATCGATAGTTAGCAAACTGCTTGAGCTCATAACTAGAGAAATTGCAGTGTTTCACAAAAATTCATTTACTAGCAAAAAGAAGATAAAGAAGGATTTAAGTTTACTTAATAATAGTCTTGTAGTAAACGAGCTATTACGAATTATTAATAGATTAAACTCGCTTAATTTTCATTCAGTTCTAACTGCTCTGGATTTAAGCACTTTTGACTGGCAAGTCAATTTCAATAATGAACTATATCATTTGAGACATTTTCTGGAAACATCGGATGAAAATTTATTCATGCCAAATACAATAGTAAAAATCAAACAATATTTTTCGTTAGATACACAATTAGTTTCACAGACACCCAAGCGCATAACAGGAACAAGATATTTAAATAGATACAATATTAAGGCTAATCTTCTCAATGAGTTTAGTGATGTGCATTTCCAAATTCCATACTTAAAAAATATCGATAAGATACTTTATGAATGTTTAGAATTAAGAGCTAAATATCAAATCACATTTAATTAATAGTATTAATTATTTCCAAGACAAATGTTACTTGCTATTTTTTTAGCTGTAGTCTCCAATAAATCAAAAACTACAATTTCATTTTTACCCTTCTTAAGCCACGGTGCCGGGCAGTATAATCTTTTCTGCGGACCTATTTCCCAGTAGCGTCCAAGATTATTTCCATTAACGTAAACAACACCTTTTTTGTAATTGCTCATATCAATGTAAGTATCGGCAGCTTCAGCAAGCTCAAATGTTCCCTTAAAGAAATTTCCAGCTCTTTCATTTGATGGGACTGATTTCTTTACAGATTGAATATACTTCCCATCAAATGGAAGATTATATACTTCCCAGTTCATTAAAGTCATTCCATTAAGAGTAACCCGGTCTGTAATTCCTTTTCTATCTATTAAGAATTGAGCAAAGTTTATTCTTCCCATACCTTCAACAAAAATTTCGAGCACCGGATCTTTAACCTCACTCTTAGGAAGGTCAATCGTCTTTTCCGCTTCACGCCTATCAAGTTTGCCGATGTATTTTCCATTCAGAAAAATCGTTGCGTAATCATGCAGATCGGTAATAGTCAGCTTGCCGCTTTTGTGTCCAATTAACTTTGTCTTGTAAAGAATAAAGCCTTCTTTCTGATCGAATGCTTCCATTGGTTTCGGCTGAACAGAATTTTTTGGCTTCGGAAGATTTTCCCAAATACTTGAGAACAATTCCATTTTGATTTCCGGAATTTCAATTGCAGTAATTGGTTTCGGTAAATCCGGAATATTCTTTACGTATTTGCCGATTAAATTTCTAAGTGCAAAATATTTTGGTGTTGGATTACCTTGCTCATTAATCGGCGCATCATAATCATAGCTCGTTAAATCCGGTTCGTAACCTTTTCCTCCGGAATTTGCACCGGCATAGAAGCCGAAATTTGTTCCTCCATGAATAACATAGAAATTGAAAGACTTTTTGTTATCGAGCAGATACTTAACTTCTTTCAAAAGTTCTGTTGTATCTGGCCGCGCCCACTTTTCTCCCCAGTGTGTAAGCCAGCCGGGATAAGTTTCACTGCTGAACGCCGGAACGTTAGGGTTTCTTTTTTCTGCTTGAGCAAAATCATTTTCGTTACTTCCGCTGTCTAAACCAATTGCAGCGCCATCAATATTACCGGCTTCCAGCATATAAGGAGTTGGGCCATCGGCAGTATAAAATGGAACATCAACTCCATTCTTCAGCCAAATCTTTCTTAACTCTTCCAAATAGTTTTTATCGTTGCCGTAACTGCCATATTCATTTTCTATCTGCACCATCAATATTGGTCCGCCGTTAGTAACAAGCAGCGGTTTAATTTGTTTAGACATTTCTTTCAAATAACGTTCAACTGCTTGCATGTAGCGTTCATCCATACAGCGAACTTTAATATCCGGAATTTTCAGCAAGTAGGATGGAAGTCCGCCAAAATCCCATTCAGCGCAAACGTAAGGCCCGGGACGAAAGAGCACCCACATTCCTTCTTCTTGTGCAATCTTAACAAACTGAGCAATGTCTCTATTCTCAGTTTTGAAGTCGAACTTGCCGGGAGATGTTTCATGATAGTTCCAGAAGATGTAAGCAGCAATTGTATTGCATCCCATCGCTTTAGCCATTTGAATTCTATGACGCCAGTATTCTTTTGGAACGCGCGCGGGATGAACCTCGCCGCCGATCATTTGGAATGGTTTTCCATCTAGAAGAAAATCATCTGTTCCTAAAGAAAATGTGTGTTTTGTCTTTTGAGCGAATAGCAAAAAGGGAATAACAAGTAACGCAAGGAATAAACTTTTTTTCATCTTTCACCAATTATTTTAGAAAATTCGTTAAGCATATTTGCTTGTCATTCTGATCCCGCATCGGCGGGAAAAGAATCTCAAACGATTTATCATCGAGATATTTCGTCCCGGTGAATCGGGACTCAATATGACAAAACATTTCTACTAATTATTTTTTAATGAATAACATGTTGTCAGGAATTGTCTGTTTAGGTAATCCGCTACCTTTAATAAAAACTTTTAAATCATCACCCCCGGTTTTATCAAAGTACTTTACTTTTATCGAATGAAAGCCTTCTGCCAGTGCAGCAACTCCCTCTTTTTCTACAGAGCCATGAAGCTTATCATTATCCACAATTAATTTGTCATCTATATATAGCCGGCTTCCATCATCAGATGTTGTATAAAAATAATAAACTCCGTCTTTAGGTATTTTAACATAAGCATCATATTCAAACCCAAATAGATCTACATGTTTTCTTACAGAATAAGAGAAGTTTGAAATCTCACCGGCGCTCATAGGTTTTAGTTCCTCAAACTTTGGAAGCTCATCCCAATCACCTTCGTAATATTTGTAATTAACTCCATTTACTGCGTTCTCAACTTTAACTGATTTCTTCGGTTCCACTTTTGTAAACAAAGCTTGAGTAGTTTCACTTACCGGTTTTCCATTTTTAAATCCTCGAACAGATAAAGTACAAGTCTCCTTTATTTTGATAGTACCGGCAACTAGAGGAGACTTTGTAGTCGGCTGGCTTCCATCCATAGTATAACGCAATTGTACTTTTTTGCTTTCGGCGAGCACCGTAACGTTCATCTCATCTATAAAAATTGAAGCTTCGGTTTCAATAACCGGCGGATTGTTTATCTCCGGCTTTCCAGCTACATCAAGAATTAGAACAGTGTTGTTTTTATCCGGCGCTTCAATTGGAACAGTTATTTCAATAGCATCTTCATTTCTTTTAGTTGTCAGTGATTTACTCGTTGCATCGCTAAGCAGACTTGCTTTTTTAACTTTGTTGAAAATTCCGGGTACAATTAACTTTCCATCAGTCGGCCAATCAAAAACGTGAAGATAAAGTCTAGTGCCTCCTTTAATTTCTTTTTGTGTGCATCTTCCCCAAGAAAGATTTTTAAAGGGACTTGCATGCGTTCCATAAATTGCTTCTCCGTTAACTTGCATCCAATCGCCGATTTCTTTCAATCTATCAATACTTTGCTGCGGAAATAATCCTTCTGAAGTTGGTCCAACATTCAGCAGATAGTTTCCACCTTTCGAAGCAATGTCAGCTAGCATCTGGAGAATTTGCTTTGTCGATTTCCAGTTGTGGTTATTCTTATTGTAACCCCAATGATCATTCATCGTCATGCATGTTTCCCAATCAACTCCCGGTAAGCCGGTTGCGGGAATCTGTTGCTCAGGTGTTCCAAAATCTCCGGCAAAACCACCTTCTTTGCTGAAGCCTTGCATATCATTTCTTGATGCGCCGACACGATTATTTATAATAATGTTAGGCTGCAAACTTCTTACATAGTTATATAAATCAAATCCGCGTTTATCATTCCAAGTATTCTCCCATTCGCCGTCAAACCATAGAACGGAAATATCTCCATAGTTTGTAAGAAGTTCTTTAAGCTGTGTTTTCAGATAGGTAATAAAACGTTCGTAATCGGCACCTTCGGCTGAACGATTTTTTTCCCACTCTCTGCGTGGAAGATAGTCGGGATGGTGCCAATCCATAATGGAATGATACCAGCACATTTTAATTCCATGCTTTCTGCAAGCATCGGCAAGCTCTTTAAGAATATCTCTCTTGAATGGAGTTGCCATAACATCGAACTCTGAAACCTTCGAATCGAACAAAGCAAATCCATCGTGATGCTTGGAAGTAATCACAATGTATTTCATTCCCGCATACTTTGCCATTTTAACCCAGGCTTCGGCATCAAACTTTACGGGATTAAACTGCTGCACAAACTTATCGTATGTCTCAAGGGGAATTTGAGCTGATGTTCGAATCCACTCGCCGTAATCTGTTTTGCCATTCCATTCGCCGGCCGGAATTGCATACAAGCCCCAATGAATAAACATTCCGAATCTTGCTTCACGCCACCATTCCATGCGGGCGTCATGTTGTTTTTTGGTTTCGCGTGTAAAATCTTGCGCATATAAAGATGTAATACAAAGCAGAACCAGAAGCAATAATTTTTTCATACTCTCCTCGATCAGAATTGATTATTTATTCTACAATAAGTTCATCAACAAAAAGCCAGCATTTACCACCGGCTCCCGAATGCCATGCCGGACATCTACCAACATTTTTTGCAACTACTCTTACATATCTAACCGACTGCTCTTCAAAAGATGCAGTAAAATCTTTAACAATAAGCTCCGGGGTTTTTTGCGGAACTTCATTTATAACAGTCGCTACTTTTGAAAAACTATTTCCATCTTTTGAAACTGAAAATTCCAACTGCGTTGGCATAAAAATCCAAGAATTAGATTCTTGCAAGCAGCCCAGTGAAACTTTGGAAATATTCTTCATTTCACCAAGATCTACAACAGCATCAAAATCCACTGCTTCGTAGCCTTGCCAATTTCCATCACGGAAATTTTTTGTTCCTCGAACGCCATCTAAAATTGTTTCAATCCCCTTCGCTGAATATTGATTACTGAACTTATTTGAAATACTAACTGACTTATTCAACGCTTTGTGAAGAGAAAAAGAGAGTTCAATCGGATTTCCGATCAAATGATCAAACTTTGACGCAACTGCTTTTAATGTTGATGATGAGTTTATTGAAATTGGCGCGCTGTATTGTTGAGAATTATTATCCGGGTAGGATCCATCGATTGTGTAGAATATTTTCAAATCGTTCTGACCCGGTTTAAGAGTAATGCTAAACTCTTTCTTTTCGTTATCAAATTTTGTTGAGTAAAGAATCGCTTTGGATTCTCGTCCATAATCAATATTGGAAAGACTTAAAACTTTATAATGTTTCTGAAGCCGTGAATAAAAGTCCTCATAATTTTTCTTTTCTTTCTTAGTCCAGAATACTTCGGCAAGCGCAAGAATTCTCGGGAAGAGTTTGCCGTCAACTGTTTCTTGAGGCGCGTTTTCCGTCCAAAGATTAGCTTCGCTGCCCAAAATGTATTTTGATTCGGCCTCTGTTATGTTATCCGGAATCGGTTCGAAAGAATAACATGCTTTTATATCGAGATCATCCGCGTCACGATTCAAGTAAGTAAATTGAGCGGGCGATGAAACAGCGAAATGATTTTGTTTAGCAGCTTCAACTGCTCCTTGAAAACTTTGCCAAGATTGAACTGTGGCACCCGGAGCCAATCCGCCTTCTAAAATTTCATCCCAGCCGATAATCTTTTTCCCTTTCAAGGCAAGATATTCAGAAATTCTTTTAATGAAATAAGTCTGCAATTCCCTCTCATCTTTTAAGCCTTCACTCTTAATTCGCGCTTGGCATTTTTCACAAACTTTCCATCTATCCTTCGGTACCTCATCGCCGCCAATGTGAATGTACTCACCCGGAAATAAACTTGTTACTTCATCAAGTATGTTCTGCAAAAAAGAAAAAGTTGAATCGTTTCCGGCACAGTAAACATCTTTCATCACTCCCCAAACTGTTCCTACTTCAAATGGTCCGCCGGTGCAAGAATTTTCCGGATAAGAAGCCAATGAAGCTAAACTGTGTCCGGGCATTTCAATTTCCGGAACGATTGTTATGTAGCGGCTCTGTGCGTATTCAACAATTTCTCGAATCTCCTCTTGCGTATAGTACCCGCCATAGATTTTTCCATCGGCTTCTTTACGCCATGCGCCAATGCTGGTCAGCTTTGGATATTTTTTAATTTCAATTCGCCAGCCTTGATCTTCCGTTAAATGCCAATGAAGAATATTGAATTTGTATCGGGCAAGTATATCAATGTACCGTTTGATAAAATCTTTTGTCATAAAATGCCGACCGCAGTCAAGATTCAAGCCCCTCCATGAAAATCGGGCTGCATCTTTAATTTCCAAACATGGAAATATAGGCAGTTCATGAGGATTATCAGCCAATGAGTTACTAATCAATTGAAGCAAAGTTTGTACACCTCTAAACAGCCCAACTTCTTCCGGTGCTTCAATTACAATTTCATTATTATCAACCAACAGAATGTACGACTCAGTTAAATCCTTAGCAGCAGTTTTATTCAAACGAAGTTCAACTTTGCCAAAAAAGCTAGTATTGTTTGAGGTATTCGGCTCTTTAACGAGAGCCGTTATTTGTTGATTTAAGTAAACAGAAAGATGCGACAGTTCTGGTTCGGCTAAAATTTTAGTGTTCTGAGTGAAAAAAAATTCTCCTTCCGAAACAACTAATTTTTCCGGAAGAGGGATTAACGAAACGTTTTGTTGAGCAGTTGCTTTCATAACAAAAACAATCAATATGATAATCGCTAAATAATGTTTTACTGGCATACTTTCATTTCTCAGTTATCTTCAATACCCACGCACTTTCACATGGTAAATTTTTCTGAATCGATTTTGGCGTTTCCGCTATATATCCATCTTCAACTTTCTTTAGAGACAATTTTATTTTTGTCCCAAGAAGCGAAACCACAGATTTCTCGGTTATCACATTAGCCGACAGTTTAATTTGTGTAGGAAAATCAGTTTCAGTTTTTTCAGCTAAATATATTGCATAAACTGTTTTGTCATTTCTGTTTTGCGTGTAAGAAATTTTTCCATCTTGATATGGAAGAATTGGGCGGCTATTATAAATTGCCTCGGAATTTATTTTCATCCACTTGCCCACACCTTTCAGAGTTTCATAAGCGCCTTCATCCCAAACTCCTTCGGCCGAAGGTGCGATATTCAGAAGTAGGTTTCCTCCTTTTGCAACAATATCAACAAGCATATGAATTACTTCGTGCGATGATTTGTATTTAGCGTTGAAAGCATAGCTCCAGCCACCTCCCATTATTATGCAAGACTCCCACGGATATGGAAGCAGTTTACCCGGCACTTGATTTTCCGGCGTTAAATAATTTTGATAAGGACCTTCAACTGCGCGATCAACAACAATTAAACCCGGCTGCTTTTCGCGGGCTTTGCGAACCAGCTCCGGCATGTTTATATCTTGGCTTTGTGGTCTCATTGCAAAACTGGCACTAAGCATTTGCTCTTTTACCTCTTCATCTGTTTTAATTCGAACCCAGCCTCCGTCCAGCCAAAGAATATCAACCCGACCATAGTCGGTCATCAATTCAATAATTTGATTATGCGTAAACTCAACAAATTTTTTCCAACGATCCGGATATTTTTTTATTTGGTAATTAACGTTCCTATCCGGTGTTGCAAAATAGGGCCACCAGTAGTTTTCGCTATGCCAATCCGGTTTCGAGAAATATGCGCCAGTCATAAATCCGTTTTTGTGGAATGAATTAAAAATCTCTTTGGTTACGTTGGCTTTGGCATTTGTGCTGAATGGAGTTTCTTTATCTGTGATTTTGTAATCGGTTTGTTTTGTATCAAACATACAGAAACCGTCATGATGCTTAGTAGTGAAAATTACATACTTCATACCGGCATCTTTTGCTGCAGCAGCCCATTTATCCGGATCAAACTTTGTCGGATTAAAAGTTTTTTTCAGATTCTCGTAATCCTTTTTATACTCAACATAGTTTTCTGTTTTCCGCTCGCACCAACCTTCATCTTCCGAACAGATTGACCATGATTCCACAATTCCACGCTGAGAGTATGGCCCCCAATGCATTAGCAATCCGAACTTAATATCTTGCCATTTTTCCAGTTGCTTTGAAACAAGCGGATCTGTTTCGGGATAATATTTTTGCAGATATTCTTGCGCAGAATTATTAGCAGCGAATAAGAAGTTAATAACAAGAAGCAAGCTAATTTGAATACGAGATACCTTCATTCTAACTCCGATTGGAATGTTTTTACAAGATCACATATTAAAATAGGTAGTTGAAATCAGAATTCTGAACACTTTTTGACATTCACTTAAGTCATTTTCACTAACTTTGCAACTAAATTTTTGAAAGGTTGGAAATGAATTACGAAATAATAAAAAGTGAAACTCCATTTAAAGGAAAAGTAGTTGATATAAAAGTAGAAGAAGTAAAATTTGAAGGCTCGGAAAGGATTGTCCGCCGCGAAACAGTTATACACCCCGGCGGCGCAGTTACCGTTCCGGTTAAAGATGACGGCAAACTTGTTTTAATTAGACAATTCCGCTGGCCGCATAAAGCTGTATTGTATGAATTACCTGCCGGTAAATTGGATAAAGGTGAAGATCCGCAATTATGTGCAGCCCGTGAACTTAAAGAGGAAACCGGTTATACAACTGCTAATATTTCTAAGCTTGGACAAATCATCACTACTTCCGGTTTTTGTAATGAAGTGCTTCACATTTATTTGGCTGAAAATTTAACATTCGGTGATCACGCCCGCGAAGAAGGTGAAGAAGGAATTGAACTGGTGGAATTAACTATGGATGAGATCGACGAAAAAATTCGCACCAACGAAATTTGCGATGCAAAAACCATTTGCGGCATCACAATGTATAAGCTACGTACTTGATTCTAGATACAGGATACTTGATACTGGAAAAAGAATTACTATCGAGGGCTTTCGTGTTTTTCTTTCACTGCTTGTATAAAAGTATTTATCTTCTTTCCAAGTAATTCAGTTTTCGAGTGAATAGTTGTATAAAGTTCTTCATCAGTAAGTGATTTAGTTTCATAAAGTGTTTCTAAATGATCTAAAGTTTCGTCATTTGAAGCTATCGCAATTATCAAGTGGTGTATAAATTCTTTTTTATAGAATCTTCTCCCGTAACCTTCAACTATGTTTGCTCTGACAGATTTGCTTGATCGTCTTATCTGCGAACCAACTTCATACATTTCAAACTTTGGCAGTTTTGTTAAAGTCATTTCATGAATTTGAACAACAACTTCCTTTGCCAATTTCCATATTTCTAAATTCTTATAGCTCAATTCCTTTTATCCAGCATTCAACATCTAGAATCCAGAATCACTCATTCGTAAGCTCTTCCAATTCAACTTTATGCAGATGTGTTATTTTCTTACCCAAAAATATTTCCGCAATTTCTCGAAACTTAGTTGGCACATCACTTACATAAAACTCGCTTTGACCGTGATGTACGGATTGATTCCGCAATCCTCTTCCGTTAAGGTAATCTTCCACTAATCTTGCGGCTGGAGTTCCGCTATCTACAAGTTTTACACTCTTGCCAACTACCTTTTGAATTATGTCTGCGAGTATTGGATAATGAGTACACCCCAAAACCAAACTATCAATTTTATTTTCCTTCATCTCCGATAAGTAAGTTTTTGCAATAAGTTCTGTGGCTTTATGATCGAGCCATCCTTCTTCGGCTAGAGGTACAAAAAGAGGACAAGCTTGCTCAAACACTTTTACCTTCGGATCCAGTTTCTTTATTTCATGAGCGTAAGCTTTATTGTTGATAGTTGCTCTGGTTCCAATTACTCCAACTCGCTTATTCTTCGATTCACTAACTGCCATTCTAGCTCCGGGTTCAATCATTCCAATTACCGGCACAGTTAAGAATTTGCGAAGCTCTGTTAAAGCAACTGATGAGGCAGTATTACAAGCCACTACAAGCAATTTAATATTCTTTCTTAACAAGAAATTAGCTGCTTGAATTGAGTATTCTATTACTGTGTCGTTGGATTTAGAACCGTACGGCACTCGCGCAGTATCTCCAAAGTAAACGATGTTTTCATTCGGCAATAATCTTGTTACAGCTTTAACAACAGTTAATCCTCCAATTCCGGAGTCGAAAAATCCAATCGGATTAGTTTTGTTCATGAAATTCAATTTAACACCTATAACATTTCTTCAATTGTTTGAGTTAATTCGTGAGTGATAAGCTCGTACTGATAAGTTGAAACTTTTTTGCGGTGGCGATCGAGTATGTAAAACGCATCAATAATATCGTCTGCCTTTGTAGAGATTTTTGCAAAATAGATAGAAAGCCCAAGCTCGTTTATTTTTTTTGTAATCTGATAAAGCAATCCGAGTCTGTCCGGAGAGTAAACATCTACAATTGTGTAGCGTTCATGTTTTTCAAATTTGATCTTAACTTTTCCTTTTCGCTTAAAGAGTTTGTTTTCTATTCTCCACCACTTGGATTTAATATTGTTAAACTCTTTTGTAATCTGAAGCTCGTTCTGCACAGCTAATTCTAAATCTTTAGTGATTTTTTTGTAGCGTTCTTCTTCAACTTTATGACCAGCTCTAAAATCGGTTACGTTAAAGCTGTCTATTACAATTCCATCTTTACGTGTAAATATTTTTGCGTCGTGAATGTTAAGATCGTTTATTGCTAGAGCGCCGCAAAGACGGGAAAGCAGCGCATCTCTGTCGCGCGTGATAATAGTAACATTAGTAAATGTCTCATCTTCCTTAAAGAAAACAGAAATATGAGAACCTTTTTCAATTTCATCTATGTGCTGATTGATTTCTTCGACTGAAAAGTGATGCAAGTAGCCAATATCATCAATCGATTCTATATGATCCTTTATATTCTCTTCCCAGTAAACTTCCGAGCTATTCATAATTTCTTTTATGTTGTCGGAAAGCATTTCTTGTCCGCTGATTCTCTCATCCAGCATAATCTTTGTTTTGCGGTAAAGCTCATTCAAAAGATCGCTCTTCCATTGAGTCCACACTGCCGGCGAAACAGCCGATAAATCCGCGTAAGTAACAAGGTAAAGTAAATCAAGATGTTCCGGTGAAGGAAAAATTTGTGCAAAGTTATCTAGAGTTGAAGGATCGTTTAGGTTTCTGCGGAAAGCAACTTGTTCCATTGTTAGATGATGATGAACAAGGAACTGAACCATTTCAATTTCTTCCGAGGAATAGCCAAGTCGTTCCATTACAGAGTTTGCAATTTCACCGCCGATGATTTCATGACCGGAAACGCTGATCGGTTTAGCAATATCATGAAACAGAATTGCAAGAAACAAAATATCTCTCTCGCGGATACTTTGAAATAGTTTACCGAGGACTGACGTTTCATCGTTCAGCTTTTCAACATTTGCTAAAGCAATTAAAGTGTGTTCATCGGCAGTATAGCAATGGTAAACACCGGGCTGAAAAAATCCAACCAGTTCTTTGAATTCCGGCAGAAATGCTGCCAGTACTCCAAGTTCATTCATAAGAGTTAAAAGCCCGCCTACATTCTTCGGAAGCTTCATTATCTCACGAAAAAAAACAGACGACTTGTTTTCAAATATCTGGTTTTCCTCAAGATCGAAAACACCCTCGATAATTATTGAGCGCAAGTTTTCTTCGAAGCGCGCATTGTGAAGTCCACGATAATAAAATGCACGTAGTATCCCGCTCATTCCAAGCTTTGTTTCTCTTGCTAAGCAAACATTTCCATTCTTCAATACAAAATCATCATCAAGTTCTATTGTTAAGTATTCGCTAACAACCGGATTTAATTCTTCTTCAAACCTTTTGCGCATTGTACGGCAGAATCTTTTAATAACGTTTGTAGCTTCAAAATACTTCTTCATGTAAGCGTGCCAATTGTTTCCGGAGTAGCCGAGAATGTTAGCTACCTTCTCTTGATAATCAAATTCAAGTCTATCATTCTTATGATTTGAAATGAGGTGAAGAAGATTGCGGGCGTTCAAAACCATTTTGTAACTATCGCTAAGCCTTACTACTGCACGTGGGACAAGCATTCCGGTTTTCTTCATTATCTGAAAGAAGTTTTCTGACTGAGTGATTTCTTCTTGAACATTAATCAACGTTTCATTCTTCAAACAATACATCCATTCAATCACTTGAAGATCGCGAAGTCCGCCGGCAGTGTATTTTACATTCGGTTCCAGCACTTTAGCAGAGTCGCCATATTTTTTATAGCGCTCGCGTATATCGGCAAAGTATTCTTCGAGCAAGCGTTTTTTGATTTTGTCATTCAGCGAACCGGTTACACTATCGTTCCACTTTTTATAAATTTTGTCGTTGCCAATTATAAAGCGAGTATCAAAAAACTGTGTAAACGCCTCAAGATCTTCATCTAAAAACTTTTTGATGTCGGAGAATTCGCGAATAGTATGAGAAACCTCAATGCCGGAATCCCACAAATTAGTAACACACGTTTGGATTAGCTGCTCGTTACCTTTTACTTTTTCAAATATGAACATCAAGTCAATATCGGAAAAAGGTGAAAGTTCTCTTCTGCTGAAACTTCCGACGGAAGCAACTGCACACTCCATTTTTATTCCGCTCAAAACGCGAAGTATGTATTCCTATACAAGCAAACTCCATCTAACAGAAAATTTAAATGGTTCTTTTATCAATTCAGCATCATGAAACAACTTGTCACGATCTTGAATGAAGCTCTCTTTTAGTTTTAGCGGTTCCATAAAATGGGTTCTTTCCAGCTTAGATTTTCGGATAAAAGTAGAGCCGGATTAATTTTCTATTAGTCCGGCTCCGCGAAGATAAGAATTTTATGATGAGTAATCGATTACAGCTTAGCAAAACGTGCTTGGAAGAACCTCAAATATTTCGGCTCGTAAACCATCTTCAAACCTTTGATCTTCTTACGTTTGTCAAATACTTCGGCAATGGACTCAACCATAACATCAATATGCGATTGAGTATAAACTCGTCTTGGGAAAGTTAAGCGAACAAGTTCGAGCTTTGGATAACGGTTCTCACCGGTTTTAGGATCGCGACCGGATGAAACTAATCCGCGCTCCATACCACGTACACCGCTGTCTTCATAAATTTCAGCCGCGAGTGATTGTGCCGGGAATAAATCTTGCTTTAAGTGTGGTAAGAAAAGTTTCGCATCAAGAAAGATTGCATGCCCGCCGTAAGGTTTAACCAACGGGATTCCATAATTCTCGAGTTGCTTTCCGCAGTACTCAACTTGCTTAACACGCATACTGATGTTTTCCGGTCTAACCATTTCTTCAATTCCGCGAGCCATAGCTTCCATATCACGTCCGGCTAAACCTCCGTAACTGTGAAGTCCTTCATAAATCACCACCATGTTTCGGGCTTCATCGAACACTCTTTTATTTCTTGTTGCGATAAAACCGCCAATATTAACAAGCAAATCTTTCTTGGCGCTAACCCACATTCCATCGTAGTATGTACACATTTCTTTTAGAATATGAGCAACAGTTTTCTTTTCGTAACCTTTTTCTTTTTGCTGAATAAAGTAGGCGTTTTCAGTTGCACGGGTTCCATCAAACCAAAGTTTGATTCCATATTTTTTTGTAAGTGCGGCAATCTCTTTTAAGTTAGCCATAGAGAATGGTTGACCGCCGGCCATGTTAACCGGACCAGCCATACATACGTAAGGTATTTTCTTCGCACCAACTTTCTTAATCAACGCTTCTAATTTATTTGGATCAATGTTCCCTTTGAATGGATGCATACTTTGAGCATCGTGAGCTTCATCTATAATAACATCAACAAAAGTACCGCCGGCTAATTCTTGATGAACGCGTGTTGTAGTGAAGTACATATTGCCGGGAATAAAATCGCCCGGCTTAATCATGATTTTAGAAATCATGTGTTCTGCGGCGCGTCCTTGATGTGTTGGAACGAAATATGGAAATCCGTAATATTTTTTTACGTTATCCCAGAGATGATAGAAATTTTTGCTTCCGGCATATGCTTCGTCGCCCATCATCATACCAGCCCATTGATAATCGCTCATCGCATTGGTACCGCTGTCAGTCAACAAATCAATGTAAACGTCTTCACTCTTTAATAAGAATGTATTGTAGCCGGCTTCTTTAGCTGCTTTTTCTCTGTAAGGTCTATCTGTAACTTTAATTGGCTCAACCATTTTGATTTTGTAAGGCTCAGCCCAACTGTGTTTAATTATTTTATTTGCCATGGTTTCTCCTTTTATGCTCAATGATTATTGTCATTGAAATCTCGTCAGTTATTTTTTCTTTTTATACTCAACGATAACATCAGAAGAAATTCCGCCGCGAGTGTTGAACTTTGCAAGCACTTTTATATAACGCGGTTTCATAATCTTGATGAGATCGTTTGCGATTTTATTTGTAACTGCTTCAAAGTAGATTCCATCGTTTCGGTAAGACTGCAGATAGAACTTATAGGATTTCAGCTCAACGCAAATTTTATCCGGAATATATTCCAGAACTATTGTCGCGTAGTCCGGCTGTCCGGTTACCGGACAAACAGAAGTGAACTCCGGCGCATAATGTATAATTGTGTAATCGCGTTCCGGATTTGGATTAGGGAACGTAACCAAGATTTTAGTTTTATCTGACATTCGATTTACCTACTTAATTTTATTTTAGAATCTTATGAAGCTAACTTAATACATAGAAGATAGGAGGAGGGTTCTTATCCATGCTCAATTTTAAATTCACGATATATTATTTCTTTTTCTATCATAGCGAGCCGTAGCTCTTTTAGTTTTGTGTTCGAAAATTACACATAATAGAACGCTGATGACGCGGATTAAACTGATAAAAACGGATCAATCCACACTAGCCGTTTTTTACTCTTCACTCTACGTTCTTCGTTCTCCACTCATTTAATACTTTGGTCTAATTTTATACGGAATCGGATCTTCAACACCAGCTTGCTCAAAACCACGCAAGCGAAAAGCGCAGCTATCGCAAACACCGCAAGCTTCATCTTCACTTTGATAGCAAGACCAAGTTAAGTGAAGCGGCGCGCCAAGTTCAATTCCTTTTTTAACAATATCAGCTTTCGAAAAATGAATGATTGGCGTCTCAATACTAATTTTGGTTTCCGGCTTGGTTCCAAGGTCAATCATTTTTTCGTAAGCGCTAAAAAATTCTGGGCGGCAATCCGGGTAGCCGCTTGCGTCTTCGTAAACCGCGCCAACAAATATAGCGCTGGCGCCAATTACTTCTGCCCAGCTTGTGCAAGCACTTAAAATGTTAGCATTTCTAAAAGGAACATAGGAACTTGGGATTTCATGATTTCCCAAATTAGCTTTTGTTACCTCAATAGAATTATCAGTAAGGGAAGATCCGCCAATTTGTGCAAAATGTCTAAGATCAATTACTAATCTCTTCTCGACATTATAGAAATCGGCAATTTCATTAAACGAATTCAGCTCATGTGTTTGGGTTCGCTGTCCGTAATTAATATGGATCAACGCCAATCTATATTCTTGATTTGCAATAGCGGCTGTTACACAACTATCCATTCCGCCGCTAACAGCAACTACAGCTAGTTTATTTTTTATCATAATTCTCTGTTAAATTACAAATCAAAAATAGCAAAATGGATTTTTAGAATGAAGAATTGCTTTTATTACTTTGCGTCTTAGCGTCTCAGCGGTATATTTTTTTTCGCGAAGCCGCTAAGTGAAGTTTTTCTTAGAAAAGTGCAGCGAAATTGCAATAGCCAGACTTACAACAGCCGAGAGCAAGAATGGAACTTGCGAACCTAGCTGATCCCACAAAATTCCGGTCAGAAATGACCCGAGCATAACTGCAAAACTTGAAAGCATTGTGAGGAGTCCAATTGCAGTTCCTCTATACTCAGAAGAAATCAAATCGGAAACCCACGCCTTTGATACACCCTCAGTAGAAGCGGCATAGATTCCGTATAGAGCAAATAATCCCCACATAAGAATCGCTGAACTACTTAGAGCAAATCCTAAATACACAATAGAAAAAAATATCAACCCGAAGGAAAACATTTTTTTCTTTCCGAGTTTATCGGCTAGCATTCCAATAGGATAAGATGCAAATGCATATATGAAATTGTAAAAAACATAGCCAAGAATTGAGGTAACATCAGAACCGGAAACATCTTTGGATTTGAGAATTAAGAAAACATCGCTGCTGTTTACAAACGAAAAAAAAACTACAATCGTTAACAATCTCTTGTATTCTTTAGGCGCCGAGTTCCAGAATTGCAAATAGAGTTTTTTCTTTGGTGCTCTCGAATTTGCTTTTTTCTCTTTCACTGCAAGTGTAAATCCAAAAGCAAATATTGAAGGAACAAGTGCAATCAAATAAATAGTCTGATACTTACCCGGTAGAAAATATAACAAGCCAAGTGCGGCTAAAGGTCCGGCTACCGCGCCAAGTGTATCCATTGCTCTGTGAAATCCAAACACTGCGCCGGTATTTCCATTTGCTTCGCCAGCAAGCAATGCATCTCGCGGGGCAGTTCTTATTCCCTTTCCAATTCTATCAATAATTCTTGCAGTAACAATCGATGGAACAGTTGCGATTATTCCCGGTATTGATTTTACAGCTCCGGATAAACCATAGCCGATTATTATAAATATCGAACGCTTTCCGAGTTTATCCGAAAGAGCGCCGAAGTAGCCTTTCAAAAATCCGGCTGTAATTTCAGCAACACCTTCTATCAATCCAACTACTGCCATTGATGCACCTAGCGTAGCAGTTAAAAATAATGGAGTGATTGGATAAAGCATTTCGCTTGCAAAGTCGGTAAAGAGACTTACCAAACCAAGCACTACAACTTGTTTCGATATCCCGTTAAACTTTTTCATTCAATAATTTAAATTGTGATGTAGGGAAAATAGCAAAAGTTTTCTATTGACTATTTGTTTTTATCTCCCTTTCTTAAGGCAGAACTTTTCAAAGACCTCGAAATGCAGAGAAAAGCTGTTCCAAATTCTTACCAGAACCATTTCCACAAGAAATACGTTTATTCCAAAAAGCGAAAGTGTGTGTGTAAAGTCGCCCTAGTTTCTTCGCGCGGCAAATTTTCAATCTATTCTGTTTAGTCTTATTAATCCATTAAGGAAGGAGTATTTTATGGAATACTACGAACTTCATCCGGTTACACCTCAATTAAGGTTCATCAACAAAGCGGTTGAAGTATTAAAAAGCGGCGGTGTTGTTATTTATCCAACTGATACGGTTTACGGTATCGGCTGCGACATATTTAACAGAGAAGCGCTTGAACGTGTCTATTATATTAAGCAAGATGCGGGCACAAAGCTGTTCAGTTTCATTTGTCCCAATCTAAAAGACATCGCAAAGTACGCCCGAGTTTCCGATTATGCATATAAAACTATGAAGAAGCTTTTGCCCGGTCCTTATACTTTTGTTTTACCCGCAGCAAAAGAAGTTCCTAAAAAACTTTGGACAAAGCGTGAGACTGTTGGAATCAGAGTTCCGGATAACAACATTGCTTTGGAATTAGCAAAAGAAATGGGGAATCCAATTGTTAGCACCAGCGTTACAAAACGAAACGGTGAGTTATTGTACAATCCGGAAGAAATTAAACTCCTCTTCGAAAACCAAGTAGACTTAATGCTTGCATCCGGCACATTGGATGGTCAGCCATCCAGCATTGTTGATCTTAGCGGAGAAGAACCGGAAGTTATACGCGAAGGCGCCGGAGATGTGAGTATATTTTATTGAGTATTGAGTAAATAGTATTTAGTAGTTAGACAAAAGCCGTCCCGATTCATCGGGTCGGCTTTTATTTTTTGAACCTTGTACCTTATACCTTGCAGCTATTTAGTAAGCAGCAATTTGATGGATTTATTAAAACTGCTTGCTTGTATTGTTGCAATATAAACACCGCTTGTCAATTTGCTTGCGTCAAAATCTACTTTGTAATATCCCGCATTCTTTTGTCCGTTAACTAAAGTTGCCACTTCTTTACCAATTATATCATATACTTTTATTGTTACCACGCCGTCTTTGGGTAATTGATAATTAATTGTTGTTGTTGGATTAAATGGATTGGGATAACTTTCAACAGAATAGTCGGATGGGGTTTCCTTTTCCGCTTTTGCTTCGGCAAAATTATCAGCTAAGCGCTTAGGTTCAAACTGCATATATTCGCCCGTTGTCAAATCATAGGCCAATGGTGACCACACACCTGACGGTGCATAGTATGGGGTTACGGCATAAAATAATGTTGTTGCATCCGAACCATACTTTATTTTATAAGTATAATCTGTAACCTCTGTATATCCTCTACCTAATGTTCCAAGGTCATCCTCTGTACCATTTTTTAGCTTTCTCCAAACCTTGTATTGGGAAACATTTGAATTTGTATGTTCATCCCAATTTACTTTTACATAGTCTCCTTCAACGCCTTCAATACGTGCATTCATTGGCGCTAAGCGCGCAACGCTGGGAACATACTGTGCCGTTACAGTTTGAGGAGAATTCATATTGACAGTCCTAGAATTACTCATAATACCATCACTCCACCTATCAAAGTTACACCAAACTTCATTTTTTACTTGTTGTAAAGGTGCAGTAACCGGCAAATTGTATTTATCATTTTTAAAAAATAAATCAATTGTTGGAACAGAGTAATCAACCTGATCAACATTTACGATACCTCCGCCGGTTCCTTCCACTCCAAATGATGTTTGAATTGTTAATCTATTTCTAAGCTCGAAGTTGGCAATTACTGTTGTTGGGTTTGTAATGGTAGAATACTTAATGCTCTCGGGAGTCTGATCATTCCAATTAACAAATGCTTGTTTTGTGTTTTCATTAATTGAATAATCTACTTTTTCTAATTTATGAGTAGAATTCGAAATAACATTCAAAACCGTATTATGATTGTAAGGTATGTCGTTCACTAGCATAGTCCCAGCGCCAAAGCTGTTCTGAACCCTTAACGTAGTTTCGCCCCAAATTTCGCTTGTACTTAGTATGTCGCTATTTCTGTCACCATAGCTTGTTTTATACTTCCACTTATTATTTGAATCTTGCGTCAATACAAAAGTTTTATCATCTACATCGCCCGCCGTGAAATAAATGTAATGATAATCCTCAATCACTAGGCAATATCTTTGTTCCCCATTTAACCCGATTATGTGATTGAATATGTATGAATCGTCTATGTCATAATTGTCTGAGCTATAGTTAAACGCCTGAATAAGGGTACGTGTACTTGTCCATGATCCGTCACCTACATTTTGAACTACGCAATCGCGAACACCATTTCCCCATGAAATTACTTTATACAAAGACATTGAGACAGAACCGGTGTAAACCACATTCAGGTCATGATCAGGCCCTACATATGTGGTGTAACATTTAATATTGAATTCACCAAAATGTAATGGGGGTTGTTTTTTTTCAGAATAAAGCACTGCCGTTAAGAAGAATAAGAAAAACAAAAATTGCAATTTTACAAATTTCATGGTGTGCCCCTAATTTAAGTTTTTGAAAAATATGATCTTTTACTTTCCGTGCCATATATATGTTTTATTCGGAAAGCCGTCTGTACTATAACCCACTATAAATACTTCTGTTCCATCCGTCCAAACCGCTTCAAATTGAACATTCTCGGTAATGTTTTTTATTTGAGGTATCTGGGTCCAAGTTGAACCATTATAAAATACCGCGAAACTTCTGTTACCTGCGCCAATCATGTAATTATCGTTAACAGCACATAAACCACCTATATAGAAATAACCATAAAACACTTCTGTCCATCTGCTGTTAATCCACTCCCAAATACCATAAGCGCCAAAAGAAAACAATCTGTTGGTTTTACTAAGCAGCATACCTCTATCACCGCAAGTATACTTTTGTTCTTGCACAACTTTGTTTGAATCAATTACTTTCCAATTATCAATATCTCCGGTAATATAGAAGGTATTTATTCCGCGTACCCCATCATTTTCTTTTGCCATTATTACCGGTTTTCCGTTATATACTATTATTGAAGCAAGGCCAAAGCGCTTGGGATTTACACCTTTCAACTTAATTGTATCTGCTATCCATTCAGTTCCGTTAAAATGTGTTATAAGCCCTTCTGATCCTCCGGCCCAAATATTTGTAGGGTTATCGCCATATATAGGAAACAATCTTCCTATGGTCTCTATCTTCTGATCAACCCAGCGCGTTCCATTATAGTTTAATGCCAGACACTTAAGTCTCTCATTTTGTCCGCTTCCTATTGTTCTATTCCCAACTAACCAAATATTTGTTGACGAAAAACCAAACAAATTTATTACTGAAACCGGTCCATATTCGTTCCCTATCAGTGGGTCAATATTTGTCCACTTACTTCCATCATAATGCCAGAGACTACCTTGATTTACAGAGCTATGACCGCATATCCATATATCTTTATAGCTGCTACCATAAATAGAACTCATCATTAATTGGCTACCGATTGTTGGCGAGAGCACTTCGTAAGTCCAAGTCATATCAAGAGGAGATTTTATTTTTCTCTCTTCCGGTTCCGTACCATTATTTGTGCAAGTCTCTAAGAGTATGGCCGCTACCGCTATAAACGCTATAAATGCTTTTTTCATTTAGAAGACCGCCCTTTATGGTTATAAGATATATACAAGAATATTAATTACTATTAGTACAATTACCAATTTTTTTCTCTTTTTTTGCCCAAAACGGCAAAAACATTGGTAATGATACCCTAATGTTTCAAATTATGATTTTTTTTTTTTGAATTACAAGGACTAGAAGCACTATTTCTAAGAGGCATGTTTAATAATTAGAATCTTTTGCGCTGTGAATGAGAAGCAAATAATTTAGCAAGAGAACAACAATTTAGAGGGAAATTCAAATAGTCATTTCCTTCCAACAAGGAAAGAAATGACTATAAAAAAATTATTTATTCTATTCTCTATATGAGATTGTTGCAGAAGCTTGTCTAGAAGCAAGCAAAGTAATTTCGGCAATGTTAACATGTGCCGGACGGCTTGCACAGAATACTACTGCATCGGCAACATCATCTCCGGTAAGCGGAGTTAAACCTTTGTAAACATTTTTTGCTTTTTCCGGATCACCCAAACGAATATTGCTGAAGTTTGTTTCTACAAGACCCGAATCAATTGTGCTTACCAAAATGTTTTTATCAATAACATCCATTCTAAGCGAGCGGGTTATAGCATCAACTGCATGTTTTGTTGCGCAGTAAACCGCGCCTTTGGGATATGCTTCGCGTCCGGCAATAGAGCCAATATTAATTATGTGACCGAACTTTCTTTCAATCATTCCGGGTAAAATTGCGCTGGCAACAAATAAAACACCTTTTACATTTGTGTCAATCATTTCATCCCAAACTGTGGGATCATCTTCATGAAATTTATTAAGTCCTTTGGCAAGACCGGCATTGTTTACAAGTATATCAATTCCCTTCCATTCATCCGGTAAACTGTTTACTGCATTCAAAACTTCTTCTCTGTTTCTTACATCAAGCTTAAAAGCGTGCGCTTTCACTCCAAACTTCTCAACAATATCTTTCGCAATTTCTTTAACAATTTCTACTCTTCTCGCGCTAATAATAACATTAGCTCCTTGCTTGGCAAATGCATAAGCACAAGATTTTCCAATTCCGGAAGATGCACCGGTTATAAAAACAATCTTCTCTTTTAACGATTCCATAAATCCTCAATTTTTTGATGGCGTAAATTCCAAATCTCGGTTCTCAAAGTCCAATTTTATAATCGGAAGTTTAACCCAAAAAATTCATTCCTAATGAATTTTTTGCCGAAGGCCGCATGTAAAACGATATTGGATAATACGTTTTACTGCGGGGTTAACCCCGCAAACATGTAAATTTTTATTACAAGCATTGAAAATTGAGAAGCATTGCCAAAACAAGTCTACATATAGTTACTGTTTGCGGAGCGGAGCTCAAATTATTCTATTGAATAATTTGGGTTTAATTTCGATATAACGTCTAAAATTATTAATTTGGTTAAAAGATTTGATCACCCCTAAAAACTAATACGATTGGAACAGATAGAATTACAAGAAAAAACGGTTAATAAAAAAACGGCTTGTTACCATTGCGGTGATGAATGTCCGGATGATTCTATACAACTAAATGAAAAAGTTTTTTGCTGCAACGGATGTAAAACAGTATTCGAACTTCTTGATGAAAATAATCTTTGCAGTTACTACTCGATAGATAAAAACCCCGGCGCTACGCGCAAATACCACACAAAACGAAATTATGATTTTCTAGATGATACCGATCTTCGCTTAAAGCTCATTGATTTTTCCAACGATGTTAAAACGAATGTTACTTTCGATATTCCACAGATGCACTGCAGTTCTTGCATATGGATTCTTGAAAATCTGTATAACCTTGATGGCGGAGTTATTTCTTCCAAAGTAAATTTCTTGCAGAAGAAACTTTTTGTTTCTTATCTCGAGAAAACAACTTCACTTAAAAAGATTGTAGAACTGCTTGATTCAATTGGTTACGAACCGCTGTTAAATCTGGAAGACAAAAAAGAAGAAAAGGTTCGAAGCGAGTATAAAAGTCTTTATTATAAGATTGGCATAGCCGGCTTCTGCTTCGGCAATATCATGCTGCTCAGCTTTCCGGAATATCTTTCCATTGATGTTGCTCAGCATGATGAGCTAAAAAAGATTTTCGCAGTTTTGAATATAATTCTCTCCCTTCCGGTTTTCTTTTACAGCGCCAGCGATTATTTTATTTCCGCATGGAAAGGATTGCGCAAACGTATTGTGAACATAGATGTTCCTTTAGCACTTGGGATTTTTGTTCTGTTTATACGCAGCGTAATTGATATAACACTTCTAAATGGTCCCGGTTTTTTAGATTCATTAGCCGGTTTAATATTCTTTTTACTAGTTGGTAAGCTTTTCCAAAACAAGACTTACGAAACGCTAAACTTTGAGCGTAATTACAAATCATACTTTCCTATAGCTGTTACAGTCCATAAAGAAGGAAAAGAAACAACCATCCCGGTTGAAAAACTTACAGTTGGTGAAAGGATACTTGTTAGAAACAACGAGCTGATCCCAGCTGATTCAATCCTAATAAAAGGTAACGGAAATATTGATTACAGCTTTGTAACCGGTGAAGCGGTGCCGGTTGAGCGAAAAAACGGAGAGATGATTTATGCCGGCGGCAAACAAGTTGGAAGCGCCATCGAAATTGAAACTATAAAGGAAGTATCGCAAAGTTATTTAACACAGCTTTGGAACAGTAAGGCATTTAAGAAAGAAGGAATTAGTGAAGAATCGGGTATAACTTCTTTTTCCAACATTGTTAGCAAGTATTTTACATTTGGAGTAATTGCTTTAGCAGTTATTGCCGGATTTATCTGGTCTTCAAATCTAACGTTAGCGTTCAATGCAATTACAGCAGTGCTTATTGTTGCTTGCCCATGTGCATTGGCTCTCTCAACCCCATTTACAATGGGAAACACACTCAGAATTTTTGGCAAAAACAAACTCTATTTAAAACACACTCATGTTGTAGAATCGCTTGCATCGATTGACACAATTGTATTTGACAAAACCGGAACAATAACAGAGAATGGCGCTGCTAATGTAGTATTCATCGGCAGAGAATTATCAAACGAAGAACTAACCTATATTAAATCTACGGTCAGAAACTCTACTCACCCATTAAGCTTGGCAATTTTTAATTTTATCAAAGAAGAAAAAATACTCGTCCCGCTTCGGTATAACGAAGAGCCGGCTAAAGGAATTGAAACAGAATTTAGGAACGCAACAGTAGTAAGAATCGGTTCAAAGAATTTTGTTGAAGCTAAAATTTTGGACGAAAGCTTAACTACAAAAGTATTTGTTTCAATGAATGATGATCAGCCCGGCTACTTTGAAATCACGAATAAATATAGAGAAGGGCTTGGCAGTTTAATGGCCGCGCTGGAAAACGATTATAGCCTCGCTCTTCTATCCGGTGATAATGAAGGTGAGAAAGAAAATCTTAGAAAATTCTTCGGCAGCGACAATGAACTTCACTTCCGGCAGTCGCCCCACGATAAGTTAAAATTTATTGAAGAACTACAATCGCAAGGGAAGAAAGTTTTAATGTTTGGCGACGGGTTAAATGATGCCGGAGCTTTGAAACAAAGCAATATCGGACTTTCAATTTCTGATGATACAAACAATTTTTCCCCGGCTTGCGATGGGATCCTGGACTCAAAATCTTTTAACCGAATCAAAGATTTTATTGCTTTTTCGAAAACAAGTAAGAAAATTATTATTGCAAGTTTTATCTTGTCATTCGTATATAATGTTATTGGATTGAGCTTTGCATTTACCGGAACTCTTTCTCCGTTAGTTGCGGCTATTTTAATGCCTATAAGCTCGATATCTGCAGTTGTCTTTACAACATTAGCTGTGAATATTTCTGCAAAGAAGAAAGGTCTTTTATAATGCAGATTGTAGTAGTTTTAATTGGCGCTAGCTTGTTAGTCGCATTAGGATTTTTGGCCGCATACCTATGGGCCGTGAAATCTGGACAGTACGATGACAAATACACGCCATCTGTTAGAATTTTGTTTGATGAAAATAAAAAACCAAAAGACACAAGTAAAAAGTAAATACAATACTTATCTGCTTGATGTTCACGGCTCGAACCTATAAATAAAACAAGGAGTTCTCTGAATGCAGTTGGAGAAATTCAGTTACGACAACCAAGTCGTCAAGCAATTCATGGTAGCGGCAGTAATTTTTGCTGTTGTTGGAATGCTCGTCGGTTTGATCATAGCTATTCAGCTCTATATTCCCGAGCTAAATCTTGGTCTTCAATACATTACCTTCGGTAGAATAAGACCACTCCATACAAACGCTGTATTTTTGCATTTGTCGGCAACATTATCTTCGGCGGAGTTTATTATTCGCTACAGCGCGTGATGAAGGCAAGAATGTTTAGCGATTTTTTAAGCCAATTTCATTTCTGGGGCTGGCAATTAATTATTGTTGCCGCGGCTGTTACTCTACCGCTTGGAATTACAACCAGCAAAGAATACGCAGAACTTGAATGGCCAATCGATTTAGCAATTGCAGTTGTTTGGTTAGCCTTTGGCGCAAACATGCTCGGCACAATCATTAAGCGCCGCGAAGAACATATTTATGTTGCGGCTTGGTTTTATATTGCTACGTTTGTAACGATTACAGTTCTTCATGTTGTTAATTCAATCGAACTTCCGGTTGGACTTTTTAAAAGCTATTCGGTTTACGCCGGCGTTCAAGACGCACTTGTTCAATGGTGGTACGGACACAATGCCGTTGCGTTTTTCCTTACAACACCATATTTAGGTTTGATGTACTACTTCTTGCCTAAAGCCGCAAACAGACCGGTTTACTCTTATCGATTATCTATCTTGCACTTCTGGGCATTAATATTTTTATATATCTGGGCTGGTCCGCATCACTTATTATATTCTTCACTACCGGATTGGGCTCAATCACTTGGAACGGTTTTCTCCATAATGCTAATTGCACCATCTTGGGGTGGTATGCTAAACGGATTACTTACGCTCCGCGGTGCATGGGATCGTGTTCGTGATAATCCGGTTCTTAAATTTATGGTTGTTGCCGTAACGGCATATGGAATGTCTACATTTGAAGGACCGATGCTATCATTAAAAAATGTGAACGCAATCTCACACTTTACTGATTGGACAATCGCTCACGTTCACATTGGCGCTTTAGGCTGGAATGGAATGATGTCTTTCGGAATTCTCTACTGGCTTATTCCTAAAATGTGGGGAACAGAACTCTTCTCTAAAAAATTAGCAAACCTCCATTTCTGGGTATCTACATTAGGCATAGTTTTCTACGCAATTCCAATGTACTGGTCTGGTGTAGCTCAAGCATTAATGTGGAAGCAATTTACACCACTTGGAGTTTTACAATATCCCAACTTCTTAGAAACAACTTTACAAATTTTACCAATGCATGTTATTCGTTCATTCGGAGGATTACTTTATTTCTTAGGTATCTTCTTAATGATTTACAACTTGCTAGTTACTGCAAAGCAAGGTTCTTTCATTAAGAATGAAGCTGATGAAGCCGCTCCTATTGAAAAAGCATCTGATAAAATTAAACGCGGATTGTTCCATCGCTGGCTGGAAAAACGTCCGGTTAAGTTTGCACTTCTTTCATTAGTTGTAATTCTAATTGGTGGTGCAGTTCAAATCATTCCAATGTTGGCTATTGATTCCAACATTCCAACAATCGCCAGCGTTAAACCTTATACTCCTCTCGAACTTCAAGGAAGAGACATTTACATTCGTGAAGGATGCGTTTCTTGTCATTCACAGTTAGTTCGTCCTTTTAGATCTGAAACAGAACGTTACGGCGAATACACCAAAGCCGGAGAAGGTGTTTATGAACATCCATTCTTGTGGGGTTCTAAACGTACCGGACCAGATTTACAACGCGAAGGTGGCAAGTATGGAAATCTCTGGCATTATATGCACATGGAAGATCCACGTTCAATGTCTCCGGGTTCAATAATGCCTCCATATCCTTGGCTATATACTCAGTCTCTTGATATATCAACAACGAAAGCTAAAATTAATGGGATGAGATCACTTGGTGTTCCTTATGCCGAAGGATATGAAGAAGTTGCTGAGCAAGATCTGCTGAAACAAGCTGATCTTATAACCAAAGATTTATTAAATAACGGTGCACCCGCTGAACCGGATAAAGAAATAATTGCTTTGATTGCATACTTGCAGCGCTTGGGTACCGACATCAAAGGAAATAAGACGGTAGGCAAATAATGGTTTCGGAATTTTTCAAATCATTTCAAGGCGGATCTTTAATTCCACTAATTTCTTTAGTGGTGTTTTTCGCCTTGTTTATTGCATCAACAATTTGGGCCATTCGATTAAAGAAAGGCTACATAAACCATATGGAAAATCTTCCATTGGATTCTAACTCAGAAAACAAAAATAATTTTGAGATGAAAAATGAAGTCAAATAATAAAATTTGGTTCTCAGTATTTCTGGCTGCCATTTCATTTCTCGGCTATTCTCAAACTGCCGCCGCTACAGAAGGCACAGTTGATTTAGATGCTGTTATGAGAACGATGCTGGTATTAACCATCATTGTTATCATTGCCGTATTGTGGCTCGCAATTGTTTATAGCGAGAAAAATGATAACGAAGGGGATGATTTCTTAAGACCAATCCGCCTCATTACCAACTATATGATGCGTTTGCAGCCGATGGAAAAGGAAAAAGATATAATGTTCCATCATGATTTTGACGGAATCCGCGAGTTGGATAACCGCATCCCACCATGGTTCAATTTCTTGTTTTATGGAACAATCATTTGGGCAGTTATTTACATGCTTGTATTCCACATATTTGATGACGGGCAAATCCAAACAAAAGAATACATGGCAGAAATAAATCAAGCTAGCATGGAAAGAGAAATTTTGATTAAGTCCGGCGCGTTCATTAATGAAGAAACAGTAGTGTATGCAAATGACGCGGCAACACTTTCCGAAGGGAAAGATATTTTTACTAAGAACTGCGTAACTTGTCACATGGCCGATGGCGGAGGACTTGTTGGTCCAAACTTAACCGACGAATTTTGGATAAACGGCGGCGGAATTAAAAATGTATTCAAGACAATAAAAGACGGTGTTCCGGCTAAAGGTATGATTAGCTGGCAGACACAATTAGATTCAAAGAAGATGCAATCTGTTGCAAGCTATGTTCTTTCATTGCAAGGTACAAAACCGGCAAATCCTAAAGCGCCAGAAGGTACTAAATGGGAAGAAGCAAAAGTTGATTCAACAGCATCGGCACCAAAGAGTTAATAATTTTAGATGGAGACGTACCAACGTACGTCTCCATTACTAATTTGTCTTCCGTTTATAGAAGACAAGTAAATCAAATCTGCTAGAGATATGGAAAATCATAACGCATCCCACCAAGAAGAAGCATTTCGCGATACGCTTGCAACTGTAACCCAAGAAGGCAAACGGAAATGGATATTCCCGAAGAAACCTTCCGGCAAATTTTATACTGCACGAAGCGTTCTGAGCCTTTTCCTTTTAGCTTTTCTTTTTGGCGCTCCTTTCATTAAGATTGGCGGACATCCGTTACTCTTACTTAATGTTATAGACCGCCACTTTGTGATATTCGGAGTCCCATTCGGCCCGCATGATCTACACTTGTTTGCATTATCTATGATAGCAATTGTGGTTTCGATATTTCTCTTTACAGTTGTCTACGGTAGATTGTTTTGCGGCTGGATTTGTCCCCAGACGATCTTTTTAGAAATGGTATTTAGAAAAATAGAATATTGGATTGAAGGCGATTGGCAAAAGCAACGCGCTTTAAAAGCTGCACCTTGGAATGGTGAAAAGATTTTTAAAAAAACCTCGAAACAGTTTCTTTTCGTTTTAATTTCTTTTCTTATCGCAAATACCTTTCTTTCATATATAATTGGTGTCGATAAACTTTATCAGTTTATATATGATGGACCCGGAAAACATTTTGGGACTTTCCTTGCAATACTAATTTTCTCCGGAATTTTTCATTTCATATTCAGCTACTTCCGCGAACAAGCATGTACATTACTTTGTCCTTACGGTAGATTGCAAGGCGTGATGCTGGACCAAAACTCTGTTGTAATCCATTATGATTATATAAGAGGCGAACCGAGAGGAAAAATTAAAAAAGAAGAAGTAAGAACAAATGGTGATTGCATCGACTGTCATCAGTGTGTAGATGTTTGTCCTACCGGAATTGATATTAGAAACGGAACCCAGCTGGAATGCGTTAACTGCACTGCTTGTATTGATGTGTGCGATTCTGTAATGACTAAGATCAACAAGCCGAAAGGATTGATAAGATACGCATCCAAAACACAGATAGAAACTAAAGTGCAGCCTTTATTCACTCCAAGAGCAATTGGTTATACTATTGTTCTGATAATATTAGTTACTTTGATTTCCTTCTTGTTGATAAACAGAACGCAAGTTGAATTAAGCATTTTGAGAACACCGGGAATGTTATTCCAAGAACAGCCGGATAATAAGTTGAGCAACTTTTACGATCTCAAGATTGTTAACAAGACATTCAACGAGTTTGATGTTAATCTTGAATTGGAAAACGTAAAGGGCGAGATAAAAATAATTGGTAAAGACTTAGATGTTGAACCGCAAGGTGTTACAGAGGCAAAGTTTTTAGTTATTCTACCAAAGAGTGAGATTAAGTATCTGAAAACACCAATTAAAATAGCAGTTAAATCCAATAATAAAATTTTAGATGTAATTACTACATCGTTTTTAGGAAGGGTTAAATAATGAAGCTTAAGTTCAATTGGGGTTTTGGAATTGCAGCAACTTATATTGTGTTTGTAATAATAACTTTGGTTATGGTCTACATTTTTATGAATCAAGATGTCAGTCTTGAAACAGATAATTATTACACTAAAGGCATCCAGTACCAAGAGCAAATTGATAAAATTAATAGAACCAAAAACTTGTCAGAGCAGATTGAAGTTTCGGTAGATAAATCCAGTATTGCTTTTTCCTTTCCCAAACTTTTTGCCGCCGATGAATATAATGGCAAAATCTTCCTTTATCGGCCAGACAACAAGCTAAAAGATTTTTCTGTTAACATTGCACCAGATACTTCCCACTCTCAGTTTATTTCCACCTCAAATTTGGACCGTGGCTTATGGAAAATTAAAGTTGACTGGAGCGCAAAAGGAAACACATATTACAATGAAAAATTAATTATGGTGAACTAATGGAAGTCTGGACCGGTTTTATTGTTGGATTGGTAGGAAGCTTGCATTGTGTAGGAATGTGCGGTCCAATTGCTTTGGCGCTACCGGTTTTTGGCGAAAGCAAATTTCAAGTTGTAATCGGAAGACTGCTATATAATTTAGGAAGAATAATTACTTATTCAATTTTCGGAGCTTTGTTTGGATTATTTGGCAGCCGTATCGTTCTTTTCGGTTTACAGCAAGATCTTTCAATTGCAATCGGCGTTTTAATTCTTTTGTATGTTATAATTCCAAGAAAAATAAAAACCCGTGTTTCTCAATTAAAATTTTACTCTTCAATCACGAAATTCCTAAAATCGAATTTCTCCAAACTTCTTAATAAAAAAACAAACCGATCTATGCTTACAATCGGATTATTAAACGGATTGCTTCCGTGCGGATTTGTTTATGTTGGAATAGCCGGCGCAACTTCCACAAACGGCTGGATTGAAGGTGCGCTCTACATGGCTCTTTTCGGATTAGGAACTACACCAATCATGTTTGCTACTGCTATGCTTGGCAAAGTGATCACATTTAATTTACGATCTAAAATCAACAAACTAATTCCGGTATTTGCAGCAGTTTTTGCAATTCTATTTATTTTGCGCGGGCTCAATCTTGGCGTTCCTTATTTAAGCCCTAAATTTGAATACCCAACAACAAATACACAAAATCAAGAAGTGGACTGCTGCCATTAGTCAATTATCACAATATTAATTTAATAGTAGAATCTTAATAAATAATTCTTGATCTTTCTCCGTAGCATCATGAACCATTGAAAGAAACAAGTGATAACAAAACTTGCAGAAGAATACGCCAGCAATATGTTGCTGGAAAGGTCACCCAAGCACAACCTCTACCACAGCCTTGAGCACACCAAGGAAGTGGTAAGCTCTGCAATGGAAATTTGTTTCGGCGAAAAAAGATCAGAGCAAGAAATTGAAATGCTAACAATTGCCGCATGGTTTCATGATCTTGGCTATGTTGAAAAAACTACCGGACACGAAGAGATTAGTGCAATGTTTGCATCAAATTTTTTGATCAACCAGAATTACGAACAGAGTAAGATTGATGTGATTATTGGCTGCATTCTCGCAACTAAAGTCCCACAGCATCCCAAGAATGCATTAGAAAAAATTATGTGCGACGCCGATTTAAACCATCTTGGAAGAAGTAGTTTTATTGAGAGGAATAACTTATTCAGAACGGAATTTGAACACTACTTTGGTAGAAAATTAACGGAAAGTGAATGGCTCATAAAATCCATTGAGTTCGTAACTCAGCACAACTACTTTACCGACTATGCGCAAAAAGCTTTTAGTGAAATTCAGAATGAAAATTTGATGCTGCTTCAAAAACAACTCGACGCACTTACATATTAATCCTTTTTCCGGAAAGAAATGAAACACCTCTACCTAATCCGCCATGCAAAATCAAGCTGGGATAATCCCAATCAAACTGATTTTGAACGAACATTAAATCAACGCGGCGAAAAAGATGCACCAATGATGGCGAGATTACTTAAATCAAAAAACGTTCTTCCCGATTTGATAATCAGCAGTCCTGCAACACGCGCATTTACTACTGCAGAAATATTTGCTGCACATTTGAATTATTTATCGGGTTCAATAAAAAGTGATGCGAGAATTTATGAAGCTTCTACTAAAAATCTTGCAGATGTGATTCACGAGGTTGATGACAGTTACAATATAGTTTTTCTTTTCGGACATAATCCCGGCATTTCCAACTTTGCTAATATGTTGTCAAATCAGCCAGTTCCCGATTTCCCTACGTGCGCTGTTGCCGGATTTGAATTGAATATTGGTGCGTGGAGTGAAGCAGAAAGATATTGTGGTAAATCTATTCTATTTGAGTATCCAAAGAAATTATAGAACGGAAGATTGAAAAGCAGCGTGGTCAATCTTCAATTGATTGTAAAACCCTTTCAATTCTTTTATCCGGAATTAGCCAGATTAGAGCAACAATCACATAGAATAATTGTGCGAGTAATGGAACCCAAATTGCGACAATAAATGCTGACAGATAAAAAGTAACCGAGACTTTACCCTTAATATCTTTTCCCACAGCTTTTTTCAAGATCGAATCTTTCCCTTGCGAAGCAATTATTGTGAGCTGAAGAATTGTATATGCTATAGCTGCCATTAACAAAATAAAACCATATAAGGCTGTTGGGAAAGGGGCGAAAAAACTTTCTCCCATCCAGCCGGTTGCAAATGGCAATAACGACAGCCAAAAAAGAAGATGTAAATTACTCCAAAGAATTCTACCAGTAATCACTTTGCAAGTGTGAAGCAGATGATGATGATTATTCCAATAAATACCTACATACAAAAAACTGAGTGCATAATTAAAGAAAATATGGAAAAGTGGCTTGAGCGATTCAATTGAATTACCTTTTGGCATTTTCAACTCTAGAACCATAATCGTAATAATAATTGCTAATACTCCATCGCTAAAAGCTTCTAGACGATTTTTCCCCATCTTTACTTCTTTCTTCTTTTATTCAATAGTTCATCAACTTTGTTTTGAATCTCATCATTGCCGTTTTTCTTTCCAGTAAATAAATCCATAAAAACTTTTAACAACTCAAAACGGTAAATGAGGAGAGCTATTCCGCTCAAGATCGCTATCCATCTAATAAAGGCATAAGGATTTTCGAACATTTATTTCACCAATTTAGAAACAGCTTTGAACTCATCAGTTCCGCAAACGTTCAGCAGTTCAAACAAAATAGATTCAGTAGTTGTTACTTCTGCGCCGTTGGATTGCATTCTATTAAGTGCAGTCTCATAGTCAAATTTTCTGCGTGATGAAACAGCATCAGCAGCTAAATCAACTTGAAAACCGTTTGCAAGTAAATCCAAAACTGTCTGCTGAACGCAAACATGAGATTCAATTCCACATACAACAATTTGCTGAACACCTTTGTTCTTCAACTCTTCAAACAAATCACCGGCACCGAAGCAGCTAAACGATAGTTTATCAAATAGCTTAGCTTCACCAAGCGCTTCTTTAATTCGTGTTTCGGTTCCGCCCAGTCCTTTTGGATATTGCTCGGTATAATAGATTGGAACATTCATCACTTTGAATCCGTTGATCAGCTTCAACGTATTTGCAACAACTGTTTCCCAATCATTTATAACTGGAAGAATTCTTTCTTGAATATCAATTACAAGCAATGCTGCTTTATCTTTACTTAATATTTGCGGATGGCGTTTCATATTTAACTTCTCAATTGATTTTACTGTTTTCCTTTTTTCATTCTCGGTAGACTAAAATAATTTGGTTTACTTCACCTCAACACAAAAGTAATCACCGCAGAGACACAAAGACGCAAAGTTTTTTAAGAATTCTCAATTCGCACTTCTCAATTGCTTCAATAAATCGGATTCATCCCGTATTTGCCGCAAGAGTACATCATAAGCAAAGAAGTAATATCAATTGCCGCACGCTTTTCTTCATCTTCCGGAATGATTAAATCGTACACTTCCGCAACAAACTTCATATTGGAAAGAATTTTTTTGAGTTCGGAAAATGTTGGTTCGCCATGCCAGTTGGCAACACGCTTAACTAAGTTCTGCTCGTTGCGTCTCATAAACTCAGAGAAGGAAATAATATTTTGGCTTAGCTTGGTTCTCGGTTTACAAATTGAGATCAAATCATTTGTATACTGATCCCACTTATTAGCGAGATCATCATTCTTATCATACATCAAGAGTTTTGCTTTTTCCGGAGTGAACTGCGCGTGGGTATAAGCCTTAAATTTTGGAATAAGCACATAACCATCAAAGCTAACAATATCTGTTTCGTCTTCAACATACTTCCAGCGCTTCAAAAGTTTTGTTGGTGTAAATACGGAAACAACTTTATCAAGCTCGCTATCAATAACAACAAACTTTCCTTTTTGATAACTTACAACCGTACACCAGTGTTCCCAGTTTTTAACACTAAGAATGCAAGGATAGCCTTTCTTCAAATGTTGAATCAACATTCTGCGTGCATCATCCGGATTGCTTGATTGAAAATGTTTCATCTTGCAGTTGAAACGGCGGGCAGCTCTCCCTAATCCGAATTCATCTGTTCCGGCCCACCATGTACTTCCGGAAATTATTCCAATCTGATCTTCATCTTTAAATACACCTAGCATCACTAACGCATACTTAAGTGCGAATGGACCACACTGATATTTGTTTGGTTGAGGATAAAAGCTCATTTACTTTCCCGCATTGACTTCGGGACAAAAATAATAAAACTTTTGAATAGCAAAACGAATTTGTTTAGTTTGTCTCAAAAATTTTGAGGATTATGAAAGTAGCTGTCGTATTTAATGAACCAATGCCGGAACTCTACCAGAAGCCTAAGAGCAAATCTAAAGATGTTGACTTTAAGCCCCATTTTAGCCTTGACGCACCCGACCCGATCTCCGAATTTGATCTAATCGCAACTTCGATCCAAAAAGCCGGTTATGAGGCTTATACTTTGAACATTATGGATAGCCTAAACACCTTTATTAAGGATTACGATAAGAATAAGCCCGACGTTGTTTTCAATTTAGTTGAAATTTTTAACGACCAGCCCCGTCTAGAAATGCATTTTACCGGTTTGATGGAGTTAATGGGAGTAGCTTACACCGGCGCAACGCCGATGGCTCTGGGAACTTGCCAAAACAAAACCTTAACTAAACGAATACTAAGCACACACGGAATTAGAACCCCACACTATAAAATTTTGACGGATATGAAAAAATCATTCCGTTTAGGCCTGCATTATCCGCTTATTGTGAAACCGGCTTGGGAAGATGCCAGCGTTGGCATTGATGATGGTGCTATTGTTTACGATGTTAAAGCTCTCAAAAAACGAGTGGAATATGTAATCAATTCATTTAATCAGCCGGCATTGATAGAAGAGTTTATAGTTGGGCGCGAACTAAATGTTGCGGTTTTTGGTGATAAAGAATTACGTGTATTGCCAATAAGCGAAATTGATTTCTCAGCAATGCCTAAGAATTTACATCCTATTGTTAGCTACCAAGCTAAATGGGATCCTATGCATGAAGCATATCATAAAACAGTTCCAATTTGTCCGGCACCGCTAACCAAAAAAGTAAGAGTAGAAGCCGAGAAAATGGCCATGCAATGCTTCCGTGCTGTTGGTGTTAGAGATTACGCACGCGTTGATATGCGTCTTTCTAAAGACGATAATAAATTGTACGTGCTGGAAGTGAACCCGAATCCCGATTTGCAAGAGGGTGCTGGATTTATGCGCTCGGCTAAATATGCCCGTCACTCTTACCGCAAAATGTTAAGGATGATTATTGATTTGGCTTACGAAAGAAAACTAGCCGCTAAGAAAAAATAATCTTGGAGAAGGGTTAATCACCCTTCTCCAGCAAATCTATAACTTCAAGTAAATTCATCGCTTCAAAATCTGGCTTGATGACTGAATCGGATGGAAGCGGGTGCTGAGTCTTTCCGGTGTAAATTAGAATAGAATCCGCGCCAAGATTTTTTGCCGCTTGTATATCTGTTTCCATATCATCACCCAGCATTAAAAATTTTTGAGATAAATCGTAACCCAAAAGATTTAATGCGGAGGAAAAATACAAAGGCGATGGCTTTCCAATTAATGTAGAAGGTTTGTTAGCTGCATATTCAATAGCTACAACAAAAGGTCCAACATCCATTAACTTTCCGTCTTCCGCAGTTTTCCAGTAGCGGTTTTTGTGCATGGCAATTATTTCTGCGCCTTCATGAACCTTCTTAAATATTTCGTTCATTGTGGCAAAATCCCACTTCTTACCATAATCTCCAATAATAATTGCTTGGGGGTGTTCGTAATCCAAAATTCCATTAAACAATGTTTTGATATGATCTGTACAATAAACAGCAACACGGCGATATCGGCTTCTCGCATACATAGCAGCCGCCTCAGAAGCGGTTAAGATTGGTATGTTTGTATGAATTCCATTGAACTCGAAAAAAGTTCTAACATCGTTTGCCGTTGATAAAGTAGAATTACTGAGAATGCAAGCTTTCCGCTTCGATTTCTTTAAGTATTCAAAGAATTCTTCTATGTGCGGTGCGGGCTCTTTGTCTAAACGAAGAACACCGTCAAGATCAATTAATATTGGAAGTTTCAACTCTCTATTCCTCTTCTAGCTAATATTCCTTTCTCGTAATAATGCTTCACTTCTTTCATTTCCGTAACAAGATCAGCTTTCTCAATTAATTCTTTTGGACAATATCTTCCCGTTAATATCAGTTCTACATTAAAGGGTTTTTCGTTTATAAGCGGAAGAATATCGTAAACAGTAATTAAGCCAAAATAAGTTGCAACTAATACTTCATCAAGAATGATGATATCGAAATCGCCGCTAAGCATTTTGTTCTTCGCTATTTCCAGAGCGTGCTTAGCTTTATCAATTTCTTCTTGTGGCGGCAATTCCTTGCGGTAAACGTAATCATCCTTACCGACTTGTTCAATCACAATAAAATCTTTTAAGACTGAAAGAGCCGAAACCTCATTGTAGGGAAATTCTTTCATCAGCATTAAAAAGTAAGAACGAAAACCGTATCCGGCAGCGCGTACAACTTGTCCAATTGCGGCTGTAGTTTTGCCTTTACCGTTTCCGGTGTATATTTGGGTAAATCCGTGCTTTAATTTATTCATTAAGAATGCTTGGGTATTAGTTCTTTTCTATGCTGGACTTTTTCGAGTATCTGGCGTTTCTCTTCCGATGAAATATTTGCCCAGCTAACTATTTCATCAATTGTTCTGAAGCACCCTTTACAAAGCTTTGTTTCAAAATCCATAAAGCAATTATTGTTGCAAGGCGAAGGTACGTGTTCCTCTTTGTACATCCGTGCCCTTTCTATAAAGTGTATTTCTTTAATAAATATAAAACTTAATTGGAAAGTTCCAAAGTGTGCCGGAAGTTTATTATCGAATACATTTTTAAACTTGTGCTGATGAGATCTTGTCCAAAAATCAAACTTGGAAAAATGTTATGAAAAAGTCCCTATTTCTATGTTTAGTTATTTCATTCTTACCAATTATTAAAGCGCAAAGCATAAAGCCAAATTTTGCAAACGTAGAATACGCAAGAATAAATGGAATTAGTTTAACACTCGACATTTACATTCCTTCACATATTTCTTACCCTACACCAACTATAGTATGGATTCACGGCGGAGGCTGGCAAAGCGGTTCCAAGGAAAATGTTAACGGAACATGGCTTATTCAAAAAGGTTTTTCCATAGTAAGCATCAACTATAGACTTACAGATAAAGGAATACATCCCGTACAAATAAACGACTGCAAAGCTGCAATTAGATGGATTAAAGCAAACGCATCAAAATATAATTTTGATATAGGCAGAATTGGTGTTTTCGGCAGTTCTGCCGGTGGTCATCTTGCAGCACTGGTTGGTACTTCCGGAGACGTTAAAGAATTGGAAGGTGATGTTGGGGGCAATTTAGATCAATCAAGTCGCGTACAAGCAGTTTGTGATTGGTACGGCCCGGCAAATTTTTTTACTATTTGTGGAAGTGTACCCCCTACAAGCAATCACTGTGATGCCGCTTCACCGGAAGGAAAATTAATCGGGGGAGATTTACGAACTAACCCCGAAAAATGTAAATCTGTTAGTCCAATATCTTATGTATCAAATGACGATCCTCCTTTTCTAATAATGCACGGAACGGCAGATAACACCGTTCCTTTTCATCAAAGTGCAGAACTTGATTCAGCCTATAAAGCAATTGGGCATGATGTTACTTTCATTCCCCAGCCTGGCGCCGGACACGGTGGCGGCTCATTTAATGCCGATTCCACTAAGCAGAGAATAACAGATTTTTTCAATCGTACTTTAATGGAAAGAACTTCTCTAGATGATGAAATCATTCCAGACTCATTTAAATTATTGCAAAATTATCCTAATCCATTTAATCCAATTACAGCAATCAGCTATCGGATTTCGGAATTTAGTTATACGACATTAAAAGTTTACGATGTTATAGGTAGAGTAGTTGAAACCCTAGTAACCGAATATAGAAATCCGGGGAATTATGTAGAGACGCTGAATGCAACGTCTCTACCAAGCGGGGTTTACTTTTATAAATTAACTGCCGGAAGCTATTCCGAAACTAAAAAAATGATTCTGCTTAAATAAGGCTTCATTTTTTGATTCATAACTATTCAGCTTTGCTGTTTTCTAATTCTTTGATCAACCTTTCTGTTTTGTAAACATATTTTAAGGCTTCGACCAATCCAAAAGAATCTGTTGCAACAGCACGGTTGTTCTCCGGCAAGAAAATAAAATCGCCAGCTAAACTTTCTAAGTTACCATCGTGAACCAAGCCGATTACTTCTTTATTTACATTGATAACAGAGCTTCCGGAGTTTCCACCTACAATATCATTGGTAGAGGCAAACGCAATTGGCGTTGCTAAATCCAATCCTTCCGGAATTTTTTGCCAGCGTGGATGCAATCCCCATGGATAAGGTTTTTGTCCAAACGAATTCCATCTATCCCACAAACCAAAGTAGGTTGTTTTGCCCGGCGCTAGCGTTCCGTTGTATTCGTAACCTTCAATTTTCCCATCTTGAATACGCAGCGTGCCGGTTGCATCCGGAGGAATTTGATCGCCATAAACTTTGTAAGCAACTTCACCAAGCAGCTGATTCAACACAGTAATTGTGTTGTTTACTTCCGTCATCCTTGCACGCATCTCTTTTAACTTGCCTTGCGTGTTCTGTAAGAAATAAATAAACGGATCTTCGGAATTCAGAATTTCATCCGGAGATTTTTTAAGCAGTTCGTTGAGTTTTTCTTTTGTACTTAAGAGAGAATTTTTAAGAGCAAAAGAAGCGGCTTCTTTATCCTTAGCATTGCCGAACATTTTCTTTACAAGCTGATGCTCATCACCGAGGATTCCGCGTATTACATTTGCTTGAGCGCGTACAATTTTCTTTTGAAAATCAGCATCCAGTTTTTCAGGAAAGATTGCTTGAAGAGTGGCAGCAAGTTTGTCACTCTTATAATCTACTTCTCGATTTTCTTCGGTAAGCTTCATTTGCTGAGCATACTTAATTACTTTTTCAGCAATAGGAAAATACATAGAACTGCTTCGGGGACTATAGTAGAATGCAGTAGCTTCATCTACATACTTTCTAATTTCATCAAGATTAGTTTCAATCGCATCCCAAACGTGTCCATACTTTGCCTTAAGTTCCGGAGAAGCATTCACTTTATCTTTTAATTTTCTCTCAAAATCGCGCTTCTTTGTCATTATATATTCATCTCGCAAGCCCATGTACCTTCCGGCGTAAGATTTTCTTCCGTTTCCAATTCCCATAACCATGTTAAGCAGTTCGGTATACCGCTCCGGGTGATTCTGAAACATTTCGTAGTAAACTTTATACATTTCGTTCTGCTGAAGTAAAGTGTATTTGTAAGTTTTGTCGCGGAAAAATTCTAATTGAGCAACAGAGTAAAGACGCTGTGTTCTGCCCGGATTACCGACGACAAATATTGGTTCTCCCTCTTTAGCTCCTTTTTTGCTCCACTTAAAATGTTTATCAGTTTTAACCGGTTTATCATTTTCGTATGCGCGGAAGAACATAAAATCCAATTCGTAACGCGGATAAGTAAAATTATCCCAATCCCAGCCTGTAGAAGCAATTTGAAAATCGGGCGCCATTACCAAGCGTATATCTGTGTAATGTTTGTAACCATACAAAGAATACTTTCCACCATTATAAAGTTGAACAACACGGCAAAGTAATCCGCTGTCTTTTGAATATTTCTCTTCGAGTGATTTTATTTTTTCGTTTCTGAGTTTCACTTTTTCATTATCATCTTTACCCATATTCAATGCATCGATTACATCTTTCGTAACATCTTCAATCATTACAAGCTGATCTACAAATAATCCGCTTACTTTTAATTCATCAACTAAAGTTTTTGCATAGTAGCCATCTCGCAAATAGTCTTCACCTTTAGGAGATAATCCGGGCAATACATTCCTTCCGCAATGATGGTTTGTCATTATCAATCCATCTTCCGAGACAAAAGCTGCAGAGCATCCGCCGCCGAAAGAGAGCGCCGACATTTGAACATCTTTCAGCCATTCTTCCGTTGGACGAAATCCCAACTCTTTTTCGAACACATCCAGCGGAACGTTATCAAACGTCCACATCTTTCCCATATCCTTAAGCGAAGATTCAACTTTGGAGAGGTCTCTCGGTTCGTAAATTGATTGGGCTATTGTGAATGCAGTAAAAGCAAGAAGCAAAGCAGTAGTTAATTTTATTTTCATTTGTTCCTCATTTTAGACGGCTAAAATATATTGAAGCGGCACGACTGATGCATATAAAAAAGGGTCGAATAATTTCGACCCTTTTCTTTCTTTACCACAACCTAAAACTTATTTGCCTTTACCATCTTTTAATTCATCAGCCAGACGGTCAGCTTTGTAAACTTTCTTTATTGCTTCCCACATACCTTTGGAATCGACAGCAACAGTACGGTTGTAAGTTGGCAAATAAATAAAGTTTCCTTGCAAGCTTTCAATGTTTCCGTCAAAAGCTAAACCGATAACTTCTGCGTTCTTGTTGATAACTGCGCTTCCGCTGTTTCCGCCAACTATATCATTTGTAGCAACAAAGTTGAATGGAGTATTCAAATCGATATCCTTCTGAGCGTTTTTCCATCTTTCTGAAAGACCGAACGGATATTTTCCTTCGAAGCCGAAATATCTATCGTATAATCCATAGAAAGTGGATTTAATGGGTGCAACGGTTCCATTATATTCATACCCCTTCAAAACGCCGTCACTTAAACGAAGAGTTCTATTTGCGTCTGGTGTTACCGATGTTCCATACATTTTATAGAGAATTTGACCGAGCAAACCGAAAGCAACATTTTCTGTGTCCATAATTTCTCTTTGTTGTTTTCTGAGCGGCTCAATCTGACCGTTAACCTTTGTAAAATATTGAACGAACGGATCTTCAAGAGCAAGAATTTCTTCCGGTGTTTTCTTGAATAATTCTTGAACAGCAGCTTTGTTTGTGAATAGTGATTTTGCAATCATACTTTTAGCTGCTTCTTTACCCGGTTTTCTTTCAAAAAACTTTCCAACTAAAGCATCGTTCTTTCCTAGATTCATAGTTATATAATCAATGTTGATTTCAAGCTTGGCTTCTTCAAGAATTGGATCCCAATTATCCGGATAGAGATTATCACTAAATCCTTGCTGGGCTCCGCCGCCACGCATTCCGCCCATTCGCGGCATTTGAGCTTGTCTATCAAGAATTGCTTTCTTCTGGTCTTCCGGTAATTGCTGGAATTTTGCGTAAGCTACTAATGCGTTTCCAATCTGCATATACCGCGAGGAGTTTGTTGGATTTACCGAATAAGCTGCAAGTCTGGTTTCAATTGGTTTTAATTCTGCGCGTGTTCCCTCAATTGTTTTCCAAACATGTCCATATTCTTTTGTTAGCTGCGGATCGGAAGCTACGTAACGCTGAGCTTTCTTTTCAAAATCTTTTTTGCGAGCTAAAAGGTAAGGATCATTAAGAGCTTTGAAAGTATTGGATGTATTCTTCTGTCCGTTGCTGAAAGCTAAGCGTAAAGCTTCATAAGCTGCTGCTTGTGAGGGGTTAACTGATTTTAATTGTTCTAATCTGCTGTAATAGTTATCTGCCAAGAAAGCGTTGTTGCGGTAAGTTACATCGCGCAAATATTCTAACTGAGCAACTGTTCTCAATCTGTTTGTAGAGCCCGGATTACCAACTGTAAAAACTAATTCGCCGGCAGCTGCACCATTTGCGCTCCACTTAAAATAGTTTGGAGATTTTAGCGGCTTGTCCTCTTTATCATAAATACGGAAGAAAGTACAATCTAAATTATAGCGTGGAAAAGTAAAGTTGTCCGGATCTCCGCCGAAGTAAGCTATTTCTTCTTCCGGCTCAAATACCAAGCGTACATCTGTAAATGTTTTAAATCCTTGAACAAAGAAAAGACTACCATTGTAGTATGAAATTACTTCGCATTTTAGTTTTGTCTCATTTTCATAAGCAGCTTGGAGCTCTTTCATTTTAGCATCACGCAAAGAAATTTTTTCGTTTTCGTCTCTACCATTCTTAAAGGCAGAAGTAACTTCATTTGTTACATCTTTTAAGAAAACTAATTGTTCAGCTAAAAAGCCGGGAACTTTGCGTTCATCAGCTAGAGTGGGTGCGTAAAATCCGTTTTTAGCAATATCTTCTCCTTCTTTTTGTACGAGCCTTCTGTACCCGCGCGCGCAGTGATTATTCGTCATAATCAGTCCATCTTCGGAAACAAAAGAAGCTGTGCAGCCACGGATGCGAAGTGCGGAAAGACGAACATCATCGAACCATTCTTTAGTTACTTCAAAACCGTAAATTTTTTTCATGTAATCAATAGGTGGAAATTCGAATGTCCACATCTTGCCTGTATCAAGTTTCTGAGATTTTACAGTATCTTGATTGATTGGTTGTGCGTTGGATTGGAATACAAAAACTAGTGCTAGCAGAAGTGATAACGAAATCATCTTCCTCATGTAGAAATGGTAATTCATAGAACACCTTGGTTTTTTGGGTTTTGTTGAATTGGCAAATTACTTACACGCCACCTTGACTGATATTAAACATCGATAGATACCAACTGGTTTAAAACAAAAGAGACCGAAAAACTTCGATCTCTTTATTATAACTGAGCTTTATACTAATTACTGATCAAGCTTTCCATCTCTCAATTCTTTAGCAATTCTATCTGCATCATATACTTCTTCCATTGCATGAACCATTGCGCGGGAATCGACTGCAACCATTCTATTGTTGTATGGAATATAAATATAGTTGCCTATAATGCTATCGATGTTGCCGTCGAATGCTAAACCAACAACTTCTGCATTTTCATTGATGACTGCGCTTCCCGAGTTTCCACCAACGATATCATTGTTTGATACAAAGTTGAATGGAGTATCTAAATCCAATCCGCTTGGTACTTTTGCCCAACGTTCGTGTAAATCCCAAGGATAAGTTTTTCTGAAAGAATAGTAACGATCATACATTCCGTAGTAAGTAGTAAAGTCTGGGGCCACAGTACCATTGTATTCAAATGGCTTCAAGGTTCCGTCGCTCAATCTTAAAGTAAAGTTAGCGTCAGGTGGTAATTCTGTGTTGTGAACTTTTACAATTACTTGTCCCAGCATATCGTCATACAAGCTTTCTGTATCTGCAATTTCTTGTGATTGCTTTTGCAATTCAGGCATTTTCTTTTCTGCTTCTCTAACAAACATAAGAATCGGATCTTCAGATTTTGCAATGGCTTCAGCACCTTCTTTCACTAAGTCAATCACATCATCTCTATCGCCAAAGATGGATTCATCGAGCAAATACTTTGCAATTTCTTTACCACTCTTTCCGCCGGAAAGTTTTTTAACAAGCGGATCGTCTTTACCTAGATTTAATGCGATGTATTCTATGTTAATCCAAAGTTTTGTGTTTTCAACAAGCTCATCAAACTTCTCCGGAAAAGTAGCTTCTAATGTAGAATCTAGTTTTGCTGCTTTGTATTTAGCTGCTCTTTGTTCTTCCGGTTTTAGAAGCTCTTTGGCAATTTCTAAAATTGATTTTGCTTGAGCAAAATATTTTGATCCGAACATGAAATTTTGAACGAGTGAATAAGCCGACATTTGCGGTCCAACTTTTCTCATTTCCATTCTTGTCTTTTCAATATTTTCCCAAACTTTACCATATTGTTCTTTAAGCTCGGAGTTTGACCAAACTGCTTCTTGTAATCTCTTTTGAAAATCCATTTTCTTTGCATGAACGTAAGGATCTTTCAATCCTTTAAGAGTTGTTGCAATTACTTTCTGACTGTTGCCAAGGTTCACACGTTGATCTTCAAATTCTTTTGCACGTGAAGGTTCTTCTTTTTTCAAATCTTCGAGAGCATAATAATATGAATCGAACAAGAACGCTTGATTTCTGTAAGCGATGTCTCTTGCATATTCAAGTTGAGCAACAGTTTTTAATCTGTTTGTTGTACCGGGATTACCAACTGTAAAAATTGGCTCGGCCGGTTTTATTCCATCAAATGAGAATTTGAAATAGTTTGTGGATTTAACCGGTTTATCATTTTCGTAAGCACGGTAGAATGTACAATCTAAGTTGTAACGCGGATATGTGAAGTTATCAAAATCGCCGCCGAAGTAAGCAATTTGCATATCCGGTGCGAATACCAAACGAATATCAGTATAGCGTTTGTAACCGTATAATGAAAACTTACCGCCGTTATATAATGGAACTACCTGGCAGGTTAATCCCGTTTCTTTGTTCATCTTTTCAGTTATTTCTTTGATCTTTGCTTTTTTGTTTGCGGCTTTTTCGGCAATAGTTGCGCCGGTATTTGCCGCAGCTTGGATTTCAGCGGTAATATCTTTGATCATAACTAATTGGTCTGCGTAGTAATTAGGAATTTTTCTTTCATCTGCTAAAGTCTTAGCAAAGAAGCCATCCTTTACCAAATCTTCACCTTCTTTTTTCAATCTGTCTAGCAAACCTCTTGCGCAGTGGTGATTAGTCATCATTAATCCATCTTCTGAAACGAAAGAAGAAGTACAGCCCGGCAAACGAAGTGCGGAAAGACGAACATCTTCGAACCAAGCTTCATCGGTTTTCATATCGTATGTTTCTTTTAAGTAATCAACCGGCGGATAATCGAACGGCCACATTTTTCCATTATCATACTTCTGCGCCTTTACTGTATCCAATTTAATTTGTGCATTTGTTGGAAGCACAAATGCGAAGAGCATTATAAAAAGTAACGCTAAATTTAGTTTTTTCATTTAACACCTAGGTTTTTGTGAATGATATTTCGATTCAAAAAATATAGTAGTTGGCTCTGATAACCAAGATTAGATTGAAAATATTGCAGTTAGTTTTGATTTGAAGTACGAAGATATTCGGAGAAGAAATGCCTCTTAGAAATTCTAAGAGGCATTAAAAAATTATTTCATTAGGATCATTTTCTTGCTTTGAGTGTAATCTCTGGTTCTAATTGTTTTATAAAATTTTTTCAAATTTTATTACCAATTGATCACCACAGTCGCTTGCAGCATGCTGTCGTTATAATTGCTGCTTAAGCCGGATAAATCTTTATAGTTAGATATGTTACCTTGCAAATCAAATTTTAGCCATTCATAAAGTTTTAGATTGGAACCAAGATAAACCATTGTCTTCTTGGTGTAGTTTTCCTCGTTGGAAATAGTTGAACCAAGATTAGCCGAAATCATTTCGTTTATTTGATAACTCCCGTTCAAATCAAATTCCGTTATTTTACTTGTGAGTGCAAGAATTTGAGAATTAGTAAGACTAAAAGTTGAGCTCACTGTTAGCGGAAATTCAAAATTGAAACTCTGGTTTACCATATAAGATTCATTCGAAGACTTGCTAGACACAGTTCCAATCTTAGCATTTTGCGATTGTCCCATGAATGAAAACATTGTTGTTGCGTAAACACTCGCAAGTTGATATGAATATCCGGTCATTAAAGAAAACATGTCGAAAGTATTGTCCATTATATTAGCGGGAAGCAAATTGTCGTTTCTTTGTGAATATGGTGAGTAGTTAATTTGAACGAATGGCAGTTTGGGAAAATTGAAACCGAGATTAATTCCATAAGACGTAGTTGTGGTGGTAGACTGTTTCCACTTAATCAAATTGTCTTTGTAAACTTTGAAGAAGGTTTTCAGAGTTATTTTTTTATTAACAAACTTCTGATCAAAATTAAAGTCGAATTGGAATTGATCTTGTCTCAGATTAGGTGATGCTAGAGACATGAACCCCGCACCAATTCTTTTTACACCTATAGAAAAGAATGTAGCAGTCTTAGCTAGATCAATAGCAAATTTTCCCTTCCACGCATAATCAAGCACAGTACTCAACTTTGGGGTTAATATTTTTTTAACAAAGTCCGGGATAGATTCACTAATAATCTCAGCATCGTTTGAGTTTCGAGTAAAACCGGATACAGCCGCTTCTCCATTTAATTCAGCAGTGTTATTAAACAATTTCACTTTTCCTTCAGTCCCCATCACTACATTTTCTTGCGGGGTCAATGATGCGTTAGAAGAGCTTACTTGTATTGAGTTTGGATCATCATGCATCTTCAATGCGGTTAAAAAGAAGTGCGTATTTTCTTTTTGCCCCAATCCAATCCTAGCTGACAAAAATGATCTCTTAAAGGAAATATCGTTGATCCCCTCTGTATTATTACCAGCTGCAACGGCTAAGTATAAGATACCCGGATTGAATTCAACATTTATTCCGTTAACAGGTACACCGCTTACAGTTAACTCCGAATAGTCCGGATATGTTCTTCCGATTCCTAGTGTCTTAATGTTTAGAAATAATTTTTCGGCTGGAGAGATAAGACCAAATTTTTCAGCATTCTCAGTAAGTTTATTGGGATCAGTTAATGATTCCAGATCAGTAAGCTTTCCTAATGTTGAGTCTACAGATGTGACAAGTTCTTTTGCCTTTTCGGAAAGACGTTCTTTTATTTTTGATTTTAACCTATCAAGATCTAGAATGAAAGAAATACTGTTCACACTTTGTCTGTTCACATTATTCAATGAAGAGAGAAAGATATTCATTCCAAAAGGAATATCGTAAACTGAAAGTCTCGGATTAAATTCTAAAGTCTGATAACTTGAAGGGAGCTGTGAAAACTGTGCAGGCTTACTGCTTGATATATGTGTCAATTTTGCATCACCGAAAAACTTAAAATTACTCGGACTACTAAACAGATCGATTGATGCCATCGCCCCCGAAAATTCTAATGCAGATGGTCCATACAGTTTATTTGAGAATACAGATAAACCCGAAGGAATACTTGAATTATCATTGCTAAAAATTTCACTGTACTGGTCGGAAACGCTAGTATAGTTGTTGTAAGAATATTTTTCTTTATTTTCTTCACCACCAAGAATTGCAAAAGATCTTATTTCACTTTCTTGAGTTTTGAAATCATCCATAAAGCATTCAACCTTCCAAGCATATTTTTTTCCCGGAACCATTTGTTTGGCTGCTATCGGATATCGCAGTACCGTAGAGGAGGTTATTGGTGATTGATAATACATTGGATTGGAAGCCATTGCGGAATGAACTGACTGAAATCCCATTATTTCTACAAGATTCAATCTGTAACTAATTCTTGCACCGGGCGGAACCGGAACCGGCGGCAGCCATGAAAAAACAATAATTGGTGTTTTGTTACTACTTTTCATCTTTGAGTTTTCAATTTCCGATTCCGGAACGCTTCCTACAACCTCACCTTCAAATGGATAAATTAATTCCATCCGGTTTAAGTTTTCTACAGTAACTTGAATACAATCACCCGCAATTTGTCTTCCTTCATTTGCATCGTAGACTCCCACGCAAATATCATAACTACCCGATGGAATACTTCCTGTATTCATTAAAATATTTTTATAACGATTGTCAGATTGACTAATCGTAAAGGGACCAAGATCACGTCCACTGATTGTCCTCACACCAGGTTGAAGAGTAATAACTGAGGAAGTTGCTTCAATAATTTTTCCCTCCAAAGGTTCAGTCGCTGTTCCAGTTAGATAAATACTAACCGGAGCCTTACTATTGTTGATCAAGACGATCTTCCAGAACTGCTCAACCTTGAATTGGTATGGAGGCGGCTGCTGAAGTTTTACGCTAACCTGAGCGCTCAAACTTATTGTTAATGTAATCAGCAGTAATAATATTCTATATGTTTTCATTTTTTCCCTTTTAGAATAGTGGTTCCAAGAAGTGTATTATGCAAACACACTCAAATGTTTATCCGGCATACAGATTAAACCACACTTCTTTATTTAAGATTCTTGTTAAGCACGGCACTTATTTTTGATTGACCACCATCATTCGTCACAACTTTTACTGCATAGGAATTATCTTTGTCCGGATTCTTATCAGTGTAAGATTTTTCTTTTGTTGTGTCATATTGTATTAATTGTCCTTTGTCATCCATCTTATACACAATAAAAAGAGGTTCTGTTTTTACTACAGGGTATTCCCATTTAAGAATTATATTCTCTTTTTCCACTACTGCAGTTAAGTTTTTAATTGGGAGTCTAACGCCAGTATCATAAGGTTTGCCATATACCGCAGAAGCATATTTAGAATAGAGTCCGCCAACATCTTTTGCTCTGATTGAGTAATAGTAAGTGACTCCTGTTGTCACAGTCGTATCAATAAATTTGGCTGCCCTTGATTCAACAGTTTTGAGACTTTCCCATTTAGCATTCATTTCAGTTTTTCTATAGATGATATGCTCTTTTACATCTTCGCTGCTGCTTGGCACAAAGCGCAATTCAATCTTTTTTTCTCCTACTATCACATCATTAAAAATTGGGCTAACCGGTGGAATCGTATCTGGTCTGGCTACTTTTAACACATTAGAAAACTCTGACTGATTGTAATTGAAATCGAGCGCCTTAATCTTGTAATAAATGAAAGGTGTTAATGAATTCAAAGTTACTGAGTCTGTAAATACAGTTTGGATTTCTTGAACTAAAGAATCGTTATTCATAAAACTCTCATGAATAACCGAAAATTCATGTTCGGGACTGTTTGATTTAAAAAGTCTATACCCCATTAAATCCTTCTCTTTGTTTTTCTGAACCGATATTGTTACAACACCCAGCGAATCTATTTTCCCGGAAATGAATACTGGTTTAGATGGCGGTATTGAATCAATTAAAGTAACAGAGACTGGATATGACGAGCTTACATTTTTTGCAGTATCAATTGCCTGAACCACATAATAATTTGGCTGTCCGGCAACAAAGGTAGTATCGGTAAATGTTCTAGCTTCTTTTGAAAGCATTGAATTGTGCAGTACTTTAAATTCTCCTTCATTTTTATCTGATCGGGCAACAAAAAAGCCTTGCAAATCCGGGGCTGGAGTCGGGTTCATTTTCCAGCTAACTAAAACTTCTTTTGCTTTTATATGCTGGGGCTGTGGTAGAAATGGCTGTTCCGGTGGTGTTAAATCTTTAGGCATTCCTTTAACTTCTGCAAACTGTACCTTTTCCCCAAACAAAGTGTTACCAAAAAATCTGTATGTATATGTCTTGTAGTTAATCAAATTCTTGTCATTGTATCCGCTTCTTGATTCCCCCTCATATCCACTTCCTTCAAGCTTATAAATAGGGGCTTTATTCAATTGAGTAAAATTTGCTTCACCCGGATTAGCACGTTCAACAAAGTATCCAGATATTTCCGGTACATCCAGCCATGCAAAAAATAATTCTGTATCTCCCTGCTTAACATATACCGGATTTTCGTAACCCTTCTTTTTTGTCTCTGTTTCAACTAAATAATCCACCGGAATAACTTTATAAATATTTGATGCACCAATTGGTCTAACTCTGTAAACATATGCATTGCCTTTTATTGCACTGCTGTCTGTAAATCCTAGTCCTAAAGCAACGGCAACATTTGCATTTTTCAAAGCAGACATTACAAATATCATGTATCCGTAATCTTCTTTGCTTTTAAGGTTTTTTAATTCTGCTAATCCTTTATCAAAATTAAAAACTCCTCCAGCCTGCTTAGAAGAACTCTTAAAAAAATCCCATGCCATTTCAAGTTCATTCTTTAATTCAGCTTTCTTTTCATTTCTTATTGATGATTCCCATTGACCGTCATTAAATGGAAGGACCTTTGCTATTTCCAAATAATTCAATGTATCGGTCTCATCTCTTTTTGCTTTTGAATCGTATAAAACTCTTTCAACAATAAATCCGTTTTTAAATCCATCTGTCAATACGGATTTTTTATTAGGGAAGAATCTAAGTTCAACTCCCTTGCTTTCGGTATATCTGGCTACCATATTAACATAGCAAGTTGGAATTGCTGAACTATCCTCTTGTTGAGCAAAACCGACATTGACAAATAAAAATATTACTGCTGCAACTGCCAGGTATGTTTTCAATTTTATATTAGCTGTTGATAATAAATTTTTCATAGTTGTCTTCTAGTTTTTTTTAAGTAATTGTTTAATTGAATTATTCGCCGCAGCAACTACCATTGCACCAGTTCTGAATTTTTTAACAACAGTTTGTGCAACCGGATTGTTGTTCTTATTCTTTGCAATAACCCAATTGTTTCCAACAAATTCTTTCAATGTAGCAGTTACTGTAAACGTATAATTTTTGTCGATTATCAAATTATTTTTAATCTCCGGAGGTTCGGGAGGAAGATTGTTATATGTATTGGTAGCCTGCGGTAATGGATAAGTAGTGGTGAAATTAAACCCAATAGCCGTTTTCTTTATCAGTGTGTTCTTAGAAAATATGTTTGTATTAGCTGTGTTTGTTTTTGCCAGCGATTGATTAATAGTTTTTGCTGTTGCAGTATTTATTGTTATTGGAGCTACAACGGTATATAAAAACTCACCCAAATTATTTTCGTTTTTCTTAATTGTTACATTCGAAAAAGAACCATCTGCATTTTGAATTTTCAGATTCGTGGTTATAATCATTTTAAATGTTCTGTTTTTAATTGAACCATCCGATTGTTGTTCTGAAACATCAAAAACATTGTTCGGAATCAATCCAAATTTTACAGCTAACGGGGATAATAACGGGAAGCTATATTGTTGAGCTGGATGAACGTATTGAATTAGCAACTGTTTCTGATCCTGTGCAGCATCTTCTTGAACAACAGTTGCACCACTTCCTGCACTTGTTATACCAGTGCAATTGGTACCGTATTCAAAAGACTTATCAAAAGAGGTATTTACTAAATAATTAGTTTGTAAATGAGGACACCATTGATGGTTAAATTTGTGTCCACAGCCTTTTTTGTGTAATAGATAATCACCACAATTATCACCAAGGCCTTTACCGCATACACTACAACAACCCAATAAATGAACACCTGTTGTTATACCTCCAATTTTAACCGAACCTTGCACTTGGCCTGTCACATAGACTGGATTTGGAAATTTTCCTTGCAGCCAACCTCCTGCTTTAATATCGGCTATGTTCCATGTTGAACTTCCTTTATTTACAGATGCTAATACGGTTGCGTAGAAGCCTATACTTCCGGAAGCTTGCCATCCATTTATTCCAATTCGTTCAGATGGATTTTCACAGTTATTACCAAGGTATTCTGCAAATGCTAAATTTAATTCTGCACCGGCTGCTAATTTTAATGATGCATCATAGCTTCCAACTAAATTAAAATTAACGTCTTTGTTAAACTGAAATCCTATGCCTAACGCAAAGCCCTTACCGGTTGAAGTTAACGTATTTGCCGGTATCACAGGAATTCCCGGATCAGTTCCAAATACACCATGGTACCCATCCTTAAACGTTTGTGTAAATCCGGAAGGAGCTACGATATCATTGCCAAACATTAAATATTCGTATAGGTGAACACCAAACACATCTACTTTATTTAATCCATTTGGTACAGGTTCTCCAAATTTGAAAAACCATTTATTTGTTTTTCCTCTGATGTCCAACACAAGATTCGATGGACTTGGAGTTGTAATAGGCGGAGCGTTTACCATTACACTTGCCGAAAGATTAAAATGCTTATCGGGAAAATCATAGCTCACATTAACAGTTCCGCTTATGTTTGCCTTAGGCCGCTTCGCGAAACCCGCTCCAACCCAAAAGTCACCTGTAAATGCTATGTATGTTAAACCCTGACTCTTTGAGAACTGCGCTAATAGTCCTACTTCCGCGTTAAAAGTCTCTTCTTTAGGTGTAGTTGCAATTGTTGCAGCTACTCTCAAACCCATTGTTGATTTCAAAGGCGTAAAAGTAAATTTCTTACCTGATGGTGTTTTAGCAGATGATGCCGATGTTGCTAACATATTATAGTAAGCTCCGCCGCCAAAACCTCTGAATGCAATACCCGGTAAAAAAGGAACACCCGGTGGCGGAAGGAGAACATCTGCTTCTACGCGCCAATATCTGTATAAACTGCTATACTGATAATTTGTATTTCCAAACTCTACTAATGCTTTTGCTTTAATTCCAACAGCTGTAAAAGCAACACTTAATTCTCCTAAGAAACCATTGCCAAATACAGGATGTTCATTTCTAAGACTAATACTACCGTCAATTTTTACAGCCGGCATATCTGCATGAACTGAAATACTATCAACAAAAACATTCTTGAATTTAGGGGCAAATTTCTTGGAAGTTTTATTCCGCTCTATAGCAAATGCAGCTCCAAGTGTCGTTGTTCCACCAATATCCTCGGTGAGGTTGACAACGATGTCCATCATTAAAGCTCCTCTCAGAAGTTCTTTGCTATTCGGATCTGTTGGAGCTACGGTTGGCAATGATTTATAATGTATGTTTTTAATTGAGACCGGGAAATTGGCTAACCATTTTGGAGGACTAGCAAAACTCCATGTACCTGGATTAAAACTGAGTGTATTTGTTGTTGAACTGAATGCGTAGTTTAATCCAACATTTTCAAAACCCATCTCCATCTTAATTCCTTTTATACTCGGAACTGGATTGTCCCAGTTAAAAGTGCCGTTCAGATTGATTGAAAGGGTGTTTGAGTTTGGAGAAAGGTTTGCAGAAATATTTGAAGTTGGCAGCAACGTCATCTTACCTTTAAGTATATCCGCATCTATCGGACCGATAGGAAGAACAGCTATCTGAAAATCATTCCCGCCGGAAACCTGATTGAATGTGGCTGAGTATTTTAAACTATTTTGAGCAGTTACTTCACTAATTGGTAATACAAGTAAGCCTTTGGCTTTTCCGCTAACTAAAGAACTGCTGATAATAGAAACCTCAACTGTATCCAGGCTTGCACTTAAATCTGCTATTCTACCCGATTGCAAATTGAAAACATTAACTGCTTTTATTTTTGTAGTTAGTCCCATATCATCAATAACAAAATTGGATGCCGTTACGACTGGTGCGGTAAGATTGGCTCCGGTTTTCCACGTATCCGGTAAAGTGAGAACAAAAGATTTTACGTAAAACCCTTTCCATGTTACTGTAGAATCGTTTGGATAGTTTTTAGGGAAACTCATATTCAATGGATTTCTACTATCGGAAAGATCGAGCAACATTGGACTTGCTTGAATCTTTATTCCGTTCGTTCCAACAATTTCACAACTGTCTAACGTACCGGCAAGCAGAATATCGTGCATGCTTGTTCCGTTGCCTGCAAATGTTGCTTTAACAGTATCTGTTAAAGGAGTAGTTGTTGGAAGCAGCCAATCTCTGGTAAATTTAACTTCCATTGCAAGACTTATATCTTTAACTCCGGTACTATCCCATTCAACATAGCATCCGGAATTAGGCGTTCCTTTTATGAATTTAAAAAACATCTTTGGATTTGCTGATGTATTGGGAATCTTAATGTCTTCAGCAAGTTCCACCCTTCCGCTGCTAAAATTTATTCTGGTAGGATGTAAGGGAAAGTATTTCCCTACAAATCCTAAAGTGTATTGTGTGCCGGATTTAGAAAA
>JBAYTN010000025.1:0-53497 GCA_041675645.1 Melioribacteraceae bacterium
ACCAAGGCACGAAGATTTATTAAAACACTTCAAAGTTTATTTTACTTCTTTTATAAAAATATTTCTGAAACTTACCTTTGCATCGCTATCATGATTCTGTAAACCGAAATAACCTTCCTTTGCAAAGTCTTTAATCTTTCCGCGCGGTTCTGCTTTCCAGTTAACAATTTCTTTTCCATTTAACACAACTGTAATTACATCACCAATGAAAGAAATTCTGTAATGGTTCCATTCACCGGTTGGTTTGAACGCTTTTTCCTTAGCCGGTTCAGCATCGTAAACAGCGCCGGTTTGATGTTTCGGATCGGAAGCGTCATCAATTTGAATTTCAAATGAGTGATAGATATAATCATCGCTAGTTACAAATTCCGGAACGCGAAGGAAAACACCCGAATTAGTTTTTGGCGCTAAACATTTGAATTCGAGATCGAGAATAAAATCGCCATACTTTTTCTCACTGAACCAAGACAACCCCATACCGCCGCTTGATGTCATCACGCCGGTTTTAGGATCTAGTTCAAAGTAGCCCGGACCGTAATGGTTCCAACCATGCTTTTCATACCTTTTCCCATTATTACTCAGAAGTTCTTGAAAACCTTTGTAGTAAGTAATTCCATCTATGTATTCCAATCCTTTCTTAATTGATGGAGATGGATTATCAACTTCCTTTGCGTTTTCATGTTCAATTACTAAGTAGCCTTGGAAATTTTGCAAAGTAAGTTCAGCAAGAATATCATGAATGTTGGCTTTGCCGCTGCCGAACGGAACATCATAAGCATCTTTCTTTCCGAATTCATTCAAGTCTTTTAAGTGAAGCTCAATCATTCTTCCGGAAAGCATTTTGAGCGCGTCTATAGGATTTACTGAAGTTCTCATCCAATGTCCGGTATCGCCGCAAGAACCAATACGCGCATCTAATCCTTTAATATGATCAACCACAACTTGCGGTTTTGCATACTTTGATGGTTCCGGATGATTATGAACTGCTACATTTATTCCATACTGCTTTACAAATTTCTCAAGCAAAGAAAAATCATCTACACTTGGTTCTGTAACTATTGTTTGAATCCCCATTGTCTTAGCGAATTCAAATACTTTTTTCGTTGCGGCTTCGGTATTCTCGAATCCAACAACGCCAAAATTTACAAGTTTAATTCCAGCTTCATCTAATTTCTTCTTTGCAAAAGCAATGTTTGCTTCGCTCATATCATAATTAAACATTGCGTTTGGATCATCGCCGCCAAGTTTTTGTCCCGGATATGCTTCCAGATATTTAACGCCGAGTTCTTTTACTTTTTGAAGAGTTTCAACAAAAGTAAATTTTCTGAATGTCCAGCATTGGACTGCAACTTTGAACTCACGGATTTTAACATTCTTGTAATCAACGTCTTCCTTCGCTTGCTGTGCATTAATACTACTTGCCATAACTAGAACCAGAATTACTGCCAGCATTTTTTTCAAGTTTAACATGTAAACCTCTTTTTTGATTATTCAAAATCAGATTATGTTTCAATAGAACGCTGATGACACGGATTGTGCTGATTTTCGCGGATCAAATCTGCGTAAATCCGTTTAATCTGCGTTATCCGCGTTCTATTTTTTGATATGTATGTTTCTTTCTTCAAAAAGTTAAATAGGATTATAGTTCACAACTAAGACTTCGCTTCGCGTGGATTCCACTCGCCTTTTGCTACCTTAGGAACAAAAGTATCAAGATTTGGCGGAGGGAAAACAATTGTCTTTTCTTGTTCGGCACTCATGTATCCGGTCATCAGCAATTCTGTTACGTTTAATCCGTCTTCAAAATTTTCCATCGGTCTCTTTCCTTCAATGAAAGAACGAACCATGTGACGGTTTTCAACATCGTAGCCATATGTATTTTCTTCGTTGCCAACTACCGGCATCAATCCAATTTCAGCATTCTGTTTTTCAACCAAATCTTCTCCAACTTTTCCACGTACATCTCTGCTGAAGAAAACTTTGAGATCGGTATCAAGTGTGTTAATCTGCATCGAGTATTCCGGTCCTAGCAATTCCATACTTAAACGTAAACCGGCGCCAACATAACACCACGATGTTGATGTCTCAACAATTAGCTTTTCACCGGCGTCATCTACATATTCAACAACAGAGCGCGCATAATCTTCTGCGGGACGATTGGTATAATCCAGCTTACCCGCAGAATTGTTTTTCAGAATATCTGCATAGTGAGGTCTTTGCCATTTCAAATTTTCAGCATGTGCAGTTACTTTAACCGGAGTTAAAGATGTTCTAGGTTTCGTAGGATCAGTCAAAAGAAATCTAGCAACTTCAACGGAGTGACACATCATATCATTCATCACACCACCCCCTTGCAAAGTACCTTCCCAGAACCAAGGTGAATGAGGTCCGCCATGTTCTTCTGCCGCACGGGCAAGATATGGTCTGCCGGCAGAATAAGCGCCGCGTTTCCAGATAACCTCTTTGCCGCGTTGTACTGTTGGCTCAAACAATTGATTTTCAAGATAGCCGTCCAACAAACCGGCACGTTTAACAAGCTCAACCATTTTCTTTGCTTCGGCAACATTTCTTCCGAGTGGTTTTTCGCAAGCAACGCCTTTTAATTTTCCTTTGCCCGATTCAACAGCATTTACAATCTCTTCCATTACTTCAATGCGGGTAAAGTTTGGAGAGCAAATCCAAATTGCATCAATGCTGGGATCGGCAACCATTTCTGTAACCGAATTAAATATTTTCGGCTGTCCAACATTTAACACTCTTGCAAGCGAAGCCGCTTCTTGCGCTCTTTCGGTATTTCTGTCAAAGATTCCGTTTATGTCCGCATCGCGAACAGAAACCCAAGAACGAATATGAAACTGCGCATTAAATCCGGCGCCAATCATTCCCACGCCAATTCTTTCTGCCATTAAAACCTCCTTTAAAATCCTATAAATTGTTTAAAAACTTGGGATTTACTCTTTGGGCTTAGTCCATTTTTCAATTTAGTTTGAACTGACAAGTAATGCTTGACAGTTGAATTATAGTAAAGCATTATTTCAATTTTCGTTTATTTTCTGTACTGCCAAGTTGTTTAGCATTCTTTTTTGTAACAACCTTTTTACCCGTTTTAGCTTCAATTGCTTTGCGGGTATTACCAGCAATAATTCCACCTTGTTTGGCAATTACACGGTTATCTTCAAAAGTTGCCGGATACTTTTCTTTTGAAATTTCTGTTGTAGTAGCTTCCGCAAGCATATTAAGAACCAGTTCAAGATTAGTCATATTGTCCCGAAGGTTTTCCTTTTTCAAATTCTTGAATCTTTTATATTCCTTAGTATTGAAACCAGACCATGCTTTAGTAATATCGTCAGTTAAAATTGCGAATTGTTCACCTTTTTTTACACCGTGATTTTCCCATTCATCTGTAAGTTCCTTACGGACTTCTATACTTTTTAGGCGCTGGTTGATCCATTCTTTGCTGTAACCTTTACGGAGATACGTTTCCATAGCGCGGTCAAAAGTTTTTTCCGGATCTTCGGTTTCTTCAATTCTTTCATAACCAACTTTTGCGAGCCAAAGTTTGAACGGTTCTGCTTTTGGTGAAGGAATAGATTGTATTAATCGAAGAATCTGTTCTGAGTCAGCTACATCGGTAAGGTAAAGCTTACCATCTGAGGACTGCAGTTTCAGTTGGTTACAATTTGTAACCGACTGATTTCCCTCTTTTAACATGCGGTGCTTTAGAACTTTCCAATAGTTGCGGGGATTGGGGCTTTCTGTTAAAACAGCAACAACATCCACAACGGAGAAATACCATTTTTCTTCATCATCATTCCATGAAGAACGTATTTGCTTTGCCTCGAATAATTTTATGCTTGTTTCTTTAGTCATTACTTCCACTAAATAAATTCAACTTCTTCTTTGGTATTTTTTTTTATTTTCTAGCCGCTTCTTGCGCTCTTTCCATTCCTAAACCAATTCTTTCTGCCATTAAAATTTAACGCGTTAAGAACAAAAGCAATACATCGATTACTACGGTTTGCTCTTCTATGCAAGAGAGTCATAGGTGCGACTTAATATTGTACATTAAGATGTTTGCTATCCTACTTCATCTTTTGGTAAATCATATACTGACATTATTTTACTTTTAGGAAATAGTTTAACTTGACTGTAATTAAAACCCAAATCCATTGTGTAAGAACCAAGTCCAGAAACATTCTTCCATGGTGAATCAAATACTTCAGATGGTGCAACTGATTTGTATAATAATTTATCGGATTTAATATTATTAAACTTCTTGAGAAATGTTAAAAGATTTTCCAAAAAGAGACAAATAAAATATATACCATGATACAAGTTTTCTGGATCCCAGTTAACAGAGTGTAATTTTATCCTGAAATGATTTTTACTATCCAAAAGTTTTTCGTCAACATAAAAAGACGAACCATATTCCGATTCCAGAAGGTTTTGCCAATCAGAATCCTCTTTCAATTTACCGCTTCTATTAGTTTCTCTAATCGAAACAATACTTCCGCCAATCTTAGTTCTTAAGCCGTGTTTTATATTATTATACTCGTTACTAAAAGATTCATCGAGATAATCTTCTGCAAAACAAGAAAGAAGCCTGGAAAAATTCTCAATAATGGTCCTTTTAGAACTAGTTTCTTTTTCATCATAATACAGAAAAATAAGATTTACAATGCTCTCCCAGCTAATATTTTGAATTTTTGTAAATCGTGTTTTGATCGGGTCAGAATTGTTTACCTTTTTTATTAATTCATTTAATTCACAATTCTTATACTGACGCATCCAAGCATGAATACATTTGGGAGCCTGTAACGTCGCAAAAATTAAGGCGAATAAAGTTTCAAGTGCTTGTGAATAATAATTCCTTAGTGAAATCGCAGCAAATTGCTTCTTCTCCTTTGTAGCCCTTTTGTTATTAATCACCTTAATATTTTGTTCTGCGATAAATTCATAAAAACGAGGCTGAATACGTTTAATATATTCGGCATTCGACTCCTCGTAACTATTTTCATAAAAACAAAAAGGTCTATTATTAACGCAATAAAAATGATATTTCATATCAGCAATAATTCTTTGAAATTTATTTTTCTCAAACTGTTTTCTTATCCACTTCCTTATCATTAAAGAAGATTGCGAAGAATACTAAAACTACAGCCGCAAGAATTGCCGGAACCCACCAGAAATTTTGCCACTGCGCTAAAGCTTCTTTGCCGGTAGCAGTAATCATTCCGTTAAATAAATATCCGGCAACTTGGGAACCAATCAACATTCCTAAACCATAAGTAGCAAGCACAACAAAGCCTTGCGCTTGTCCACGTATTTCGTTTGTGGCTTTCTTATCAACATAAATGAAGCCGGCAACGAAGAAGAAATCGTAGCAAATTCCGTGAAGAATAATTCCGCTTAGAATCATCCAAACAACTGTATCCGGCGCGCCGAGAGCAAACAGCACATAACGAAGAACCCAAGCAGCCATTCCGGTTAAGAGCATTTTCTTAATCCCGATATAAGAGAATAACAAAGGCATGATAAGAATGAAAAATGCTTCCGACATTTGACCAAACGACATTTTGAAAGCCGGGTTTTCAATTCCGCTGCCATTTACAAACACCGGTGCGTATGCGTAATAAACAGAGAGAGGAATGCAAATCAAAAACGCGCTTATTATAAACACAATAAACGGCTTTGTGTTTAATTGCTTCAACGCATCAATACCAAGAATTTGACGCGCAGTAACTTTTTCACCTTTATTTGACGGAGGTGTGTGAGGCAGTACAAAACTAAAGAATCCCATAAGCACGCCTAGAACACCGGCAATCTTTAGCGGAATTGCGGTTTCATCAGCGCCTAAAACTTTGCTAACTATAATTCCAACCACAATCCATCCAATTGTACCAAACACGCGGATAATCGGGAATTGTTTTTCTTGATTTGTCATGTGATGAAATGCCAAAGAGTTTGTTAACGCAACCGTAGGCATATAGCATAACATATTGATAAGAAGAAGTATGATAAAGAAAGTAGGTGAAGCATTTGTTCCTTCTGCAACAAACGGAGCTACAAACATTGCGAGTCCGCCTATAATGTGGAGAACACCTAAAACTTTTTCTGTAGCGAAGTAACGGTCGGCGATCATACCGAGAAAGAATGGGGAAACTATTGCTGCTATTGGGCTAACTGTGTATGCCCAGTGAATTACATCAGACATTCCAATTGCGCCCATGTAATTACCAACAGTTACATACCACGCGCCCCAAATGGCATATTGAAGAAACATCATAATTGATAAACGGACTTGAACATTCATGCAAAGCTCCTTTAACGAAAAGAATAAAATGAATTATTTGTTAATCTAAAGGAATCTATTCAATTGTACTGAACTGCCAAATCGTGTTGTTACTTTTCTTGGACAAATATATCAAATTTGCTTTAAGACAAGAAACCAATAAACAGCGATTTTCATTTTCTCTGTTCCGAATCGCAATTCTTCCCTCCAGCTTTTCATATTGAAATGAATAAAGAAGATGTTCATTCTTTTTCCACACTATGTATTATACTATCCTTCAGCAAGCCAAAAAAAATTTCAAAGAAAAATTTGGGTTCAAAAAGTATTTTTAGATAATTTTAGATTGTTAGTGAAAGCCTTATAAACCAATAATTGAAATATCATTCAAAACTTCGGTACAAATGGAAACAGCTTTCTTACATAAACTCTCGCCAGCTTATTTTAAGCCACATAAATTTCTTACTAATAAATAATTTCCACTCAAACAAAGAGAAGAAAATGGAAAAAGAGAAAAAGATTTCACCAGACCAAAGCAATCAATTAAGCAGAAGAGAATTTATTGCTAAAACGGGTATGGCCGCAGCTGCTTTTACTATTCTGCCAAGCGGTTTATATGGTTTTAACAGAAAATCACCTAACGATAAGCTCAACATTGCGGTTGTTGGAATTGGCGGTAAGGGTAATTCGGATGCACGCGCTTGTGCCGGAGAAAATCTTGTTGCGTTCTGCGATGTTGACGAAACATTAAATCCGAAACTTAAAGAAGAATTCCCGAATGCTGTTTTCTATAAAGATTACAGAGTGATGCTAGAGAAGCAGAAAGATATTGATGCAGTCGTTATTTCTACTCCGGACCATACACACGCAATTATTGCAATGGCAGCTATGAAAGCCGGGAAACATGTTTTTGTTCAGAAACCATTGACACATACAATTTATGAAGCCAGAAGATTAGCTGAAGTTGCAAAAGAAAAAAACCTTGTAACTCAAATGGGTAATCAAGGACATGCTGGCGAAGAAGCTCGTTTATTAAATGAATGGATTTGGGACGGCGCTATTGGTGACATTAACGAAGTTCACGTTTGGACAAACAGACCAATCTGGCCTCAAGGTGATTTGAAACGTCCCACAGAAACTCCAGATGTTCCTTCCACATTGGATTGGGATTTATTTTTAGGACCAGCTCCGCTTCGTCCTTATCATCCAGATATTCATCCTTTTAACTGGCGAGGCTTTTGGGATTATGGTACCGGCGCACTAGGCGATATGGGCGCTCACTTTATTGACCAGCCTTTCTGGGCTTTGGATTTAGGTCATCCGCTAACTGTTCAAGCTTCTTCAACAAAGTTTAATGAAGATTACTACCCTCTTTCGTCAATGGTTACTTATCAGTTTCCGGCAAGAGGAAATAAACCTCCGGTAAAATTGGTTTGGTATGATGGCGGCTTAATGCCACCTCGTCCGGAAGAATTAGAACCGGGAAGAAAAATGGGTGACAGCGGCGGCGGAGTTCTTTTCTATGGTTCTAAAGGAAAAATTATGCATGGCACATATGGCACCGGTGTTAGAATAATTCCCGAAACCAAAATGCAAGAATATGTAAGACCGGAAAAAACTATTCCTCGCTCACCGGGAATTCAACTTGAATGGATCGAAGCGATTAAGAAAGGCACAAAGAGCACTACAGATTTTTCATACTCCGGAAAACTAACCGAAGTTATGCTGCTGGGAAATATTGCCGTTAGAATGCAAGATAAGAACACAGTTCTCGAATGGGATCCGGTTAAAATGGAAATTACAAACTTGCCGGAAGCTAATCCATTTATGCATGTTCAATATAGAGACGGCTGGTCTTTGGAATAAAGCACTTTTTTTGTTTGGGGCTAAAGCCCCGGTATATTTTTAATTACAATAGCCCCATGCTTAAGCATGGGGCTATTGAGTAACTTATTTACTATGGACTTTAGTTCAAACCTTTGAGTTTCCTATTTTCGCAATAAAAGATTTTCTTAAGAGTATAAAGAATGACATCAGAAAAAAACTTAGATAGAAGAGAATTCATAAAAGTTTCTTCAACAATCGGCGCCGGCTTAGTTCTGGCGCCTTACATAATTACCTCTGCTAAAGTTGATAAGAATAAACCTCTTAATGTAGCATTGATTGGATGCGGCGCGCAAGGACAAGCTCTCTTTAGCGCTTGTTTGAAAATTCCCAATATCAAATTCAAAGCGGTGTGTGATATTTGGGAATCCTACAATCAGCAAAGAGTTTTCCGTCTGCTGGAAAAGTATGGGCACAAACTTCGTGCTTATGTTGATTACGAAGATATGCTGAATAAAGAAAAAGGTTTGGATGCAGTTCTGATTGCCTCTCCCGATTTCTGGCACGCTCAGCACGCTGTTGATTGTATGGAAGCCGGCTTGCATGTTTATTGCGAAAAAGAAATGTCCAATACACTTGAAGGCGCAAGAAAAATTGTTCAAGCAGCTCGCAGAACAAAAAAACTTTGCCAAATTGGTCATCAAAGAAGAAGCAATCCTTATTACTTGCATTGCTACCGAAGAGTAATTAATGAAGCTGGTTTGCTAGGAAAGATTACTACTATTAACGGACAGTGGAACAGAGCAGTTCAGCCGGATAACGGCTGGCCTGATGGAAAAGCTATTCCGCTTGGTACATTAAAAAAATATGGTTTCGAAAACATGCATCAGCACCGCAACTGGCGCTGGTACAGAAATCTTGGCGGCGGACCAATAGTAGATTTGGGCTCGCATCAAATTGATATTTACAGCTGGTTCCTAAATGCGAATCCAATTTCAGTTATGGCAAGCGGCGGAACAGATTATTATGATAAGAACACTCACCAATGGTACGATTCTGTTTTAGCTACATTCCGTTACAAAACTAAGAATGGTGTTGTTAGAGCTTTCTATCAAACGATAACAACAAACAGCAGCCAAGGTTATTACGAAAGCTTTATGGGAGACGCCGGTTCGTTAACAATTTCGGAATCTGCCGGACGGGTTGGTATTTACAAAGAACCCGCAGCGCCAAGCTGGGATGAGTGGATAAAAAAAGGAATTGTTGAATCGCCGACCAGTGATGCACCAGCCGCGGCCTCTTCTGTAGTTTTGGATGCAAGAGAAACTGTAGCTCCACCTAAACATACCCTACCCGTTAAGTTTAACGATCCCTATCATAAACCTCATCTTGAAAACTTTTTTAATTCAGTCAGAGGATTGGAAAAATTAAACTGTCCACCGGAAATTGGTTATGAGACAGCCGTAACAGTTCTCAAAGTGAATGAAGCCGTGCAAGCCAAACGGGAAGTAAAACTCAATCCATCAGATTTTAAGATTTAGCCATGAAACATTTCTCAAACTATTCCAAAACTACTGCGGTAATATTTCTGGCAATATTCTTTTCTATTGGACTAACGATCTTCACTCAACAAAACAAGATTGGTGATTTAAGAGACGGAAGCAGATCAGTTCCAGTTCACTTAATAAAATTATTTGATGCCGACAGCGTACTTGTTTTGAAGAACGACAATCCGCTTCTTCCCTTTTCAACAAAATACACTTGCGGCGAATGTCATTCATACGAAGTAATCAACAAAGGTTTTCACTTCAACGCTTCCAATCCAAAAGTTAAACCGGGAAGAAAAAGCGAACCATGGATTTATGTTGACTGGGGAAATTTAACAGTAATTCCGGTTTCCGAAAGAAAATGGAAAGGAACTTATTCACCTTCAGCTCTCGGAATTTCCTCTTTCAAATTTTTGGATTTATTTGGAACGCATTATCCCGGCGGCGGAAGCGGAGAAACAGATAGCTTGCAAAATCCGGATGATTTCTTCCGCTGGGAAGTTTCGGGAAAGCTTGATGTAAACTGTCTCGCTTGCCATGATGCAAATCCGGAATATGACCCCGCCGAATATTCAGCACAGATGCAGAAGCAAAATTTTAAATGGGCTGCCGCTGCTGCAAGCGCTATTGCCGAAGTGAAAGGCAATGCTTCCAAGATGCCCGATAACTTTGATATTTACAATTCTTTGACTTATGCTGATGTGGATAGACGAACAACAGCTCCGCCAAGCATTAGTTACGATCAAGCTAAGTTTAACGACAACAACCAAATATTTTTTGATATAACTAGAAAAGCAAAAAAAGAACGATGCTACTATTGCCATTCAAGTGTTACCTATCAAGCTGAAAATTATAATCAGTGGGATGAAGATGAAGATGTACATCTTCAAAAGGGAATGACATGCGCCGACTGTCACCGCAACGGGATCGATCATGATATGATTCGCGGATACAGAGGTGAAGCAGCCGATAAGAATAATTTTAGAGTTGCTTCATTTTCATGCAAGGGATGCCATTTAGGAAACGGCGAAGCAAAAGTTGGCATGAATGGCGCTCCGGTTCCTCTTCACAAAGGTATTCCGCAAATTCATTTTGATAAGCTAGAATGTACTGTCTGCCATTCCGGTTCTTTGCCCAATGATAGAAGCAGTTTAGTAAAGACTTCGCGAGCGCATAAACTGGGAATTAGAAAATCCAACAAGCAAGGTGATTACTTCCCACACATACAAACTCCGGTTTATGTAAGAAATGAAAACGGAATGATCGAGCCGAACAATTTACTTTGGCCTTCGTTCTGGGCATCTAAGAATGGAGATAAGATTACACCTCTTTCAATTGATGAAATTGCCAATTCCGTTTCCGGTAGAATTAAGCTGGATACTTTACTTAATTACGGCAAGTGGCATTCAATCAGCGATAGCATGATGATTTCCGTTCTCAAAAAATTAAACGGAAGCTTTCAAAAGAAAAACACAAGTTTTGTTTATGTAACCGGCGGAAAAGTAATTGAGCTAGATGGAACAAGATTAAGAAAGAGTGAGCATGAATCAGCTGAAGCATACAGCTGGCCTATTGCGCATAGTGTTCGCCCCGCTTCTCAAGCTTTGGGGGCTTCCGGCTGCGGCGACTGCCACTCTGCAAGTTCCAACTTTCTTTACGGTAAAGTTAATGTTGAATCTTCCCTTAAGTCTGAAGCAGACACATTAATTACAATGACGAAGTTTGAAGGTTTGAATACAGTTTATCAAAAAGCGTTTTCATTTTCGTTCTTTTTTAGACCTTGGCTCAAAGGGATTATCATCATCTCTTTCATTCTGATTCTCTTTGTGTTCCTAATTTATTCTGCTAAAGGAATTTTAGTTATAGCAAGAGAAGCAACAAAAGATAAAGTTTAGCGAGGTAAGTTTGATTTTTAGAGTTGTTTCAATAGTACTAATAGCAGCACTACTTGTTTATCTCTTTAGAAAGCTGAAGCCTCTCAAGATTGCTCCAAAAAATGTTTGGCAATTTTGTAGAGAAGATTTTAAGGAGAACCTTGTAATTGCCTGGCGGAATAAATCGGGTACTTTTTTCCAGAAGATAAAATCTGTTACAGTTCATTTATGTGCTGCTTTGTTCATTATACTTTTTGTAACAGCATTCCTTCCGGTAGTATTTGGCTATCACATGAGCGGATTATTTATGATGATCCACGCTTCAACTGCACTGCTGGCAAGTATTTGTCTGGTTGCGTTTGTTTTCCTTTTTTCGAACAGCAATCAGTTGTCTTTGGAAGAGCTTAAAAAGCTAGCCGACGATTACCGACTGAAAAAGACTTTAGATTCTCAAATAATGCTCAAAGTTTTATACTGGCTCCTTATCGCATTAATTCTTCCGGCAATGCTTTCAATCATTTTGATGCTCTATCCCTTGTTTGGAACTGACGGTTTAGAGTTTTTAGCAGATGTTCACCGCTGGTCTGTTTTGCTTCTAACTATTTGCGTAATTTTTGTTCAGTATTATAGAATAATTATAAAAAATGAAATATTGGGCTAAAGCCCTTATCCTAGATGTTTTGCTTAACCCTACGCTTAAGCGTGGGGTTATTATAAAGAAAAATAAACGTGGACTTTAGTCCAAATAAGTATCGTATGTTGTTAATGAATACAAAAGGAGTTTAATAATGTTCAAGCGTAGTATTTTATTATTAATTGTAGCTGGATTCATACTGTCTGCAAATCATAGTTTCGCTCAAACCAATAAAGATTTGGCACCTATAAAATTAGATTTACCTAAGCCTATGTTTGTTGGTACACCGACTAACTTAGCCGTTCCTAATTTGGAAAAACCACTCGGCAAACCAAGACCCCCATTCTACGCACCTAAAGGTGTTACAAACGTAGCTCATAAAAAACCAATCACTAGTACTGATAAATATCCGGTAATTGGTGAAATCTCTTACATAACCGACGGCGATAAAAATGCTTCCGAAGGACATTTTGTAGAACTCGGACCTTTTGCTCAGAACATTGTAATTGATTTACAGAAAGATTATAACCTATACGCAATCGTTGTTTGGCATTATCACATGCAAGCAAGAGTTTATTACGATGTAATTGTTCAAGTTGCTGATGATGCAAAGTTTAGTAAGAACGTTAGAACTCTTTTCAACAATGATATTGACAACAGCAGCAAGCAAGGCAAGGGCAAAGACATGCATTATGTTGAAACAGCCGAAGGCAAATTGATTGATGCAAAAGGAGAAAAAGCCCGTTACGTACGTTTGTTCAGCAAAGGCAGTACAGCAGACGACTTAAACCACTATATAGAAGTTGCAGTTTACGGCAAATAGCAAATATTACCTTTCTAAGAATGGCGGTATAGTTTTACTATCCGCCATTTTTTTATTGTGTGTCTTCATCCGTGTTTACCGGTTGGAAGAAAAGCCGATGCACGTTGATGAAGCCGTCCATGCCGTAAAGTTCGGCTACTTGCTTGAAAACAATTATTACCGCTACAATCCGGTTGAATATCATGGTTCTACACTAAACTACTTTTCTTTAATTCCAGCATGGATACTAGGCAAAAGAACTATTTCGGAAGTAACTGAAACTACTCTTAGACTCGTCCCGGTCTTTAGCGGCTTAATTCTAATTTTACTTCTGTTGTTTTTGAAGGAAATTGGTAAAGAATTTATAGTTGCGGCAATAATTCTAACCGGATTTTCCTCAATCAATGTTTTCTACAATCGTTATTACATTCAAGAATCTTTGTTGGTTAGCTTCAGTTATTCAGCCCTCATACTTCTTTACCGTTATCAAACAAAGAAGAATCTAGCGTTGATTATATTTTCCGCGTTATTCTTTGCACTGGCATTCGCAAGTAAAGAGACTTTTATCATTACGGCATTTTCTTCAGCGGTTTCTTTTTTCATTTTAAGATTTATCAGCCGCAAAGCATTGTCGAAGTTTTCTATTTCATGGAAACCATTGCTGATTTTCTTCTCGACTTTTATAACAATTTCCACTTTGTTCTTTACATCTTTCTTTTCAAATCCTCGCGGCGCGCTCGATTCTATACTCACTTTTGCCAATTACTTTGGTAAAGCCGGCAGCAATACAGAACATATTCAGCCTTTTTATTATTACTTCTCGCTGGTTTCATTCAGAATTGTTGATGAAGTCTTTTTTAGCGAACTACCTATTCTTATGTTTTTTATTTTCGGATTGGCCCGCGCTTTCTCAAATACAAACAAGAACTCAAACGGAATTCAATTTATTCGATTCTTATCGATCTTCACTGTAATTATGACTGTTATTTATTCTGCAATTCCATACAAAACTCCATGGACAATGATGAGCTTTTGGCAAGGAATGATTTTAATTGCAGCGTTCGGATTTGCCGAACTGCTGAAGTTTATTCCAAAAGCCAACTGGTATCTGCTTCTAAGCCTAATCGGAATATTCATGTTTGTTCAGTCATATTATAATTCCATTGTTTATTCATCTAATCCACAAAATCCTTTTGTTTATTCTCATGCCGGTAATGATGTAAAAACTATAGAATCATTTCTTACAAAAGTAACGGCGGTTCAAAGTGAATACATTAATATGTCGATTTATATCGCTGCTGATAAAAACGATTACTGGCCCCTGCCTTGGTATTTAAGAAAATTTAAGAATACTTCATGGAATGATAGAATAAATGAAAATGTGTGTAAGTTTCCGATCGTGATTGCTTCGCCGGAACTTGAAGGCGAGCTGATTGAAACAATTTACACCAAAGCGCCCGCTGGCCACGTAAATCTGTATGTTCCCCTTTTCGATAAGTATGTGGAAATCCGTCCGGGCAAGGAAATTAGAGGCTATATTCGCAAAGATTATTTTGATAATTACTATAACGCTCTTTCCCGCTAAAGGATTGTTGTGCAAAACTATTCCAACATAAAAAACGCTCACCACTTTACTCATGTTGCAATGGCAACATTGTTCGACTTTATTATAGTTCACGAGAGTAAAACTTATGCGCAGCAAGCAGCTTGGGAAGCAATCAAGGAAATTGACAGACTAGAAAATGAACTGAGTAGATTTAAACCGAACAGCGACATCTCCCGGATTAACAATCTGAAACTTGGCGAAAGGATTATTCTTGGTGCGGATGCTTTTAACTGCATCAGCAGAAGCATCGAACTGCACAAAGAAACTAACGGGGCATTTAACATTGCTTGCGGTGCTCTGTTAAAGTGCTGGCTCAATCCCGATTACACCCTTAGAAATCCAAACGATGAAGAAATTGAATCAGCAGTTACGAAATCACAAATCAAAAACATTGTTCTTCACAATGAAGACTACTCAATAGAAATCCTTGAAGAAGGAATTGTAATTGACCTGGGTGCTTTTGGAAAAGGTTATGCTATTGATTCGGTTGCCGATATTCTAAACGAATGGAATATCAAATGCGCTCTTCTTAGCGCTGGAAGAAGCTCAATTAAAGCAGTAGGAGCGCCGGAAGGCTCTTCAGGTTGGGAGATTTCAATTTCCAATCCGGCTGATCAAAATCAAGTTATCAAAACTTTTTCACTTGCTGATATTTCCATAGGCGCGTCCGGATTAAATAAAGGGAACCATATAATCAGTACCTTAACCGGAAAACCCGTTGAGCATAAAGGGGGGAGCTGGGCATTCTACAATAACACTGCCGATGCAGACGCTTTCTCTACTGCCTTTATGATATTGGAAAACGATTTGATAAGTGGGTTTGTAAAAAACAAGAAGCAACTTTCAGCAGTTGTTTATGAAAACAATTCAAAAAAAGTTACCGAGTTCGGCTCTATTCCCCCAACTGCCGGCGTTTCTTAATCAATCTTCATTAATTTTATTCGCGCTAAATCCAGAAGCACTTTCCATGGTGTTCTAAGCAGAGTAATCCGGCTGTCTCTATCGCAGCTCCACTCAACCGGGAATTCTTTTATTTGGTATTTGTACTTTTCAGCACGCAGAATGTTTTCCACTTCAAACATAAATCCCTTTGTTCGCATTTCAGAAAACAATTTCTTTGCGACTTCCGATTTGTAAATCTTAAAACCGCATTGAGTATCTGTTAGATGTTTAGGAACACCAAGAAATTTTGTTGCCAAGAATCTGATTACCGAAGAAGTAAGTTTTCTGTCTTTCTCTTGAGATATTTTGATTACTGAACCGGGAAGCATTCGTGAGCCGTGCGCAATGTCGCATTCGTTAGCAGTCAGCATTTTTAATCCGGTTAAAAGATTACTGAGCGGAACGGTAGCGCCGGCATCACAATAAGCTGAATATTCCCCTTTTGCTTCAAGAATTCCTCTCCTTACGGTATAACCTTTGCCAAGGTTATTCTTATTCTTAAGTACAGTTAAGCTGGTTTGAATTTTCTCTCTGGTACTATTTGCTTTTTCGAATGTTGCGTCGCTGCTTCCATCATCTACAACTATTATCTCACCGGATAGATTTTGTTCCGTAATAAATTTATCGGCCAGAAGAATATCTTTTTTAATCTTCTTTTCTTCGTTGTAAGCGGGAATGATTATAGAAAGCTTCATCAAGTCTAATTTTTGTTTTTCGCTTCTGTAAAATAATCAATTTTGCTTACCAACTCTTTTAGTCTCCACAATTCTTTAATTCAGATTCAGATGCCAAATAGTCTCATCACTAAGAAAACCAGTAAACCGAATGTAGCGCCTAAATATATCCATCGGATATATTTGCGCCCTTCATCGTCTTTAGATTTCAGCAGCTTAACTGCCGAATACACAATCGCGAAATCCATTACCAAGATCGGGATCAAATAAATAACCGAAAACCAATTCATTACAAATGGAACAACCGTAAGCAAAATAACAATTAAGAAAATAAAACCGCTTACTTTAAGCGCCTTTTCCTTGCCATATTTTATTGCCAATGAATTCGAGTTGATTAATTGATCACCTTGAATATCCATAGAGTCTGCGGCAATTTCTTCGCCCAAATCTATCAGCGCAGCAATAACACCGAAGAATAGAACAACTTCATTGAATGGCAGTCCAACCGAAACACCTCCATATACAAACGTCATTCCCACAGAAAAGCATACAAGCAAATTTCCGAATAAACCATTCTTCTTAAATTTCCGGTTATATAAGAATCCAACAACTGATAAACTAATTGCACACAATAACGCTGTTATGCTAATCTTATAACTTAGTATTAACCCGGCCTGTAAAAGAATTACCGAGAAGATCAAAGCTTCGCTTGCCGAAACTAATCCCGAAGGAATTGGGCGATGGGGTGCGTTGATTCTATCTGTTTCAACATCGAAAAAATCATTTGATACCAATATTGATGCGGAGATTAAGAACACCGAAGCGAAAGCATAGAATGTTAGTATAGGAGATGCAAATTTTCCAAGAGCTAACATTTGCCCCATTACAACACAAACTCCCGCCGAAAATGGAAGCTCCAATCTAACTAATCTTACAAGTCCTTTAATTTTGTTCATAATAACCATCTACTGCTGTCTCTTTACTCCTTATTTTCCGGCACAGAAAAGTGTTTATATATTTCTTCACCAACGCGGGTAGGTCTGCGCGATTTCATATCAATAGGACACCACATAGAACGCGCGCGAGCAAGCACTTTGTTATCTCGCACGCGAACAATTTCCACATGCCGTTCAAAAAGATTCTTCTGTGCCATTCCAACCCAAGTGCGTCCAATAATTTCATCGCCTAACCGGACGGCACCTATATAATCTATTTCGTGGCGCACTACCACCCACCCGATCGATTCTTTCTGCGCTTCGGTTGCCGCGGCAAACCAATGAGCTGTTGATACTTCTTGCACCCAGCGCAAATAAACTACATTATTTACATGATCAAACAAGTCAATGTCTTGCGGCAATATTGTAATCGGCTGTTCAAACTTTTCTGTTGATGAATCAATCTGCATCTGCTTTTCCTTTTTCTCTACGGCTTTCTCTAAATAGAATCATTTTATCAACTGCAATTCTATGAATCATTATCAGCTTAGGCAATGCCAATAGTCGGCAATATTTTTTCTATAAGTATCTGGTTAAAGAGTTTCTCCTCTTCCGTGTTAGGCATATGGGAAGAGTTCTCGAACCAGACAAGTGTTTTATTCGGCGCTTTCAATACATCAAAATACTCTGCGGCTAAAGCTGAGGGCACTTCATAATCGTGTCTGCCAAGCATAAACCAGACCGGTACTTTCAATTCCGGCACTTGCGTAAACAAATCCACTTTAAGCAGTTCCGGGAATACAAGTTCTACCGATTCGAATATTCCTTTGAAAAAGTTTATCCGGTCCATAAAAGTATATTCTGTTGAGAAGAGAAGATTTTTTATCACAACACCAAACGCACCTATTTTACTTCCGTAATACTCACCGCCAAACTTGCCGAGTATTTGGCGCTCGGTCATAAACTTTTTTCTCCACGCGCCAGTGTATGGCGGGCATCCAATCTCTCTAAGCTTCTTTACAGCTTTCTCATCATTAGCTAATTCTGCTTGCCTAAGTGTCCACTCGTAAGATATTTTTTCACTCTCTGCGGCATTAGACATTTGACCTATTCCAATATATGCGCTGTACAATTCGGGACGTTTTGAAACCGCGAGCGCACCGATAACAGAACCCCAAGAATGTCCCGCTAGAATTATTTTCTTTTTATTGAATCGCTTGGTTAGGTATTCGGTCAGTTCGTGAATGTCAGAAACAAACTGATCTATGTTCATTCGGCTTTTGTCTGCAATTGCTTTGTATGATTTACCCGCGCCCCGCTGATCCCAATTAAGAACTATAAAATGTTTTTCTAATGATTGTGTATTTCTCCTCATTAATGTCAGCTGAGAAGTACCCGGACCGCCGTGCACTAAAAGCAGAATTGGATTATCAATATTTTCCGAGCGGATTAAAACCCATTGTTCGGAATTGCCGAGATTAACTTTACTAAGCTCCGCTATACTTTTCTTTCCCTCACCATTTTTTATTGAAGGGGTATAGCCGGGCATAATTAAAATTACCAAGATGATGAGCAGAATAATTATCAATAAAATGTACATCTTAAACCTTTTTTACTTTTACAAATCTAGATTTCGACCACTTTTTTAATTATTATTTTATCAACTCTATTACCATCCATATCAACCACTTCGAATTGATACATACCATAATTTATGGTATCTCCTTCGATAGGTATTCTACCAAGTATATACATTATAAAACCACTCAAGGTTGAATAATCAGTAGCAACTATTTCGATCGAAAAGAAGTCGCTTATTTTAGATATATCCGTAGAACCGTCAACTAAAAATGTCCCATCCTTCCTCTTGATTATCCTCTGTTCTAACTCTTCATATTTTTCCGGAAGATCTCCGAAGATATCCTCAATCAAATCGTGCAGTGTAATTAATCCTTGCGTGCCACCATATTCATCAACTATTAATGCAAGATTAGTTTTATGATTACGAAATTTTTCAAAAAGGTCAATAGAATAAATATATTCGGGGACTACCAGAACTTCATTTATAATTATGCGGAAATCGAAAGTAGGTTCAACATGATATTTTATTAAAAATTCTTTTGCTTCAATATACCCCAGTAAATTATCGATATTATTATCACATACAAAATATCTGGAATGATTATGCGAAGTGATAAAATGGAAGACCTCATGATTTGTCAAAGAAGAATCAATCCATTCAATTTCCGTTCTTGGTATCATTATGGCCGGAACTCTTTTGTCGTTAAAACTAAAAATCTTTTTAATCATTTCTGATTCTTCTTTTTCAAAAGTCCCGTGCAATGTTCCAATCGTTAATAGCGATTTTAGCTCATCTTCTGTAACTGGTGGTTCTTCATTCTTTTTAACACGTATAAGAAACAATGCTATTTTTGTTGAAACACTTAAAAAGCTAACAAATGGAGTAAATGCTTTTGTAATTAGATACATCATTGGCGCCATCAGTAATGTTATATTTTCCGGATTATTCATTGCAATACTTTTAGGAACAAGTTCTCCAATTACTAATGATAAGTAAGTAATCAATGTCACTATAAGGAAAAAAGATATTTCAATAGAATATGGTTTTAGAAAAGCTACATTGTCAAAAAATGGTTTCAAATCCTCAGCCATTGCGTAACCACCAAATGCACCGGCGAGAATTCCGATTAACGTAATCCCGATTTGGACTGCCGATAAGAATTTTTCTGGTTCCGTTAATAACAGCAATGCTTTTTTAGCCGAGACATTCCCCCTTTTGGCTCTTTCTTCCAATTTGAAACGCTTGGCAGAAACAAAAGCGATTTCACTCATTGCAAGTAATCCATTTAGCAGCAGAAGAATTATAATAATTACAAGTTCATACATATTTCAAAAATCCTCTCATATTCTTAGCAAGGTAACGATGTTATCGCTAACCAACATGCCCATTCACTTAGCCGGGTGTTGAGCGGCGTGGTATGTGTTTCTTTTTATACTTGATTAATAACAATAGCTTTATTTGTGTTTATACTTTAAGCAACACCTCCCAAACACAACTATCATTTCCATTATATATTGATTTTACTAAAGCTACTTCATCAACTCTAAAGATGGAGTTAAAAAAGGCCGACATATGCCCGTTACTACAACTGCAATAGAGATTAGTATGAGAAAATATCTCTCCTTTATTTATTAAACCACAAATACATTTTGTTCTTTTTACTTGAATTGTATTCTTGTTTTTATGGAACGAAATAAAGGTATTATACTTTATTTCCTCTTTATTCAAATTATCAATAAAATTTTCGATTGAGTCTGAATTATTATAAATTTTCTTTGCAAAGTCAGTCCAAGACTTTCCGCAACAATTCTTTCCACATTCAAATAATACTTTCTTCGTGTTATCTTCACCAATTAATTGCTCCATACGTTCAACTACTGTTCCTACATATTGGGTCTGTTCTTTTTTCTTCAAGCTCGTAAAATTTTTCGAATCAAACAGAATATCTTCCATCTTATTTTCGAATCCATTCTTCCTCAGTGATTTTGTTATTCTGCCAAATCTACCAGTTTCTTGATAACCCATATTTAATTCCTTTAACACCTATAATGAAATATTATTTTCTGTTATATCTTAAACACATAACAAAGTTGCCGCTAACCGGCAGCCCAGAATAAGGATGCCTAATAGTTGCAACTACTATTTTATTTATAATAATATTTCTTAGAACAAACTAACTTAAAGAGCAACAAAACTTTGCAAATACAACTTTATAATTACACAAATGCCGCACTGAAAAACGCTGTCCGTGCTGAGCGGCTTGTTAGCACACTTTTAACAATATGTTTTTATTTGCTATATAAATATCTGGACCTTTTTCCTTTTACATAAATCATTCATATGAATCCTAATTGCTTTTGAGAAAGTAACTTCAAGATCAACCGTATTTATATAAGGTAAATATTTGATTGTTTTGCTCTTTAGATTTTTTATTTTCTTTATTTCTTTATCCCACGCTAATTTGCATTCACTTGATGATTTGACAAACATAAAAATATTGTTGTGACTGATAGTTTTTAGTGCTTTATTTATCTCATAACTTACAACATCAGAATGATTATCCTCTAACAAAATGATAATCCACTCACATTGTGCCATTACCTCGTCAATATGTTTGTATAGTTTCTTTAGACTAAATTTATCATATTCTATTAAATGAGGGAAAAATGGATAATGTTCTACATCTCTTAATAAATGAATTCTGCCTTTTATAAACTCTCTTTCAACAATATCTTGTTTTGAACTAACAAATATATCGATGGATTCTAGTTTCTTTTGGATTTCCTTTTTAACAAATTCTTTAGAGCGTTTTTTTCTTATTATCAGATTTACTATTCGACCATTAATAAAGTATCCAATGCTTATGCCGTTTGATAAAATTGCTTTTTCCTCTGTAGGATGTAATTTTTTAGCAAAAATCAGAAGTGGGATTATGTTCTCTTTTGGAATAACTAAAATTCTATCGAGAAACGATTGTGGTATTGAATTATTTGTTTTGTAAAGAAGAAAATAGACATTATTATTTTTTGTAAATATTAAGTCCGGAGTCCATAATAATGATTTAGGTAATTTATAATTTATTGATTCAATGAATCCATTCTTTAAAAAATATTCACTTATTTTGTCAAGAGGAGTCATATTATCTTAGTTTATTCCTCAATAAATTCGATAATATTTTCAAGTTGTTTTCTAATTGGGCTCTCTCATTTTTTGTGATTTGTTTTAGATTAAGATTCATCAATTCTTTTATAAGCGATTCCGATTTTTTTATAATTGAGTCTATTTGATACAAAGCCTCAGAAGTATCTTCATAAATTACTTGTGGAGTAACCGATAGTTCTTTAACAAAGGATTCCAGCTTATCAAACATCAATTCCTTTCTTACATTACCATTTTTCATTGCATTCAGAGACTTTGTCAATAATCTAAAATCTCGATTAGTCTTGATTACATCCTCTGCTTTTTTCTTAATGCAAGCATCAATAATTTTTTCCTTACTATATTTCTTAAGAAATTCAGGTAAATGTTCTTCGATAATTTTAAGTGGTGGACTCATTTCTGCTAAAATATCGGGATCCATACCTTTGTCTGGCGTTTCTTTTAGCTCTGATTCCATAAATTTATTGATGACCGATTGAGGGTAGTCAAAAAAACCTAAGTATTTATTTATTTTGTATTCTGACAGTGAAGTAGTTTCCGACAATTGTTTTTTGTCTTGTCGACTTAATTTTTTTAAATCCTTTCCCATTTCATAAACCACTTTTACTAGGGTTTGAGCAATAGCAAAGTCAGTCCATTCTTCTCTTACATTATGAATATGAAACATCATTGAAAGATTTTCCAACTCAGTAGGTTCATTTTCCAAAACGTGGCAAGAAATCTCTTTGTAGTTTAATTTTTTATAAGCTCTGAATCTCCTTTCTCCATCCAATATGACAAATTTATTATCTCTTCTCCTTTTGAATACAATTATTGGATTTAATAGTCCTTTCGACAATATTGATTCAATTAATACATCCTCTTCGGTATCTACAAATCGCTTTCTCGGATTTAGAATATTCACTTCAATCTGAGATAACCGTATGTCAACAATTTTTTCTTTGTATTCCACTGTGTCATTTTTACTTTTTTTCATATTCAATTCACTTTAATGAAAAATTAATGTATATAATTGTGTGCTAACTTATACTTATGCTGCACCGTAATATTGCCTACGGAATACATATATGCACGATGCTGCATTTATTTATTCCATTTATTCTAAATACGTACCAGTATCAAAGTATTCTAAAATAGACACTGCATATCTATCATCTTGCCGAAAAATTTCTATTTACTCTTTACGAAAATCTATTTGGCGCTGCTCTTAATTCATTTCTCATAATTCAAAATTCAGAACTGCTTTTCGGTTCCCCCATTAGTTGTTTTATAATGGAACCACTGTTACTATTTGCAACTTACTTAAGGAAGCTCAGAATTTCAATAGAGAAAACCTTGCGGCTACTCTAGGGCTGACGAGAAGTATCCTTAAAACTCCTTCTAATAATAGGAGATTGGCTTTTATACTTTTACTCTGTTAATAGGAGAGATTGTCTGCCGGTTAGCAAATAAAAAAACCCGGCTATTCACCGGGTTTAATATCATCTTATCTGATTGCAGACAGCCGATAGCTGATAGCTATTTTAGTTTCTCTGCCGTTCCGGTCGCCCGCCCATAGGAGGTCTGCGGCTTTCTCTTTCCTTTTTGAATTTTGCATATTCTTTCAGCTGATCATCATCAAGAATTTTTTCAATTTCTTTGTCTTGTTTCTTCATAATCTCTTCCATCTTTTCCATAGGTGGTGGACCGTCACCTTCTGCACCCAGCTTAAACTCTTCCATACGTTTTTGAGTCGTTGCTAAAATGGTTTCTACTTTCTTTGCTTGCGCAGCCGAAAGGTCTAATCTTTCTATCAGCTGTTTCAGCATATCTTCTTTTGGCGGAGGCTGCTGCGGTCTTGGCTGTGCGTATGTTATACTCAACAAGAATGCAGAGATGAAGAATACGAGCAAATATTTTTTTACGTTCATGATAACTCCTTTTTGTTTTGTTGTTCTATAACATTGGACGACGGGAGAAAATGAAACTTGCGGAAGTGTGATTAAGAAATGTTTTTACAGTTTAGAATGAAGTGCTTTCTGCGTTAAGAGAAAACACTTCGATAATTTTCAGTTATACTTTTTTATCAACAAGAACACCTTGACTTACTTCTCCATTGTTCTGCAATTCGGTAATCAAAGAGTTTAAATCTGATTGAGTAAGTTCGCCGGAGGATTGTTTTTCTAAGAACTCTAATAAGTAATCGGGTAATTGTTGGGTCTCTTCTACTTTTTGTTCCGGTGGCGGCGGACCTTCCGGTTTTTCCGGCGGTTTAAATCCGGCTGCATCAATAATTTCTCTTACTTCTTTGCCCGGTCTTATGCCGGATGATTTCAATTCATCAAATAGAGTTTTTGTTTGATCGGATGTGATACTGCTTGAATCATACTTAGATAATATTTCTTCAAGCTGCAGTTTCTGCTCGTCTGTTAATTTTGTTTCTCTAGAGGATTGAGTCTGAAGCTGATAACTACTTGCACCGCTAACGCCGCTTATCATCTTGTTTCTCCGTTTTATAAATTATTATTCTGTTAAAGCCGTTACTTTTAACGGCTTTTCAAGAATATTATCGTTGATAAGTATTGTTGGGTAATGGTAAATAAGCGCTTATTGATTGTGCGATTCTATCTTTTGAACATTACGGAAATAAACGGGTGTTGAGCCGACATATTTTTTGAAGAACTTGTTAAAGTTGGTTGGGTCTGTAAAGCCTAAGTTGCTTCCAATTTCTTTTACGGAATAATCCGTATGCGTTAGCAGTCTTTTTGTTTCAAGAAGAATTCTTTCTTCTATAATTTTCTTTGCCGTTTTCCCGAATGAATTAAATACGATGCTGTTTAGCTTTTTAGGAGTAATGTTTAACAAGTCAGCATAGTAATTAACCACGCGTATCTGCTTGTAATTCTCTTCAAGTTTCTGTGTAAACTCTTTTAGATGATTTTTGTTCCGGTCCTTATCCTTTTGGGAAAGATTCCGTTTCAGCTTATTTCTTTCCGCAACAAACAAAAAAGCCTTAAGCAGACTGCTTAATATTTCCATACGGGCAAAGTCCGATTCCCCGTTCAGTTCTTCTTCAATCTTGTTATATAATCCTATCAACTCTTCATACTCACTTTGCGCAAGCTGCGCCGCCAACGATGTTTCAAAGCTGTTAAAAATTCTCAAAGTGTTTATCCAATCCAGATCGGTAGGATTCTGATAAATAAATTCATCGGAGAAGAACAGCACCTTGCCGGAAGAAGCAGAGTTGAGTGCATACTTAACAATTTGGTTTTTCGATATCGCGTATAATCCTTTCCCCTTCAACTCGAAACGGTTGGAGTCAATCCAAATGTGCCCGCAGCCGGTATCGCACAAAATCACTTGGTAATAATTTACTCTATGCGATATTCCCATCGTTACGATCTGTTTTGTATTTAATTCGGAAAGATTCATAAGCAAGAAGTGATGCCTATTTCCGCCTAGATCATTTACATTGAATACCGGAAGTGAACAAGTTGAACCGTTTCGCATAATTCGTTTTTATTTTCTTAGGAATCTTAATGTATTGGACGACGGGAGTATAGAATACTTGCGGAAGGAGTGAGAATCAGTATAATATAACCGTGGTGTGAATTAATCTTTACGAAGTAAAAAGCAATTATTTAATCAAAAAATGGAACGCGGATCAAACGGATTTATTATGATTTACACAGATATATTTTTGAACAATTGCTTTTCACTTCTTTTTACTATCATCCCGAATCTAATTCACACAACCGGTTACTATATTGTTATTATAAAAAAGCCTCACCGGAACCATAACCGGTGAGGCAACATCAAGAGGAGCAACGGGAATGCTCATTCTTTTAACGCATCATTTCATTGGGTCTCACGCCGTGAGGAGGAGGAGGCATATTATATCTCATTCCCTCTTTACCCGGAAATCCGGGCATCGGTTTTCCTTTATCATTTAATCTAGGGGGTTTGCCTACCAGAAATTCTTTGAGTATCGGCTTAAACTTTTCTTTTTGTTCGGTAGTGCAAAGGGAAAGCAAATATCTAAAATGTTCAAACCGCTGCTTCTCCAGATCAATTTGTATTGCGCCTATTTTACTTAACAAACTATTTACTAAAACAGTATCCGTTTTCTCATTCTGCAATTCTCCAAAGTATTTGGTTTTAAGTTCGTTTAATTCCTTAAACAAAACATCGGCTTGTGCAAAGCTTTCTTTGCGCGCATCTTCAAACTGTTTCTTCTGAACTTCCGTTAAGTTTAGTTCTTTCTGAAGCAGTTCCGCGCCGCCGGGTGGTTTTCCTACTCTGTCAAATTGTGGGGGCAGCTTATCGCGTGCAACCAATATCCAGATTATTGTAATGGTTAGAATATTTACTACAAGTAAAATTCCAATTAGCCATTTAATAAGTTTGTTTTGTGTCATCCAGTCCATTGTTTATTCCAATGTATAATTATCTGATTGAATTTGTGTAACACCATATTCTTGTTTCATAGTATCAACAACAGAAGTCTCTGTTGTACGGCTGCTTCCGAAGCCGAAAAAGTAAACAGTAGTAACTATGTTTATAATTAATATCAAAGCTAATGCTACCGGTTTCAGCACAAAATCGGTTTTAACTGCACCGCCATGCCGAATTTGTTCCTTTTCAATTCTTGCTTTAATGCGTGTGAAGAGAAAAGGATTAATATCAATCTTGGGAAGCGCCTCGATAGCACTGAGTGTTTTTTCCACTTCCTCTAATATTTGTTCTTCTTTTTTCATCTTTCCCTCTTTCCTAAAGATGCTTTTTGTAATAACTGTAAAGTTTCTTTTTAAGATTCTGCTTGGCACGGTGAATCAAAGATTCAACTGATGAAACACTCACGCCCAGCACTTCCGAAATTTCTTTATAACTAGCTTCGTCATTCTTGCTTAGCGTAAATGCTATGCGCTGATTTTCCGGTAATTTGTTTAATGCCCACGATAACACTTTTAATCTGTCATTATTTTCCAAAATTTTGTCCGGACTATTGTTATCGGGAGCCGATATTCTTTCTTCCACTTCATCTTCTCCGAATAAACTTTTAAGAATTGCGAAACGTTTCTTTCTCTTTTGTCCTTTCAAATAATCGAGCGATTTAGTAATCGAGATTCTATAAATCCAAGTAGATAATTTTGAGTCCGCTCTAAATAAATTAATTGATCTGTAAACTTCAATGAACACTTCTTGCGTTAAATCTTCCGCAGTTTCCCGGTTGTACACAAACTTATAACAGTTGTTCAACACAAACTTCTGGTATGTATCTACAAGGAGCCGAAACGCCGTTTCGTCACCACTTTTAAGCTGTCTAATTAATTCGAGATCTTCCATCAACCGTATTATTTCTTACTACATTAGAAGATAATTTAACTAAAAACTTGCTTCAATAAACCGGTTATTTTATTCCAATTAATGCTAAAACACTTTATTCATATCTTAATGCATCTATCGGGTTTAATGCCGCCGCTTTCTTGGCGGGATAAAAGCCAAAAAAGACGCCTATTGCACCGGCAAACGCGAACGCCACAATAACAATCTCGGGACGAATATAAGCGGTTTGCTCAGTGTAATTGTTAAGAATGTACGCTACAAGTACAGAAAAGAGTACACCAATTGTTCCGCCTGATAAACTTAACACAACAGCCTCAGTTAAGAACTGAACCAGAATATCGGATGCTCTTGCACCTACGGAAAGCCTTATACCAATTTCTCTCGTTCTCTCTGTTACTGAAACGAGCATAATATTCATAATTCCTATTCCGCCTACAATTAAAGATACTCCGGCAACCGAAGCCAGCAAGTAAGTTAATACACGTGAAGTTTCTGTTGCGGCTTCCGCCAAATCGGATTGGTCTTGAATTGTGAAATCGTCATCTTCACCTTGCTCAAGTTTGTGGGCTTCTCTCATAATACTTTTTAATTCGGATTGAGCCGCCAAACTCTTTTCGCTTGAAACTGCGCTTACTTGAATTGAACTGATGAATCTGCCGCCCGATAATCTTTCCAAAACTGTTTTTGAAGGAGCCAAAATAATATCATCGTTGCTCGTTCCTACCGCAGTCTGCCCTTTGGATTTTAGCACACCAATCACTTTAAAAGGTACATTACGAATTCTAACTTGCTGACCTACAGCATCATCATCGGGAAAAAGGTTTTCAGCAACCTCAGAACCAAGAATACAAACTTTCGCTTTAGCTGTAACATCTCTATCAGTGAAAAACTCTCCGGTCTTTAACGCCCACGAACGAATTTCAAGGTAATCTGCCGATACACCTTGAATTTGAGTAAACCAATTTCCGGTACCCCCAATTATTTGTCCGCCGGATCTAACCAAAGGAGAAACACCGGTAATTAAAGTTGCTTCATTTTTTATTTTTTCTACATCATCCATTGTAAAGCGGTTAAATGTTCCGGAGCCGCCGCGAACACCACCGGTACTTGATGTACCGGGAGTGATAATGATTAAGTTAGAACCAAGCGAAGCGATCTGATCTTTAACTTTCTGCTGCGCACCGTCTCCGACCGCAACCATCACAACAACAGCCGCTACGCCAATAATTATTCCGAGTGCGGTAAGCAAACTTCTCATCCGGGATTTAATTATGCTTTTAGTTGCCGCTTTTAGAACCACTTTAAATTTCATATCAAACCTCTAACTCAAAAGTTTCTTCCTTAAGCCGTTCCAGTTCAACAACGGCGTTCAATCTTTCTTTGATGTAAAAGTCTTTAACTTTTCTTCCGTCTCTCATTTCAATAATTCTTTTTGCGAAGGCGGCATAATCTCTTTCATGAGTAACCATTACTATTGTAATTCCCTCTTCATTCAATTTTTGGAAAAGACAGAAAACTTCAACCGATGTTGTACTGTCTAGATTTCCGGTCGGTTCATCGGCAAGAATAATTGAAGGGCTGTTTACCAGAGCTCTGGCTATTGCAACTCTCTGCTGCTGTCCTCCGCTCAACTGACTTGGAATGTGATGCATTCTATCGGAAAGCCCGACTCTATCAAGCGCCTCTACTGCACTTTTGCGGTGATTCTTAATCCGCTCGGAGCGGTCATACATCAAAGGAAGCTCAACATTTTCCAGAGCGGTTGTTCGGGAAAGCAGATTAAATCCTTGAAACACAAAACCAATCTTCTGATTTCGGATCGCCGCATATTCATTCTTTGTCAACTTACTGGTGTTGATTCCATCAAGTAAATAGTCACCGGAAGTAGGCATATCCAAACATCCAATCAAATTCATCAATGTAGATTTTCCGGAGCCGGAGGCGCCCATTATCGCAACAAACTCACCTTCGTTAATTGTAATGTTTGCCGATTTAAGCGCCGGAACTTCTATCTCGCCCACCTTATAAGTCTTACATAAATCAACAGTCTTAATTATTTCTTTTTCCATTTCAATCTCGTAATGTAGTTTACATCATTGGCGGCGGCGGCATACCGCCTCTCTGCGGCGATGTTAATGAGTTAGTACCGTTGCTCGAACTTTCACTTTCCGCTTCTTGAATTCCGGTTATTATTTTCATTCCTTCTTTTAATTCTCTGCTTCCGAGAATTTCAGTATTCTTTCCATCAGTTAGGCCAATCATTGCCGGACTCATTTTCAGCTTGCCATTATCATCCAAATAGAATACGCGTTTCATTTTACTTCTATCCGGCATAGAACCATTTCCCATTTGAGGCGGAGGTCCCGGAGGTCTTTGGTTCCTTAAACTATCCGGAATGTTTTTCATTTCTTGTTCCATATTGGATTGAATTTCCGCCAACATTTCTTCACTTGGCTCAACCCTTAATGCTGTATTAGGAACCAGCAAAACATTTTCTCTGTGGTTTATATAGAAATCAACAGTGGCCGTCATTCCGGGAAGAAGAAATTGATCTTTATTCTCGGCAGAAATAACAACAGTGTAGTTCACAACATTAGAAACTGTATTCGAGTGTAGTCTTATTTGAGTAACAACTCCCTCAAATGTTTTATCGGTATATGTCTGAACAGTAAACTTTACTTTCTGTCCCTCTTTAATTTGACCGATATCGCTCTCATCAACATTCGCCAGAATTCTCATAGATGCCAAATCCTCTGCGATTGTAAAAAGTGTTGGAGATGAAAAGCTTGCCGCTACAGTCTGTCCTTGCTCAACTGTCCGGTTAATTATTTTCCCGTTAATTGGAGAGTAGATGTACGCATAGTCCAAGTTGGTTTTACTTCTTTCAACAGCAGATTCAGCCGATTGTAAAGAAGCAACTGAAGATTCAACATCGGTCTTAGATTTTACAAAATCCAATTCTGAAATAAAGCTCTTATCGTACAACTTCTTGTTGATTTCATGAATTGCATACTTTTGATTGTAGTCGGCCTTAGCTCTGGCAAAACTGGCTTGCGCGTCTCTAACTTGAGCCGCGAGAGTTACAGTATCAAGAACAGCTAGAAGTTGACCTTTCTTAACTTTACTATTAAAATCCACGTAAAGCTTAGCAATTTTACCCGAGACTTGAGTTCCTACATCCACAGTCGAAATAGCTTCCAGTGTACCGGAGCTAGTAATAACAATATCTAAATTGCCTTTAGTTACATTGCCGAAGTTATACTCTGCTGCTTTTTCACTTTCTTTGAAAAATACTAAGTAAGCCGCTATTACAAGAGCCACCGCAACAATTCCAATGAGCCAAATTTTCTTTTTGATTTTCATTTTAACACCGTTAGTCGCTGAATAATTAATAATTTGATTCCTAATTGATTGGACGACGAAAGGGTACTTTGCTTGCTCTTTTTTCAATAATATTTATAAAAATGACTGCGGATGCTTCCGAAACGAAGTAACGGCTACAATGAAGAATTTGAAATGAAAAACCAGAATTGTTTTTATAATTCTGAAAGCATTAATGAATGCTTTCAGAATAAATATTCATTTGAACTTTTTAAAATATCTTGTAATAGTAGATGAGATAAAACAACAACGGAATTAAAACACCAAGAGCGGTAAGCCATGCACCTCTGCCAGTAATTCCCTTTTTACCTTTAATCATGAACAAGCCAGAGATTGCTAAGAATATTAGCGCTACTGCAAAAACATCGGCAACATAGGTCCAGACCTTCTTTGGTGCGTTTAAATGAAGAAAGTTTGTCTCACGAAATACTGCTCTACTTTTAACTTTCTCTTGGAAAACTTCACCCAATTTTATATTTGCAGTAATAGTATTTCCCTCTACAAATATTTTTACCGAAGTTGAATCGGGATAAAAACTATTTTTCAACTTTCCGGTCTCGCCGACTTTTTTCAGTATGTATTGAACCAGATTATCAGAATTAACAATACTATCCGGAACAGCCCCAATCTGAGTAGTGCTTTCAGTTATTACATAATTAGGATTCCAATCTTGAACGTGATTAACAGCAATACCGGAAATAGAGTAGATTACTGTTAATCCGGCGGCTATATATCCAATATCTCTGTGAAGTATTCTAAGCCATTTACGCCATTGTACCATTAACACCTCATAAAAAAAGAGGCTGCAACAAAATTAATTATTGCAGCCTCTCTAAGAAGAAATATGTTTATTTAATTACTGCACCAAGACCTTTAATCTGATAAATTGTAGATGGACCTTTAACGCTGGCCGGATCGAACTTTGTTCCATGTTCTTCCGCTTCATTTTTAGCTTGCTCTAAAGCTTGTTCTTTGGTCATTTTGATTTCGTAAACAGTTCCTTCAACCAAAGCTGTCTTACCGCTTTCTTCCATCGGGAAAATAATTTCGCCATCTTTTACTTTGATTTTGATCTTCTGGAATTTTTCATCGCTTGCAAGCTCAATCCAGCAGCCTCTTTTCTCGCAAACCGCGACTACAGTTCCTTCAACCAAAACGTTCTTGCCAACAAACTTCTGTGGATTTGCAAGTATGGCAGAAATTTTTGTTTTTTCTTTAAGAGTTATTTCTTTGCCGTATTTATTTCCATTTCCGGCATATATATGTGAAAGTGAGATTACTACTAATAATAAAGCTAATACTGTTCTTTTCACGGGTTCTCCTTTTTGTGATTTGATGTTATTATTTAGTACAAAATATAATTATTCATCTTCAATTTTTAATATCATCTACTGCTTTCTCTACTTTTCCATCCGGTTTAATATGGAATGGATTTGGAATATCCTTGGTTTCAGTTTCTGTAACAAAAATAGTCAAGTTCTTCTTAACTAAAGATGCTTTAATTTTATCAGCATTTGTTTGAGTTGGATCGAAATAAATGTGCCCAACCGGCTGATCTTCATAGCTTGTTCTCAAGCGAACAATACCATTATCTGCCGAGAGGTGGCTCGATAGCGATCCGAGAAATCTTCTCATTGTTGGAACACCGGCTTCCGGCATTGGAAATGAGAAAACATTCAATTTTTCCAAATCATATTTTTTGAAGCCATTAAATTTTTTGTCGTAAATACGGAATATTTTTTTGACATAATCTTTTACCGGAATATATCCCTTGCTAATGCCTTCATTTTCCAGTTTGAATTCCAACTCAACCTTTTCTTCTCCTTTTCCCTTCTTAACCATCGTAAAATCTTTTTCGATAAGCGCTGCTATTTGCTTAGCGTCAGTCTTGTTTTGATCGTAATATATTTCAGTCTGAACGGGCTCTCCATAATGTGTTTCATACCCTAAAATACCTTCGTTTTCCTTTAACAAATAGAAGAGATTATTGTTATCAATCAAATCAAACAAACCATAGATTCCAACTTCGTAAACAGCTAAGGAATCAATCGTTTTGCCTTTCAATTTTCTAACCTCTTGCTGAATTGGAGTAAACAAAGATTTCTTTACTTTCTCCAAAGAGATTTCTGCCGGATTATATGAAATCTTAACAGTATGTGAAGCCGCATATGCGTCAAGTCCATAGATGCCATCGATGTTTCGCAATTGGCTTTCCAAAGCTTTTGCACTACCGTAACATTTTACACTTTTCAAACCAGTTTGCTCATATACTGCCATTTTCTCAACCGAAGTATGATTGCCCCACATTTCTGAAGTTGTTGTGAATTCAACACCCTTTGAAGCGCCAATGGAAGCAAGGATTAAAACTACTACAGCGATAGGCGCAAGGTATTTTAGTTTATTCGACTTGTTGATAGTAATAGTATCTTTATGAGGGCAAGCGTAAACGCAATCTGTACACAGCATGCAATCTGTGTGATTAACTTTTGTGTATTCGGATATTTTAATTCCTTGCGGGCATTTTAGATCGCAGATACCGCATTTAGTACATGTATCTTCACTACGTACAATCTTAGCTGTTGGGAAAATAAAGCTGCGCAAGAATCCAACTTCTGTAACTAATCCAACTAATACTAATGCGGCAATCAACCAAATTAAACTAATACCGGCACCCAGAGCATTAGCAATAATGTAAAGAATTATTAACGCAGCTGCCGGAACAACATTTAGAAAAATATTGCTAAGTGCACCAAGCGGACAAAGATACTTACACCAGAATAATCTGAAAAACACCGATCCAAGAATAGTAATTACAAAAGCTGGAATTGCTAAGTAAAGAACCATGTCTGTGTTATCAAATAGGTTTACCGAGGCGAAGTAAGGATCGAATTCCTTACAGAAAAGTTCGCTGCTTGTCATAGTTACATACAATGTATAGAAGAGAATCCCATATTTAAGTATGCGTAAAGGTCTGTCTATTGCATTTGGCATATTTCTTCTTAATTTGAACTTGTCGCCAAGTTTTCCGAGCCATTCGGTAATGGTTCCGATTGGACAAATGTAACTGCAGAATAATTTACCAAGAACAATAACTCCAACTAACAAACCAATACCAAGCATAACTTGAGTTTCACTCATGTTGCAAGACATTGTGCCTTTGTAGAGTTTGCTGCCTAAAGAAGAGAGCCCTCCAAACGGACAATAAGCTTCGAAATCAGCTACATAAGCTTTATCGAAAACTGGACGCAGTGCAACGTATCCAATTAAGCCGAGTATAATTGACTGGAATGCAATTCTTATACTATTTGTAAATTTTAATTTTCCTTTCATTTTATGAGCTCCATAAAAGAACTAGTTGAATTCATTAATTATAATTGTTCAGATAATTTTTCTAACGAGTTTTCTTCAATTGGTCCATCAACTACAATTACATATTTATCAAGAGTAAAGTATTTTTTAGCAATGCGCATAACATCATCTTTAGTTACTTTTTGAATACGTTCTGCTTTTTTATCAAAGAAATTAAATGGTTTCTTTTCTTGCAACAGTTCAAACACTCTGCTTGCAACGTCATCCGGTGTTTCCACAAAAAATGGAAGCAGTCCAAGCTGACGATCTTTTGCAGTTTTAAGTTCTTCATCAGTTATCCCAAACTCGAAAAACTTTTTAATTTCACCAAAGATTCCGGTAATTACTTTTTCAACATTTTTGGGTGCGGTTTTAGTATTGAATTTCCAGTAACCAATTCCCTCGTTAATTGACCAAGGCTCGCTCTTGATTCCATAAACCAGTCCTTGTTTGTCTCTCAATTCAACACCCATGCGGGAAGTAAGAGCACTGCCGGCTAATATGTAATTCATTACAGTCATTATTTCTTCTTCGTCCGGATCTACATCGTTATTTGGCGCAAAGCCAATATTGATTGTACATTCTGTATAATCCTTTTCCGGGAAGACTTTGATGATCTTTTTGTTTAGCTCTTTCGCATTTGGCGCTTTAACCATTTTAAATGATTCCGCATCGCTCTTCCAATTTCCGAAATACTTATCGGCTATATCCTTCATTTTTTGTGTACTCATATCTCCAACTATCAGCAGTGTTACATTCTTCGGTTGAAAATATTTTTTATGCAGCTCAACCAGATCAGCTTTTGTGATGCTCTTTAACGACTGCTCTGTGCTGAAATATTTAGTTATCGGATGTCCTTCAAAAATCGTATTGTACATATGGTAGAATGCTTTCATTGAAGTCGACTTCATTCTGCTCTTTGCTTGAATAATGTGGCGGGCACGGAGTTTCTCCATTTCGTTGTCCAGAAGCGCCGGTTCTGTTACAACAGAAAATCCAGTATTCATCATTTCGTCTAAATTGTCTATCAGCGAGTTGCCTTGAAAATAAAATGATTTATAGCTTCCGCCAACACTAAAAGTAAACGGAACAAAAGCCATTCTTTCGGATAGTTGTTCGTAAGGAATGTTCTTTGGACCGCGATTCATGAGATCCATTAACAATCCGGCAATACCCGGTTTTTCGCCTTCGAGATTTTCGGGAATAAAACCGGTTTCGATTGCGCCAACAATAGATAAAGTTGGAGTTAAATGATTTTCTATTGCGTGTAGAGTAATTCCGTTTCTAAGCTTCATTGTTTTAATCATCGGAGCAATTTGTTTCGGCTTAACAAAATCATCTTCAGATACTTTCACTTTCTCCAGCAGCTCGCTTTGAAATTCCGGGGATTGAAAGTAGAAAACATCTTGCATCAGATTTATATTGTTGCTCTCCATCTGATCTTCTTCTTGAGCAGCGGCTTTAACTCTCTTTCCACCCTCTTTTGGATAAGCATAAGCAACAGTTACAATTTCTTCATTGAAATATTTTTTCATCACATTGATGATATCTTCTTTCTTAACATTCATAACTCTCTTTTGAAACTCAGCTAGGAAATCCCAACCATAATAAGCTTCATACTGACTCATTCGTGAACCGATGTCTGAATTTTTTGTATAGCTCGTTTCTTGAGTAAACTTGAATCGGTTCTTTACTTTTTGCAGTTCATGATCAGTAACTGCCTCTTTTTTCATGAGATTGATTTCTTCCCATAACAGTTTTTCTACTTTATCAATACTGCTGTCCGGTTTTACAGTTGCAGAGATTTGAAACATTGTTGGATCTTTGCTAATTCCGAAGCCTCCCGCAACAGAAACAGCAATCGATTTGTCTTCAACTAACTTTTTATGGAGTCTAGCATCGCGGCTTCGTTCACATAAAATCATTCCGGCGAGTTTCAATGCGGCCGCATTAGAATCTTTGTAATTTGGAACTACAAAAGCTAAGCGAATAGAACGTTGCGCAATATCGTTGTGGTAAACTGTAAATGATTTTCTAACTTTTTGAGCTTCTTGAACTGCCCAGACTTCTTCAACTTTTGGTCCGGCGGAAATTTTACCGTAATACTTTTCTACAAGTGAAACTACTTTATCAGTTTCGAAATCGCCGACTAAAACCAAGAACGCATTATTAGGCGTGTAGTAAGTCTTATAGTATTTGAAAGCATCATCTCTTGTAACATGCTTAAGATCGCTCGGCCAGCCGATTATCGGATCTCTGTTAGGATGTGTATTGAAAAGCATCGAGTTCATAACTTCCCGCATTACACCGGCAGAATTACTTTCGCTTCTCATTCTACGCTCTTGAATAATCACATCTATTTCAGATTTGAATTCTTTCGGATCAAAGATGCAGTTTAGCATTCTGTCCGATTCAATATCGAGCGCCACTTCCAGTTTATTGCTTGGAATGTATTCAAAGTAACTCGTCATATCATTCGACGTGAACGCATTAAAAATTCCGGAATTTTTGGAAATGGTCTTCGATGCTTCACCCTTTCCATACTTCTGAGTTCCTTTGAACATCATGTGTTCAACTACGTGGGAAATTCCGGTGATTCCTAATTTTTCGTTTCTGGAGCCAACATTATAAGTCAACTGATGATAAACCAGTGGAGCTATATGGCGCTCCATGGTTAGAACAGTTAGACCGTTTTCCAACTTGTGTCTATATACTTTACCTTCTTCGTACTTAACGGATTGCGCGTTTACACTATAAATAGTAGTAAACGAGAATACTAACGCCAGCACATAATATATTTTAGAATATCTCATCGATTTTCCTCCAATTTCTTTTCAGACTCTTCAATAGATTTTTTTTCCGGGACAATCTTCCTCTGTTTCTCTATTGAATCTTTAACAAGCTTTGTTTTTTCTTCAATAGATAATGCTCTGTATGCCGGTTTTGAGTTTTGATTAGCAAGCAGCCAAGCCGTTAAATAACCAAGTTTGGAAACTGATTCCGCTTTCTCAAAATCACATTTATCAACATCATCATTAGGTGTGTGGTAATCATCGTGATCGCCGGCAAATAAGAATACAGATGGAATATTCTTGCGAATGAATCCGGCTTGATCGCTTGCAAAAGTGTAAAGCCCAACATTGTAAAGTAATTCGAAGCCGATTTCTTTATTGGCTTCTTCTACAATCAGCTTCATATCGCTTGAATAGTAGGGCCCGCCAATCCAAATAATTCTTTTGTTGTTTCTGCTGATCATATCGAGGTTAACCATTCCAACTGTTTTTTCAAGTGGGAACAGGGGATTTTGATAAACATAATGTTTGGAACCAAGCATGCCATTTTCTTCCGCGGCAAAAGCAATAAATATTAGGCTGCGTTTGGATTTAACATTCGAGAATGCCTCGGCTAGTTCAACCATTCCGGAAGTTCCGGAAGCGTTATCATCTGCGCCATTGTGTATTTTGCCGGCATCAGACTTATTCATCGCTCCGTAATAGCCTAAGCCAACATGATCGTAATGCGCACCGACAACTACATATTCATTTTTTAAAACCGGATCGCTACCTTCTAAAAACCCAATTACGTTTTGGGTTTCTACAAGTTTACAATCGAAATCAATATTAAGCGCTATTTCTGTCTCACTGAATTGAAACGATGCAGACTTTAAATCTTTATCAATGTTTTTAAGTAATTCGCTATTCTTCTTACCCGAACCATTGAACATATCTATCATTACATCTTTACTGATATATATTAAGGGAATTGTTTCAGCAAGACTCAGTTCATTTATAGCATAATCAGTTCTTGTAAATGCTTTGATGAGAGGTTCCATTTTAATAGCGAACTGTGCTTGGTTCTTTAATGGTGATTGAACATTGAGAACAGCCAGAGCACCTTTTTCTTGCAGTGTTGCTACTTTTTGCTTGATGCTTTTAATGAATTTACTCTTGGACTTGAAAAAGTAGCTAGATGTATCTGATTCTTGCGGAAAACCTTCGACCAGAAGAACTATCTTATTCTTAACATCAATTGGCTTACCATCAGCATCTATGTAATCATTATATCCATGCCCATCTTTTTCAATACCATAGCCAAGAAAAACAACCTGCGCTTTAATTGTAACATTCTTGTTTAATCTGTAATCAACAATAAAGTCTTTCTTAAACTGATAAGAGTATGTCTTCCGAGAATTGCTTTTAATTAGTTCGAGCTTAGTTTCAGTCTGGTTAAGTTTTGTTTCGTTAAGATTGAATCTCTGCAAGTATTTTTCTGCGGAAAACACTCGCGGAGTTTTTTTCTTTGTTTTTGAGAAAGGAGGGTTTGCAATATCATTATAAGGTTTTAATCCATAATCGTAAAACTTACCCGCGATATATTTTGCAGCTTCTAAAGTTTGCGATGTGCCGATACCGCGCCCTTTCATATCATCTGAAGCTAAATAGGTAACATTCTTTTCTATATCATCTTTATTTATATACTTAAAACCATCCTTGTAATTTCCGCTTAGCTGAGCAAACGAATTAAAAGTTGTAATTGCAAAAAAGAAGAGAAACAGAATACGTTTGTTAAACACTTTCATTTATTGAATCCTTATTGTAATTACTTTTAAACAATTATTAACGTGAAGCGAATCATTTAGATTCGCTTGGATCATCATCAAAATCTTTGATTATCAGCAGTGCTATTAATCCATATATGCCAGTTAGCAATACAAGCACATAATAAGGCGCTACCTTAATTGGCGACAAGTTTTTCTTTCTGAGATATAAAAACGAAGCAGCCAACATGATAAATGTTAAAACTAGAGAGCGTACTCCGGAAAAGTTAAAATAGAAATTAACGAATGGTGTTGTAGCCTTTTCAATTTCAATAGTAAAAGGAAATAGATATGCAGCTACCGTACCGGCAAACTTTTCTTCCTTTGTAGGCTTAGTTTCACTGTACTTATCAATAACATTATAATTTCTATCTGTAATAACAGCTTTAAGTCCACTCTCATTACTTATTACTATTGTTCTGTAAAACAAATCACCTCTTAAAAGCAAAGTATGCTCTTGGTGATTATAACTTTCAACTGGAAGTTTTATTAACTCATAGTTCTTATACGAAATTAGATATGCTTCATTCTTTTTAGTAGCTATCATTCCGTAAAACTCACGCAACTCTGTTTCGTTGATTGCCATATAGGCAATTTCTAGATCCGCGGGTATTTTTGTTTTCTTGCAGAATGGTTTTCCCTTAACCATCTTAATATGAAACACTGAATTAGCATTATCAATTACAAAGTAACCCTCATCGAAAAGTTTTTTTGTTGACGGATTACCATAAATGAATTTTGAGGGGAATTTAAATCCTTGTTTCTTTAATTCATTAGTAAACAGCTCACTTTTTTCTTCATTTATTTCATTTGTCTGAGATGTAACAAATTCCATACGGTCAGTTATTCTGAAATAATCCGGCGGAAGCTCTAATCTAACTCTGCCCGATTTTGATTCAATCAAAGGATACAACTGTAATGGACGCGAGTTGATTCCAACGGGATTGATACGGAATTGAATATTATTTTTATTTATTTCTTTTGGAATAATTGCAGTTCCATTGAGAGAATCCGGCATTTTTCCAGTTGCCATCAACTGTCTGAAATTTAGGAACGGTACAAGTTGTTCAAAATCATCTCGTGAATAGATTTTCCCTTGAGGTTCAGTATAAACTACTCCGCGAACATCAGATTTAAGCAGCACAAACGATTTGCTAACCGGACTGTAGTAAACATTAGTTTTATTTGCTTCGTACTTGTTTGCTTTCCAATAAAAATCGGGGATGTAAATTGCTGCAACTAATACTATTATAAGCATCATTGCAATTCGGATTAGATTTATTTGTTTTAGCATATTCCCCTCTTAAAATTATAAGCGGAAAGAAAAATTAGTGTGCTGTTTAGTGCTGCTAGTAAAATGAAATACCAAATAGAGTAAGAATACTTGCTAAACCCTTCCCCGGCATAAAACAAACTAACTACGCCAAGTGCAATAAAAATTGAGATAATTCTCTTTCTCCAATTCGGTTCTACAAAAATCACTATCACCCAGAAATATGTTACTATACTTCCAATGTACCATGGCAAAGTTGTTAACAGCATGCTTTCGAAAAATTCTTTTGGCAAAAATTTAACGCTTACCAGCGAAAGCAAAAACGCATCCATAATTGAAATTAGAAGTAGGATTATCACGCCAACACTTGCCATCTGAAGCATTAGCTTGTTCTCTTTAACCGGCAAATGAAAAGTTAGTTTTAGCCTTGATTGATTTATTTCTGGGAAAAATTGAAGAACTCCTAGTAACAGTCCGGTAGCGAGAACTATCATCTCTATATCGGAGTAAAAAACTATTTCGTATGCTTGAAACTGACCAACAACAGAATTAGCAGCAATTTCCTTAAACGCGTTCGATAGATCAAAGTAAATATTTAATACTATCAGCGCGTTAATTACTGCAAGCCCAATGGCGACCCACCTAATTTTAAGCCACTCTTTGTATACCAATGATTTAAACATGTTTTATCCTTAATATTTTCCTGTTATTCCAATGAATGCATCTTCAAGCGACATAGGCTCTTGATGAAGATTGGTGAAGTTAATGCCCTTGCCGTTTAGGTAACTTTCTAGATTAGCTTGTTGTTCAAAAGTGAAGATCACAACCTTATTTTTTAGAACCTCATAACTCTTTACAACAGCATCCTTTTCTAATTTCAAGTCGTTAACCGATGTCTCGAATTTGAATTGCTTAAAAGTGCTCATGAATTCTTTAATAGGCATTGTCATAAGAACTGATTTGTAATCTAGAATAACACAATCATCCAAGAAGTTTTCCAAATCTTGAATGATGTGTGAAGTAATAAATATTGTTTTCTTTTCAGCTTTCGCATACTCTGTCAAATAATCAATAAATAGTCTTCTATAACCAGCATCCAATCCCATTGAATAATCATCTAAGATTAATAGATCGGGATCTTGTGCCAGAATTAAACCAAGCGCTACTTGCGATCTTTGTCCGCAAGACATTTTGGAAAGCTTTTGGTCTTGAGTAACAGCCAGCTTAGACATGAGTTCATAGTATGGTTCTTTCTTCCATTTAGGATAAAATGCCGAATAGAATTTTTCTATTTGAATAATGTTCATGTTGCTATACTGAATATGCCCTTCGATTAGAAATCCTACGCGAGCTTTTGTAGCCGGAGATAGATTGTAAGAATCTTCTCCAAACATTAAACATTTGCCGGATTTAGGTCTTAAGAATCCATTAAGAATATTAATTGTTGTTGTTTTTCCGGTTCCGTTTTTCCCGAGCAGACCAAAGATTGAACCTTCCTTTATATTGAAACTCAAATTCTCATATATTAATTTTTTACCGTAATAATGAGTTAGGTCTTTAATTTCAACTACATTTCCCAATTTTTGTCTCCTAAAAAGTAATTGTCGCCTGATAGCCGACCATTTTACTGATCAGCCTTAAAAAGAATGACAACAAATGAATTAAAGAAGAGGGAGGTAACTCCCTCTTTAACTATTTTATTAAAAGCATCTTCTTGGTCAGAATTGAATTGCTCGTTGAGATTGAATAGAAATAAATTCCACTTGATAGATTGCTACCATCAAATTTTACAGAATATCTTCCCGGCATTTGGTTTTCATTTACAAGTGATTTTACAGCCCGGCCAAGTACATCATAAACATTTAATCTTACTATACCAGCTTTGTTAAGTGAATAATTAATTGTTGTCTCCGGGTTAAACGGATTAGGGTAGTTCTGCATTAATTCAAAAGTTGTTGGTAATTCTTCTTTGTCATTAATATCTACAGTAGTTGAATTTGTATATATTCCAGTAGCTCCACCACAGACAAATACTGCACCGGAATTAGTAACTGCAATATCATTGTATGTTGTACTTGCAGTATCAAACACAGCATAATTAACCTTATTGGTCCAAGTTGCACCTTTATCTATACTTTGCCAAATACCAATGCTCTTAGGTGTAGAAGATTTTGCACCCACAGCCCATGCATTATTATTTAAGAATGCAACACCATTCAATGTTTGAGTTGTTGTTAATGGGACGTAGCTCCATGTCTGTCCGCCATCGGTAGATTTAAGTGTTACTTTATCACCAACAGCAATTGCTTCCGAACCGGATAAAAATGTTACGCTGTTAAGAGTAGCTGTTGCTTGAGCTGTTGGAACTCCGGTTGTTGTTGCTAATGTCCATGTTGTTCCGCCATCCTTTGTGTAAAGAATTTTCAACTTTGCGCCAACTGCCGCACCAACTTGAGTATTTCCAAAGGCAATTGAATTCAACGTTGCACCGGCAATTACGCTGGTTGAAGTCCAGGTAGCACCCGCATCGGTAGTTTTATAAATTATGTCTTTTGTGCTTGATAGCTGCCCAACAACAAAACCGGTAGTTGACGTTGTGAATACTACGGCATTATTTGTTACAGTTGCAGCAGAAGTATCTTTTTTAAGCGATGTCCATGTAGCTCCGCCATCACTTGTTTTTGCAATGCCGCCGTAACTGGTAGCAGAAAAACCAAAATCTTTTGTTAGGAAAAACAACCCGTTGATGCTGAGACAAACATTATTTGCTACATGCGATAGTGCTTTCCAATTTTTACCACCATCGGTTGTTTTCATTATTAGTCCCCTCTGACCACCGGCGTAAATTACATCATCGGAAAAGGCGTACAATTTTGTAAGAGTGATATTTGGAACTGGTGTTACAGCTTCCCAGCTAGTTCCAAAATCAGCAGATTTGTAAATAGCGCTTGAGTTAGTAACTGCAATTACATTATCGCCAAAAGAAAACAATCTGCTAATTTGGTATCCAAATGGTGTAGGTAGTTGTGTCCAATTTACTCCACCATCAACAGTTTTCATAAAGTTAGGAGTTTTGGTAGCACCGCCGGCAGCTAAACCGGTTGTAGCATTTTTGAAAACGAGCTCATAAGCATATTCATATGTTTTGTTTTCTTCTTTTTGTTCTAAGTAAGTCCAAGTAGCACCGCCATCGGTTGTCTTTATAAAAATTGTGGGTTGTAAACCGGCAGCAGATGAACCCCAACCTCCGCCAATAGCTGTGTTTGCATCTATAAGGTATAATGATCTAATGTCAGTTCGAGTATATACACCAGCCGGAAAAGCTGGGGCAGTGCCTTTCGTCCATGTAGCACCATCTTTAGTGTAATAAATATCGCATTTACCGGAACCACCACCGGCAACAATTCCAGCGCTAGCATTATAAAATTTAATGGTTTGTAAATTTCCAGTTTTATGGTCAACCCCAACAGTCCATGTTGTTCCACCATCAACTGTTTGCAAAACTTTCGCAGCTGAAGATGAGGAGGAAAGAAACCAACCTTTTTGTGCATCTGCAAAATAAACTGTCCAGTAACCACTTGTAGTAGAAATAGCTCCGGTAATACTTATAGTTGTAAACGTAGAGAAGCCATCAGTTGATTTATATAGCTTTGTTGGACTAGCAATAAACCCAGTAGTTGCATTTAGAAAGTAAACCGATTTTAGATCTTCAGTAATAGTGGTTGTAACTGTTGACCAAGTCTTACCGCCATCAGAAGTTTTCATAATTGAACCTTTGGTGCCAACCAACCAGCCATTATTTTCATCAATAAAATAAGCATCGCTGTAAACTGACATTGAAGGACTAGTAACTTTCTGCCATGTTTGTGCACTTAACGAAAAAGAAAATACCAGCAACAGTGCAACTGATAAAATGTACCTATGCTTCATTAGAACCTCCTTATTTTAGTATATCTATTTATTTTAATCATTAAAATGCATGCACCGTAAGTGAGATGCTTCCAGATAGGTATGATCTGGAAAGGTTCTCCGGTTTCTTTGGGGAGACATTCATGTATTGCAAGTTTGCATCAATAATTAAAAGATCGAAGAGAGGAAAACCAATTCCGGTGGTATATTTAAAACTATAGCAATCCTTACCGCCGTATATCAGGTCGTGTCCTTTAATTCCGTAATTGAATCCACATCTAAGAAAAACTTCATCAATTAATTTGTATTCAACACCCGTCCGTATTATGTGATCATTAGACACAATATTTAGAAGTAGATTATCAATGTACTTAGAAGAATCAACCTCGCTATGAGAAAATTCATACTCAAGACCAAAGAGTAAAGACGGGGTCGCTTGATAGCTCGATCCGAAACCAAGGACAGTCTTTTTAATATCCCATTCCCATATCAGTAATTCTTTCAGCGATATTTTGGACCAGCTGTAATCGGAAAAATATCCGGCGTAGGCACCAACAGTAAGATTATCATCAAGCTTGTATTGTGTTTTCAGTTGTAGATCAAAGAATTCAAAAGCCGCATAGCTATCCTCTACTTCATCGAATGAAGTAGTCATTGATGTTGTAGTAGCTGTAAACGGTTTAAGAACTTTTGAATCTGAAGGAGTATAATTAGTTTGCAACCCTATTGATAATTTTTCTCCATCATCCCAGAATAATTGCGAGCCAAAAGTAAATCCTTGTTTTCTAATTTTACTGGTTATTGGTGAACCCCTTTTCCCCACATAATAATTATCACCCCTGTAATGGCGCACTTCAACATCAAGGAGATTTACATCCTGTGCTTCAATAGCTTCTTGGGAATCCGAGTATTTAACATCCACTCCAAAAACTACATTATGCATAAAATTAACTGCTAACCCCGCTTGTAATTCTGCATTACGATAAATTGTTTTAGCATAAGAATATTTTTCTTTCAGTCCGTCCAGCAATTCATAAGCGACTGAACCTCCTGCGTATAAACCTTCTATTGGTTCCCAACTATACATCAGCACAACTTTAGGGCCCATATATCTAAAATCACTTGCAGTTGTATCGGTAAAATGAAATGCTTCTCCATTGTATGTATCTTTTTTAAGAGTTCTATAATTGTTTCTTCTGTTTTCATAATTGTAAGATGTAAAACCGGAAAATGTACCAAGATCGCCTAACGTTTTTATTCCGTGAAAAGCAGAGCCTAAATTCGTATTACCTTCAGAATCATATTTCTGGCGGTAGTTTCCCCAACTGTTTCCATACGCTGGTGTAATTCTAAGATAAGATTCTTGTTCATCCATGAAAAGCCAGGCAGGATTTCCTCCAAAATCGTATGGAGATAAAGACATATCTCTATCAACAATGGAAAATTTTAAATCTCCCATTCCAGCAACGCGACTAATTTGAGCCAAAGAAATATTGGAAAGAAGAGAAAAGAGTAATAATAATTTTGCCAAGCTTCTTAACATTGTTTACCTCAACAGATTGAGTAAATCATAAAACTTATGTTATACTTTATTTCAATGTTCAAAATCATTTTTGTTTACCGGGAGTAGGTGCATTAAGTATTTCCCAATCGGACATAGAGTCATTGGAATCGCCGCCGGGTTCTCTTCTTTGCATTGACTTACCGCTATACTTTGGGGCACCCAGCAAAACACTTTTATCAACTCTTGTATCCAGATACTTTCTACTGGTAGTGGAGCTTACATATTGTACGCCATCAATAATTGAAGAAATGTCAATACCATCTTCCCATACTAAATCTACTCCTGAAGATAGAACAAGCACATCACTGGTTAAGCCTACCAGAAAGTCGGAAGTTCTATCCGACCTGGTGTTTATCAAATTAGGAACCTGGGGATTATCGAAATCAGACACAGAAAATTGGTTGTAGAATTCCCAGTCAGCTTTGGATAAATCAATACTTGAAGCAACAGATTTTTTATGATTTATAGCTGTTGTTGCCAGAACTTGAAATGTCTTGGGATAAAAAGGATAATTCTTCTCGCCGGGCTTTCCCGGAAACTTAAACATATAAGTCACACCATCAATATCGCCATCGTCACCTTCATCTGCGCCGGGACCTTTCTTTCCGTCCGACGGACTATTTCCGGAAAAACGCATAAATGCCATACCGTCTAAATATTTTATTTCATCACTGTAATTATATAACTCAAAGAATAAGTCATACATGAAATGAATATTATTAATCGGACCGCACGAATAAATTTCGTTAATTGCAATACCAGTGTTAGCTACCTGAACCGCTTTAATAGTATCCTCTAGAACTTTGCCGGAAATAATTTCTTTATTATTCAGAGAACCAACTAGTAAAATATTCGAGTACTTTGGATGAGGAAGCCGGGCGCTAATATTATATGTAGAGGATGGAATGCCATCTAATATCAATATGCCTTCAGAGTCGGTGTACCTTATCGAAACTCCATATTCCGAAGAAAGAATTACTTTGGCATTCTTTAATGGTATATAAACTGGTGTACTTCCTACAATAGTGGTGTCTCCAATAACAACTATTTTTGCTCTTGCATTGCCTTCGGGTGTAACGGGTATTTGTTGCTGGCAACTTATAAGTGCTGTAATTATAACAGCCGCAATTAGTATCTTATAAAATTTCATAATAAACCTTTTCACTTTGTTAAACTGTCAAAGATCATGCTGAACTCAATACCATAGAATAAATCCGGATTCCGTTTCTCGTCCGACATTTGAGTTAGCGAGCTATTATATCTTCTAATCGCCGGGTCATCAAAAAAATTATTAACATAAAATGAAACTTCCGCCCCTTTGAATAACGATTTACTCATATTAAAACTAAAGAGCCATTTGTTTGGTTTTCGTTTAATCTCTTGATCGAAAAGGTAAGAAGCAATTACGGATGAACCAGCAACATTAAAATCTATCGGCGCATCATCTAGGTCATGCGTTCTTTCAAAAAGCAGCTGCTCTGCGCGTAATGTAATCCATAACCCTAAGGATGGAAGCGTATATTTGACCGAGTAATTTAGCTGAAGCCGGTCGTTCCATTTTTCTCCCCTTGGATATGTCCATCCGATCAGCGTATCCACTTCTGAAGTTAAAAGTCTAAAATTAGGATATTGCCCTTTTGACGCATCTGGTGTGCTGGAATAATAATTGCCCGTAGCAAAATATTTTGTAAAAGAATAGGAGCCTGTAATGTTAAAGTCCATATTCAAAGCATCTATCTTAGAAGTTCTTATAGAGAACTCCAATCCCTTAGTTTCCATTTTTCCGATGTTGGCTGAGAGTGAATATTCGTCTACGTAAAAAGCAGTGGTTTTGTTATTCACGTTGGTAATAACAAACACAGGTATTTCGTATCCCAGAGTCGGCGCCAGGTAACCTGTTAGACCACCTTTCCTTTGCTTAAAGTAAGCTGATGCTGTCATGCCAACTGCGTTAAATAGCTTATGGTCGTAAGCAACTTCGCACAAAGCTTCACGATAACCCTTGAGATCCGGCTGGGTAAGGTCATTTCTAATGTACAGATTGTTGCCGGTGTATGGATTTCTCCAGGGCATTACATCAACTTGGGGATAAATTTTACTCATTGGCGGCGATTTTGAAGAAGTACCTATGCTAAAACGGAATTGATTCACTTTAGAGAAATAGACCATCAAATTTAATCTCGGGTTAAAAAATGTTCCTTGATAAGATTCAATTAGATCACCATCTCCCCATAAGCCAGATAGATTAAACTTAGTAGGCCGGTACATCTCATATCTAAATCCAACCATTAAGCTAAAATCGAAAAGCATGTGACCTGTGATCTTATCTTCAAAGTAAGCCCCCAATAGAAACTGTCCAGGTATTTCATCAAAGCTGCGTGGTCGTTTTCCAGTTCCCTGCCCGTAATAACTTAACAGTGTATCGAAAACAACCCCGTCTCCGGTATTAGCATTATACTGGGGTTCTAAACCGACAAGAATTTTGTGGACAATATCACCGGTGTAAAATGCATCATTATATTCGAGCCGACCTCCAAGTGTCCATTCAATCCCTCTAGTCTCAACCTGCCCAATATAACTTGTTAGAGTATCCCCGCTTGGAATTATAACATAATCTGTAACAAGTTTGGATCTCATTGAATTCTCTTTACGCATAGTGGTGTAAAGATTATAATCTACAGATGCGACTCCATCGTCATCCTTATAACTTCCCCAAGATGAAAGTGAAACGGTGTAACTTCGGTTATAATTTCTTGTTAGGCGCAAATCTTCTTTTGGCTCTTCCTCATCAAAAATTCTTTGATATGATATTTTATTATTTGTTGTAAGCGCATTATCAAAGAATTTTTTCGAATAGACTACTTGACCGGTTAATCTTAAATACTCATCGCCGGAAACCCTTACATCTCTTTCGCTTTGAGCAGCATTAAGATTATAGCTGAGTGTTCCATCTCCAGCTTTAAATCCGCCTTCAAAATTTCCTTCCCGCGTATCCGGATTATTTTTCAATTTAAGTCGGTTTGGCGAGACACCGGTTTTTGATTTAATGTTAATAACGCCGGAAGTAGCATCTCCATATTTAACCGATGGTAGTCCTGTAGTAATTTCTATGTTTTGAATGTTATCTGCGGGAATTGTTCTAAGATCAACTCCGGCTCCCATATTATTCGAACCGAAATTTGCAGTTGAAGCTCTCTCGAACTGCATATTGGCATTGTTGGATACCGGCGCACCGTCAATAACAACAAGTGTTCCGAATGTACTGGAGTTATCACCCTCATTCCCTCTTAAAGCAACTTGCGAAGTTTTACCTAAACCGGGATTAGATGTTTTTTGAACGCCGGGAACTAAATCCAAAACATCTTTAATGCTGGAAGCCTGATAGTGTTCAATCTCTCCGCTAGTAATTGTAGTTTTAGTTCTGGAGTCAGTAGGAATAAGATCTCTAGTTCCGGTAACCTCAATTCCACCAATAAGAAAGGCTGTTTCTTTTAGCGTAAAGTTCTGTTCAAGCAGAATTCCGGCAGTAATTTTTACCCGACGAATTACTTTTTCATAACCCATGTAGGATATTTCGAGTGTGTATTCACCCGGTTTTAATTTCCGTATTGTAAAGTTTCCATTTACATCGCTTGTTGCTCCAACACCAAGTTCTTTAACAAGAATATTTGCACCGAACAGTTTTTCTCCTTTTTCGTCTTTTATCGTACCTCTAATTCCTCCGGTTGTCTCATCAATTCTAATCTGTTTAGCCAGAGCTATTTTGCCTGTTGCATATTCATAATAGCTAATACTATGCACAGATAGAATTTCGTCAAGGATTTCATATAGGGGTTTTTCTTCAAAGTTGATTGTAAGGTTTTTGATGTTTAACAAACGGTCGTCATAAATGAAATTGATTTGGGTCTCATTAGCTATTGTTTTCAAAACATCGATAAGATTTGCATCTCGCATTCTTAAAGTAACCAGAGTGTTTAACGAACGGCTTTTTTCATTTTTATTATTTACGATCGATTGAAAATCGAAGTCATCGCCATCTGTTAAATCCGAAAGCATTATTGGATTGGGCGAACTTTCTTCCGGGTCCGGATTATTTTGGAATGCAGCAAACTGGAGACTGCTGCTTAAACAAACTATGAAGACTAAAAATCTAAAATGTAAGCGCATTTTATTTCCTTAAGCTTATCCTTTCAATGCTTGTTTATAAAGATTGTACGGCCGTCATACTTGAGCTTGATGTCAAGAGTAAGGCTAATAACAGAAAGAATTTTGTTGAGTGAATCTGAACCAAAAAATCCGGTCATAGTAATATTCTTAAGCGAATCGGATTGAAATGAAGCTTTCAAATTGTAATAGCGTTCTATCTCATCCATTACATCTGCAAGCCGGGCATGTTCAAAACTAAACTTATCATTTCTCCAAGCTAAGTAGTGATGCAGATTTGCTTTTTGAAGTTTGGAAACCTTTGCACGTTCATCGTAAGAAAGCAAATCTCCCCTCTTAAGTTTATATGCTTCTTCTTTGTTTGGGCTGTAAGTATTAACCGAACCCTTTACCACAACAACACTAATTCTCTCACCACGATTTTTAATATCGAACTCGGTGCCGGTAACTACTGTTAGCACATTGCCGGATTTAACCGAGAATGGTTTTTCTTTATTTGAAGCAACAGAAAAATATGCTTCCCCTTCAAGAGTAACATCTCTGGATTTTTCACCGAAAGTTTCCGGGTATGATAGTTTACTCAAATTGTTTAAATGCACTTTTGATCCATCGGAAAGTGTGATGGTAAGTTTTTCACCTTTTCGTGTTTTAACATCTATCAACTTTGGCGGTGGGTCCATTATTACAATTTCTTTGGCATTCCTTATTGGAAAGCGCTCCATCAAAAAATTCAGTCCGGCTGAAGCCATAATCAAAAGAATCATAACTATTTGTAACATTCTGCTTGTATAAACAGAATGCCAATAGTCGCTTCTGAAAGCATTATCCTCCGATTTAATATAGTCTCGTTTGAATAAGATAGGAGTTCTCTCAGAAAACGAATTTTTCGTTTCACTCTTGATTTCTTCGGCTTTGACTTTTTGTCGGATTGCATCCCACTGCAAGATTGGATTTGGCGGTTTAGGAGGATTTGAAGAATCAATTTTATCCAGCAAAAGAGTAATCTCGCTGAACAATTCTTTGTTTTTTTCAGATTCCGAAAGCCATTGCTCGAAGAATTCTTTTTCTTCCGGACTCAGCTCATCGCTAAGCGCCCTCGAAATGAATTGGTAATCTACGTTTTTAGGAATTTTGAACATGATTAAAGTCTTTTATTACCTATAGTACACACGAGAGCAAGAAAAGTACTATGCTGTTTTAAGAAAATATATAGTTGGATTCAAGATTGTTAAACATATCAGATCTGGGATGAGTGCTCAATCGCTAATAGTTGGGAATTTCAAGGTTACTATCCCAACATTTAGGGATGAATATCATAATTTGAGCAAGATTGTTATAGCAAAATGAAGAGTAGATTAATTTATGTAGTGGACTAATCTTTTTCTAAGCACAGCTAATGCTTTGTTCATTTGGTTCTTGACGGTTTGTAGAGATACATTCATAATGTCGGCAATTTCGGAATAGCTTAACCCGGAAAAGCGACTCAGCAGAAAAGTCGACTTACATCTTTCCGGCAGTGTGTTTAGTGCCTTCTGAAAATCATCCATGAAGAAGAAATTATCTATCTCACCATCTATGCTCTTACTTAAATAAACAAGATTATTCTCTTCATCATATGAATAAAGAGGAGTGTTTCTGGTTATCTGATTGAGGGCTAGATTACGTGCAATTTTAAACAAATACGCTTTATAAGATTTTGCCGGATCAAGATGATCAATTGCAAGCCAGAATTTCACAAATGCCTCTTGCGTTAAATCCTCTGCTATTTCTTTATTGCTGGTAAAACGAAAGAGGAAATAAAATAGTTGAGGTTGTATACTGAAGAAAAATTCTTGAAGTGCTGACTCGTCTTTATTTTTAATACGAGCATAGAGTTCTAATAAGTCGCTGCTTATATTATTTTCTAGTAAATCCTTTTCTTTCCTTTCATTCATTTCTCGATTCACACTCTAGTTAAAGATTGCGATAGAAATCAGCTCAATTCGAAAAGAACATACTCAAAAAGAATTCTTAATTCAATCTAAATTACAGAAGCGATTAAATCTTTTTTAGAAAAGATGAGTCATAGATTGATTCAGCTAATTCCGTATTGGAAAGCTTCTTGGTAACCAATAGCTCTTGTCCGTTTATAATAATCAATTCCGAAGGCATCGATCTTAGATTGTAGATACTTCCCATAGAATAACAATAAGCTCCGGCATTCTTTATAATCAGTTTATCTCCTTCACGAATTTCCGGAAGCTCTCTCTGTTGGGCAAAACAGTCTCCGGTCTCGCAAATATTGCCGCAGACATCATAAATATACTTTTTACCTTTTGGATTACTAATATTTTCTATGTGATGATAGGCTTCATATAGTAATGGTCTGATAAGGTGATTAAATCCGGAATTTGTTCCGGCGATCAATCTTCCTCTATTGTTTTTAATTGTATTTACTTCAATCATAAGATAACCCGATTCTGCTACAATATATTTGCCCGGCTCAAAGTACATTTCCAATTCTTTTCCATATTCCTCGCAGAATGCCTCAAAGATTGAAGTAATCTTTTTGCCAAAGTTTGCATAGTCAATCTTGTGAGATTCCGGTCTGTAGTTAACTTTAAACCCGCCGCCAAAATCCACAAATCTTAAATCCGGAAAATCTTTTCTTTTTGCGATTGCAAGAATGTTGGTCATGCTCTGGAAAACTTTTTCGGTTTGCCCAATTCCCGAGCCGGTATGTTCGTGAATACCTACGATTTTGAGTTTATACTTTTTAGCAATTTTAACAACTTCATTTACTTGCGAAAGTAGAATTCCGAATTTTGTTACTGCACCGGCAGTCTGTACATGTTTATTCTCACCGGCGTAAACATCCGGATTAAATCTAAGACAAACTTCACTTCCCGGATAAACGGAGCCAAGTTTTTTTAATCTACTCAACGAACCAATGTTGAATAAAACTCCGGTCTTTTTCACTTCGTGCATTTCTTCATCGGTAATATTGTTGGAAGTAAAAAGAATATCATCCTTTTTGAATCCAAGTTTAAGTGCCAGTTGAACTTCTCCCGGACTCACAGTATCCAAATACGCGTTGTTCTTTTTAAGAAGATTCAGAATCCCAACGTTGTAGTTGGCTTTCATTGCATACAAAATTTTCAATTTCGGCCATTTGATATAATCGTAAAGTCCTTTGTAGCGTGTAATAATTAAATCACCATCATAGATATATAAAGGAGTTCCATATTTCTTACCATACTTAAGAAAGGTCGTATTCGATATTTCTTTGTGTTTTATCATCGTTTGCTATCCGCCGACAAAGTTCAATTATAAGATTCTTTTTAATTCATAAATAAGATTATCTATTTGTTCATTCGAATGTGTTGAGAACACAACGGTTCTTAACGCACCACCATCTCCGGCTCCAATATAATTTATCAACTGAATAATAATATCTTTCTTTTTCAACTCGCTCTGAATTTTTTGCATTTCACTAACGCTCTTCATTTTCCATGCTGTTATTGGAACTGAAGTATTGTCTGTTTTAATTCCAATTTGAGCTAAGCCAGATTTAAGTCTATTGGCATTCAGCCAAAGTTTAGTTCTCATTTCCGTATTGGATTTCAAAATCTTCATTCCGGTTAGACTTGCAGCGGCAGCGGCAGAAGGAACTGGAGTTGCGCCATTTTGTATTTGGTCATTTCTGATCTCGTCGATAAAAGCTTTTCTACCCGGAATTACACCACCAAAACCGCCAAAAGCTTTTGAGAATGTTCCTCCAAAGAATACTCGTTCTGATGTAATACCCGAATGCTCAACGGTTCCTCTCCCATTTTCTCCGATTACTCCTAGTCCATGAGCATCATCAATCCAAACAATTCCATTATACTTTACCGCAATCGATAAATATTCTTTCACTGGCGCAATTCTACCGAAGATTGGAAAAACTCCATCTGTGATTATTAAAGGTTTCTGATTCTTGAGAAGAACGGATTTTATCTTCGCCTCTAAGTCAGTAAATTCCAGATGAGCAAATTGGTGAATTGGTTTGCCGCTTAATTTTGCCGCGTAATTATTGCTGTAATG
>JBAYTN010000026.1:0-49761 GCA_041675645.1 Melioribacteraceae bacterium
AAGTAACATGAACAACAAGAGCATTCTTCCTTCCAACATCTAGTAATATTTGTCGCATTGCTTCCATAAAAGGTAAACTTTCAATATCGCCGACTGTTCTGCCAATTTCCGTAATTACAATATCATATTTTCCACTCTCGCCCAGCACTTTCATCCGGCGTTTTATTTCATCGGTGATGTGTGGAATAACTTGGACTGTTGCGCCAAGATAATCGCCGCGGCGTTCTTTTGTAATCACATCAAAATAAATCTGCCCGGTCGTAGTGTTATTTGCGCGGGAAGTATCAACATCTAAGAATCGCTCATAATGTCCTAGATCAAGATCGGCTTCGGCGCCATCATCGGTTACATAAACTTCTCCATGCTGAAATGGATTCATAGTACCGGGATCGACATTTATATAAGGATCAAATTTTTGGATGGTTACATTGTATCCGCGAAGTTTTAAAAGCAGACCAATGGATGAAGCGGTTATTCCTTTTCCTAATGAAGAAACAACTCCACCCGTAACGAAAATGTACTTAACTTTTTTCTTAGAAGGCATGATGTTAAGGTTGGACCTATTTTGTTTGCCAAAGATAAAAAAAAATCTCTATTTCATATCAACAGTTAAGTAGGAAATTAGCCTTCTTCTGTAATTTTTACTACTCCCGACTTAGGAATTTTAATTATGTAAGTTTTTCTTGCCCGATTTAGCAAGAAATTATCCCGCAGCCAAGGATTAAAAATCTTAAGCAGTTTGTAATTTATTCCATTTTCGGAGGCAAACTTAACCAAATCTTTGATTGGATAATTTACACGAAATTCATTCGTTTCAATTCTAGGGTAAAGTTCTTCTTCCACAAAATAGAAACCGTACTTCTTCGGATCTTTGAAAATCTCCTTTAAAGCAACAATTCGAGCTACAAAGCGGTAGGTTTCATCATTGAGATAAAGATTGTAATAATTGCGGCTGTTTTGTCGCTGCATCTGCTTAGAAATGCCGGTAACACCATAATTATAGGAAGCGCCGGCTAAAGTCCAATTGCCAAGTTTTGCTTTAGCTTCTTTAAGATAGTCACACGCGGCTTGGGTTGATTTCTCAACATTGTAGCGCTCGTCAACTTCGCCGGAGACTTCTAGCCCATAACGCTTTGCAGCACTTTCCATAAATTGCCAGAATCCGGAAGCGCCATCCGGCGAAACTGAGTTTATCAATCCGCTTTCTGCAACTGCCATATACTTAAAATCATCCGGAATGCCATTCGCCTCTAAGATAGGTTCAATTATTGGGAACCACCGGTTAGCTCGTTTTAAATAAAGCAGCGATGCGGAATGCCAATATGTATTTACTAGAAATTCTCTCTCTATTCTCTCGCGTACATCAAAGTCTTGCATCGGTACTTTTTCACCGCAAAAATCTAATTCATCCGGCACTGGCGGTGTGTAAATTCTTCTTTCATTTTCAGAAATTATTATCGGCTGGTGGTGAATAGCCTCTTTAATCCTAGCATTCAGATAGAAATAAGTAAATCCGATTGCCCCAAATAAAACGATCAAAATTGCTATTAATGTGAAAGTAGTTTTTCTTTCTAACAAGAGACTCTCCTAATTGAAAAAATCAAACAGATAATGAATACATAAAACTTACTAACAAATATAGCTCCTCAAAATTTTACTTGACAATTACGGACTACATACATAATTTATAATAGAAAATATAATAGACTTTATAAAATGAGCAAAGCAACCACATATCTCATCAAATTCGATGAAGAAACAAATATCATCCTCGACAAAATGTATAAGAAACTTGGTTGGGGAAAGAGAGAAGCACTTCTGAAATCTCTCAATCTAATCGAAGATGTAGTTGAAAAACTAGATAAAAATTTAGAGCTAGTTATATCAGTTCGTGATGCTAAAGATAAAAGCATCATTGTTGAGAAAACTTCTTCTTATGATGGATTAAGAACACCAGTATGATTGGAAGAGAACTTCATATTGTAATTGAATTCGCATTCGCTTTGGGTTGGCTATTAGGGATTATTTCCAGTATTACTAACGAAAAAATATCTCGCCTTTTACATTCTAGTGTCTCAAAATTAGGGAGAAAAGAAACTGAAAAAAATCAGTTAAATTATTCCAGCGTTACACAGGTCACAGATGCAGTAGCAAGGAGATATTCGAATAATAATGTGTGTTTCGATTTGGGAAAAGCGACTGAATTAGAGTTGATAATTGATAACATTATAAAAACTAGCTTGTCCCCTTCCGTCAATAGCTATGAAAGTTATTTAAAAGTTCTCTCAAATTATACTGACAATTCAGATTGTACTTCTTGCAGATGTTTTATCTATGTCGAAAACTTTAAGGACTACTTAAAAGTTTCTCAAATAATATTCTTGAATCTTACTCTAGCATTAAAAAAACTTCTCGAATTAACCCAGTTATCTATAAATACAACCTTTCATTATTACATAACATCTACGCGCAATTTACTTCAAAACTTCTTTTTAATAGTATCTAACAAAGGCTTCTACACTAATCTTCATATTCATGATCTAAAATTAAATAATGGTTTTGGAAACTACTCATTCAACCAATATTTATGGAAAGATTATGAAAAATTATTACCAAATAAGAATTAGCAAAAAGAAAAAAAGAAAGTCTGTAAAAGACTCCGAAATTGAACTTCACGAAACAACAATTGAAATTTATAATTGGATTCGTAGAGATAATAACTCATCTAAAACAAATTCATTTGATATTCAAAAAGTTACTGCAATTGGGACTTTTGTTATAAAAACAATTGAATTTATTATTAGATTTTTTTGTGGTGGGTCTGAAAATTAAAGGAGGCGAACCATTGATTCGCCTCTTAATAAGATTCTATTTATTTCCAAAAGCAACATCTTCAAGCATTTTTGTTGTAAGAGATTTTGGTCTTTCCAGCGGATAACCTAAAGCTCTTGCCCAAATAATATTTGATGTTACACCAAGCGCGCGTCCAATTCCAAAAAGAACTGTGTAGAATTCATATTCTTGCACGCCATAGTACCATTGAATAACACCAGACTGAGCATCAACATTTGGCCATGGATTTTTAGCTTTTCCTTTTTCAAGTAAAATATCGGGTACCACTTTATAGAGCAAATCCACATACTTAAACAAAGGATCGTTTGGTAAATGCTTCAAGCAGAATTCGCGCTGAGCTGTGTAGCGAGGATCTGTCTTGCGAAGAACCGCGTGTCCAAATCCCGGAATAACTTTTCCGCTGTCCAATGTATCGTAAACAAATTTCTTCATTTCTTCTTCAGTAGGAACTTTGCCGCCCATGCCGTTATAAACGCCGTGTAACCAGCGTAGAACTTCTTCGTTTGCTAAACCATGTAACGGACCGGCAAGACCATTCATAGTAGCGCTGATAGCGTAATACATATCAGAGAGGGCGCTTGCTACTAAGTGACCGGTATGAGCGCTTACGTTTCCGCTTTCATGATCGCTATGAAGCAAGAAATACAAGCGTGCAATGTCATCATAAGGTTTGTCAATTCCCATCATGTGAGCGAAGTTGCCGCCAAAGTCTAAGGTTGGATCTGCTGGAATAATTTCGCCGTTTCTATATTTCAAACGATAAATGAATGCAGCAATTTCCGGAAGCTTTGCTAAAAGATTCATTGCATCTTCATAATAAGCATCCCAGTAATCACCCTTCTTCAAATTTTCGTGATATTTTTTAGCAAACACTGATTCTTTTTGCATCGACATAATGCCGGTTGCAAACATTGTCATCGGATGAGAATCAATTGGCATTGCGCGGATTATTCTAAAAACATAATCCGGAACTGTTTTTCTCTTATCAAACTCTTCGCGAACATCAGCAATTTCTGCTTCCGTCGGCAAATCGCCGGTTAGTAAGAAATAAAAGAAAGCTTCTACGGTAGGCATTTCGGCACCGGGATACTTTGGAAGTTTCTCCAGCACTTCGGGAATGGTAAGTCCTCTAAATCGAATTCCTTCATGAGGATCGAGATAAGATATGTCTGTAACTAGGCTTTTAATATCGCGCATACCGCCGATAATTTGCCCGATTGTAACTTCATCAACTTTAACGTTGCCATACTCTTTGTTTAGTTTTTCAGTACGGGGACGTTCAACAAGAATTTTTTCTTGTAGTTTTTGTTTTAGCAAGGACATTAATTCCTCCGAGACATTTATTCAATCAGTGAGTTACTTGCTAAATCGGAACTTCTAAAAAAGTTTAATAGTTTAGAAAAGAACACGATTTTTGAGCCGCTAATCTTCCGCTTAGAACGGCTCCTTCAATAGTAGCCGGGAATTCTGTATCTGTCCAATCTCCGGCAAAAAACATATTAGGAAATGGTGAAGCAATACTTTTCCGTAACTCATTTGATGCACAATCTGGGATAAACGTCGCACGCTTTTCCTTAATTATCTTCCATTCTGTTACCAATTCCTTTTTGAAAATAGGAAAATAAATCTTTAACTCCGAATAAAAATCTTCAAGAATCATCTCATTTTCCATTTCGCACAAAGCGTCGGCTGAGCTAACAGTTAAGCTAATATGTTTACCATGATTAAAAAGCCAGTGAATTTCTGATTCAATTAGTCCGTAGAATTTTTCTGTGAAGGGATTCTCTTTAAGCCAGAGATGAATATTTAGAATTGAGGAATACTTGAATTCGCCGAGTGACAGTTGGAATCTGTGTGAAGTTATTTTGCCTAGCGAATCTAGGAAGGAAATTTTATCAAAAGAAAAAGGGGGAATTGCGAAAACTACTGCGTCAAAGTTTTCGTAAATAGATTTATTTGTTTTGATGCTTACAACCCGATCATTTTGTAAAACTGCATTTTCTACTCTTTCCGATGTTTTAATAATGCAATTTTTTGCTACAAGTAATTTCTCTGTTGGAATAGAGAACAATTCGCTCAAGCCGACTTTTGGCAAAACAATTTTGCTGGCTCGACTGCCGCCAAGAAAAACTTCCCGCAGAACTTCATCAAATACTTGTGCAGATGCTTTTTCCGGTGTTGTATTCATTGTACCAACTATCAAAATTTCCCACAGCTTTTTAATTGTCTCATCATTCTGATCTTTCTGAAGAAGCCATTCAATCACAGTCATGTTTTTCAAATCTTCGTCGGCACAGCAACCAAGATCCATAATGAAATCAACTATTCTAAACCGATCTTTTAATGAAAGCGTTTTATATTTAAGAATTGCCAGCAGCAAGTTTAATGGGTAAAAAATTCTCGGAGCTTTTAACTTAGTCTGAATTCCGCCCTCTTCAACAAATGAAATAGCCATTTGTTTTTGAATATCGACCTTATCATAAGAACCAAGTTTCTTTAACAATGAAAGAGTTTCATCATAACAGCCCAACATCAGATGCTGTCCATTATCATAAATGTCATTCTGATTTTCATTATGCAAGGAATAAGTTCTGCCACCAAGTTTCGGAGAAGCTTCGAGGAGAGTTACGCTGATATTTTTTTCTGAAAGGTAAACAGCAGTTGATAATCCGGCCAATCCCCCGCCAACAACAATTACATTTTTCATCCGTAAACTAGACGATACTTTGCCCAAACACCAAGTGAGATAGCTACCTTCTCAAATTTACCGACTTTTATTTTTTGGTTAAGCACATCATACTTTTCAGCCTCAAGTCTTTTGAGCAAGCGATAATAAATATGCTGCATCGCTCTGGCTGCAAACATCGAATGTTTGTCTTCGTAATTAAGAGCATCGTTAGCGTTTTGGAAATAGACTTTTGCACGTTCAGCTTGGTAGCTCATTAAATTTACAAAATGCTCGTTGTAAACTTTACCCTTAAGTTCAGCTTCAGTGTAATTAAACGCTTTCATATCATCTTGAGGCAAATATATTCTGCCGGTTTCATAATCTTTACCAACATCACGAAGAATATTTGTAAGCTGCATAGCCAAACCCAAATTAACAGCGTAGTCTTTAGCCGAACTGTGTTTGTAGCCGAAAATTTCAATACACATTAAGCCCACAGTAGAAGCTACTAAATAGCAGTATTGAGAAAGTTCGTCGAAAGTTGGAAAGCGTTTTCGCTGAAGATCCATCTCCATACCAGCTATTAACTCAAAAAATGGATCGAGCGGAATATTAAATTGCTTAATGTAAGTAACAAGTTTATTGAGCAGTTGAATATCTGAGCCCCCTCCGCGTAATGCTTTTTCGAGCTCAATCCTCCAATGGCGAAGATTTTCATACTTTAGATCATCGGATTCATTTCCCATATCAACGATGTCATCTGTCTTGCGGCAGAAAGCGTAAACTGTATTCATTGCATCACGCTTCGGCTTTTCCAGCAAAGTAAATGCATAGTAAAAACTGCTTTTACTTTCTTTAGCAATTAATTTGGATTCATCGTGCATTGGTTAATAAACCTTTCCCGAATATTTTTAGATAATCTATTTTGCTCAGTTTAGGTCTTTGCATTATAACGTTGTAATCTGACTCTTCAATCTTCTCCAGAATTTTCTCACCGCCAAGTATCGTCATTCTTATTTGAACGAGTAACGAACCGGGCAGAAAAGGAAGGAGTTTTCTTCCTTCAGCAAAAAGTTCTCTTGTGCGTTCAATCTGAAACTTCAATAACGACTTAAAGTTAGCATTATTTTGTTTTTCTTCAAATATTTTTTCGGATACACCAAACTTTTCCATTTCAATTTGAGGAATGTAAATTCTGCCTTTCTGCCAATCAACGGAAACGTCTTGATAGAAGTTTGTTAGCTGCAAAGCTGTGCAAATAGAATCGGAATATCGGAAAGCTTCTTCATTTCTCACTCCACAAATTTCGAGAACTAATCTTCCAACCGGGTTGGCAGAGCGGCGGCAATAATCTGATAAATCTTCGTAATTAGAATAACGTTTTATGAGTACATCTTGCTTGAAAGCACTAAGGAGATCATAGAAGTACTGAGTAGTTAAGTTACACTCGTTAATTGTGTTTTTAAGCGCCATCCAAAAATCAATTATAAATTTTCCGCTAAGACAATCTGTAAGCTGCTTTTCATACAATTCTAAATTTTTAATTCTCAATTCCGGATTTACATCACCTTCATCCGCTAAATCATCTGCTTGACGAGCAAACTGATAGACAACAGCAATATGCTTCTTAACTTCTCGCGGAAGTGTAACCGATAAAACCGGGAAATTTTCGTAATGATTGGATGCAAATTCTTGAGCGCTTTCATACGCGGTTTCAAGATCATAAGCTAAACTGATTTTCGTTTTGGGCATTGGAAATGTAAATAAGTTATCGGAAATATAATACAATGAAACTTGGCTTGCTGATGCACCTAAAATGGTGAAAAATATTATCAGTGCTTTTTGAAAAAGCCGACAATCAAACTATTTGCATCAATAGCTTTGGAAGGTTTATCTGCAAGCAATCTGCTTTTTTTGCTTCCGGGCCAAGAGTGTCCGCCATCTTTAGTAAGGTAGTACTCAATTATTTCTTGAGAAGATTCATTTTTCCACACAAACTTTGTATAGTTTTTTTGTTTATCAACTAAAGGTTCTGCGCTGCATTTATCAAACGTAGCCCATTCTTTCAAAGTAGAATCTACTGAAGGAAAATAGTAACCTCTAATGCCTTTGCCGCCGGATGGTGGGACTTTCTTATCTCGCTCCGAATGAATATGTAGAATAGGAACAACTTGATTTGGCTTACAAATATTTTTGGTCGTCATAGTTCCGCTTACAACAGCTATTGCAGCGATCTTATCTGAGATCTCGCAAGCCAAGCGATACGCCATCATTGCACCATTAGACATTCCTGTTAAATAAACACGCTTTGGATCGACTTTATATTTTGTTGTTAATTCTTCTATTAAATTGCTTATAAACTTAACATCGTTAATATTATTTTCTACAGCATCTTCACAGCAAGTACCGGCATTCCAAGTTCTTACTCTCAACAGTCCGTCTCCGCGCACTCCATCCGGATAAACAACTGCAAACTTTTCCGGTAATGCCGTTGAGTTCAAATCATAGTCTTTTTCACATTGCTCGCCGCTTCCGCCGCCGCCGTGCATTGCAATGATGACTGGAAGACTTTTTAATTCTCCATACTCTTTAGGCAGATTAATTGTGTAAAACCGCTTTATTCCATCAACAAAAAGATTGTTTTCAATACGGTACTTATTTTCTTCCGCATGAATGCAAATAAACAACAACGCCAAAATTATTCCGATTCTCATTTTCACAAATTCCACTCCAAAAATTCTTTTGCCTTTTAGACAATTAATTCTTTACAGAGTTTAATTTATGATAATTAATTTTACGAAGTACAAAGAATGGCAAAGCAAGAAATCTTGGTACGAAGCGATTGCTTCGATCAAATTATGAGTGGTTATAGTATCTGCACGCCAACAGCTAGACTCGCCTTCTTAGCCGTACCAGTTTTCCGAAGTTCGAAATGGTTTCGGCTTTTTTTCAGCGTCATTTTTCTGATTATTAAGCTTATTCGTTTCTTCAAGGGAAGATTCCGTTGTAAACTTTAATGGATTGGGAATTCTTTTTTCTGTGTTTTGTGAAGAGCCAAACAAACTTGGAATTTTAAGTTTCGGTAAGTTCGGGTTAATCGATTGTACGCTCATGGCAGTCTCCAATTTTTAACCGCAATACAAAGTTACTTTGAACCGCACATGTATTATCGTAAAAATTTTCCTTTTTTTAAGTTCCTTTTGTTGTTAAAGGGACTTTACTGTTGCTTAGTGCTTAAATCCCAGTACGAGTTACTAACTACTTTCGTTTAACCAATTGAATTTTGCGAGTAACCTTAAGTTCACCAGCGTACAAGCGACAGATGTAAACTCCGCTTGGATATTCATTCGCACTTAAAACCACTTCATAATTCCCGGCTTCGAGTAGTTCATTTTTGAGCACTTTGCTAATTCTTCCCAAAGTATCTTCAAACTTTAGCAAAATGTTGCTCCCTTTAGGAATTGAGAAATGAATTTTAATTTTCGAATTCACTGAATCGTATTGTGGATTTTCCAGAGAAAAATCGGTTGGCGCAATTTCATCACCGTTTGCTTCTTTATCTTCTGTAACTTTACTTGTGAATTTCACTTGGCTGGGAATTCCGGTTTCATTAAAAACAGCCAGACCGTTTTGTGTCCCTATCCAAAAATTTCCTTTTTGATCTTGAGTTAGCGAGTACACCATATCATCCGGAAGTTTGGAATTAGAGGTTTTAAAGACAGTCCAATTTGTGCCATCATATTTTGCAAGGCCTCCAAGTGTGGCAATCCAAACATTTTTTGCTTTATCTATGATAGACGAAGAAACATAATTGTCCGGCAGACCGGAATTATCAGTTTTATATACTGCCCAATTTGATTTATCCAAAACGGCAAATCCTCCGCCCCAAGTACCAATTAAGATTCTTCCACTGCTATTTGTGTTAAGTGTATAAATATCATTGTAAGGTAGAGGCGAATTACTCTTATTAAATATTCGCCAATTAGCATTACTGAGTTTTGCCAACCCTTCAAAAGTACCAATCCATTTGTTATCGTCACGGTCAATTGTCAAAGCAGTAACATGGTTGTGGGGCAATTTTGAGTTTAGCGTGTGGTAACTTGTCCATTTAGAGCTTGATAACATTGCTAATCCCTTAGTCGTTCCAATCCACTTGTTATCATACTTATCAATAGCCAGAGAGTAAACCATGTTTGCTGGTAATTTGGAATTGCTTTTATTGTACACTTTCCATTTTCTGTCGTCAAATTTAGCAAGTCCGTCAACTGTTCCAATCCATTTGTTGTTATGCTTATCAATTGCAATGCTATAAATTACATTGCTAGGCAGAGGAGAGTTTGAAGTATTATATACTTCCCAATTGGTTCCATCATATTTAGCTACACCGCCCGAAAATGTACCGAACCAAATATTACCTAATTTATCTAACTGCATACATACAATAAAATTTGCGGGTATGGTATTTGGCTTTGCATTCTTTTGCTGAATGAGAAAACCGCCCTTCACTAGCACATCATTTTCAATCTTGGATTTGTCGTTCTTGTGAATTGCAATTTTTGATATACTTTCGCCGGAAGTAGCAGCGGCTGGAAGTAAAGGGGATTTTATTACTACCCACTCTTCTTGTTGAGAGTACGTTATATAAGCTACAAACAAAAATATTTTTAAGAGGATTTTAATTTTCATCAGCTATAATTGTCTTAAGAATTTGATTGCAATTTACGTTTACCGGATACATCTTAAAAGTATTCAATAGCTGAATGAGAATCAAAAACACCTAATCATCAATTAAAGGCTTACCATTAAAAGTTTAGGAACTAGTTATTTGCTTTAAATATTTTTGAAAAAAGAAATTGGACTGTTTGTTTTATACCTAAAAGAAAAAGTACAAGCCCAAACAGCATAAACAATCCGCCTAAAACTAAAGCAATTTTTTCTTGGAACGATTCGGGAATTTGCCTAGCGAGTCTTTGATAAAGAGTGAAGCCTGTTGAATTGGATGTTCCTTCCGGAGCTGTGAGTGTACCCCAAACAATTAATAAACCTATTCCGAAGGATGCTAATCCAAGACCGAAAGAAAGGAAAAAGCCTTCTTTATCAAATCGAGCGGGAATAATTTTTTTAGAATTACTGGATTTTAATTTTTTGATTTGAATGCTCATTTCAACCGCCATTTGTTAAGTGAAATGAATTTCAAAAAATTGATGCGAACTACATAAAAAAATTACTAAAAAGAAGATTGTACCCGGAACAGGACTTGAACCTGCACGACCTCGCGGCCACTAGCTCCTGAAGCTAGCGTGTCTACCAATTCCACCATCCGGGCAATTAATTATTTAACCTTTTTAAGAACTCTTTACCACTTCCAGATTTTAAGTATTTTTCGCGAGCTCGAGCAGAAATTCGATCGATAGAATCTTCAGTATAAATTAAACTAAAAGGTGCATATGCTGCTGTAGTTTTATTCTGCCCATCATTGTGTCTTTTTAATCGCTCTTCTAAGTTACTCGTTAATCCCACATAAATATAATTTCTAGAGTTGCTCTTTATTGCATAAACTTTATACATAAATCATCACTAATTTATCGCTTCCTTCAGTGCGTGTCTACCAACCTGCCTGCCGGTAGGTAGGTTCCACCATCCGGGCAGCAACATAAAAATTTTGCTGGGCAAACTTACAGAAGAACTGTTTCTTTTACAATTTGCCCGCTTAAATTATCTTCGATTGCTGTTTGAAGATGTATCTCTATTCTGAAAAGCATTAAATCTTGGCTCCAATTCATTTGTCGGATCATAAACCGGAGGCATATCCTTCACATTAATTATATCTGTAACAGTTCCGGTTCTGCAATCCGGAGAAACTAATCTTGGCTGACCGGTTTCATAGATTGACTCTTTACAAAAAGTAGCCTGAACAATTTTACCGCTGGCCGGAACTTGGAAATCTTCAACCGGCATATTGATTTGTTCATAAACATCATGCATAAAGATTGCCCAGATAGGAAGCGCTGCAACAGCACCTTGTCCGTATGTCCCCGTAAAGGTAACCCGCTGATCATCAAAACCTACCCATACACCGGCAGTAATTTGAGGTGTAAAACCAACAAACCATGCATCCGCATAATTAGTATTTGTGCCGGTTTTACCAGCAGCCGGGCGTTGGAAATTGTAAGTATAACGAGCAGAACCACCCGTACCGCCGCCATCCATAACTGTTCTCATCATATCTGTTACAATGTAAGCAGTCTCTTCTGAAATTGCTTCTCTAGCTTCACTATTAAACTTTTCTATTACAACTCCATCTTTATCTTCTATTCGAAGAATGGAAATTGGCTCGTTGTAAACTCCTCTGTTGCCAAGAGTTGCGTAACCGCTAACAATTTCCAATGGAGTAACTACGGAAGAACCAAGAGAAATAGCCGGTGTAAGATCTAATCTTGTTTTGATTCCCATACGAGCAGCAAAACGTCCAATTTCTGAAAGCGGTGCATAATCATTTTCAATAACCAATCTCGCAGCAACTAGGTTATATGATTCCGCCAATCCCCAGCGCAATGTAGTATATCCACCCGAGCTGTGATCAAAATTTGCCGGACGCCAACGTTTAGCCGAACCATCGTCATAATCAATCGGCTGATTCAAAATTGGATACGCCGGATATAATCCTCTGTCAATTGCTACAGTATAAACGAATGGTTTGAACGCAGAACCGGGCTGACGGCGAATTTGTGTTGCGTGGTTCAATCCATACATAAATTTATTATCGCGACCGCCAACCATTGCCTTAATCTCGCCGGTTTTTGTATCGAGCGCGACAAAACCAACTTCAATTTTCTTCTCTTCGGTCTTAACAGAATCAATAAACTTCTGGTCTTTAATAATTCGGTTATAAAAAGTACGCCTTTCTTCTTGCGATGACGCAGATTTATATTCGGGACGATTCTTAATTGCTTTATCAATAACATCACCAAGAATTGAGCTGTACCTATTCCAATTCCAGTTGTTATCAAATTGTTTTTGAAATCTATCTAAGTGAACTTGAGCAGCACGGTTTGCGATCTTTTGCATTCTGCTGTCAAGCGTGGTGTAAATTCTTAATCCGCCTTGATATAAATCGAATCCGTATTTATCTGAAAGCTTTTCCATCTGCTGACGTATATATTCCAAAAAGTGAGGAGCCATCGAACCAAATATTTTTTCTTGAACTTTCTTGTAAGAAAGTTTTATCCGTTCAACTTTTAGTCTTTCATAAGCCTCTTCAGTTAAAAAATCCTCATCAACCATATTTTGCATAACAATATTTCTTCTTCGGAATGCATTATCATATTTATTAAACGGATCATATCCGCCGGGAGATTTGAGAAGTGAAACCAAAATGCCGGCATCCGGAACGGAAATATCTTTTACATCTTTATCGAAATAAATTCTTGAAGCCATTGCGAGACCATAGGCACTTCTTCCAAAATATGATATGTTGAAATACATCTCCAATATTTCGCGCTTGGTATATGTCTTTTCAATCTGCACCGCAGTAATCCATTCGCGAATTTTTCGAATAACAGTACCCACTTTGCTTTCATTTTTTGCTTTAAAACCATATAGATTTTTTGCAAGCTGCATTGTAATTGTACTTGCGCCTTCCCTTCTGAAAAGAATAACATTCTTAACCATTGCCTTCAAAAACCTTTGGAAATCAACTCCCCAGTGATCATAGAAATTTTTGTCTTCGGTTGCAATCAAAGCATTTATTACGTGAGGTGGAATGCTGTCAATACTAACTTCAACGCGATTTTCTTTATAGAACTGACCAATCAATTCTCCATCGGCGCTGTAAACATTGCTTGCTAGTTGGGCTTTGGGGTTTTCCAATTCTTCCAAGGAAACAAGTCCCTCGAATACGTAAAGGAAGAAAAGAACAGACGCGGTTACAAAAAGTACTGCGGCGCCAATAATTATATATCGTAAATTTTTCTTCTTTGGTGCTTTTGAATTCTTCAGCAACTGATTTGGTCTCTTGATATCCATTCTATTCCCAGTCTAAAATCTCAAAGTTATTTGTAAATTTTCCGTAGCAAGGCTTTTTTAGCCATGTGCCAAGATTAATATATGTACCGTTATCTATTTTTTCTATCGCCTTTCTGTGCGAATGCCCAAAAACAACATAATCATAATTTTGATTTATAAGTTGTTTGGCTGTATCCAATAGTCCGCTAAACTCTCCATAATCTTTTGTAGAAGTATAATCTCTACTAGCTTTGCTCGATCCGCTGGCAATTTTAATTCCTAAATCGGGATGAATCAGCGAATACAATCTTTGAATGAACTTATTTCGAAGAACCTTTTTGAGCATTTTGTAGCCATTATCGCCAGCCATTAATCCATCTCCGTGAGCAATAAAAAACCTTTGGCCATTAAGTTCAATCTTTATTTCATCTTTATATACATCTGCGCCAATTTCCTTTTCAAAAAAATCTTTGTGAAGAAAGTCGTGATTACCGATGATATAGTGAATTTTCTTGCCCGAATCTTTGAAAGAAGCAAGAGCTCCTAGAGTTCTAAGAAATCCTTTTTGAATTACTCTTTTATATTCAAACCAGTAATCGAACAGATCGCCAACAATGAATAACTCATCGCAATTATTCTGTGCGAATTTCAAGAATTCAACAAGCTTTTTTTCTTTTAACTTTTCTTGTTCTTCGTTCTGTAAGCCAAGATGAACATCGGATATAAAGAAATAGGTTTTCAAATGTTATTAATCATTCCTTGATTCAAAAGTTGCAAGCAGCCATTTATCCGGATCGAGAACAACTTCTTTAGGTTTACTCTTCAGAGTGAAATAAAACCGCTGCTGCTTCTGGTTTATTGTAACGAATTTTGTCTCGCTTTCGTTTCCTTCATAAATAAATTTTACTTCCAACGGAAATTTATAAATATCGTAGCCATTTTGTAACTGTTCTGTGTTGAATACTAAAGAAATTTCTGAACCCTTTTTGTCGGCACTCCAGTCGTAGGCAAGCTCAATTATTCCCTCTCCTTTGTAAACCCACTGATTAAAAAACTGGCCAAGTTTCTTTCCGCAAATTTTCTCGCACAATTTCTTAAAATCCGAAGTTGAAGCATTTCCATACTTATATTCTTTCAGATATTCTCTTAATGATTTGAAGAAACTATCATCGCCAATCTCTCTTCTAAGCATGTGCAAAACCCACGCCCCCTTGTTATACACCAGATTGCCAAACAATGCATCGCCGGGACTATATAATGTTCCTCTGCCGAATGTTCCAAACTTAGCATTCATTGTTGATTGGAGTACAAGTGGGCCGGCGACTTTTTCCCAGTAGAGTGCTTCTGAATAAGTTGCGAATCCTTCGTTAAGCCAAATATCTTTCCATGTCTTTGGACCAACTGCATTTCCCCACCAGTGGTGAGCAAGTTCGTGAACGAGCATATCTGTAAAAAATTTATGACCTCCCACAAAATTAGATCCTATTCCGGTTAAAGTTTGATGCTCCATCGCTCCATTTTGCCAAAGAATTTCTGCAACGCTATACTTTTCCTTTATGAAGGGATAAGCCCCGAATATTTCTTCAAAAACTTTCATGTATTGAGGATGATCGCTAAAATCTTTTTTCGCGTTCTCCAAATCGCTTTCGAATGCATAATAAGAAAGATTGAGTGAATCTCTTGTTACCGATTGATAATTCTGCGAAAATGATTCGTACTTACCGGAATAAATTGCAATCAAATATGTGGAGATAGGATAAACCGTTTTCCAGTGATAAGTTTTTTTGCTTCCAACAGTTTTTGTCTCGATAAGATTCCCATTTGAAAGAGAGACACAGCATGAATCGTTTGTAACAAACATATCCATCTGAGCTTTATCATTTGGCATATCAACACAAGGCAGCCAGGTTGAAGCAAACACTGGCTCATTTAAAGTATAAACGAACGGATGCTTTTGGTGAGTTTCAAAATTGAATGACCCGAATCCCAAACTTTTAGGAGTTCCGCTATAAACAACACGCACACTCAACGTATCAAAATTTTTGTCGGCTTTCTTAACAGACAAAATCATATCATCTTGGCCGTAATCTGTTTTAATTCCATTTAATTCTACCAACTTTATGTTCATGTTATCGTAGAAATTTATAGGAATAGTTTCTGCCGATTTATCATTAATCTTAATACTAATTGTTACATCCCCATCAATTTTTTTCTTTTTGGTGTCTAAATTTATTCTGATTGAGTAGTGAAGGACATCGACTGATTGCTGAGTTTTAGGATTATAATCTGAAAGTTTTTCAGCGCTAAATTCTTTAAGCTGAAGAGCAACGGAAACGCTTCTTGTAATACCAAGTGGAATTCTGCTCTTGATAAAAGAATAAAGTGAGTAGCCGCCAACTATTACAAGGCATAATAAAACCGATAGGACTAAATAAACTCTGTTTTTTTTTTGCATTTATTCCGGAGGTGAAGTTTGTTTTCCATTCCAAGTTAACAATTTCATTGTTTGCCAATCAATTCATAATTAAATATATTTTAAATAACACTCCATCGAGATAATTATGGCTTATACAGGTTCAACCCATTTAAGAAAAACTCTGACAATGATTCTTGCCGGCGGACAAGGTGAAAGACTTTTTCCACTAACAAAGGTAAGAACAAAACCTTCCGTTCCATTTGGCGGAAAGTACAGAATTATCGATTTCACGCTCTCGAACTGCTTAAACTCGGGACTTCGTAAAATTTTTGTAATAACACAATATAAGTCAGACTCACTTAGCCGCCACTTATACGAAGCTTGGAATATTTTCAACCCCGATTTGGGAGAATTTATTTATTCAATTCCTCCACAATTCAAAACAAGCAACAATTGGTATCTAGGTACAGCTAATGCTGTACAGCAAAACTTGAATTTGATAGAGGATGATAATTACGAACATCTTCTGCTCCTTTCAGGCGATCACATTTACAAGATGGATTATTTGAAAATGCTTCAATACCATACTGAAAAAGACGCCGCACTTTCGATTGCAAGTATTGAAGTTCCCAAGTCTGTTGCAGATCGTTTTGGTGTTATTGATATTGATGAGCATTACAAAGTAAAATCATTTGTCGAGAAACCGAAGAATCCCCCAACAATTCCGGGAAAGCCGGGCTTTTCATTTGTAAACATGGGAATTTATGTTTTTAATGTTCATCTGCTTAAAGAAGTTCTGGCAAAAATGGATAAAGAGAAAATTCCAAATCATGATTTTGGTAAAGATGTAATTCCATTCATGATTAAAAACGGCTATCATGTTCAATCTTACCGTTTTGTTGATGAGAACAAAAAGAATGAGCCCTACTGGATCGACGTTGGAACAATTGACAGTTACTATGCAGCAAGTATGGATTTAATAAATGTAAGCCCACACTTCAATCTTTATGATTTTAATTGGCCATTGAGAACAAGACAGCTTCAGTTTCCTCCGGCTAAAACAATTTCTCACGAAGGAGAAAGAGTTGGTCGCGCATTCAATTCATTAATCTCTGATGGAACGATAGTTTCCGGAGGTTTAGTAGAGCGCTCAATTGTAGGTTTCAATGTTCGTATAAACAGTTACTCCTATGTTACCGACTCAATTATTTTTGACAATTGCAAAATCGGAAGACACGCAAGAATTAGAAGAACCATTATAGACAAAAATGTTTCGGTGCCGGAAGGAATGGAAATCGGCTTCGATATCGAAACAGATAAAAAACATTTTACTGTTTCTGAAACCGGCATTGTAATCATTCCAAAGGATTATAAGTTCTAAGAGTCATCCTTTTAGATTTTTTAGAGCCGGAGTTTCTCCGGCTTTTTTATTTTACGCCAAAGTGTTGTTATTTTGCTAACAACTAAATCAATTATTATGAACGAACAGCTAAAAGAAAGATTAGAAAATCTTCCGGCGCTACCAGGTATTTATCAATTCTTTAATGATAAAGGCAAAATCATTTACGTTGGCAAGGCGAAAATTCTAAAGAACCGTGTCCGTTCATATTTTCACAAAAATATTGATTCGCCTAAAACTGAAATTCTTGTTTCAAAAATTGAAGACATACAAATTATTGTCACAAATTCCGAAATTGAAGCGCTAGTGCTCGAAAATAATCTGATTAAAGATTTGAAGCCGCGCTACAATGTTTTGCTCAAGGATGATAAAACTTTCCCTTACATCAGAGTTACAAACGAACCGTTCCCGCAAATCTTCCCTACAAGAAACATTGTTAAAGACGGTTCCCGCTATTTTGGGCCCTACACTGATGTAAAGAACATGAAGTCATCATTAAGATTGATTACAAAAGTTTTTAAAATAAGAAGCTGCAAGTTCGATCTCACTGAAGAGACTATTGAGAAGAAGAAATACAAAATCTGCTTGGATTATCACATCAAAAAGTGCGAAGGTCCATGCGAAGGTTTAGTTACTCGAGAAAGATACAACTCAATGGTAAACCAAGCGGTAAAAGTATTCAGAGGTAAAACCGATGAGTTGCTTGATGAGTTAAAAGGGCAAATGATTTCCGCTTCAGCCAATCTTGAATTTGAAAAAGCCGCCGAGTTGAGAGACAGACTTGAACAACTGCAAGTTTATACTTCAAAACAAAAAGTGGTTTCTACTGATTTGGAAGATCGAGACATTATCAGTGCTGCCTATGAAGGCAAAGAAGTTGCCGCAACTATATTAAACATTCGCTCCGGAAAGTTGGTTGGTAAAAGACAACTTAATTTAATCGCTGAAGGAAATGAAGAGACTGCTCAAATCTATTCTGCAATTATCAAGTACTATTACGATGAATTTGTTGAAGTCCCAAAAGAAATAATTACTGAAGTTGAACCGGATGATTCCGATTCACTTATTGAATGGTTAAATACAAAAGCACTCCGCAAAGTTCAGTTTGTTGTACCGCAAAGACAAAGCGAAGCGAAATCTCTTCTATTTATGTGTAAGCAAAATGCAATTCTCGCACTTAAGGAAATCCAGCTTCAGAAAATGAAGAAGGAAGGAAATGTTCCTTACGTCCTTTCAGCGCTTCAAAGAGATTTACGACTCAAAAAACTGCCGCGAATAATTGAGTGCTTTGATAACAGTAATTTGCAAGGAAGTGACGCTGTTGCCAGTATGGTTGTCTTTGTAGATGGTAAGCCTAAGAAAAGTTTGTACAGAAAATTTATCATCAAAACAGTTGTAGGTCCGGATGATTTTGCTAGTATGCAAGAAATTATAAGCCGCCGTTATTCAAGAGTAATTGAAGAAAAGCTTCCCTTTCCGGATTTAATTATGGTTGACGGAGGGAAAGGGCAACTTTCCAGTGCTGTTGAAACTATCACCGAACTTGGGATTAAGAATTTTGAGATTATCGGCTTAGCAAAACGTCTTGAAGAAGTTTTTCTTCCGGGAGAATCCGAAGCTCAGTCAATTCCCAAAACTTCGAGCAGCTTAAAATTGCTTCAGCATGTCCGAGATGAAGCTCACCGTTTCGCCATCACATTTCACCGCGAGAGAAGAAGTAAAAGAACTTTTAATAGTGAGCTGACTGAGATAAAAGGAATTGGGAAAAAAGTAGCGCAAAAACTTTTAACCGAGTTGGGTAGTTTGGAGGAAATAAAGAAATCCTCAGAGGAAACGTTATCTAAAGTTATCGGTGCTGCAAAGGCAAAATTAGTTTTCGGTTTTTACAACTCATCCGAACAAAAATAAAAATGCCAGACTACCAATCACCCAAGTTAGATACTGACCGTTGCTTCCTTCCGGACCTGGCGGGATTGGGTATTAACTTGCCGATTAGAGCCTGGCAAAATTTGGGCGGAAATATAGAAAAAAATTCCGCAGTTAAAAATTTAGATATGAGAAAATAAATCTCCCCTAAACCTTTCATATTCAGCTTGCCAATTCAATTCTTTAGATGCTTGCTGACAATTACTTTTAAATTGGGACAATTGTTCTTTATCGTTTGTCCACTTGTTAAGCAAGTCAATTATTAATCGATGATTTTCCAAATCAACAACTTCGCCAACTTTGTAAGTATTAACAATATTTTTCATTTGAGGCAGATCGCTTGACAGCACAGGCAGTTCGGCCATTATGTACTCAAAAAGTTTGTTTGGCAAAGCGTGATAATAACTTATACTTATGTTTTCTATTAGCGATAACCCAACGTCAGCTGCCGAAGTATAATTTATTAACTCTTTCTGAGTAAATGATCCGGCAAATATCACTCGATCACTAACACCATGTTTATGCGCAAGTTTTTTATAATTTTCCCTCTGATCTCCATCGCCTAGCAAAAGAAATACCGCATTAGGAATTCTGGATAATGCTTCTATCACTATTGAAATACCTCTTCCGGGAATCAGAACACCTTGATAAAGCAATATCAGCTTATCATCTTGAATATTGTACAATTTCCTAAAATCCACTTTTGCTTCAGCTTTTTGGTATAGCGGAATATTTCTGACCACAGATGTTTTGGATAAGGAATAAAATTTTTCGAGGAATTCTGAGTCCATCCATCCGGTTGTCATTACCAGATCAACTTTTTTAATGAAGAATCTTTCTATTGCTGTTATTATTCGCTGAACAATTGGACGGCTGTGTAAACCACCTATGTAAGCATAAATCTCGCGGCTGTTATAGAAGACTTTAGCAGACTTTAGTTTGGCAAAGAAAGTTACAACTGGAAGGGTGTATAAATCTTCTGCGAAAAAAACATTGGCTTGTTCTTTAAGCAATTCCCGGATAAGTAAAAGATTATAAGTGAGATAGAAGAATAAACTAAATCTGCTTTTCCGAATTCGAAATATCTTCAGATCCTTTTCGAAATGATTTTCTTTGAGAGAGAACCAATCAAACCCAATTACAGAAACTGCAAATCCATCTTGCCGTAAGGAATTGCTAAGATTAGTTAAACGGGAATCTTGAAGCGGATTGCCAAGAAAAACTAAACAGATTTTTTTCTTCGAAGCCATCAATATTACAATTTAATATGCAGCGTATTGCGCATAATTGTCTTAGCATCAAATTTTTCTTTGAAATCGATCAAGCTCATACTTGGCGTCATCGGATTTTCAGCTTTGGTATCTTGAGAAACACCAATATCTACATATTCAAAACCGGCTTCTGTGTAATGCTTTACAACTTCATACATTACGCGCTGAATCGGTTTATACTTTTCATAATCATAATAGAGCATATTGTAGAAACAAACCGCAACCGTCTTATTCGCCACAAACATAAGCGAACCTCCAATTGGTTTGTCCTCAAGATAAACCATGAATAGTTTTAGGTTGTCGGGCAACAGTTCTTTTAGCTTCATTAGATCTTCAAGTGAATGTGTAGGCTTAACATTGTGGCGCGATTTATTTTCAATAAGTATCGGATAAAATTCATCGTAACGGTCGTTAATTTCTACACGCAGCTTAAAATCTGTGATTGTCTTGCGAACATTACGGCGTGTTGTTGGTGCAAATCTTTCCAAAATATCTGTATAAGGATTTAACTTAATCGCACTCGAGATATAATGGAGCGAATAATGAAATCCTTGCCAGAGCAATGCAAAATCTAAATTCTGATTTTGATGCCGCTCGTAAACCATCGGAGCGGAAGTTAGCATAATTTCGCTTAGCCCAATTTGCTTGCAATAATCTTTCAAAGTGGAAACGATTTCCATTGCTTGAGCAAACTTAACATCCTTGGTAACAATCGATCCGTAGCTTGCGCCGATAGGCGATTCAAAAACACCATTCCTAATTGCACCGGGCAGCACAGCCGCAATTTTCCCTTCATCAAGAAAGATTAAATGATCGAAATGAAATTTACCCGGCGTGTGATAATCAAAAAACTTTTGAAGGTGAAACATTGTTCCGTTATTGGAAGCGAGAACAAATTCATCCCACTTCTCTTTCCATTCTTCAGTGTACTTGATAATTTCCATAGAGTTCTATAATCGAATTTTATGAAGCAAAGATAACCAATTTGTAAATATCGCTTTGGTAAAATCTTAGTTAAATGTATAAGTCAAACTTAGAATATGAGAATCGCCTAAACCATATTTTACCGGAACGTAAGAGTAATCAAGGTTAAGGCTTTTCCACATCACACCAAAACCGGTGCTAATGTTTTTTGAATCATATCCGCTCAAATATCCGATGCGCAAAGCAAAATTCTCTTTATAAGAAACTTCTCCGCCAAAATGAGCATGTGCTTTACTTTCTTTCAAATATTCTTGAAATCCGCCGGTTACAGAAAAACGAAAATCACTTAACATAAAATCATATGATGCGCCGATACTCAAATCATTCGGGAGATCAGTTGATTCACTTCTTAGCGAATTCATACTGCCAATATTTTTTAGTGAAGCACCAAGTGTAAGTCCATTTACTAAATTCTTGTAGGCTAAACCGAAATCAAAAGCCAAACCGGTTGCTTCATCGCTATACATACTTTCATAAATATATTTAACGGTAGCTCCGGCTATAAGTTTTTCTGTTATACCGTATGCTGAAGAAAGACTTCCATAGAAATAATGCGCGTCAAAAGTGCCGTCGGCTTCTCCCGGCTTAGTTCGAACTTCAATGCCGGTTACACTAGTTGTGTTTACTCCAACTGCAAAAGGTAAACCGAAAGCACTAAAACTCACACCCAGCATTTCCGAAGACATATCTTGAAAAAGAGAATTGTGAGAAAAGTTCAGCTGAGATTTGTTTTCTGCTAACAATGCCGGATTATAGCTTAGTGCTGTCAAATCATTTGCGGAAGCAACACCGAAATCTCCCATCGCGATGTTTCTTGCGCCGAATCCATGTTTCAAAAATGCCAAGCCGCTTTCGCCAACTGATTGCGCAAACAATTGAACAGAAACAAACAATATTATCAAATATATTTTTTTCATCAGAAGTTCACATTAATTCCAATTACATGTTGATCGCCGGCAGAATATGGTTCTATTACAAAAGCGTAATCGAAACCAAGATTAATTGAACCGGCTTTGTAAAAATAAGATAATCCGAAAGAAGGACGAACCGGAATATCCATATTGTTTAGATTTACTTTATCTACACCGCCGCGCAAGAATAAATCTTGAAACAGATTATACTCGGCGCCGACTCTTAAATAACTTGTCTTTGCGTTGCTGCTTTCATATTCAACAGAAGCGATAATCTTAGGATCGTCAAATTTATACGAGAAGCCTAATTTTTTCATCAGCGGAAATTTGTCTTCGCTAAGCATTCCGCTTGCGCCATAAATTTTTCCGGTATCCCATTTGTATTTTGTATTTAGATCTGAGAAAGTCAGAGACAAAGTCATAGCTTCGTTAATGGAGTAGAGCGCACCGATATCAATACCGAATGCGTTTGTCGTTACTTCTTCATACAGTTTGTAATAGTAAAACTTGAACGCGATACCTACCGAGAGTTTATCGGAAAACTTATTTGCAACGGCAACAAAAAACTGATTCTCGGAAGTTGAAAGTGTTTCGGTTTTGTTGCCTTGACTGTCTCGACCATCAATATTTGTAACACCGGCGTTAATTACACCAACACTTATTCCGGCAACCGAACGGGGTTTGATTGTTCCATCCGGCATTTCTTTTTTACCAAACTCAAATTTCTTTGTGAAGTTTAGAAAGTTGAGGTGTCTATCCATCGAAAGGAATGTGTAAGATGTTTGAAAAGAATTTCCTTCTTGAAAAACTGAAAGCGCCGGATTGTAATATGAAACTATGTTGCCTTCTTTAACAGACGACATTGCGTTTCCCATTCCAATACCGCGCGCGCCAAAACCGAGACGGCTAAACGCGCCGGGCATACTGTTTATTGCAGAATATTGTGTCTGTGCATTGATTGAAAATGTTATAAGCGAGATTACAATTAATAATTTTTTCATGGCGCGCCTCACATCATTACCAAGATTTTACCGAACAGCGGAGTGCCGTCGCCAATATCCAAACGATAAAAATAAACTCCGTTTGGTACAATTTTGCCAACATCATCTTTACCGTCCCAATAATCGATCTGTTCCGGGTTCACTCCGCGCGAAGCATTTTGTAATACCGTACGAACCAGATTCATTCCAAAATCAAAGATTCTCAAACTGACAGAAGATGCATTTTCCAAATTATATTTTACTCTAAGCAAATCGGTTTTAGGATTAAAAGGATTCGGGAATGCAAAACTTTCGCTTGCAGTAACAGTTCCGCTGGAAGCAAAATAAACTTTCCATTTTTCGAACCAAGAGCTCGTCGGAGTTTCAATTGCTTTAACCAGCCCATCATTTGTACCAATCCAAATTTCTGTTGTGTTGGAATTAAGCACGTTGCATTCAACACTTAAAAACGAAGTAGCCCTCACTTCAACTTTTGATTCGCTGTCAATTATCTTCGGTGCAGCAATCCATGTCATTCCATTGTTGGAACTTCTGTAAAGTCCGCTTTCTGCAGCGGCAAAAACATCTGTAACACCGTTTGAGTAATAACGAAACCCAAAGTCGTGAACCTTTTCATCAGTTAAAAATGTTTCCCAAGTTTTACCGCCATTGCCGGAGGAACTTACTGCCCAATACTCGTTTTGTCCTTCGGCTTTCCATGTACCAGCCCAAATCGTTCCATCAATCTCATTTCTATCGAGCGCAAGAATAAAATTTCCGCTTATCGGTTTCTGTTGATTAGTACGATTAAATTTTTCCCAACTGGGATATTGCTCCTTCGCATTTGTCGTCTTATTTATACCGCCAGCAGTTCCCACATACAAAGTATCATCGCCAACTGCAAGAATCGAAAATACGCGATGGTTGAGATTTGTTTCTTTACTAAGATTTCCGCTCACCGGAGAAAGATCGAACGATAGTTTATCACCAGGAGAAATTGAATCTAAGTAATCCGGAGGGAGAATGACTCTCTGCCATGTCTTTCCCATATCTGTCGATTTTCTGATCCCACCACCAAACGAAACAATCCAAATTGTATTTTTTGTTATAGCAATATCATATGTGAAGTTATTTTGTTTGGCTGTTTGTGGAACGGCTCTTAATTTGTTTGTTCCGTAGTAAATTATCGAATCCGCTTTATTATCAACAGGCTGTGGAATTGACAACCACGTTATCCCACCATCAACCGAATAGCGAAGACCCGTACCATAAGGAATATCTTCTCCGGAATTTTCATCTACGACCATATGCCATGTTGCTGCCCAGATTGCTCCGAGACCATAAGCAACTGCAGAAATGCTTTCTTTTCCAAAGGCTTCTGTGTTGTAATAGTTTGTCCAGGATGCCCCAGCATCAGTCGTTTTGCTTAATCCAGATCCAGTTCCAATCCAAATAATATCCTTCGATTGGATGCAGATTCTTTCAGCTACATTACTTGCCGGAGTGTTATCACTAATCTTTCTTAATCTGTTTTCAATTCCATAATTAGATGGTATACACTGTGCATTTAAATATGAGGCAAAACCAAGTAGAACAAATATCACTAAAAGTAACTCTTTCTTAATCTTGCTCATGCTCATTATTTTCTTTATTGTATTCATCAATTCACCCCAAGAGTTTGTTTAATCACATTGCTAACGGCACTGCTTTTATCTTTGGCTTGAAATTCAAACTGCCAATTTCCGGTTTGAGCCGTTGGACCAAAAGTATTTTTGAAAGAAAAAATTCCATCACCGGCTTTTGCGTCGCCAAGAACAGAATCTCCATTATCAACCATCAAGAAGTAATTTATGTTTGGTGTATTTGGATTTGGAATTACAACAGTACCATCTGGACGTGTTAATTTGAAAGTTACTTGAGAAATATCTCCAAGTCCATTCTGATCATCAACCTTGACTGTAAAAATAAATGGCGTTTCGCGCGTGATATTATCCGCCAGTACAAGGTTGGAAATAACTGGAGTAAAGTTAGTTTGATTATTGTTATAAACTAAAACTTGCTCACCAACTTTAGAAATATTGTCTGGCGAAACCCGGATATTATCACTAATAAAGAATTCGACAAGATATTTTCCGCTGGAGATTTTTTTGCTCATCGGAACTTTAGCTGTAAAAATCGTCGAAGTCTGGGTTGCAGTTCCTTTTGTTAAGAATACTTGCTTGGTTACATAGCTGGTTCCGTCAACCGACTTAACAGAAAGCCAGACTTGATCAACACTCGAAATGCTTTGGATTGTAACTGAAGCTGTAAAAAGCGAATCCGGATTCGAATAAAAGAAACTCGATGGCGATTCGATTTTAGCAACTTTGTAATCAACAAATTTGTTATCCACAACTCCATCGGGAATTTTGTCGCAAGCAGAGAAAGCCACTGCAAGCGAAACGAATGATAAGAAAGCTAATCGTCTTTTCATTTTGGGTTTAACACAGAATTGTTCTTTAAGGTGTGAAAAAGAAATAATCATAGAGAAACTGCCTTTTAGTTTTCAAATTAAGTACGGTAGCAAATTCTCTATAGTTCTTCCTTTTGTTGATCGAAAATTAAAGTATGTTGTGCTTAATATGCAAGGCGAATTTCACTCTCTAAAAAGAAAAGATAAACGGTGTTGGAGTGAAGGAAAGTACAAAAATGATTATCGCGAGAATTCCCAAGACCATTCTGCCAGTGCTCAATTTTTCAAAATAAATTACCGGTGGATGTTTTACTTTTATAATGAAGTATAAAATGAAAGCCCAAAAAAGCCAGCCGCTCCAGCCAAAAGAAATTTGAACATCGAAAAAAGCAGTTACAATTCCAACAACTCCTAGTATAATTAAAGCTATCAACGAAACGCTAGCAATTGCTTCATGTTTTTTGCCGCCGAACATTGAATAAATAACATGTCCGCCATCAAGCTGACCTACCGGAATCAAGTTCATTGATGTAACAAAAAGACCAAACCATCCGGCACATAGGTAAGGATAGTGATAAATCTCCGACATTGGAGGAATGAACTGACCCGGTTTACTGAATAATTCTCTCATTAATACAAAAAGCAGTGAATCACCAAAAGCAAAGCCGATTGCTCCTTTTCCATATTCGGGAGAAAAATAATCGGGATGAATTGCCAGCAAATAATCGATAGGCGGTAAATGTGTGAAGCCGTAGATTAAAACACCCAAGCATGCAATAAATCCGGCAATTGGACCGGCAGCGCCTATATCGAACATTGATTTATTATCCGGAATAATTGATTTGGTTTTAATTACCGCACCCATCGTTCCAAAACTTAACGCGCCTAAAATTGGTGGAAATGGAATGAAGAATGGAAGAGTTGCTTTTACTTTATGCGCAACCGCAGCAAAGTAATGTCCAAATTCATGCACGCCAAGAATTAAAAGAATTGAAGCCGCGTAAGGAAGTCCAAGTGAAAGTTGTGTAAACTCAATAGGTCCGTTTATTGGCGTTGTCCAATAGACACCCGCAATCATTGTGGTAACAACAGTTACTAAAAAAAGCAACAATTGTATTAACGGATTATCTCTTAATTTGAAAAAGCTATTTCTTAAAGATGATTGGAAAGTATCTGGCATTCTAAAAATCCAAGTTTAGACCGATACCGGAATATTTTTCTCTAGAATCAAAATACTCGCCATGAATACTGAAACCGGAGTAATACTGATAATAAACACTTAATCCTCTTCCTTGAGGAGTGCCAAATTTAATTCCGGCCTTAAATGAATGATTAGGCGTACTGCGTATTGCACCCGTTAATTTAAAGTCATAAGCTAAATATGGAGAGATACCATCCGTCAGTAGATCTTTTCTATAATAATCAAAACCGAATTGATAGAGATCGTGATGCTGAACTTCCGGATCAACATGAAATAGATACGTAAACCCGGCATACATTCTTAATTGCTTGAATTGGTAAAATGGCATAATCTCAATAAACTCGCGCGAATAAACTCTAGGTGAACGGTTATTCAACCACATAAATTTTTCTTTATCGAAATGACCGTCAACAAAATGAGCGCTGATATGGCTGATTCTCATTCTTGCACCAAATGAATAATCATGTACCGATTTCTTCATACTGAAATTCAAACCGAACAAATAATCAACTGCATCAACCGGAAAATGAAAACTTTCCTCTTTGCGGAGAAGCGTCCAAGTAAATAAATCAGCACCAACAGCTATTGTACCGGAGGGTGTTTCGATTTTAGCCAGATCAACAGAATTACCAATATCCAAACGAAGTTCATTGCCTTCTGTCTTGAACATGAAACCAAGCTTCGGTTCAATGGTATTGGCAACAAAAGGTTTTACATTCAATTGGCTCGGGAAATATTCAATTTGCTGAGCAAAATGAAGAGATGATGCTAACAATAATAAAACAAATATATTTTTCATCTCGAATCTCCTAAAAATTATTTGCAAACATCTATTCAAAAAACTCTTCCTTTCCACTTTACTTTTCTGTTGGGCAATACAATGAAAGGTAAAATCAAAACATAGACTATATAGTAAATCTCGAATACAAGGAAGTGTGAAAATTTCATTTTGATTCGCAGCCGATCAAAAACCGGTCTTACAAAAAAGTAATCCACTACTACTTTGAAGACACACAAATATAAAGCCGTTAGTGAGAAAAACAATGGGGTTAATAATATTGCGGCTTTGGCAATATAACCCCAAGTCATTATCAGATAACCAATAAAATCGCTTTCAGTTCCACCAACTCCCCAGCGTTTCTTCTGCCAGAACAATGAAGGATAATCCGGACACGCTTTTGAAGTGATCACTGAATCATGGTCAATAGGATAAATACACTTGTACTTTTTCAAATCGTGAATTGCCATAAGCAATCGAAAATCTTCTGTTATCGAAAAGGGAATATTCTCATATCCGCCAATTTCATCATAAACACTTTTTCTATATGACATATTGTTACCAATTGCGGCTAGTGGTTTTCCTAAGTTGAGCGATCCTCCGGCAACTGTAAGCAAAAACAAAAAGTCAATTGCTTGCATTCCTTCAAACGCAGTTCTGTCTTGCTGAGTTGTAAATCCGCCAACAAAACCAACATCTTTCTGATAATAAGAAACTAAAGTCTTTGCCCAATTTGGATTTACAACACAATCGGCATCTGTAGTCAAAATAATTTCGCTTGACGCAATTTTAATTGCATTAGCCAGCGCGTTTGTCTTTCCATTTAATGTAGCAATTATTTTTTCCGGCTTAATCAGTTTGAACTTTGGTTTGTCCTTAATAAACTCATTAATAATTTCGTTGGTTCTATCAGTCGAATGGTCATCAACCAGAATAATTTCCAATTTGCCTTCCGGAAAGACAAGTGAATTTAGAGATTCGATACATTCGAGTATTTTGTCTTCTTCATTTCTGGCGGCAACAATTACCGATGCGCTCGGAAGTTCATCATCCTTTAGTTTAGGGAATTTTTTAGCTGCACCGATTGTAAAAACTACGAGTTGTAAAAAATATAGCGAAACAGCAATTGCAAAGATTATTTCGAATAATGTCATTCAGAGCCATGTAAAATTGCTGTGATAATTTAAGGCTGCAAAAGTTATATTGCACGAGAAATATTGGAAAGATGTGGAAAAACTTAAACCGCTTAAGCGCTTTGGTCAGAATTATCTGGTTGATAAAAACACAATTCAAAAAATTGTAAACCAATTTGATCCGAAACCGGATGATACTATTGTAGAAATTGGTCCCGGACAGGGAGCGCTTACTTCATTATTATCTAAAACCGTAAAAGATTATCTAGCAATTGAGATTGATAAACGAGTTATTGATGATTTAAAGATCAATTTTCCTACGGTTGAGTTTATAAACCAAGATTTCCTCGAAATAAACTTGCAAGATTTGGCCTCTGAGAAAAAACTTAGAGTAATTGGGAATATTCCCTACAACATTACCTCGCCTATTTTGTTTAAGCTAATTGAAGAGAGAGATTTTGTAAACGATGCAATTCTGATGGTACAGTATGAAGTTGCTAAACGAATTGTTGGCAAGCCTAGGACAAAAGATTACGGAATACTATCTGTGTTAACAAATTACTTTGCAGATACCGAGCTTTGTTTCAAAATACCTCCAACGGTGTTTTATCCAAAGCCCAACGTTGATTCTGCAATTGTTAGTTTCAAATTCGGCAAAAAAATTTCAAACGAAATTGATGAAAAACTCTTCGTTAAAGTAGTTAAAGCTGCTTTTGGAAACCGGCGTAAAACGTTGAAGAACTCATTAAGCAATAATTCTTTCGGCGATCTGAACTTTGACTCGCTGGCATTTGATTTTACAAGAAGAGCAGAAGAGTTAACAATAGATCAATTTATTGAGCTTACCAAAATCATTCAGTCTTTAGACCGGTAAGTTTTTATCTACTCGTTTAATCGTTTCAACAATTAGAGAAAAATATCTGTCAAGAGAACAATTTGCGTCCTCGTGCAAATAGCAAGATCCGTTTTCATCTTCATGACAGTTAATACAGATTTTCTCTTTCACCAATTTATGGTAAACAGAAATCTCGTCCGTTTCGGTGCTGTGGACAATCTCGATTACAGAAGGTAAGAAATATTCTACAGCACAAGTTTCTTTATGTGATAGCGTGCAGCCGCCACGCTCGTTTGAATCAACACAAATTGCACAAACATTTTGTTTTATTGCTTTGAGATATTTATCCATATTTTTGCTCTGTTACTCCTAAGAAAAAATAGTTATAAGAAAGCATAGATGGAAGATCAAAATAAAAAAGTACAGGTAAGAAGGATTTTCGACTCGATTTCGCATCGCTACGATTTCCTTAATCACTTCCTAAGCGCGGGCGTGGATTTTTACTGGCGCAAAAAGGCTATTAAACTCTCCCAGATGTCTAAAGATTCTGTTTTGCTGGATTTAGCTTGTGGAACCGGAGATTTTGCCATCACCGCGAAAAATTCCGGCGTAGAAATAATTTACGGTGGCGATTTATCGTTTAACATGCTCTCTCACTTTGCAAAGAAAGTTGATTGGATAAATGGAAGGATGCTTGAAACTGTTGCCGAACATCTGCCTTTTCAGAACGGATCATTCACAAATATTACTGTGGCTTTCGGCGTTCGTAATTTTTACGATATTCCAACAGCGTTCAAAGAGTTTCATCGAGTTTTATCAAACAAAGGAAGAGCCACTGTTCTCGAATTCCGTCTTCCGGAAAATAAATTCGTAAAAAACTTTTATATGTTTTATTTCAACCGGATTCTCCCTCTGATCGGGAGAATGATTTCGAAAGATCAAGAGGCTTATACTTATCTGCCGGAATCGGTCGGAGAGTTTGACCAAAAAGTTAACCTAGTAAAGATTTTTTCCGACTGCGGTTTTGCGAATGTAAAAAAATACTCGCTTACGTTTGGTTTAGTTCAAATTGTAATAGCCGAGAAATAACAATGGCAGTTACAATTAATCCGGTTATCCTAACAGCTAAAGAACTTGAAGTACATTTCGGCGAGCAAATCATTCTCGATAAAGCTTCGCTTAGTATTCATGAGCAAGATAGAATTGGTCTTGTAGGAAGAAACGGCGCGGGCAAATCAACATTCTTAAAAATTATTTCCGGCATCATACCATGCGATTCCGGCGAGATTGCGAAACGTCGTGATTTAGTTATCGGCTTCCTTTCTCAAGAGTTTACACTTGATGAGAACAAAAACGTTCACGAAAATATTTTAAGTGGTGCTTTGCAAGTTATAAAGCTAATTGATGAGTATAAACAAACTGCATTCGATTCTCCCAATCACGAAAAACTTCAGATCAAAATCGAAGAACTTGACGGCTGGAATCTAGAGAAGAATATTGATTTGTTAATGAAATCCCTAAACGCTCCGCCAAAAGAAAGAATGGTTGCTACACTTTCCGGCGGTGAAAAGAGGCGTGTAGCATTATGCCGTGCATTAATATCCCGACCGGATTTATTGATACTTGATGAGCCTACAAATCATTTGGATACAAATTCAATTGAGTGGATTGAGAATTATCTCGCAGATTATTCCGGGACTTGTATCTTCGTAACACACGACCGCTATTTCCTTGACAGAATTGCTAACAGAATAGTTGAGTTATCAAACGGTACATTTTATTCTCATCAAGGCAACTACACTGATTATTTAATTAATAAATCTCAACGACAAGCAATTAAGGAAGTCGAGGAGAAAAAGCGGCAAAATTTTCTTAGAAGAGAACTTGAATGGGTTGTTCGCGGACCGCGGGCGCGAAGGACAAAATCCAAAAGCAGATTAGATACTTATTACGAAGTAGAATCTCAGCAAGTAACAGAAGTTGAACTTGATGTTGAGATGATAATTCCGCCGGCAGAAAAACTTGGCAACAAAATTTTGGAACTGAAAAATGTTGGAATTGAATTAGGCGGAAGAACATTATTCAGCAGTTTCAATTATGCATTTCCAGCCGGCAAAAGAATTGGTGTGGTTGGCAAAAACGGAACCGGGAAAACAACTTTGCTTAAAATTTTGTTAGGCGAAATTTCACCAACTATGGGACAAATTGATTACGGTGAGAAAACAGATTTCAATTATGTGGATCAATCCCGTTTGCTATTAAACGATGAAGATACTGTAATCAAAGCTATTGGCGACGGCAATGATTACGTAAAATTCGGCAAGCAGCAAATGGGTGTATGGACTTATTTGCGCAGATTTCTTTTCACTGACGAAAGAATAAACACATTAGTCGGTAGACTTTCCGGTGGAGAGAAAAGCAGATTAACACTTGCTCGGATTCTTAAAAACGGGGGCAACTTCTTACTTCTTGATGAACCAACTAATGATCTCGATCTGCCGACACTTCGTGTGCTGGAAGAAGCACTTCTCGGATTTGAAGGCTGTGTTGTTGTAGTTAGTCACGATAGATATTTCTTAAACCGAGTATGCAATGGAATAATTGCTCTTGAAGGAGATGGACAAATTCACTTCAGCGAGGGCGATTATGATTATTATCTCCAGAAAAGAAAACTGAGACAAATTGAAAATGTTGAGCAGAGTCAAAAGCAGAAAAAAGAAGTAGTTAGAGAAAAGCCGAAGGTAAGGAAACTTACTTGGAAGGAATCTAAAGAACTAGAAACGATGGAAGAGAATATTTTGAATGCTGAAGCTGAAGTTGAGAGAATCGAAACAATATTTTCTTCACCGGATTTTTATACAAAGTTTGCTGCACAAACTGTTGAGTTAAACAAACAACTTGAAGAAGCCAAGTTAAATGTAAAATCGCTTTACGAGCGATGGGAAGAATTGGAAAAAATTAAGAACAATATTTCCTAATAATATAATTGCTTTAGCCCACAGGACCTACGGCGCTACCCAACCATAATAAACATAAAACAGCAAAACCGACCCATAATGAACCGAAAATCAATTTGATAGGATCGAAATTGAAAGAATAGAAGGTATCTACATCTGAAACTAAAACTTCACGTTTATTTCCTCTTAGATCAACAAGAACAATTAGATTTTTATTAACCGAAAGGATCTGGCTCTCCCCATTTTCAAAGTTGTATTCGCTTCTATCTTTCAATTTGATTTTAGAAAGTTCTTTGTAGTCATCAATCTTAGAAAACTCAATAGGAAGATTTGAGTAGCACCCTCCTAAAAGTGATAAAACAAGAACTAGAAGCAACTTTTCATGTCTCATATAATACTTCATAGCAATTCCCCTTCGCTATTTATTCTTATTCTCAATTTCCCCTACTATGTTTCTTTTACAATCCGAAACTCCAACAGATAAAATCACAATTAAGCTAACTAACGAATGAAAATTTCGGGACCATTTTTAAGTCCCATGCCCTACGAAGATATAACGATATACGATTGGTAAGGTTATCAATAATGTCACAAATAATATTTTCACACCATCAATTTTATATTCGTAAAACCTTTTTACATCAAAGATAGGAACCACATGTTCATTACCAATCGAATCTAAGTAAACTAAATTCTCATTTGTTAGTTCAACTAACTTATTACTCTCGTCAAAAAAAAATATTTCAGAATTATCCTTCAGAACAATTTTTCCAATTTTATCTTTCTCTATTCCCTCTGTATCCTTAATTAAGAAAGACGAGCATCCACATATATTCATTATAGCTAACGCAATACAAACGTAGTAAAACTTTCTAGATTTATTAATTTTCTTCATAAAACTTCTCCCGCCATTTAAAGATCCTTTCTAGCAATCTCCTCAACTTTGTTTCTCTTGTGATCTGAAACTCCAACAATCAAACCTAAAGACGTAACAGCCGCACCAATAATTTGAAATAGAGTTACTTCCTTGCCAAAGAGAAACATTACAAACGGTAATACTGCCAGCCAAATGTTAGTGTAGGGGACCCAATAATGAGCTGCGAATTTTGAGAGTTTGAAAAATCCGAAACTGTATATGTAACCGGTTAATCCGGCTAGTACTACAAATAAAATTGGCCACCAGTTTTTAGGGATAATGCTTCCATCAAACAAAGCGAAAAAGCGATTGTAGCCAACATCAGAAATAATCGTTTTTATTTTTTCTTCCGACTCTTCCGAGACAGTTTTATTAATCACATATTCATCGCCCGATTTTTCATAAAACGTAAGCAAGAACGCTTTATTGGTTTCATCAACTTTTGATAGAACTTTTGTTTCAAATTTATCGACTGGAGCGGTTTGTGGAAAGTTTATGTGCATAACGCTACTAATCAGCGGAATAATTATTAGTGCAGACCAAATGAAAACCATTTTCCAAATTTCCCGCCACATTACCAACGCATTTGGTCCAACTCCTTTAGCAGCCATTTGTACAGTTTTATTATTTAATATCTGCTGAGAACATAAACAACAGTTAATAATTATTACCCACAAGATTGCAGTAAAATCTAAAGCCTCATTCGGATTCATACTTCTTCCCAACATTCTAGGAATGTGAGGGACACCAAGACCAATAACAACGAGCGAAATTCCAATCCAATGCTCTTTTCTTATTGAAGCATTGAACATTAGTTTACCCAGAAACGGAAGCATCACTAAATAAACATTCACGTAAGGTGCATAAAGATGAGGCGAGTAGTATTTGGGCAGATAAAAGAATCCAATGTTTTCAATAACACCGGTGAATGCGCAAATCATAATAGTAATCATGGCTGCGGTGCCGGGTAATAAATATTTTAATTCTTTCCCTCTTATTACTTCAACAGTAACTGCTATTAAAGCCCAAACCAACTTAGAAAGTTCACGCCACCATGTCATTACTCCGGCCGATACACCAACCGGCTGATCGCCCACAAATTTTGGCTGGTTCCCCATCCAGTTTAAAATGTATTGCCCGCCAAGTGCACCGTTGATAATCATCAACCAGCCGATAAGTATTACTAATTCCATCTTAACATTCCTATAAAGCGTGCAATAAAAATATTACATACTCTTAACAATTGTAATGCAATGTTTTTTGTATGTAATTATTTACCAATCCTTCCAACTAATTTATTTTTTAATTGCTCAAAAGATTTTGCTCGATGACTAATAACATTCTTTTCTTCCAACATTAACTCAGCCAAAGTATTAGCAAATCCATCTGGAATAAAAATTGGGTCGTAACCAAAGCCAAAATTACCGCGAGGTTTATCAATCATTCTTCCGGGCAATTCACCAACAAATGAAATGATCTCGCTGCCATCATAGTATAATGCTTGAGATACAAACTTTGCTCTATGCGGATGTGGAAACGACCTCAATTCTTCAGTTACTTTTTTGTTGTTGTCTTCATATGAGCAATTTTCACCGGCATACCGTGCCGAATAAACTCCGGGCCGGCCATTTAGTAATTCTATTTCCAAACCGGAATCATCCGAGATAACCGGCATTTTATAAATTTCATAAATCGCTTTTGCTTTGATCAGAGCATTCTCATATAGTGTTGTCCCAGTCTCCTCTATGTCAATATCGTTTCCTAGATCTGAGAGTGAAACAATTTGAATGCTTGTGTCTTCAAAAAGGTTTTTCACTTCTTGAGATTTACCTTTGTTCTGTGTTGCAAATATTACCTTCAATTAACCCTCTTTAGCAATTCTTTAAAATGATTTTTGCCACGTTGAACCAACTCATTATCATCATAAATTATCGACTTTCCATTTTCTACTTTCACCTCTCCATCAACAAACACAGTCATAACATTTTCTTTTGAAGCAGAATATACAATGCTGGAATAAATCTGTTGTTCATTTAATTGCATCGGCTGATCCGCTTTTTCCAAATCCAGAAGGACCAGATCGGCTCTCTTTCCAGTTTCAATGCTTCCAATTTCTTTTTCAAGGTGTAGTGCTTTTGCCCCTTCAATTGTAGCCAAACGAAATACAGTTAACGCATCCATCACTGTCGGTCCATGGAATGGCTTTTGCATTAAAGCCGCGTTGCGCATTTCTGTAAAGGCACTCAATCCATTATTACATGGTGCTCCATCCGCACCAAGTGAAACCGAAATTCCTTCTTTTAACAATTTAGGAATATTAGCTATACCGGAACCCAATTTTAAATTCGATGAGGGACAATGAGAAACTCGAACTTCGTTTTTCTTAAGTGACTTTATTTCTTTGTCGTTCAGATGAATGCAGTGGGCCAACACCGTATGATCATCGAGCAATCCAATTGAATCGAAATACTCTACATTTTCTTTACCGGTCATCGAACGAACAGTTTCAACTTCCTTTTTGTTTTCGGATGAATGCGTGTGTAATACCGATCCCGGAAAATCTTTCATCATCTCCTTTGTTTCTTTTAACAGTTTTTCCGAGCACGAAAGGACAAATCTCGGCGCAAAACCAAATTTCACTTTTCCATTACTTGAATTGTGAAATGATTTAGCCCAGTCGTAACTTGATTTGAGATTCCATTCCGTAGATTCACGGAAAGTTGGGAATAATTCGTTTAGATCAATAGTACAATTGCCAGCAAAAGCTCTCATACCAGAATGAATCAGTTCTTCAAAAATAATTTCTTGGTGACGAAGAGTTCCCATATCCAAAAGTGTTGTTGTCCCGCCGGAAAGCAAATCATTAATTCCAAGCTGTGCCGAAATTCTAAGTGAGTCTTTTGAGTGTGAGTTTTCAAACGGAAAAATTCTTTTCTGTAACCAATCGAGTAGTTCAAGGTCATCGGCAAAACCGCGAAACAAAGTCTGGCAAAGGTGAATATGTGTCTGCACAAAACCGGGAATCAAAGTTAAACTGGAGTAATCAAGCACATCGTAATCGAGTTGATTAAAATTACCGAGTGGCTCAATTCTTCCTATCGTTCCATCAATTATCTCAACTGCGTGATTTTCAAGAACATCATTTTTCGAATTAACTGTTACAATCTGCTTAGGGATTAGGAGTTTGGCTTTCATTTTCTTTCTCTGCAAATAATTCATCCATTTTTTCTATTGCGTAACGTAGATGTGGAATTACAATCGATCCGCCAACAATCAAAGCTATGTTAAATGATTCGTATAATTCTTGTTCGGTCGCACCTTCTTGAATAGATCTATCAACATGATAAAGAATGCAATCGTTGCAACGTAATACCATTGAAGCAACCAATCCCATTAGCTCTTTGGTTTTAGAATTAAGCGCGCCATCTACATAAGCCTTATTATCCAAGGCAAAGAACTTGTTGTAATCTCTGAATCCCGAATTCAGAATTCGTTCGTTCATTTCCGCACGATAAGAACGGAATTCATTAACAGTAGTTTTCATTTTACCTCTACTTTCTTTGTAATTCTTTCTTTAAAAACTTTCCGGTAATACTTTTTTCATTTTCAGAAATCACCTCTGGTGTACCGGCTGCGATTATTTCTCCGCCATATTCTCCGCCGCCCGGACCAAGATCAACGACATAATCAGCGACTTTAATAACATCTAAATTATGCTCAACAACAATTACGGTGTTTCCTTTTTGTACAAGTTGATTCAATACTTTCAACAAAATGTTCACATCTTCAAAGTGAAGTCCGGTAGTGGGTTCATCCAAAATATAAATTGTATTGCCGGTTTGTACTTTACTTAGTTCTGTTGCAAGCTTAACGCGCTGTGCTTCACCTCCGCTGAGAGTTGTTGCTTGCTGACCAAGTTTTATATAACCAAGTCCAACATCATTTAACGCTTTAACCTTTCTTTGCAGAGCCGGGTAATCCTCGAAAAAGCCAACTGATTCTTCAACAGTCATATCAAGTACATCAGATATGGTTTTTGTTTTGTAGAGAATCTCAAGAGTTTCGCGGTTGTATCTTTTTCCGTTACATACTTCGCAAAGCACGTAAACATTTGGTAGAAAATTCATTTCAATTTTTTTAAGTCCATCCCCTTCACACTCTTCACACCTTCCGCCACTTACATTAAAGCTGAAACGTCCCGCTGCATAACCGCGCATTTTGGATTCGGGCAGTTGAGCGAATAAATCTCTTATATGTGTAAACAGCCCGGTATATGTTGCTGGGTTCGATCTTGGAGTTCTACCAATCGCCGACTGATCAATCTCAATTACTTTATCAACATGTTCTAAGCCTAAAATTTCATAAAATGGAAGCGGGGCAACTTTGGAATTGTAAATCTTCTTCATTAAAATTTTCACAAGAGTTTCATTTACTAACGAAGATTTTCCGGAACCGCTAACTCCGGTAATCGCAATAAATGTTCCTAGCGGAATTTTCAGATTTACATTCTTAAGGTTATTACCGCTAGCTTTTTTCAGTTCAATAAATTTTCCGCTACCTTTTCTTCTATCTGTTTCATATTCAATCTGCTTTCTGTCCTTAAGGTATTCCAGCGTTAGCGAGCGAGTTTCGTTTTTTGTTTTGAGAAAACTTTTTGTATCCCCTTGCAGAACAACTTCACCACCATGCACACCGGCTCTAGGTCCTAAATCAATAATATAATCTGCGCTTTCTATCGTTTCCCGATCATGCTCAACCACAATAACTGTATTACCTAAATCGCGAAGGTTCTTTAATGAGTTTATCAGTTTTACATTGTCTGATTGGTGCAAACCAATGCTGGGCTCATCTAAAACGTATAGAACACCGGCTAATTGCGAACCGATTTGCGTTGCCAATCTAATACGCTGGGCTTCGCCACCAGAAAGTGTTCGAGCAGATCGATCAAGTGTAAGATAATCAAGCCCTACGTTAAGTAAAAAGTCCAATCTCGATGTAATCTCTTTCAGAATTTGTGAAGCGATTATTTTTTCTCTCTCGATTAATTTAAGAGTGTTAAAAAACTTTTTCGCTTTATCTATTGATTGTGCTGAAACAGCAGCAATATTCATTTCGTTAAGTGTAATAGCCAGTGATTCCTTCTTAAGCCTTCCGCCGTTACAAGAAGAACACGTCATCGTATTCATAAAAGCTTCTGCCCATTCACGAATTTTATTCGAAGAAGTGTTTTCATAATAATGATTGACATAATTCATTACGCCATTAAACTTATGCATGTATGTAACTTGCTTGCCTCCGCCGTAAGTATAAGTAAAAGGGATTTTTTCCTTTGTCCCATTTAGAAGTATTTCGAGTTGTTCCTTTGATAAATCTTTCAACTGCGTATCGTATGTAAAACCAAACTTTTCAGCAATTATTTGCAGCTGATTAAAAAACCAAGTGCTTCTGGGTTTTCCAATAGCAGCAATTCCTTCTTCGTTAATCGTCTTGTCCCAATCTGGAATTATTAAATTAACATCTAGTTCACGTTTCTCACCTAAGCCGTCGCAATCGGGACAAGAACCATAAGGAGAGTTAAATGAGAATGAGTTTGGCGCCAATTCAGCAAAACCAATTCCGCAATGAAGGCAAGCAAAATTGCGGCTATAGACAAAATCTTTTTCGCCATCGTTAATAATTACATTTCCATTACCATAGTTGAGCGCTACTTCAATCGATTCGGTAACTCGAGAACTGGATTTCTCATTTACCTTTAATCGATCTACAACTATCTCAATATCATGAGTCTTATAACGATCAACTTTTGTTTCATCATTCAATTCAAGTGTTTCACCATCAACACGAGCGCGGATGAAGCCGTCTCGTAAAATTTCTTGAAAGAGCTCCCGATAATGTCCTTTTCTACCACGTACAACCGGAGCTAATACAACAACTCGTTTCTCATCAAACTCTTTCAAAACCGTTTCAATTATCTGATCTGCTGATTGTTTTACAACCGGTCTTCCGCAATTGTAGCAATTGACCCTACCAACGCGAGCATAAAGAAGGCGAAGGTAATCATAAATTTCAGTAACAGTTCCAACAGTCGAACGAGGATTTCCGTGAGTTGACTTTTGTTCAATTGAAATTGCCGGACTGAGTCCTTGAATTAGGTCAACATCTGGCTTTTCTAGCTGATCTAAGAACTGCCTTGCGTACGAGGAAAGTGATTCGATGTACCTTCTCTGCCCTTCTGCGTAAATTGTATCGAAAGCCAAGGAAGATTTGCCCGAGCCGGACAGGCCGGTGATTACAACAAAAGAATCCCGCGGGATTTCCAGATCTATATTTTTGAGATTATGTTCGCGAGCACCGCGAATTATTATTTTTGATTCCATTAAGATAGATTGCCAAAGTTCAAAAGGTTATTTTAGATAAAGAAAAAACGAAAATCAATTTTTTTTGATATTATGAATTTACCCGAAACAATTAAGACAATAGCTCAACCCACTGAATTCAAACTCAAAGAGAAGGGTTCTCTCTTTTTAGCAATATCTCAGCCAATTCAAGAAGAAGATGAAGCAATAAATTGTTTAGCGAAAATCCGAAAACAGTTTTATGACGCCACTCATCATTGCTCCTCTTATAAACTACAGAATGGAACCTTTAAGTATTCTGATGATGGTGAACCGAATGGAACTGCCGGTATTCGTATATATAACGCCCAAAACCACCTTGAAGTTACAAATTTAATTACAGTTGTTGTGCGCTATTTTGGCGGGACAAAACTAGGAGTTGGACATCTTGGAAAGGCATATTATGAATCGGCGATAGGCTGTTTGGAGACTTCTACTATTGAAATGAAGAATTTGTATCGAAAAATTGAAATTAGCTACGATTTTTCATTAAGCAAATCGATTCATCATTTTGTTGCGAAGCATAAACTAATTATCACTAAAAACGATTTTGATGCTCTTCCAAAAATGACATGCCTAATCATTCCGGCAAGTTTCGCTCTATTTCACTCAGAAATCTCGGCAGCCGCCCATAATAAAGCCATAATCAATGTCACAGAGGAGTTTTCCTACATAAATTCAAACTCTTCTAAATTGAGCTAAATTCTTGACATCAAGTTCTCTTTTAGTTAATTTTAATAAAAGATAACTGGCTCCTATAAATCCTTATAAGAAGTTTTCATAATAATTGAGGGATGTATGATTTACACGAAAACAGGCGAATATGCAATAAGAGCAATACTCTTTTTAGCTCGCCAGCAAAAAGACGCTTTAATTATGTCTTCCGATATCGCAAAAAGCGAAGATATACCGGCACATTATCTAGCAAAAATATTACAACGAATGGCTAAATACGGATATGTTGATTCATTTAAAGGCAGAGGCGGTGGATTTAAGATAACCGAGCTTGCAAAGAAAAGTTCAATACTTGAAATAGTAGAAAGAGTTGAAGGTCCGGTTATAAACCTTAAGTGCGTAACAGGTCTTAAAGAATGTCAGGAAGAAAATCCTTGTCCGTTACATGATGAATGGGCAGAGTTGCGTAATCGAATTTATAATTTGATCTCCAGCAGATCAGTTCAAGATGTAGCTGAAAAATATTCGGAAACGTTGCGAAAAGTGAAGTAACCATTTGTTGAGTTTTGTTGCGAAAGGATTCGAGGTTTACTTCGAATCCTTTTTTGTTTTTAAATCGTTTAGATAGAGTTTGAGAATGGCAAGATCTTCACATAATCGATTCATATTTTCAAGTGAAGAATGAGATAACTGGAAATATTTCTCTTCGAAAATATTCTTCACAAAGTTAGATGAGTTTTCCAAAATGGGTTGAAGCAGCAATTTTATTTTTTGATAAGATACTTGAAATTCCTCACCAACTTTCTTAAAGTACTCTTCATCGACAATGGCTTCCCTTTTCTGAATTACTTTCATCAGTCCGCTAACATACTTCGCTTGAAATGCTAGATCGGAAAGTTCATCGAACCGTTGAGAAGAAATCGATGCTTCTAAAATCAGTTTAAAATCATCACGAGCTCGCAACGGATTTCCATTTAGATCCTCTACTGCAGAAAGAATTTCTTCAGGTAATTTATCTATCATTTTTTCACTTTTATTCCAATCCCAATTCCATCGCCAATTGGTAGAATTGTACTCTTAAATATAGGTGAGTTAAGAAATTGTTTATTAAACTCTCTAATGATTAGTGTGGATTTTTTTTGCTTAGCCGGAACTTTACGTGAGGCAACTTGTCCATGCCAAAGAAGATTATCAATAAATATAACTCCGCCTTTCTTCAACAAACTTATCGAATATTGATAAAGCTTATCGTAATCTTGCTTGTCAGCATCTAAAAAAATAAAATCATATTTCTTTTTTAATTCCGGCATAATTTCCAATGCATCGCCTTCAAGAATCTTGATTTTACCAGAAAGTTCGGCTCGGGCAATAAACTCGTCAGCGAGTTTTATATTGACTGTACTCTTTTCGATGGTATGAAGTTTTGCTTTCTTCTTTAATTGGCGAGCGATTCTAATTGATGAATATGCTATGGCTGTACCTATCTCCAATACACGATCAGGACGATATGCTCTAATAAGCATTTCGAGAAGATCACCGGCATTCCAATTTAAGATTGGAACTTTATTTTCCAGCGCAAACTTTTCCATTTCGAGTAAAAGTTCGTCCGGCTTTTTTCGATTATTGGACAAGTAAGATTCTTGATTTGAAAGTATAATTCCTTTCATTTCATCCTACTTAATTAAAATCATTTTTTTAGTAACCGAGAAATCTCCTACTTGTAGTCTGTAGAAATAAACACCGCTTGATAATTGATAATTACGAATGGAGAATTGGGAATTATATATTCCAATTTGCTTGAACTCATTAACGAGTGTTGCAACTTCATTTCCAAGGATATCATAAACTTTTAGCAGAACAATGCCGGGTTTGGAAACACTGTACTTAATTGTTGTAGTAGGATTAAATGGATTCGGATAATTCTGTGAAAGATCAAACTCGGTCGGAATCTCGTTGACATTATTTTCTAAAATGTTACTAATAATCAAATTACCCCAATAAAATTTGTACGAACCACCACCAGTGGGTTCATGAACAGAAATCCCGTTTTTGGTTCTATAACTAAATTGAATCTGTATCTGATGCCCGGCTGGTAAGTCAGAGAATGTATATTCATACTTAGAAAAACCTTCGTATGTAAGTGGTACCACAACCGGATCCCAAGCAAAGTACGAAGGAACAAGAACAATCATTTGCACAGAAGAAGAATCAACTCCCTCATCGTTGATAAAAATTTTGTGAAGTTTATACTGATTATTAATTTTTTCCAGATTCGGATAAGAAACAGCTCGTTTTGCCGAAATTAGTCCCCATCCACGATCATTATTAGGAGATGTTGGATTATCGCCACACTCCAAAAATATCTTTCTGATCTGCTGATTTGTAAGGTGAGGCCAAGCTGATTTTAGAAGTCCGGCTATGCCCGCAGCTATTGGTGTTGCGTAGGAAGTACCATTGCCATAGCTGTACTTACCCCCAGAGTTTGAAACATAATCCGAAACGCCCATTGCAACTACTTCCGGTTTTATTCTCCCATCAGAAGTAGGACCCGGACTACTGAAAGAAGCGATATTATTAGAGAAGTCTACTGCTCCAACTGTAATAACATTAAGTGCATCACCGGGAGTAACTAATTTTCCCCATGAATTCCCTCTTTCATTTCCGGCAGCAGTTAAAGTGGTTACACCGCGATCGAAAGCAAGGTTTATGGCTTTAGCAGTAATTGTTGTTTGACCATTAAAACTAGCCCAAGGGTAATCACCAATACCGCCATCAAATTCGTTATATCCAAGTGAACTTGTAGTTATTTGAACACCTTGCGCTTCCATCCATTCTAATGCTGCTGCGTAATTATCTTCTTCAGCTCTAGTTTCTGTGGGTACATACTCGGTTTTTGCTAAAAGAATTGTTGCCTCGTATGCCGGTCCAATTAAATTGCCCGGATCAAACCCAGCCATCAATCCCAAACAGTTTGTACCATGAGAATCTTGGTCTGATCGATCCCCAGCTTGATTTTCTGTTATTACATCTTGTTGTACAAAATCTCTTTCAGCAATTATGTTTAAGTTTTTCAATGCCGGATGACTTTTCCAGCGGAAGCCCGTATCCAGAATTCCAATAAGAACTCCTTTACCGGTAATACCTAAATCATGAACAGCGGGAACTTCCGAAAGCGCATTTTGATTTAGTGAACCGCCATAGTTTAATCCGGTAGTTGATTGAACCGAAGAAACGGTTTTTTTTGCGTTTATAATTTTTGATTCTATTGGTGAGATTTTCTTTGTAATTCGAACAGCTTCTACTTTAGAAACAAACGGAAATGCTTTAGCAGTATTTACTTCGTCATCGGTTAAATAGGAAGTAACTGCATTAAACCACTTTAGTTTATTCTCGATTTTCATTCCGGAAGTTTCAAGCTTGTTTACGTAGACAGCGTTAATCGGCAAATCCTCATAAGTGATATAATCTTCTCCCATAACTTGTTTTCTTCGTTCGATTGCAGCAGAAGTTAATTCTCTTTCAGCTGCTAAATAAACTGCAGAAGTCTTACTCAATTTTGATGTTGGGAAATCGCCTTTGTCTTTAAAGTAGATGTAATACTTGGTTTGTGCGAAGAGCGAAACTGAGATTAATAGGATGAAGAAACTAAGCTTAAAATTCATTCAATCACCTTACTTAAGAATTGTTTTCTTGTTAACAACTTCAGAAACAAAAAAGTGCAGAGAAAAATTTCAACTGCACTCAGAAGTAATCATTTTATTAATTGAAAATCAATGAACAATTTTCGCTATTCGGTTTATGCGGACAGTACTTAAAAGCTTAAAAATATCAGAAAATGGAATGTTAGGATCCCAAGACCAGTAAATCATAAACGCTTGACCAACAATTTTATCTCGCGGAACAAAACCCCAGAAACGACTATCGGCACTGTCGTCGCGATTATCGCCCATCATAAAATAGTAATCTTTTTGCAAAGTATATGATGTAACTGTTTTACCATCAATTAGAATCGAATTGCCATCAAAAGTAACTACTCTTTTGCCATGTTCACGATCAATAATTGTTCTCCAAGCTTCAATATTTTCAACAGTAAGTTTAATAATATCGCCTTTTTTAGGAATTACGACGGGTCCATAATTATCTTCGTTAAACGGTGAATCTTTGGGAAAAATTGCCGGATTGGCAACACCAGCCGGTGTTACATAATTATTTATGTATTGAATGTTAGCCGGACGTTTTGCTTCTTTTCCATTAACAAAAATAACTTTCTCTTTTATCGAAATTGTATCGCCCGGAATTCCGATGCACCGCTTAACGTAATTAACTACTAAAACATTTTGTTCTGGGTCGTTTCTATCAAAGTTGAATAATTCATCTCTATCGCCGGGATATTCAAACACAACGATATCTCCACGCTCCGGTTCACTAATAGCCGGCAATTGGAAATATGGAAGAACAACGTTAGTAAATGGAATTGTTCTTGGCGATGATGATCCATAAGTAAACTTATCGACGAATAAAAAATCACCAATCTTAATTGTTGTTTCCATTGAGCCGGTAGGGACTCGCGATGTCTCAATCAAAAAAGTTTTAATTAATAATGCAGCGATTGCAGCAAAGAAAAGATTCTTCCAAAAGTCCCAAAATTTTTGTGCGGGAGTTCTTGGTTCTACTTTCTTTTCAGTTTGTTCTTTCTTCTTAAATAAGTCCATGTTAAATTTTTCTTTAGTTTCGGGCTGAATCTCAGCCAAGTTTATTAATCTTCTATTTGTAATACTGCTAAAAACGCTTCTTGAGGAATCTCAACATTTCCAACTTGCTTCATACGCTTCTTGCCCTCTTTTTGTTTCTCAAGAAGCTTTCTTTTTCTTGAAATATCGCCGCCGTAGCATTTTGCCAACACGTTTTTGCGAAGCGCTTTAATGTTTGTTCTGGAAATAACCTTAGCTCCAATTGCTGCTTGAACAGCAATCTCAAACATCTGAGAAGGTATTAATTCTTTTAGCTTAGTGCATACTTTTCTTCCCCATTCATAAGATTTCTTCTCATGAACAATAATTGAAAGAGCATCTACTTTTTCGTTGTTGAGAAGAATATCAATTTTAACCAAATCTGATTCACGATAACCAATAAATTCGTAATCGAATGAAGCATATCCGCGCGATATTGATTTCAGCTTATCATAAAAATCAAAAATGATTTCGGATAGAGGAAACTCGTAAGATAAATCGGCTCTCGTCGGATCAATATAAGTTGTGTTTTTGTAGATGCCTCTTTTATCCATAGCAAGCTGCATTAAATTACCTACATATTCACTTGGAGTTACAATCTGAGCTTTAACATAAGGTTCTTCAACTCTTTCAATATCACCAACAACAGGCATATCTGCCGGATTATCAACAATAACTTTTTGGCCATTCTTTTTGAAAACCCAATACTCCACGTTCGGTAAAGTTGTTATAAGAGATTGGCCAAATTCACGCTCCAATCTTTCTTGCACAATTTCCATGTGCAGCATTCCAAGAAAGCCGCAGCGAAAACCAAAACCAAGAGCTACGGAAGTTTCCGGCTCGTAGCTAACTGAAGAATCATTCAAACGATATTTTTCTAAAGCCTCGCGTAAGTTTTCATACTCGTCAGTGTTTGTTGGATACAAACCGCTGAATACCATTGGAAGAATATCTTTGTAACCCGGAAGCGGGTGCTCTGCGCCATTTTTGACATGTGTAACAGTATCGCCAACTTTTGTTTCATGGATTTCTTTAATGCCTGCAACAAGATAGCCAACATTTCCGGCTTTAAGTTCGGCACCTTTTATTCTAGCAAGTCTCAGTGTACCAACTTCTTCAGCTAAAAACTTTTTATCATTAATGAAGAATTTAATCTCATCTTTCTCTTTTAGAACTCCGTTGAAAATTCTAACGTAAGCAACTGCACCACGGTAAGAATCAAAAACAGAATCAAAAACTAATGCTTGAAGTGGCGCGCTTTCATCTCCGGTTGGAGCCGGAACGCGTTTTACAACCGCTTCTAAAATTAAATCAATACCTAAACGGGTTTTAGCACTAGCTAATATTATCTCTTCTTGTTTGCACCCAATCAAATCCATTATCTGATGACTAACGACATCAACCATTGCGCTTGGTAGGTCAACTTTATTAATTACCGGAATGATTTCGAGCCCGGCATCAATCGCCATGTACAAATTGCTAATAGTCTGAGCTTCAACACCTTGAGCTGCATCTACAATAAGAATTGCACCTTCACAAGCTGCGAGAGAGCGGGAAACTTCATAAGAAAAATCAACGTGACCGGGAGTGTCTATTAAATTTAGCGTGTAATGCTCGCCATCCTTTGATTCATACTTCATCTGGATTGCGTGCGACTTAATTGTGATACCTCGTTCACGCTCCAAATCCAGACTATCTAGTAGCTGTTCCTTCGCCTCACGCTTAGAAATAGTGTGAGTAAATTCAAGCAGCCCATCAGCGATAGTTGATTTGCCATGATCTATGTGGGCAATAATGCAGAAATTGCGGATTTTATTCATATACTCTTTGGAATTTGCGGGCAAAATATATGAAAATGAGGGGGGCTTTACAATTTACCTAACTTTTACTTCCATTTTTAACCAATTTCATATCGGAAGTTGAAATGATTAATTTTGAACCCGAAAATTGATGAGCCCATGAACAAATATTTTTTAATGATTTTTTTAGCCTTTCTTTGCGTAATAAGTTTTGCGCAAAATAAGAAGAAACAAGCATTACCGAACAAGGCTGTTTTTACTTCATCTGTAATTCTAAGAACAGCCCAGCTTGATTCTACTTTTACTGAAACGATTTACGAAGGTGGCAAATTTATTTCATACAATAATGATGGGAAAATTAGTTGTTCCGATTCAACACTAAAATTTTCGTGGAAACAGCAGTTATCCGGTAATATTTCTGTCCGACCGGTTGTAATTGACAGCATTCTTGTAGTTGGAACAGATAATAGTGAAATCAATACTTTTGATTTGGCTACCGGCGCTCAGCTACAATCGATTGGTTTGGAAGAAAGAATCACAACCGCACTTTTTGCTTTCGAATATGTAGGCAAGAAAGAATTAATGATACCAAAGCAAACTGACTCAAAAGCGGCAATTGTGTTTGGGATGGTGAATGGTAAGATTTCATGCCTCGATCTCGAATCACTTCAAGAATACTGGCAAAACTCAGATCAAAAAGATTCTCTCTTTACAAAGCCGATATTACTTAACAATAAGCTTGTATTTACGAGGGGAGATGGTTCACTCAATTGTATAGATGCAAATACGGGGTTATTAATTTGGAGATGGCTGGAATCGGAATCAGCAAATTTTTCTCGTTCAGAGATTGTTTCAGATGGGAAAAGTATTTACCTCGTTTCAGCAGACAGCATGCTTTATTCTATTAATTTTTTACTCGGCAGACTAAACTGGCGACTTGAGAAAGAGAAAATATCTCCGAACTTTTTCTACTCATCTGCTCAGAAGAATATCTTCTTAATTCATCAAGACAAGAAACTGATTATCTTTTCTGTGCTTGGAGAAAATGAGATCGATAGTTTCACACTTAAACATAATCCCACTTATAACTCCTATCATTTTTTTGAGTTTAACAAAAATGTGTTTTTTGTTTACGATGGAGTTATCTACGAGGCAATTGAAAAGGAACTACTAAGAGAAATATTTAAGCTTGATTTTGCAACGGTAAAATCGTTTTACCAACTGGATACGAATAAATTTGCTGCGCTTAGCAGTGATAGTAAATTAGTAATTTTTATAATGAGGTGATTTTTGGGAAATTTTGACGGCTTCATATTTGACGTGGACGGAACTTTAACTTCTACAAACGAGTTGATTTTTTCTTCCTTTAATCACGTAACTAAAAAGTATTTGAACAAAACAGTTTCCGATGAAGAAATAATTGCTATGTTCGGCCCGACTGAAGATGTAATTCTGAAAGAATGGATGAAGAATGATTATACAGAAGCTAGGAAAGATTATTTCGATTTCTACTCTTCACAGCACCAGCATATGGCAGATATTTATCCGGGCATGATTGAGATACTGCGACTCATCAAGTCGAAAAACATTCCACTTTCCATTTATACGGGCAAAGGGAAAGACTCCGCAACTATCACATTAAAAGAAATCGGCGTTTACGATTTATTTGACATGATTGTAACTGGAGATGACGTAAAAGAGTCGAAGCCTTCACGAGAAGGAATTGATATGTTTATTGAGAAATTTGAATTGGATAGAAATAGAGTTTTAATGATTGGCGACGCACCGGCAGATGTAATTGCCGCACATAGAGCCGGAGTAAAAGCGGCATCTGTATTATGGGATAGTTACGCTAAAGAAAAAGTGATGCAGATGCAAAGTGATTTCTTTTTTGAAACTGTAGAAGACTTCAAAACATTTTTAGCAAGAAATATTTAGTTATCTGCGGGCAAGCCAGATTTCCGGATTTTGATAATTTCTTTCATTCCAAATCTCGAAATGGACAATGTTTCCTTCTAAGCTTTCGTTCACTCTGCCTATTGTTGTTCCGGCATTAATTCTTTGTCCTTCTTTAACTGAAATGCCGGTTACGTGGCCGTAAACGGTTCTATAGTCATCACGATGAGTAACAATAACAATGCTGCCATAACCGGGAATCCAATCGATTGCACTGACAATTCCTTCGGCAACGACTAAAACATTTTGAGAAGCGCTTACACCGATATCAATTCCATAATTCAACGTAATAGTGTTCAATCGTTCGTTTTTGTTTTCGCCGAACTTACGGACGATTCTTCCTTCTCTAACCGGCCAACCTAAACTTCCCCGCAACTGAGCAAAATTCTGGAAGGATGAATAATCGAATGACTGAGGAAGTTTGCCGCTTGTTACCTTCTTATCATTTTTAACTTTGCTCTCAAGTGAACGTTTTTTTGCCTCACGGTCTGCTTCAATTAGTTTTGCAATAATATTTTTGAT